>JBCCBP010000092.1:0-1518 GCA_039033995.1 Pseudomonadota bacterium | reverse complement strand
GCCCACCCAGTCCAGCGTGCCTTGTGGATGCCTATGCTCGCTGGCAGCAATATCCGGCATTTCAGCTAACATCGCGGAGGATTTCATCATCTTCGGTTCCTTCGATCGCTTGATCCAATTCGTATGCTTGGCGCGCGGTTGTTCTGGCCCTGCATTGCAGGAACCTTATCGGCAGCGCATTGAGGAGAGGTTGCTATTAGAGAGGAGGCGGTTGTTGATAGGCAGGCTAACTCATCGAGACTATCGGCAGTAAAAGTAGAACCAAGCTCGACAGTACATAGCAATCAAATCCGCTCCAGCCAGCGCACCTAATCTATAATGTAGACAATTCACTCGATCTCAAGTGCTGGTGGCGTTCGCGCTGCAGCATGACAATGGAGAAAGGCAGCGCACATGATTCATTTGAGACGGATTGATACTGCGAGACTCGGCCGCACGTCTGCACGAGACCCATCGAGTTACCGCCTTCGGCGACCATGGTTGACGTTGTTCTACGGTGTGCTGGCCATCGCACTCGTTCACTTGCTGGGCGCCTGCACGCTGAGTCAGCCTCAGCCCACCGACGTTACTAAGACAACCGAAGTCATGGTCATGACATTCAATGTCGAGAACTTGTTCGATGCAATGGATGACCCTGGCAAGGACGATCATGCGTATCTGCCAATAACCAAAAAACGCAACGCGGCGCATAGGGCACTGTGCGAGCCGATCGAAGTGCCGCGCTGGCGCAATGAGTGTCTCGCGCTGAATTGGACCGAAGACGCGGTCGACTTCAAACTGCGTCAGCTGGCGGCGTCCATACTGCAGGTCAATGATGGCAAAGGCCCCGATATCGTGGCGCTGCAGGAAGTCGAGAATATTGGCATTCTGCGACGTCTGTCCCGCGATTATCTGCAAGCAGCCGGTTACGAGACCACCGTCTTGATAGAAGGTCGCGACAACCGGGGTATTGACGTCGGATTTCTGTCTCGCCTGCCGTTGAACGGTGAAGCGACCCTCCACCCATTCAACCTGGTTGGTTTTCCAGACCGAGCCGGAGACACACGGGGCATTCTGCAAGCCACGTTTGTACTACCCGACGGCCAGTTGCTTAGCGGATTTGTTGCGCACTTTCCGGCGCCATATCACCCGATTGAAATGCGTGAGCAAGCCTATGATCACCTGAATGCGTTGCGCGCCCAGGTGCCTGACGGTCATTGGGTGTTCGCAGCAGGAGATTTCAATACGCCCGCTCGCGAGATGCGGGATACGAGCATCATGGATGATCGTGTTCGCCCGTATTGGACGGTGGCGCACGAAGTCGAGTGCGACGGCTGCGTTGGCACAAACTACTGGTCGCGCGGCAACAGCTGGTCGTTTCTCGACATGGTGCTGTTCTCACCAGCTAAAACCGCATCAGCATCAACCTGGACCATTCCCGAAGGCGGCGTTTTTGTCGCCGATGACTACGACGACCAACTGAATGGCGATGGCACGGTCCGGCGGTTCGATCTGGACCAGCGCCGCGGTGTATCGGAT
>JBCCBP010000091.1:0-1522 GCA_039033995.1 Pseudomonadota bacterium | reverse complement strand
GTCATTACGTTAACGGTACTGTGTGGGGTGGCGCTGATAATGGCGCCTCAAGATACCACTCGTGTTGACGACCAACTACCAGAACTGCCTACCAAGACGCGCTCAGCCTGACTAACGAGACTATTCAATAGCCCTTGGTATTTGAGAACCTAACGTTTAGTGGGCTGGTTGAGCTTAAGGATACCAAGTTCAAACGTGGCTACTTCTTCCGCAACTGTCGCTTCTAGAGCAGAGTGATCCTCGATAATTTCCATTCACTCGACCGCACCTAACTTAATCGGCGCACGAGATGTCCAGTCAGCGCCCGTGCTCTACCTGCTCGTCCGGTTCGGAGTCGTCCTCTCGCTCGGCGCCATCAAAACGCTCAAGCCATGCTTGTATGATTGAGAGCGTCTTCTGATCGTCAACATGTCTTGCGGATTGAGCCAGTTGGCGCAGACCGACACGTAACGTTAAACGAGCTGCGCGAGACGACGGTTCTGAGAACTCATCTGGCGATGTGCCGGCAGCAATTGCGGCGCCTAGATTTGATTTTAGGGCCTTAAGATCTTCAGGTGCGTAAGTCCTGAATAGTTCTGCAAATGCAGTGGCGAGATCCGCACGATATGCGCGCGGCTGGCCAAGTCCATCGACGAGTGGATTACCTGGATGCAAGTACGCACAGGGCGTAAGGCCATCCGGCACAGTGATGTTTGCCGCGTGTGTTTTCTTCGCCCGCATCAAGTTGGGTAGGACATGAGTATGAGGCCCTGGCGGTGACTTCCCACCAGTGTCGGGACCGCCAATCTTCTGGAACACCTCGATACGACCCAGCGGCGTTAGGGCAACGCGATGGGGATGGTGGCGCAAAATAGCGCCCATAGCCGGGTTGTTGCTATCGAAGAGCGAGCGTCCTTCGTTGTCTACCAATACCGAAATCAATTCCGCATCTCGGGTACGGATGCAGAAATCACACTGCTGGAGATCGAGGCCCATATCAAAGAGGAAAGCACCACGATCTGACTCACGAATAGCGTCATTGTCCGGTCCAAGCTGCGTGAGGGCGGATCGCCTTGCACCCTGAGCCTGTCCCTCGGCAAGACACAGAGCCATGCCTTGGCCCCAGCGCTGCCTGTTCTTTGCGAGCTGCTGATAAGCAACCGGTGTGCAACTCGCAACCGCATCAGCATTCAAGCGGATCGCACCGCGGTCGGTTGCACGGCTCATGGCGTGGTCGGTCGGTGACACAGCGGGTTCATCGGGATCTTGATGGAATTCGGCCAATGCACCAAAGCTACCCATGCTCCAGCCCACTTCGGGATCGAGCAATGCCTTCACAATCACATTTTCTATGCCATTGGTTGATTGCGTTTCAGTCATGTCTAAATCACCTATCCTAGACTAATCAGCCAGTGTCGCTTCTATCGGGACAATGATCGGCCCACTGCTATCTTCAATGATGCGCACATCGCAGCCGTAAACGGAATTGATGCGCGCCTCACTCAAAACTTCTGACGGTGGTCCATCAGCAACGAGGCGGCCT
>JBCCBP010000090.1:0-1746 GCA_039033995.1 Pseudomonadota bacterium | reverse complement strand
TCAGGAGCTTGCCGAACTCGATAAGTGGGTGCGCAACAACACGGTCGAGCGCTATGGCCCCGTCCGCGCCGTCAAGCCGGAGATCGTGCTGGAGATCGCGTTCGATGCGATCCAGCGATCGTCGCGCCACAAATCCGGCGTTGCCATGCGGTTCCCCAGGATCAAGCGCATCCGCTGGGACAAGCCGGCTGCCGAGGCCGACCACCTCTCAACATTGGTCGCGTTGCTCGGCGACTGAGACGGGTCGTCTAACCATCCTACGGTTCATCTGACAGCGTCACGCGCGCGTGACGGTTTTCGAGCACTTTGAATCTGAAACCACAATAGGGTTCATCCTTGTCAACAGCGAGTTAACCTCGACCGTCCTTTACACAATGATGCAGGTGATTGTTTGGTTGGGTTAGTAGGATGCAGCAAAGTCTGTTGTGGTTCAGCTCACAGGGACCACTCTGATATTGGTGCATCGAATTTCGCCATGTCCGGCATCCCCGTCGCTATCTACGAGCAGATTTACGCTGACAGGATCTAACACGTCACCTTCGATTCTAAAGAATACGGATGCTGTAGATTGAGCAAAAGCGATAACAGTAAATTGCCTGTCTTTGATTGTTACACGCCAGCGGTGAGTTGGGCTTGGTTGCGTTATTCTAGCAGGCAACAGGTTGCGGCGACACGTTATACTTTCTAGCCTGTAATTTGGATCTGGTGGTCCGCTTGCTTCAGAAGGTAGTTCGGACAGATCTGCTTCTAGTGGAACCGAGGATTGATAAGTTCCAGGAGTACAGGCAGAAATCAGTAGAGATAGAATTATAAGCACGACGCCTAAAGTCTTCATGTCAAACACCCAACATCAATAACCGCAATGAGACTGCACGCGGTCAAAGCTGCGATCAAGTTAAAATCGCACGGTTGCGACGAGTCATTTGCATTGAATGAACTTACGGATCAGGCGCCACCCGCACCATGCGCTTGCCGCGATTGTCGCCCGCCAACAATCCGATCAGCGCGGCGGGAGCATGCTCCAGCCCCTCGACGATATCCTCGACTACCTTCAGCTTGCCCGAGGCGACCCAGCCTTGCAGGTTCTCCAGCGCATTGGGTGTCTCGTCCGGGAAGTCGAAGACGATGAACCCCTCCATCCGCAGGCGTTTGACCACAATCAGACCGGGGAGGTTCTTCGGACCAGCGGGCTCGCCGGAATCGTACTGGCTGACCGCGCCACAGCAGACCACGCGGCCCTTCTCGTTCATGCGGAACAGAACCGTTTCCAGCACCTGCCCACCGACATTGTCAAAGTAGACATCGATCCCGTCCGGGCATGCGGCCTTCAGCGCGCGGTGCCATTGCGGGTCGCGATAGTCGATGCAGGCATCGAAGCCGAGCTCGTCCACCACCCAGGCGCACTTCTCCGCGCCACCCGCGATGCCCACGGCACGGCAGCCGATGGCCTTGGCGATCTGTCCGACGAACATGCCAACCGAACCCGCTGCGGCCGAGACCACCACCGTCTCGCCCTCGACCGGCTTGCCGACCGTGATCAACCCATGATGCGCCGTCAGCCCTGCGATTCCGAAAGCCGAGAGCAGGTGGGATAGCGGCCGCATCTCGGGCAGCTTGCGGACGCCCTTGGCAGACACCGCGGAATAGTCGGCCCATCCTGCCTCGGACGCCACGATGTCGCCGACGTTGAAGCGGCCGGACGTGCTTTCGACCACCTCGCCAATCGCGTAGGTGTGCATCACGTCT
>JBCCBP010000089.1:0-1898 GCA_039033995.1 Pseudomonadota bacterium | reverse complement strand
CGTTGTTTCGAATTCGTCGCGGCGCAGCATCACTCCCTGGCAGCGCTTGACGATTTTGTGCCTCCGGCTGCGGCAGCTGAGGATTGGTCAGCGTTGGCAACGCTGATGCGCCAGCTCGATCTGAGCATGCGAGTCGCCGATGACGGGGCCGGCTGGCAGTCGGATGTGTCAATGGCGCGGCGCTGGTATCAACCACACCTGGAGCACATCTACGATGGGGCAGAGCAGCGCATTGCCGATATCGAGCAGCTCGAACAGGTTTCCGGGCGCTATCCCACGCGCGAGCGCTTTCTGACCGAGCTCACGCTCGATCCGCCTCAGTCCACGGGCGACCTTTCAGGCGAGCCATTGCTGGACGAGGACTATTTGATCCTGTCGACTGTGCATTCTGCCAAAGGCCAGGAATGGAACAGCGTATTCATACTCAATGTCACTGATGGCAATTTTCCATCGGAATTCGCTGCCGGTGACAACAAGGCTATTGATGAGGAACGTCGTCTACTCTATGTGGCGATGACTCGTGCCAAGAAAGACCTGCACTTGATGGCACCACTCAAGTTCTATGTGACGCAACAACACCGACATGGTGACAAACATGTCTATGGTGCGCGTAGCCGGTTCATGACCGATGCCCTCATGCAAACCCTGGATAGCAAATTCCACAAAGACGAAGCTGCTAGCGCAAGTCATGCATCACGTAGTAGCGCGACTGTGGATGTTGGCGAGAAGCTGCGCAGTATGTGGTAGCGCAACTGGCGCCCGACGGGTTCCGACCAAATCGCTGACAATGCTGCTGCTCAGCTGGGATCGCAAACCCGGCGATGACCTGTCTCTATTGCAATGCGTCTCTTGGCATCAGAGCGTCCGGTTTGATCAGAAATAGCTGAGCGAAACGCAAACACTGGATGAGCCGGGCATGTGGGCCTGCCGAAATATTCGCCATTCAAACCGGAGCGTCGCGTAATATGAGGCGAATAGGTGGTCTTTTTTGTGATCGCGCGAGGCGCGATGACCAAGGGTTAATTATGAATTGGCAAAAACGTTCGTGCATGTTTCTCGTCTTGGTGTGCCTTGGCGCGGCAGGCTGCACCGTCACTGGCGACCCAGAGCCGGTCCCGCGTCACGACAATACGGATTCGGTGATCTGGTTGCAGTCATCGACCGAATACGCTGCGCTGACACATGGCATTTATGCATCAGCCACGACTGAGTTGCAGGCATTCGCTGAGACATCAACCAGACCACTCGATCAATTTGCGATCGTGCTCGATGTCGATGAGACGGTACTTGATAACTCGCCGTACCAGGGCCAGCTGGTCATGGACGATGCGACCTACGAGGGTGAGAGTTGGGATCGGTGGGTTGCACTGCGCGCCGCAACCGAGGTGCCTGGCGTCGTCGATTTCATTCGTTCGAGTCAGTCGTTGGGAGTGCATGTTGTATTCGTCACGAACCGCCGCTGCCGACCGAGGCCGACCACTGACGATACCTGCCCGCAGATCGAAGATACACGCGTTAATCTCGAGGCGATCGGCATTGATACGTCGACGACAACGCTGTTTCTGCGCGGCGAGCGCCCGCCGCAAGCTTGTCGTGCGCTGCTAACGGCCGCGGAGCGCGGCGATGGCGTCTGGTCCTCGGACAAAACCTCGCGCCGCGCGTGCGTTGAGCTCGACCGCGACATTCTCATGCTATTCGGCGATCAGCTCGGGGACTTTATTGAGAAGCACCACGACGATGGATCTGTGTCCGGCCGTCAAACGGCCAACGAATACAGCGATCGGTGGGGCAAGACCTGGTTCATGCTGCCTAATCCGACCTACGGTGGTTGGCGGCCCAGGACGTCAGACGACAAGCGCGCGCTCATCCGCGGTATCGATTGAACGCCACGTGCACGT
>JBCCBP010000088.1:0-2091 GCA_039033995.1 Pseudomonadota bacterium | reverse complement strand
GCCGAACCCACCGCACACTACGTCGCCGAGGAAGTCGAGCAGCACATAGTCGAAATCCCACTCGTGAAACCCGAGCTTCTCGAGCAACTCGAAACCGTGAATGATGCCGCGCCCGCCGCAACCGCGACCGACTTCAGGACCGCCAAGCTCCATCGCATAAACGCCATCTCGCTTGAAGCAGACATCACCGATTTCGACTTCTTCGCCAGCCGCTTTCTTGCGCGCTGACGTTTCGATAATGGTGGGGCAACTCTTGCCACCGAACAGCAGCGAAGTTGTGTCGCTCTTTGGGTCGCACCCGATCAGCAGCACTTTCTTGCCCTGCTGGGCCATCATGTAAGAGAGGTTCGACAATGTGAAACTCTTGCCGATACCGCCCTTGCCGTAAATGGCGATAATCTGCGTTTCCTTGGTTACCTCACCGCTCGGTACCGGTGTGGGCTCGGCGTCCGCCTCAGCACGAAGCGCATCGCGCATACGTATTTGTGCGTCCACTTTAATTTCGGTCACGTTGCTGTCTGCACTCACTGTGATTCGCTCCAGTCAAGGATCATTTTCAGGCATGCCGGATCGGTAAATGCCGTGTCGTAGGCGGCAGCCGCGTCCCCGGCCGCTACCGCGTGTGTGATAAGACCGACCAACGACAATTCATGTCGAGCGGTACTGTCGATCACATGCTGCAAGTCTTCTGGCTGCCACTCAGCAGCGATGCTGATACTGACCTCGCGCATGAAGGCTTGAGGAAATTCAAAGCTGACGCGGTCCTTGTAAAAACCTGCCAGGACCAGATCAGCACGCGGTTGCATGCGCGCGATCAATTGATCGAGGACAGCGGCATCGCCGGACACATCAATCACGCACTGATAGTCGTGCCGCGGATCTTCTGCCGGATCCAATACCGAATAACCGTCGGCACTCTCACGCCGGGCGGCATTGGTTTCCCACACGGTCGGCGAATGCCCATCAGCAAGAGCCAAACGCGCGATGAGCCGACCCAGTACGCCGTGACCGACAATCAGTTCCGGCGCACGATCTACGCGTCGAATCGCGTGTCGTGCCGTGGCCGCCAAAGCGAGCAGGACACCTTCCTCATGCAAATGTGATGCGATCCGCGTGGCTTTGTCGCTCGCACAAACGATGCGCGATGCGGCGCCGCCGAATAAGCCTTTCACGTCGCCATAGCAACGGGCGCCAGAGACAAAGACGAGTTCGTCGAGGCGAGACTCCAATCCGGGCGCTGTCTGTGAGATGCGACCAACGGTCTCGTAACCGGGTACCAGTGGATAGCCCATACCGGGGAACGGTGGCATATCGCCACTCCAGAGCAGGCGTTCCGTGCCGGTACTGATGCCGCTCCACCGCACATCGACCGCAACTTCATCGTCAGCCAGCGGCGCAAGCGGCAACCGACTCAGGGTCACTGAGCCTGGTTGTTGCATTACAACTGCGAGAGTGTCCATCGCGATACCAGAGCCTTTCCTCGACAGTGTTTTGACAAGAATCTGCCAAAATCTCCACAAACGAGTGTACGCCGCCACGGACAAGTGTCAAGTTTTAGAGACACTTTTAATGTCAACTAAACTGGATTCGTCAGTAATACGCTACATATCAAGGGAACCGGGGTCTTCAGGCGTCTTGAGGGAGCAAACCCGGCCTCCACCAACATGGCATCGATCTCCGATTGATTGCGCGCACGGCCGCTGCCCATGGCCCAAAGATAGAAGCCAAAATAGGCGTGGCCGACGACTTCGGCGCCACGTGTCTCAGCCATCGGCTCAGCGATGACCAGTGTTGCATTTTCACCAATGTTGCGACGCAAATTAGACAATAGACCAAGCACGGTCTCGTCGTCGTGATCATGGAGGATACGGACCAGACTAACGATGTCGGCACTTTCGGGAATCGCGGTCTCGAGAAAGCTCCCGCCGATCGCTTGGATATTGGCATCGTCAGGAATGCGTGCCACCACAGCGGGTAAATCGAGGACGCTCAGACGTAACGACGGATAGCGCGCGCCAACGGCTGACGCAAAGGCCCCTTTGCCACCACCCACGTCGACAAGATGGGAGAAGCCGCCGAATTTGAAGGTGG
>JBCCBP010000087.1:0-2547 GCA_039033995.1 Pseudomonadota bacterium | reverse complement strand
GCAAAACGAAGAAACTGCCGTTTTCTATAGATCGAGATACGGTTCAAAAAGACTTGCTAGAGTTGCTTGAGGTGCTGTCGACGGAGGCCGTCGCTTAGAGGCCCACGATAACGGTGGCCTCTATGCGTGCGCTGCGCGAAATGCTGACGAATTCAGTTCGCTGAACGCCGTGTTTAGCTCGACGACAGCTACATCCCCCGTCTAAATATCATCTATTTTGATGGTCTCGTTTAAATCCAGCTCCGCCACTTCGTAACCGCGTTTGAAGTCATCTGTATGTTTTAGCGCCCGGCTTCTAGATCATGAAACTGGGCATCGAGTTCTAACAACGCGTCAGAAGTATTCAATTGCAGTGCGTCGAACACTGAGCACAAGGAACATAGAAGTACTCGTTCGCTACGGTACTGAGACGCAACGCGGCGTTGGTTGAACCCGCCCATGACCGCCGCGCATTTCGCGGCAATCGAACCGTTCGTAAAAGGGCTTTTGCGATTTACCGCGGGTCGACTCGGTAGACCACCGGCGTGGTTGGCGTAGCGATCAACAGCGTCGACCCTTAGCTGGCTGGCAAAGACTCTATAGCGGCAGCCTTTGCCACCAGCTGTTGCGCCCTCTCCAGATGCAGGAGTTCGGTCATCTTGCCATCGACAACAATCACACCTTTACCTGCATTTTCAGCGAGTTCAAAAGCCGCAACAACTGCTCGGGCCTCCGCTACTGCCTCGGGTGTGGGAGAAAAGACTCGATTGGCATCATCGGTTTGTTTCGGGTGGATAAGCGACTTTCCATCGAAGCCCAGTTCCAGGCCCTGCGTACACTCTAATGCGAATCCGTCGCCGTCCGCGATGTCGTTGAACACACCGTCAATAGCGCTCACTCCGAAGGCTTTAGCGGCCATCACTGTCAGCGACAGCGCGGTCATAAATGCGAATCGTCCGGAGGTAATAGGAATGGAAAGCTCCTTTGCCAGATCATTGGTTCCCATAACAAAACAGCTCAGGCGTGAGGCGCTCGCCGTAGCGGCAATGTCGTTGATGCGCAATATCGCCTGCGGCACCTCGATCATTGCCCACAACGTCATATTCGGCGGCGCGTTAAGAGTGCTTAATTTGTCATCCATAAAAAGGATGTCATCGGCCGACATGACTTTGGGAACGAGAATGGCATCTGGTCCAGCCGCAACGGCCTGGGTGAGGTCATCTTCAAACCACGCCGTGTCGCGGCCATTGATTCGCAGCACCACCTCGCGGTGGCCGAATGGTTTCTGTGAAATTAGATCGCAAGCTTGGGCGCGCGCGGACTCTTTCGAATCAGGAGCCACCGCGTCCTCCAGATCGATCAACAGGCAATCGGTATGCAACCCACGGGCTTTCTCAAGTGCTCTGCTATTGATCCCTGGAATATACAGGCAGGAGCGCCTGGGTCTGAAAAATCCACTCATCGCACGGTCTACTTAAATGTTCTAGCTTCAGGCATAGCCATAATCCGCATCCGATGTCGGAACTACATGCCAATCAAGTCGGCCCGATCTACCGTATTTTGAAAAATCCTAGCGGTTGCCGCGTCGACCATTTTGCCACTGATGTTCACTGAGCCAATACCTTGTGCCTCGGCTTCGCGGTAGGCTGCGATTAGTTCTCTTGCTTGCTGCACCTCGGCCTGATCGGGCGAGAAAATTTCCATTGCGGGCGTGATCTGCGAGGGGTGAATAGCCCATTTTCCGACCATGCCCAAGATCACCGACCTACGGCATTCCTCGGCGTAGCCCTCGGCGTTAGTGAAATCTGCGTAAGGGCCATCAACCGCATCGATACCCGCAGCGCGTGCAGCGATGGTGAGTTGGTATCGCGGATAGTGCCAGATATCGCCAGGGTAGTTGGCTTCACCGATATCTTTCACCGACATTCCCTGGCTTGCGGAGTAATCTCCCATGCCGAAGATCATGCACTCGAGTCTATCGCTGGCGCGAGCGATTTCCCAAACATTGTGTAGCGCCTCGACCTCTTCGATTAGGCATTCCAATCCGATACGTTTTTTTAGCCCCAGAGATTTTTCCAATTGTGTTAGCAATTTATCCGCAAACAGGATGTCGCTTGCATCGAGGGGCTTGGTCAGCATGATCGTGTCGAGGTTATCTCGCGCCCCTTCAACTATGCTGATGATATCGCCGTAGCACCATTGGGTTGTCGCATCATTGACGCGTACGCAGCGCACGGTCTGACCCCAATCGAGCTCGTTCAGAGCAGCTACGATCGTGCCCCGCGCCGCTTCCTTCGCTGATGGGGCCACTGCATCTTCCAGGTCACAGAACACATGGTCCACGCCAAGACCCGCCGCCTTTGTAAGCATTTTCTCGCTACTGCCTGGCACGGCGAGCTGCGAACGACGCAATCGCTTTGGCCTATTTATACTATTCATGCGGGCTTCCTTTTCTGTGAGTCATGCGCGGCTTTTTCTAATTAGGGCCTTTCGATCACCCTGGAAAACCACCTGGTCGCGATGGTTTACGCCATAGTGACGGAACGTTACTGCGCCGGACTCGTCGTC
>JBCCBP010000086.1:0-3062 GCA_039033995.1 Pseudomonadota bacterium | reverse complement strand
GGTGGCACACATGCGTTCCAGTATGACGCCAACGACAACCGCACCCGCAAGACCGTCTCTGGCGCTATTACTCACTTCAACAACGCGAGCACCAGTAATCGGCTGAACACGCTCTCCGGTGCGCTGTCCCAGAGCCGCAGCTACGACAACAATGGCAACACCACGAGTATCGGCGCCGAGGTACTGACCTACAGCGATGCTAACCGCCTGGCCGCCTACAGACCCACCGCTGGGGGAGCCCAGACCAGCTATACCTATAACGGTCTCGGTGAGCGTGTTTACAAGAGCCGTAGCGGGTTCAACCAACGCTTCGTCTATGGCGGCGGTGCAAGACTCCTGCACGAGCGCGGCTCACAAGGCACGAAGGACTACATCTATCTAAACGGTGAGCTGATCGCGTTCGTCTATAACAACACCGTGCACTATGTGCACAACGATCACCTGGCCACGCCACAGGTGGTGACCACTACCGCCGGCAACATCCGCTGGCGCGCCACTGCCAAGCCGTTCGGTGATGCCAGCATCAGCCCGAGTGCGGTGACACTCAACGTACGCTACCCCGGCCAGTACTTCGATAGTGAGTCAGGGTTGCATTACAACTACTTCCGGTATTACGAGCCGGAGTCTGGACGATACGTCACCTCTGATCCTATCGGGTTGGCCGGGGGGTTGAATACGTATGCGTATGCGGGTGGGAATCCGGTTAGCTGGGTTGATCCATTCGGGCTGGAGCGCGCTGGTATCAACCAGGACATAACGGTGCGCGACTTTGGGAGCGGAAGAGCAAGTCGCGAGCAAATGCGAGATCGCATGATCATGGATGCCGGCCTGGCTTGTAATATCGCCGACTTCATACCGGTTCTGGGCGATATTAAGGGAATAGTCGAAGCAATACAGGACCCTACGTTAGTTAACGTTACCGCTGCTATAATAGGCATAGCGGGACCTCTGGGAGACGCGGCCGGTAAGGGGTTGAAGCGGGTCCCAAACGGGGGAGCCTCGGAAGGAACTAAGGTTTATCGTGTATGGGGCGATCAATCAGGTCCGAATGGTCGTTCATGGACAACGGCTGATCCGAAAACTGTCGACAATTACCGAGATGCCTCCGGATTGCCTAATCAGAACTCGGGCCGGTTTGTGAGCGAAGGCACGCTTCGAAATACTGATGGGGTTACTCGGCGCGAAGCGCTACCGCTAGATGGGAATCGTGGGGGACTGGATGAGGTCATTATTCCCGACCCTCAAAACCAAGTGGATTTATCTCGTGTTTCCGGCGTTAATCCAGAGTTTTGAGTGCGCTGAACAATGAGAGAATTGGAAAAACGACGGATTGAATTTTTGGCGAATCAAGATGGTCAGCCCGAAGCGGAATTCATGACCAGACTCTCTGATACGGTGTTTCCCGAGTTTCTTACCGAAGTTCGCGATGCGTACTTGCTTAGCGTTAGATACGACAATGATCCACAATGCTTTGTGGCCGTGTGTATCGTCACGGCTGAATGGGCCAATGAGGATGCTATTCGACGCACGGTGCAAAATGAGTTCGCGAAAATGTTCAGCAGCAAGATGTCACTGGATATCGTTTTCCCGAATGTGAAACAGCAGCAGGCGATAAAAAAATTTCTGCCATTCTACTCAAGCGACAATCAGTTAAGACGCCAGCCAGATTTTTATCTTGCTTCGACGGAAGGCTATGGGCTCAATGAACCGCATGCATGTTGGTTGCAGGATCGCGGCAGCTACGGCGATAGAGACGATATAGCGCTAGTTGCGGTTCGTCCGCCTGTCGATATCGTCGTATCTGATGGGTCGACAGTGTCCCTAACTTCTCTCGCGCTTGCAGGACGACACGTTGGCGAATCAATCTTCGATGATCATGAATGGCCGCTTTACGTTCATATTGCCAAACCGGCACAGGATATTGCTGCAGGTACGACGAGCCTGCCAAACACAGCGCTAGAGACCGTAGCGTGGGGCGAAATTTATCAGACGACGGATGAGGCTCGGAAAGCGACGGGGCGCGAATAAGGTGACTCATGGCATTGTGGTGTTGGCGTCGAGACCTGTTAATAACGCAATGTAGATGTCCCAAACTCGACACCAAGGCGACCGACAAACGCGCAGAGAGAATCCGCTCTTGAGCGCTCAAGGGACGCAGACGGAGTCGAGAGATGCACATTTTGCGATACACCGCTGGATCGCCGCGCAGGCAGCCCTAATTCTGCTGAAATCGATCACAGACAAGCATATGCTAGAGGTGGGGAAACAGTTGATTCAAACTTGGATGCCGCATGTCGAACTTGTAATCGGTCAAAGGGTGCCAAAGAGCTTGGTACCGAATGGATTCCTCCGAAGGAGCGATGACTATGACTAGCGTTGATAGATCCGCACTTCTGCAGAGAATTCGAGCCGCACTTGACCATCATAATCTCGATGCGGCTGTGTTGAGAGTTAGCGTTGCGGACGAGCCCAAGTGGGAAAAAAGCCCGTCCGGCGACGAAGTACTGGTACGCTGGCTTTGCTGGAACATTCAGGTGCACGGAGTGGAGGTCGCCCCGCCGGAATTCGAAGTTGTCCATAAAGATGTCACGAGAGAACGTCTTGCCGCGGAATTGCCGACGATATTCACAGAGGTTGAGGTGCAGTTGGATAATGACATAGATTTGTAGCTCCATATTCGATCCACAATGATAGCGACAACCCTTCGATGAACGATGTTGGTCGGCGGCTGGTGTCGCGCACATGATGCAGCGTTTGATAGTGCGAAAAGGCTGTTGCGTGTAAGCAAACCATTTGCTTTATGAACTTGCGTTGTTCCCGGATTATCGTCTGAGCAGCTACGGCGGCCCGGGTGGCACACATGCGTTCCAGTATGACGCCAACGACAACCGCACCCGCAAGACCGTCTCTGGCGCTATTACTCACTTCAACAACGCGAGCACCAGTAATCAGCTGAACACGCTCTCCGGGGCGCTGTCACAGAGCCGCAGCTACGACAACAATGGCAACACGACGGCCATCGGCGCCGAGGTACTGACCTACAGCGATGCTAACCGCCTGGC
>JBCCBP010000085.1:0-3312 GCA_039033995.1 Pseudomonadota bacterium | reverse complement strand
GTTGAGTCTGTGTAGATCTCGTCTTGAGCGTCACAGCAGTCCTGGTAAGCCGTACTCAGGCCGCGCGGTAGACACTCCATAGCTCTTCCGCTAAAGATCATCGTCGCGCCCATGCAATTGCCGTCAACGTCACGCGGACCATCGTCGAGGAACATCTGCCCTGCCCCATCGAGAGGGGTCTCGGTGGGCGGCGGCGCCGTTGCTAGGTCATTACATGCGTTGGGTGAGCATTGCTGAGTCCCGAAGTGGTCAACGCACGCGTACGCCCCGCCAAGTGGACAGGTATACGCAATGCCACCACCAGAGCACGGCGACTGGAAGTTCGAACAGGCCGAATTGCACTGGCTAGACGTAGGGTACTGACCACCTTGGATGCCGTTCGGTAGCTCACACACCCACGCGCCGAGGCCAATGTCCTCGTAGTGGCAGAACCCCGGTGTGTCGCACACTCCGTTGACACACGCATTGCCGGCAACGGGGCACGTCGCCGGCGTGCCGGTCTGTGTGCAGTCGACTGCCTGCAATGGACAAAACTGTGTCCCTGACGCAGGCACACAACCGACCATCTCTCCGTCTGAGCTAGCGTCGCCGTCGCCATCCAGATCCGCAAGGCACACCCAGGGGTCCGCCGCGGCATACTGCACCGGCAGGATGATCGTGAGGCATACCAGCCACGCAATCAGTTGAGTTGTTGTGGAGTGCCGCTTGAACATAGAACATCCTGTCCGGCCATACGCACCAACTGCATGACCGCAGACGCTTCGGGGAAATCTTCGATACAACCGCAATCGCGCACGATTTCTTCGCCGTCTCCGAGCGGGCAAACGTTATCGGCGGTGCACTCGTGATAGAGGACATCATGGGTTGCGGGACTTGTACTGGTTTCGCTGACGACGCCAGACCGGCCGACGTCGTTTCGCGCGCGAGGACGCCGCGTCTTGCACGCTTGCGGACATGCGGCAACGGACACCTCATCGAGAAGGAACATGTCACCATTGGTGACGAGGTAAGATCCTGTGTCGGGATCGATGATCTGATCGGAGTACGCCGTCGGCGTCGCGCTCTCTTCGATGAACGACTTACGCTCCAAGGCTTCGCTGAATTCGTACTGACTGTTGGTGACGCACGAATAGCTGCGTTGCTTCTGCCACCAATCACGAGTGACCACCTCGGAACATCCGGCGCCCGTTACCGTGATCGATGACGGCAGTGGCGAAAGCCCTGTGCCTTGATAGTTCTGGAACGTCTGAACGCCGTCGACGGTCTCAGCGCGCAGCGAGCAATCCGGATCTTCCTGATACGCCTGGCACCCGTCGAGGATGATGTCGTCTGACAGCTCGCACTCTGTATCGACGTTGACTTGCGCGTAAGCGTATCCCTCGCCGTAGCCGGCAACAGCGACGCGAATATTGAAGTCGACGAGACCACCGCCCTGAAGTACAGACGTGAAATCGACGTTCATCGTCTGGTTCCAGCTATTGGAAAGCTCACAAGAACCCGGCGGATTGCCCATGCCGGTCCACGTATTTGGTCCGCTCCAGATCAAGCTGGAATTGGCGCGAACCTGAATCCAGTCATCCCACACGGCTTGAGTAAGCCTGGCGCTCACCACCCGGTCCGGCCGGAGGACGTTGAATTCAACATTGTGCTCGTACATCGAGCAGGAAGCCGGACCCCAGTAGTTATTCCCTATTTGACCGAGGATCAGCTGCAAACAGTTCGGTCCGCATGGCGCTACGGCGCCCGTTCCGCCGTTGTAATCGATGATGTCGTCAATGGTGACTTCATCCATATAGACCGAGCGATTGATCTGACAACTGACGTTTGACACATCGCTCTGAGTGGCCGCCGGCGACGTAGAGACAAGATCGTAAACAGCATCGGTTGCCGTGATAGCCGCCGCATCCGCCGTGAGAGCGGTCGGATTATCCACGTACGCCGTCATCCCAACGGGGCCCGCTGCACCGCACTGAGTCGTGTCTTGCCCGAAGTAACGGGCGATGGGACCGTCCACGAACACCTTAGTGATCGCGTAATAGGCGTTGTTCGCTCCGATCGCGGCCGCTGCACCGCCGCCGATCGCCGCGACCGTTGTGTCGAGGTTGTTCACCAACAGACCGGCGCCGCAGTGATTGTTCACACAGTAGCAGCCACCTAATTGATTGAGTCCGGTTGGTTCGAGAGTCAGGTTGTTCGAATCGTCCGCCGCCCATTCGAACGGCTGGCAGTGCGACCAAGTCCCCGGTGTGCAGCTCACGATACCGTTCGCGCAAACGCCAGAGGCATGCATCGGCGCGCTGTAGAGCGCGTCAAACGTCCCATCGGAGTTGGTGTCGTACTGGATGTTGATCTGGCCAACGTCACCTGTACCGGAAGGCGCGATGAAGACCTCCATGAACGCGTTTTCTTCGTGGCACATCAACTGCGCCTCGAAGTCCGTTCCATCGACCGCAATCATCGATTCCTGCGAGAGCAATGGGTTGGTCAGGTTGTCCTGAATCTGCTGGGCGCTTCCGGCGTGCTGCTGAAAGGCATCGGCCGACGCTCGCGCCGCCGCTACATCGTCTGGATCTGCTAGCGCAGAAGACGACGCAAGGGCCACAAGTGCAGTGAGCGCCACACGTCTCATGACACCGGTATTCCGGAGAGATCGCTGATCGCTTGAATCGGCGTCTTGCCCTGCTCGCGAAGCTGCATGTACTTGGCGATGTCGCCACCGTCCGACGTGTTGACCCAGTAGTTCCACGGGTCAACCACCAATCGTCCAATGCCAGCACCGAAAGGCGTGTCCAAGAACAACTCTGAGTAGCGCGGCTTGTTGTTGCGGATGGAAGTGAGCAGATCGACTGCCAAACCTTCGTAGTCGATCAACCCAAGATCGATCGCCTTCGCGTAGTCCTTGCCTTGGAGCATGAACTTGTACGCACCGTTATTGACAAGCACATCGCCGATGGAACCGAAGCTATCCAGATCGACCATGGACTGGAGCACGACGCCAAAGCTACCTCGATACTTGCGTGCGCGACGGAACCCTTCCTCGATCATCGTGGCGAGACGACTCAAATCATGAGCGCCATTCTGCTTAAGGAATGATGCTGCTTCCTCGAACAGAATAAAGCGGCGCTCGCCGCGATCCGAGAGGTAGAGATCCTGGGTCACGCTGTTCATGACCTGCATGACGACAACCGTGAAGAGCTCTTTGACGCCTTTGAGTTGGTCGAGCTCAAGGACTACGAACTCATCGCTCGCGATGTCAAAGGTCGACGGGCCGTTAAAGAACTCGCCGTACTGGCCCTTGCTCGTGAAATCGCG
>JBCCBP010000084.1:0-3372 GCA_039033995.1 Pseudomonadota bacterium | reverse complement strand
CACTCGCCACGCTCGCCGAGCGCGCGATGGTGATCAACCCCAGCGCCGAAATCTATTTGCTGAACAACGCCGGGCGTGTCCTCGGTGCCAGTCTCTCGGGCGAACCCTCGTTACGCGACCGTATCGACATGCAACCGGTGCGCGCGCTGTTATCTGGCGATTCGCGGTTGCCGGTGCTTGGTGAAGATCCGCGTGTCGGTCACGATCGCAAAGTGTTCTCGGTCAGTCCGGTCATGGATAACGGCGTCGAGGCGGGCTTTGTTTACGTGATTCTCGGCGGCGCCCAGTACGCGGAAACGGTCGCGCTGGTCGAAACCGGCTATCAGCAGCGGGTGATAATGGCCGCGATTGCGTTGACGGTACTGACCACGCTGCTGGTCGGCTGGGGCGCGTTTCGCATCCTGACGCGGCGACTCAGTCGTCTCACCGCCTCGGTACGGCGCTTCCAGATCGATAATGACGCGGCTCCGGGTAGTGATACCTCTGATGATGGCGATGAGCTGGAACATCTCAGCCGCGCCTTCGAGCAGATGTCGACGCGTATCGTCAGTCAGGTCGAGCGTATTCGCGAGAGTGACCGACTGCGCCGTGAGCTGATCACCAACGTATCGCATGATCTGCGCACGCCGCTGGCCGCGATGCAAGGCTATCTCGACACGTTACTGATTAAACAACAAGATCTGGCTGTTGACGAACGGCAGGCGCTGGTCGAAACCGCGCGCAGACATGCGGGCCGTCTCGGCGATCTGATCAGCGATCTGTTCGAGCTGACCCGACTGGATACCGGCAGCATTCGTCCGGACTTCGAGCAGTTTTCGCTGGCTGAGCTGGCCAACGACGTCGCACAAGAGCTGTCGTTCAAAGCGCGCAGCAAGTCGATCGATTTGATTGTTGAACCGCCGGATGGAGACGCGACGGTCATCGCTGATATCGGGTTGATTCAACGCGTGCTCGAGAACCTGATCGACAATGCGATCAAGTACACGCCAGAGGGCGGCAGTGTCACGATGACATTGCGTAACAGTGGCGACGACTGCGCGATCGCGGTGGCCGATACCGGTACTGGCATCGAGCAAACCCACTTGCCGCATATTTTCGACCGCCATTATGCGGTAGCGCGCGATTGCTCACCCGCTGCCGAATCGGTCGGGTTAGGACTTGCCATCGTCAAGAAAATTCTCGATTTGCATGAATCGCAGATCGTGGTGCACAGCGAGCCCAGCAAAGGGACGCAGTTCCATTTTGCGCTGCCGAGTGTTGCCAAAGCGGCCTGACACCGCGGTCTGGCAAGCACCCCGCTAGGCGATCAATCTCGGCAACGGTCGTTGGCTCTGGCAGACAATTGAGGCCCCCGTTCACTGTCCAAACAGGACATTTTTGGCGGGCTGCGTTACTCTAAGACCGCTGGGAGTGCAGTTTTTTACGCTATTTTTGTCCTCGTCGCGCATCTTGGTCGGGTCACCGGCCTGCGTGTCAGCTTGATGGGCAGGTCGCAAAGGTTCTTCACTCCAAGAGCAATCGCCAATGCCTGAATCACGACCGCGAGTGAACCGTCATGCAACAATTGTCAGGGCTTGATGCCTCTTTCCTGTACCTCGAGACGCCGAACACGCCGATGCATATCGGCAGTTTGTGTATCTACGATCAATCGACTGCGCCAGGGGGGCATGTCCGCTTTAAGGATATCCTCGCGTTTTATGAGGAAAGACTGCACCGCGCCAAGGTGTTTCGTCGCCGCTTGGCGCGTGTCCCGTTCGCATTGGACCATCCTTACTGGATAGAAGACCCGGATTTCGACCTCGAGTTTCATGTGCGCCACATCGCGCTGCCGGCGCCGGGTGACTGGCGTCAGCTATGCATCCAGACCTCTCGGTTGCATGCACGCCCGATCGACCTGAACCGCCCGTTGTGGGAGGTCTATGTCATCGAAGGGCTCGATGCCGTGGAGGGCGTCCCGAAAGGCAGTTTCGCCGTCGTCTCGAAAGTGCACCATGCCGCCATCGACGGCGTGTCCGGGTCCGAGATTGCGGCTGCCTTGCATGACCTGAGCCCGGTGGCTGAAGTGCCGCCACCCAACAAAGACTGGATTGCCGAACGCGAGCCGACCGAAGTGGAGTTGATCGCTCGGACCGCTGCGCGGACAGCATCGTGGCCCCTGCGCGTGGGTCGCGTGGTCAAAGATGGCCTGCCAGCGGTTGGACGCTTGGTGGGCGGTTACGCGAAAAAAGAATTGGCGCCGCCGGTCACTGTCCCGCGGACCCGCTTCAACGGCAACGTCACGTCGCATCGCGTTTTTGATGGCCGCTCATTTCCGCTCGACGATATCCGTGCGATGAAAAAGAGCCAGCCCGGCACGACCGTGAACGATGTTGTCGTCACCATCTGTGGTGGCGCATTGCGCAAGTACCTGCAAGCGAAGCACGAGCTACCGGAGGAATCGCTAGTGGCGATGGCACCGATGTCCGTGCGCGGTGCCGAAGAGCGTCGTAGCGAGGGCAATCTGGTGTCGGCACTGAGTTTGCCGGTGCGCTCGGATATCGAGGACCCGCTGGAGCGGTTGTATGCGGTGCACGATGCCAGCATCAATGCCAAGAAAACCACCTATGCGCTCGGACCGGAAATGACGGCGAGTGTCGCGGAGTTTTTGCCGTCCACGACGTCCGGCATGCTGATGCGTGCCTATTCGCGACTCAAGCTCGCCGAGACCTTCCCGCCGATCTACAACACCGTGATTACCAACGTGCCGGGTGTGAATCTGCCGTTGTATTCGATGGGCTCGAAGATGGTGGCCAATTTTGGTCTCGGGCCGGCAGTACACGGCGTCGGTTTGTTCCAGCCAGTCTTGAGCTACAACAATCAAATCACCATTAGCGCGGTGTCTTGTCGCGAGATGATGCCCGACCCATCGTTCTACATGGAGTGTTTGCAGGCATCATTTGATGAGTTGAAGGACGTCACCATCGGTGAGGGCGCTGCCAAGCGCAAGGCTGAAGAAGAGCAGGCGCGTAAGGACAACCTGGAGGCCGCTGCGGCCGCCGAGAAAAAGCAGGCAGCCCAACGCAAGAAAAAAGCGAGCAAGAAAAAGCCCGCCAAGAAGAAAACCAAAAAGAAGGCAGCGAGCAAGCGAACGGCTAAGACACCGACGGTGGTTGTGACTGAATCAACTGCAAACGGTGCTGCCGCACCTGAATAGCTCAGGGTCTACCGGGTAAGAAAAAGGCGCCGCATCGATGATGCAGCGCCTTTTTTATAGTGGTTTGCCGACCCGATGCGAAATTTGATGACGGGGGGTAAATATCACAGAAACAGCGCCCCGGGCCGGCAAGATTGTGCAGTCATTTACTGCTTGTAATAGATATAGCAAACCCTGTG
>JBCCBP010000083.1:0-3617 GCA_039033995.1 Pseudomonadota bacterium | reverse complement strand
ATGGTGACCGACCCGGTCTATCGAGAAGCCGTCAAGCATCGGCAAGCGGCGGTGCGCACCAGCCGTCTGATCCGGATGGGTGAATTGCCAATGGCTGGCGGGTTCGCCGACGAAGGCTAGCGCGGTGCCGGCGGCGCCGGTATTCCCTCGTTAGTCCCTATCTCAACCAAACTGATCACTGGGCGAAACGTCAGTTTCGCCCTTGTATGAGAACTGCGACATTGAAACTGGCTTAGAAGTATATAAAGATATCTTTATATTTGTCGCTAACGACGGTCATGTCTGGTCTAAGTGTCGAGAAAACGGAGCAAATTCTGCGTGCCGCAGGTGAGCCTACGCGCCTACGCCTGCTGCATATCTGCGCGCATGGCGAATACGCCGTCAGCGACCTCACAGAAATCCTGCAACAATCGCAGCCTAGGGTATCGCGGCATTTGAAGATTCTGTGCGACGCAGGCCTGTTGGAGCGATTCCGCGACGGACACTTTGTGTATTTCCGCCTGCCGACCGACCCAAATCAGATGCGCACCGTGGATCATCTTTTGGCGATGACAGATGCCGAATCGCCCGTACTCGCGGAAGATCGCGCACGCCTGCGTCGCTCGCTTGGAGGTTCGGCAACGGAGCCAGTGTCCAACGATCTGCGCCGATTCAATCGGTTGATTCTCGATCAGTTTCTCTCGCATCCGGTCGGCGACCTGCTGGACATCGGAGTTGGCAGCGGGGCGGTGCTGCGTCTGTTGGCCGCGCGTGCCACGTTTGCCGTCGGCATCGATATCGACGCCAGCGCCCGGCGCAGTGCACGCCGGTTGTTTGCGCGTCGTTCACTTCCAAACTGCACGGTGCGTGAAGGCGACATGTATCGCCTGGCCTATTCGGACAATAGTTTTGACACGGTGGTATTGGACGAAGTGCTCGCCACGGCCGATGCACCGCGCGCCGTGCTGGTCGAGGCTATCCGCGTGTTGCGGGAGCACGGCCGAGTCATCCTGATCGAGCATGTCGAACAAGCGGATGCTGCGGCGACGGCAGAACAGATGGCGGTGCAATGCGCGGCCGTCGGACTGCATTGCGGTGTGATTCGCCAGACATTTGACGGCACCCAAAAATTCCTCGTCGCGAGCGCAGAGCGCGCGACCACCAACACCAGGAAAAGCGCATGACAGCTAACCCCGCCACCACCCGTAACGGCAAACAACCAATTTCGGTGTCGTTCGAGTTTTTTCCGCCCGGCAGCGAAAAGATGGCCGAGACATTATGGGCGTCACTACAACGCCTCGCGCCGCTGACGCCACGTTTCGTGTCGGTAACCTATGGCGCGGATGGTTCAACGCGAGAACGCACGCATGGGCTGGTCAAACGCGTGTTGACCGAAACGCCGTTGACGCCAGCACCCCATCTGACCTGTATCGGTGCCAGTCGCGCTGAGATCGACGAGATCGCTCGTGAATATCTCGATGACGGCGTGAGACACATTGTCGCGCTGCGTGGCGACGCGCCGAAAGACGAGCCGAACTACCAACCGCGAAAAGATGGCTATGCATTCGCTGCGGATCTCGTCGAAGGTCTGCGGCGCATCGGCGATTTCGATATCTCGGTGGCCGCGTATCCGGAGGTGCATCCCGAGGCGCGGTCTGCGCAAGCGGATCTCGATAATCTGAAGCGCAAAGTTGACGCCGGCGCGAATAGAGCGATCACTCAGTTCTTCTTTGACGCCAGCCACTATCTGCGTTTTCGGGATGCCTGTGTGCGCGCCGGTATCAGCGTACCGATTGTTCCTGGCATTTTGCCGATCACGCGGTTTTCCCAGATGCTGAAATTTGCCGGTATGTGCGGCACCGATGTGCCAGCGTGGTTACACGATCGATTTGACGGTCTTGACGAGGATGCCGAGACGCGCAATCTGGTAGCGGCCAGTGTTGCGATCGATCTGGTCAATACCCTACGCGCCGAAGGTGTCGAAGACTTCCATTTCTACACGCTGAATCGAGCGCAGTTGACCTACGCCATCTGCCACACCTTGGGTGTGCGCCAGTCCAGAGCCGCAGCATGAGCACCCGTCAAACCCGATTCGCGGCGCTGCAGGCGTTGCTGGCTGAGCGCATCGTATATCTCGACGGCGCGATGGGCACGATGATTCAAGGCTACGGTCTGTCGGAAGCTGACTACCGCGGACACCGCTTCAAAGATTGGGCGAGCGACGTCAAAGGCAATAACGATCTGCTGACACTGACCCGTCCGGAAGTGATCCGTGAGATCCACGCGACGTTCCTGGCCGCCGGTGCGGATGTGATCGAAACCAATACGTTTAACAGCAATGAGCCGTCGCAAGCCGACTACGGCATGCAGGCATTGGTCGTTGAGCTCAATGAGTCCGCTGCGCAACTGGCGCGCAGTGTGGCAGATCAATGGCAGGCAGAGAACGGCGAGCAAAAATTCGTGGCTGGTGTGCTCGGGCCGACCAATCGTACGGCGTCGCTGTCGCCGGACGTCAATGATCCGGGTTTCCGAAACATCAGTTTCGATCAATTGGTAGAAACCTATCAGGCCTCCGCGGCAGCACTGCTGCGCGGTGGTGCGGATTTTCTGATGATCGAAACCGTATTCGATACGTTGAACGCCAAAGCTGCGGTGTATGCGATTGAGCAGCTAGGCGCCGAACAGGGAGAGCGAATTCCTGTCATGATTTCAGGCACGATCACCGACGCATCCGGCCGCACGCTATCTGGTCAGACCACCGAGAGTTTCTGGAATTCGCTGCGGCATGCCGACCCGTTCATGTTCGGATTGAACTGCGCGTTGGGCGCGAGCGACATGCGTCCGTATGTCGAAGAATTGGCGCGCATCGCCGATACCGGCGTCAGCGCGCATCCCAATGCAGGACTGCCGAACGAGTTCGGTGAGTACGACGAAACGCCGGAGATGATGGCGGCTGTCGTCGGCGAATTCGCCGAGCAGGGTTTCCTGAATATGGTCGGTGGCTGTTGCGGAACAACGCCCGCGCATATCCAAGCGATCAGATCCGCCTGCGAGCCATTCGCACTGAGGTCGATTCCAACCATTCCGAGACAGTGCCGATTGTCAGGGCTTGAGCCACAGAACATTGCCGCAGACAGTCTGTTTGTGAATGTCGGCGAGCGCACTAACGTGACCGGATCCGCACGTTTCAGAAAGCTCATCGAAGCCGATGACTATGCGGGTGCAGTTGAGGTGGCGCGTCAACAGGTTGACAACGGTGCGCAGATCATCGACGTCAATATGGACGAAGGCATGCTCGATGCTGAGCATGCGATGCAGACTTTCCTGCAGCTGATTGCGGCAGAGCCGGATATTGCGCGCGTACCGATCATGATCGATTCGTCCAAATGGAGCGTGATCGAGGCCGGACTGAAATGCGTTCAGGGTAAGGCGGTCGTAAACTCCATTAGTTTGAAAGAAGGCGAAGCGGCGTTTATCGAGCAAGCACAGCAGGTACGCGCGTATGGCGCTGCGGTGATCGTCATGGCGTTCGACGAACAAGGGCAGGCCGACACCATCGAGCGCAAGGTCGAGATCTGTGCGCGCGCGTATCAGGTGCTGACCGACGTTGTTGGCTTCCCGCCCGAGGACATCATTTT
>JBCCBP010000082.1:0-3654 GCA_039033995.1 Pseudomonadota bacterium | reverse complement strand
TCGTCGATCAGCAAACGCATCAACTCGGCCACGGCAACGGCCGGGTGCGTGTCGTTCAACTGGAAGCAATGCTTGTCTGCGAATTCAGAGAAGTCGTCGCCGTGGCGCAATTGCCAATCGCGGATGGCATCTTTCAGGCTGGCACTCGCGAGGAAATATTGCTGACGCAAACGCAGCACCTGACCGTTCTCGGTCGTGGCGTTCGGATACAGCACCATCGTGATGTTTTCGGCCGCGTTTTTGTGCGACACCGCATCCGCGTAGCTGCCCGCATTGAACTCGTCGAGATCGAATTCATCGGTCGCGACCGCCGACCACAATCGCAGCGTGTTCACAATCTCGTTGCGATAGCCAGGCACAGGCACGTCGTAGGGCACCGCGACGACGTCGTGCGTGTCGACCCAGCGGAACGCAAGGCGACCTGCGGCATCGCGGTAACTCTCGGTACGGCCGCCGAAGTGAATCGTCTGCGCATACTCGCGTCGCCGAATCTCCCATGGGAACCCGTCGGTCAGCCACTGATCGGGTTCTTCGATCTGGTAGCCGTCGTTGATTTGTTGATGGAACATGCCGTAGCGGTAGCGGATGCCATAGCCTGTTACCGGCAAGGCGAGCGTGGCGCAGCTATCGAGAAAGCACGCAGCGAGCCTGCCGAGCCCGCCGTTGCCGAGCCCTGCGTCTTGTTCCTGATCCAGTAGTAACTCGAGATCGATGCCGAGACGCGACATTGCCTCGCGTGCCGGTTCTTCGATGTCGATGCTGAGCAGCGCATTGTTCATCAGGCGCCCCATCAGAAACTCGAGCGACAGATAACACGTCTTACGTACGTCGGCGTTACGCTGATGTTCGCGTGTTGTTGCCCAGGCTTGCATGATCCGGTCACGCACGGCGTAGACCAGCGACCGATACGCAAAAGCGCCGTTGTCATCCAGTTCGTGTTGTCCGAATGTTCTGGCGAAATAGTGGCTGAAGTCTTTTACGAGCGCATCCGCGTTCATCTCCAGCGGTTCGGTATCGATGCGGGCGAGTTGCGGTAGGTTTCTCGTCGGGCTCATCGGTGTCTCCGTCACCCGATCTCGGTCGGGGTCAAAATCAAGGTTGCTAAGGGTGGTAGCGTCACCACCAGCGATTGTTCCAGTTCATGCCACGGCGTCGGTTCGGTCATCGTGCGTTCAGCAGGGCCGGCACCGCTGCCGCCATAGATCGAAGCGTCCGTATTCATGGCGACTGAATAGTGCCCCCAGTGCGGTGCGCCGACGCGATAGCCTTCGCGCACCACTGGCGTCATGTTCGTGATGCAAATGGCGTGCCGCCCGTCGTGGCCGTAGCGTACCCATGCGAACACGCTATGATCCGCGTCTTGCCAATCGAGCCAGCGAAAGCCATCGGCATCGAAATCTCGTTGATGCAATGCTGGCGTGCCGCGCAAGGTCAGATTCAAGTCTTTTACGAGGCGCTGCACGCCCTGATGCGAGGGATAGTCCAACAGGTGCCAGTCGAGCGAGTGCTCATGACTCCACTCGTCGTGTTGTGCGAACTCGGTTCCCATGAATAGAAGCTTCTTGCCGGGGTGCGCGAACATGAATCCGAGGTAGGCCCTCAGATTCGCGAAGCGCTGCCAGTCATCGCCGGGCATTCGGCCAAGGATTGAGCGCTTGCCGTGCACTACTTCGTCGTGTGAGAGCGGAAGCACAAAGTTCTCATCGAACGCATACACGAGGCCGAACGTGAGTTTGTCGTGATGATAGCGGCGATGCACAGGATCCTCGCCCATGTATCGAAGGCTGTCGTTCATCCAGCCCATGTTCCATTTGAATGTGAAACCGAGGCCGCCGTCATAGGTCGGTTTGGACACACCCGGCCATGCAGTCGACTCTTCTGCGTAGGTCGCGGCGCCGGCGGCATGCACCTGCTCGTTTAAACGCTTCAGGAATGCGACGGCTTCCAGATTCTCGTTGCCGCCGTGTTCGTTCGGAATCCACTCGCCGGCTTCGCGTGAGTAGTCGAGGTAGAGCATCGATGCGACGGCGTCGACACGCAGCGCGTCAATATGAAACTCGTTGATCCAATACAGTGCACTACCGATGAGATAGTTCACGACTTCGGTGCGACCGTAGTTGAAGATCAGCGTGCCCCAATCGGCGTGTGCGCCTTTGCGCGGATCTTCGTGTTCGTACAGCGCGGTGCCGTCGAAGCGGGCGAGTCCGTGATCGTCGCGTGGAAAATGTGCGGGTACCCAGTCGACGATGACGCCAATGCCTGCCTGGTGGCAACGATCGACCAGGAAGCGAAAGTCATCGGGCGTACCGAAGCGCCAGGTCGGCGCAAACATGCCGATCGGTTGGTATCCCCAAGACCCATCGAACGGGTGTTCGGTAATCGGCAACAACTCAATATGCGTGAAGCCTTGTTCTGCAACGTACGGTACGAGGGTCTCCGCCAACTCGCGGTAGGTCAGCCAACGGTTATCCTCCCCACGCCGCCACGAGCCGAGGTGGACCTCATAAATCGACTGCGGGCTGGCCATATCGGCCGTGTGTCGCTGCGCCATCCAGTCGGTGTCCTGCCAGAGATGATCCGAATGGGTAACGATTGCTGCGTTATGCGGTGGCGACTCGAACGCGTGGCCAAAAGGATCGGTTTTCAACGGCAACAGATTGCCGTGCGCATCCAGTAACTCGAATTTGTAGCGAGCACCAACGGTCACCTCGGGGATGAAAATGTCCCAGACGCCGATTCCGGGGTGCAGGCGCATGCTGTGACGACGCCCATCCCACTGGTTCCAATCGCCAATGACACTGACGCGACTGGCGTTCGGTGCCCATACACAAAAGCGGGTGCCCTTCAGACCCGCGTGTGTCATGTAGGTCGCACCCATAACGTCGTAGATGCGCTCGTGCTGACCCTCGCCCAGAAGATGCAGATCCAGTTCGCCGACGGCGGACGGCAAGCGGTACGGATCGTCAAATTCGCTCACTACGTTGTCAGCCCAGTGGACACGCCACCGGTAGTCGGCGTCGCCAACGGCCGCGCGGTAAATGCCTGCGTCATGTACGCGACGAGCACGACGGATCTGTTTACCTTCACGATCGATAGCGGCAACCCGCGTGGCACCCGGCGCAAAGCACGTCGCAACACGGTCGCCTTCAAGCATGTGCAGTCCGAGCAGTGCAAATGGGTCTGCGTGGTTGCCGTTGGCCAAGCGCGTGAGGTCGTCATGATCACTCATACATCAACTCGCTGTATTGCTGCGCCGCTGCTTGCCAGGGAAAGCGCAGGGCGGACGCGGCTGCGACGATCTCGGACCACTGCGCCGGATGATCAAAGAACACCTGTTGCGCTTCGATACAGGCTGCCATGCATTGGTCGATCTGTTCATGCGTCGAGCTACCGCGAAACGAAAACCCCGTGACTCGATGCGTCACGGTGTCGTTGAGGCCACCGACCGCATGCACCAGGCACGGCTGGCCGGCGCGCATGGCATACATCTGACTGATGCCGCACGGCTCGTAAGTGCTCGGCATCAAGAACAAGTCGCCTGCACCGAATACCGCACTCGCGAGTTTCTCGGAGAATCCACGCAAGAACACCAATCGAGTGTCAGAAGCGGCGTGCTGTGCCAGTGCCGCTTCGATGTTCGGATCACCACTGCCG
>JBCCBP010000081.1:0-4073 GCA_039033995.1 Pseudomonadota bacterium | reverse complement strand
CATGCATTCATTCGAATAGGTTTTGTTGTCAGTGCCACACACCGGGCGCCAGACCTGCGGACACATCAACTCGGTCGGTGCCGTTAACTGCGCCGCCACCGGCTCCATCAAACCACCTAGCAACAACGCGAGCAAAATGAGGTTGAGAGGTTTCATGCTGCAATCACCGCTGATCCCCACACATTGAAGGTCAGTATTCTCGGACCGGGTACGTACATTTCATCGGACTCCTGAATCACGAACCCATTATCGCTGATCAGATCCAGAATCGGGCGATTCATGTTGCAGCCGCCTGCCACGCGCCGCCACGGCCGGTTTAACCGGTCCTGCCATTGCTGCACACCCCGATCCGGCGCACGTGCATGTTCACAAAACAGCAAACGCCCGTCCGGCTTCAACACGCGCAGCATATTCGCGAGCGCTTTGTCGGGCTCCGGAATCGTACACAGCGTGTAGGTCATGACAATGGTGTCGGCGACATTATCCGGCAACGGAATCTGCTCGCCCGGTAAGTCGATAAAGTCGAGTGGGATTGTCATGCCCAACGCGTCATATTTTTTCTGTGCGCGCTCACGCATCGCCGCCGACGGCTCCAGGCCCCAGATGCGGTTCACACGTTCGGTGTTGTACCACGGCAAATTCAAGCCGGAACCAATACCAATCTCGAGCACATCGCCGGTCGCGAGTGGCACCACCTTCTCGCGTTGTCGCGACACCGCCTTCATGCCACATGCGACATCGAGCAACGGCGGCAGAATATGCTCCGAGTAGAAGCCCATTACGAACGGCGCCGCCGCAGCAACTCATCATCGCTGATATCGCGGCCACGCGTGCGCAGCCAGTCACGCAGCGCTTTGCCGGTGCCGCTGTCCCACGGTTGGAGCTCTTCGAGCGGTACTTCGCGATAGTCTTCCAACTCGCTGGTGTCGATTTTGACCTCACCGTCGCCCACCAAAACGTGATAGGCGATGATCAACTGGTTCATGCGGTAAAACGGATACATGCCGATGTAGCTTCCCATCGTCGCAGCGAGGCCTGTCTCTTCTTCGACCTCGCGCAACACCGCCTGTTCCGGCATTTCTCCCGCTTCCAGAAACCCGGTGACAAGCCCGAACCAGCCATCGGGCCAGCCAATGCTGCGCACCTGGATGACCTTGCCGTCACGTTCCGCAATCGCAGCGACAACAGGCGTCGGGTTGTCCCAATGCACAAAGTGACAGCGCGCATCACTGCAGGCCGCGCGCGTGCGGCCACCATGTTCGGCGGGCACCAGTGGCGCGGCGCAAACGGGGCAATAACGGTAGGTTGTCATAAGTCTCTTGGGCGGAATTATTTAGCCGATGAGATTACCATGACGCCGAAACCAGATCAGGTGGCAGATCACGATCCGGAACGTGAACAACATCACGCGGTCTGACCAGCTCTACGCCCGCCGCCGCGAGTTTCGGCAGTGTTTGTTCGAGCGCACGCATAGTATCGGGCAGCGGATGCCCGATAGCGACGGCGACACCGTCACGGTGGGCGCGGCGAACCAGACGGTCCAGCGAATCCAGTACGGCTTCGTAGCCCGGATCGGTATCCAGAAACACGTGGCGGCGATTGGCGGGTAAGCCCATGTCATGAGCCGTGCGCAGCGCGACGCTGTCCGCTGTTGTATAGCTGTCGATGAAATACGCGTCGCGACGACAAAGCAACGACGCCATGAACCAACGCATCATCGGCTCTTGCTGCGTTACGAGGCTGCCCATGTGGTTGTTGACGCCGGTCGCATGCGGCACTGCCGCAAACGCCGCCTGCAATTGCTGCATCACCGTATGCTCATCGGCCGACTGCAGCAAAGCACCGGGGCCGAGCGCCCGCGTATTGCTGGCTGCGTTCATTGCCTGCATCGGCATGTGCAGCATAACCGGACGATCCTGACGCGCCGCGCGTTCCGCCATCTGGCGTGCATTCGGCGCGAACGGTAGTACCGAGATGGCCACTTGCTCTGGCAACGCGAGCACCCGTCGATCGAGGCTGGCCCGATAACCAATGTCATCGATGATGATGACCACTTTCGGCTTGACCGGTTCGGCGAACGCCGTCACCGCGATCGACAGCGCCAGAACGATTCCGACCAGTCGCGCGATCAACGTTCTGACAATTGCAGGCGAGCGGGCGAGAGCAAATCGAGCGCCGCATCAAGCTGGCGATCACCTGCATCGCCATCGCGCATGCGCACGACGAGATCCGGCGTCAGGCCGCGGTTGTCGATGAAGTCGCCATCGGGGGTGTAGTAGCGGGAGGTGGTCAGCTTGACCGCGCCGCCCTGGTCAAGCGGCACGACGGTTTGTACGAGACCCTTGCCGAAGGTCGACGTGCCGACCAGCCGTGCACGTTGATGATCGCGCAAGGCTGCCGCCAACACCTCAGCCGCGGAAGCGGAGGCGCCATTCACCAACACCACGATGTTGGCGTCTGAGGCCAGACTGCCGGCTTGCGCGAACTGTTCGAAGCGTGCGCTTTCCGACCGCCCACGAGCACTGACGATCAGGCCTTCGTCGAGGAACAGATCGGCGACCGCCACCGCAGCATCGAGCAAACCACCGGGGTTGTCACGGAGGTCGATAACGAGACCGGTGAGTGGTGTCAGATTATCGCTTTGCAACGCATCCAACGCGGTTGCGACCTGCGCGGCCGTCTTGTCATGAAACTGGCTGAGCCGCAGCAAACCAATGCCGGGCGCCAGCAGCTCGGAGGCCACGCTGGGTATCGCGAGCGGCGCGCGCTCCAGCGTAAATTGCGTAGCGTCGATCGCCTGACCCTGCAACAGCGATAACGTCACCGACGTGCCCGCCTGGCCGCGCAGGCGGCTGACGGTATCGAACAACTCATCGCTGGCCACCGGCCAGTCGTCAATCGCGATCAGAATGTCGCCATGGCGAATGCCGGCTTCGCGCGCCGGCGAGTTCGGGTAGGCCGTAATGACGACGACCTCGGCATCGCGCAATGCGACCTCCAGGCCCACACCGCTGTAGTTGCCGCGCGCGGACACCCGCAGATCGGCGTATTGTTCGGGATCGAGATATTGCGAGTGGTTATCCAGATCCGCCACGAGGCCGCGCGCCGCGGCGGTCAGCAAGGCTTGCTCGTCCACCGGGTCGACGTATTCGCGCTCGACCTGGGTCATGACCTCGCTCAGCAAATCGGGCTGGGGGTCGGATACGGTCACAACAGCGTCGCGCTCAGCAAAATGCTGACCGAGTAATACCGTCAGGCCAAACGACAGACCCAAAACAATCGCAAATAAGAACCGCTGTGCCATCTGGCCCGGCATCCTGCTCACCCCAAGAACCCCTGAACATAGCACAGCCGCGGCCGGGCTCCACCCTGACCCGTCACATCATCGCTGTCGTGGCCCAGGACGACGCTGAAACCAAGGCGCCGGGTTCACAGCGCGCTTGCCGCGCCGCATCTCAAAATACAGGGCCGACTCGCCGCGCCCGCCGGAATTGCCGACCGTCGCGATGACGTCGCCCGGCGCGATCCAGTCGCCGACCGATTTTTGCAACGTCTCGTTGTAGCCATACAGCGAAAGCAGTTCTTCGCCGTGATCGACGATCATCAACAGGCCCATGCCGGGCAACCAGTCGGCGAACACGACACGGCCATGGTAGATCGATCGCACCTCGGTGCCGCTGGGCGCCGCCAGTTCGACGCCTTTGCTTTTCACGCGGCCGCCGGCGAGATTACTGCCAAATGACGAGCGTAACCGCCCGGCGACCGGCCAGGTCAGGTTGCCGCGCATCTGCGTCAGCGGGGCTTCGGAGTGGGTCGGGTATTCATCGAGAATCGCCGACAGATCGTCGATTAAGGATTTAAGTTCGCCCTCTTGTTGCTGCAGCGACGCCAGCACGCCTTGCTCATCGCGCAGGCGGGACTCGATCGCGGCCACCAAGCGTTGGCGCTCGCCGCGATCGCGGTCGAGTGTCTTGATCAGCTCAGCGGTCTCGGTGGCGAGCCTCTCCAGCCGCGCGGTGTTTTCCGCCGCCGATTCGGCGAAAGTTGATTTAGCAAGCTTGATGGCATGGTTG
>JBCCBP010000080.1:0-4136 GCA_039033995.1 Pseudomonadota bacterium | reverse complement strand
TGCTCAGTTGGTACCGACACCCTAGCGCGCTGGACGTGCTCGCTGTGGCGCTGGCGGGCTTGGCCGGTCCCCGCAGACACTGCGGCTTGTCGCAATGACCACGACATTTGTGCACGCTACACTTGCGTCGTCCAGCGATTTTGCGGGTGTTACGCGTGGCAGTCATCGACCGCTTTAGCCAATTACATGAGCGACTCATCTTGCGACATCCGGTTGTCGTGCTGGTGTGTTGCGCATTGCTGGTCGCTGCCTTTGGCTGGCAGGCGCAGAAGTTCCGGTTGGATGCCAGTGCCGATTCGCTAACGCTGGCCCACGATCAGTCCTTGCGATACTACCGCTTCGTGACCGCGCGGTATGGTTCAGACGACTATCTCATCGTTACCTTTGCTCCGAATGTGCCGTTGTTCAGTGACGCGGCGCTAGATCGGCTGCGCGCGTTGCGCGATGGACTGGCGGCGCTGGACAATATCCGCTCCGTTGTCAGCATCCTGGATGTGCCGCTTATCCAGAGCCCACCGGTCGAGCTGCGGAGCGTCGCGGACGGTGTTCGATACCTGAACGACCCCAACACTGATCGAGAGCTCGCCCGCGATGAGTTGCTGGCCAGCGCAATGTATCGCGACCTGCTCATCAGCAAGGACGCGAGTGTCACGGCGCTTCGCGTCGACCTTGATCGAGACGCGACCTACCTCTCGCTGCGTGATCGCCGCGATCAGCTGCGCGAGCTCGATTACACCGGCGCGCTGACGAGTGCCCAAGCTCGCGAGCTGGACCAGGTTTCAGCGCAATTCGATGCAGTCAGCCGGAATCTGGTCGCTCGTGAGCAGCAGACAATCGCCGCCGTAAGGCACGTGCTGGCGCAGTACGAAGACATCGCGACCGTGCATCTTGGCGGTGTGCCCATGATTGTCGCTGATTCCATCGACTTCATTCAGCATGACCTCGTGACTTTCGGCTCGGCGGTTATTGTGTTTCTCATCATCATCCTGACCATTGCGTTTCGTAAACCGCGCTGGGCTATCTTGTCGCTCGCCAATTGTGCGGCGACCTGTATTGTCATGCTGGGTGTTCTCGGATTGTTTGATTGGCGGCTGACTGTCGTGTCGTCCAACTTTGTGTCGCTGCTACTCATCCTCTGCCTTGCGCTAACGCTGCACATCATCGTGCGTTATCGAGAAACGCATGTGAAACGACCACACGCAGGACAACTCGAGCTCGTCCGTGAGGCGGTTGGCCATATGGTTGTGCCTTGTTTTTACACCGCGGTCACTACAATGATCGCGTTTGGCTCGCTACTGGTTAGTGGCATTCAGCCGGTCATCGATTTCGGTTGGATGATGGTGATTGGTCTTGCTATCGGCTTCGTATTTTCGTTTGTGCTTTTTCCTGCCGGGCTGATGTTGTTCGAGCCTGGCGAGCCCCGCCGTCAGCGCGATATCACTGCAGCAATTACCGGTTTCTTCGCCCGTCTTATCGATGGTCGCATTGTGGCAACGCTGGTGATTTCGGTGGCGCTGACGGGTGCTGGCATTGTCGGTATCACGCGCCTGACCGTTGAGAACCGGTTTATTGATTACTACAAGCAATCCACTGAGATTTACCAGGGCATGGCGGTCATTGATCGACAACTTGGGGGCACAACACCGTTGGATATCATTATTGATGCCCCGCGGGGCGCCCCGCTAGGCGCCCCACTTGGCGCCCCACAGGACGGCTCGCAGGAAGCGCCAGTACAAGAGGTGCGAACGACGGACCCCGTCGACGACGAATTTGGCGACGAGTTTGAAGATATCTTTGCAGATGACGAGCAATCTGGCGGCATTACTGCGACAAGCTACTGGTTCAACAATCCGCGTCTCAATGAGATCGCGCGTATCCACGACTATCTCGACGCGATGCCCGAAACCGGCAAAGTGATTTCCGTTGCTACGGCGGGGCGCTTGTTGGCTGCACTCGATGAATCTGTGCTCAGCGATAACCTGCTGCTGTCGCTGGTGTACCAGCGTCTGCCGGACGACGTGCGCGAAGCGCTGATAACACCATACTTGTCACCTGACGGTGATCAGATTCGCATTAGCCTGCGCGTCTTCGAGTCTGACCCATCGCTTCGACGCAATGCATTGATCGAGCGCATTGGTGAAGGTCTCACCACAGAGTTCGGGCTGGCGCCGGAGCAAGTCAATCTCAGCGGTATGCTGGTGCTCTACAACAATATGCTCCAGAGCCTGTTCAAGTCTCAGATGCTAACACTGGGCGCTGTGTTTCTGGCGATCCTGCTGACCTTCTTCGCACTGTTCAGATCTATGCGAATTGCGGCCATTGCGATTGTGCCCAACATCGTTTCGGCGACACTCGTGCTTGGCCTTATTGGCTGGCTACGAATCCCGCTTGATTTGATGACGATTACTATTGCTGCGATTACGGTAGGTATTGCGGTAGATGACACCATCCACTATGTGCATCGTTTCAGACGCGAGTTGGCGCAAGATGGCTCGCACTGGGCGGCTGTGCATCGTTGCCATCGATCGATCGGGCGCGCGATGTATTACACGAGTGTCACGATCATGCTCGGCTTCTCGATACTGGCGCTGTCGCAATTCAACCCGACGATCTATTTCGGGTTGCTGACCGGTATTGCGATGATCATTGCTTTGTTGGCCAATCTAACGCTGTTGCCTGTGTTGTTGGTAAGGTTCGCCGGCGAGGCGGATGCGCGCCACGCCACTTCAGCGTAACGTGCGGATCATACTCACTGCTGCGTCCGCTTGCGGCCTAGCCACCATGTTAGCGCAACAAGCAACGCGAACACCGTGTAGACCAGCGTAAACACCCATTGCTCTGCCTCAAAGAACATGACTCTGTGCAGCCAATGTTCAATGAACGAGCCGCTGTAGCCTTGCTCACCCGCAAGACGTCGCAGCTGACTTTCCCAAATGGTCAGCGGGCATAGTTGGCCGAGCCACGCTTGCAAGACTACGATGCCAATCGCGGCAAGGTGTATCAGGCGAAACGTGCGATTCTCCACCCAGCGCCAACGAGCAACAATGCCGCACAGTATGAGTGCGAAGCCGACCACGACAAACAGCACGAAGGCAAAGTGCACGACGAGAATCAGGTCAGCCAGCAATGCATAGCGGTTAGGGTTCAATTCCGTGTCGATGGGTGTCCATACATGGCCTAATAGTTGCAGCGTCGCAGTGCGGGATCAAGCGTGCGAGGTACGGCTATTCGGCGTGTTGGATTGCTTCGCTCACGGCTTCTACATGTGTATCCGTGACGCCCATTTGCCGCAGCGCGTGCGCGAGTTCCAATACATAGTCAATGTTGCGCCCGCTCTCACCTTCGCATCGAAGAATCTGTGCCACCATATCGTCCATGGCGGCTGGTCCCAGGAAGGCATGGTTGTTCGTACCGCCAAGGTAGGTGATACCTGGTGACGAGCCGGTCGCGAACTGGATCGGTACGTTGAATCGCTCATAGCCGTTTTTTTCGCGATGGTCGAGGTGCTCGAACACCGATTGCTCGATAAGGAACGCGCGCCCGTAGCATCGCTCATTGGGTGACTCGATGATGGTCGCGACCCGGCCAGGGTCGTCCGGTGTGCCGCGATGATCGTGGGAGCCTTGCCAGAGCCGGCGCGTCCAACCGTCTATAAAACCGTCTCGCGCCTCTATGAACGGGAAGTCCTGTTTCCAGATTAGCGAGGCATAGCCGAAAACCCAGGTGGTATCGCGCATTGGGCAGGGTCTAAACCGGCAACAGGAAGGTCTTAGCGAATCGGAGAGTGCCGACCAGAATGCCGCCGTCGCGGGCGTCGGCTTCTACGATCAGGATGCCCTGCGGCTGGTTGTCGTCCTCGCTCATCGTGCGGCGCAGGTTAAAGCCGTTCAGGAAAATGTCGGCAGTGGTTAGATGACTGTCGACAGAGAACTTCGCATAGCGATTCCACGCCACCAGACGCGCAACGGGGATACTTTGGCGCACTTGCTCCGCCGTTGCCGGCTTGCCACGCGTGCGCAGGATCAGACGACCCTGGCCCTTCTTGCAACGCGCTGTATGAAATACGATGCGGCCGAGCAATAGCGTGGCAACGCGCAAGCTGATCACCGTGCGCAGCTCAATGTTCCCATTCATCG
>JBCCBP010000079.1:0-4601 GCA_039033995.1 Pseudomonadota bacterium | reverse complement strand
CAACGATTCAGGCATCGAGCTCTCGCCCGAGTACACACATCAGGCGTTGCGCCGACTTGCCGGTATCGATCAGGATCCCCAAGTGACTTCGGCCTTCCCGCTGAGTGTATCTTCACTACCAATCTTTGCCTGATTGGCAGTTGTAAAGACCCTTGGTTGCGACTACGGCGCGACCAAGCTCGGCTAGCGTCATGGTCGCTCAGGGTCACCTTGGGTGTTAGAATTCTATGGCCGTGGCGAAGCGTCAAGCTGTCGGCTAAAGGTCAATCGTCACACCCAAATACCGCTGCCGCTTGTCCAGTCTTATGTGACCGTGGGCTTACCGCTCGTTGGTGGCCGGCGATAGGCCATGCTGTTCGATCAATAGCTCATGAATGACCACTGCTTCTGCCAGGAAATCAATGGATTTGCGTTCGTTGACTCCATGGGCGTTTGCACTGCCATTAGGCAGGTCGTCTTCTGCCTCAAAGTTGAATGCTGCATCGGTCAAGGCTTGATAGTTACTAGCATCAGAGCTACCCGAACCAAAACTTGGTACGATCCGTACCGGCCCCATGACGCTGCCTATGGCGTTAGCCAATTCGCTAAACCCAATGCCATCATGCTGGGCGGGCCGTCGTGCAGGTGTGGCGGGCCCATGTTGCTCCACGCTGATGAAGTCTGGGTTTACGTGAGATTTGAGCCACGCGAGAGCGTCGTCAACGGTGTCTCGCGGATGCAGGCGGATATTCACTAGCGCACTGGCGGTACCAGGTATGGAGTTTTCCTTGTCACCGCCTTCGATGACGGTTGCGACCATGGTGCTACGCAAGAAATGGGCAGCACCATAAGATTCAACGATGGACTCGGACAGCGGTCTAAAAGCCCATTGGTTCGCTGACATGACGCGAAGCGCCAGTGGACCACCGGCCGCTCGTGCGGCAACGTCGATTTGGGCAGTGCCTTTGAGACTGCCTTCAAACGGATTGTCGCGCAACGACAGTAAGGCCTCCGCCAAGCGTGTAATGGCTGTGTCCTCTAGCGCTTCAGATGAGTGCCCAGCTTCGCCGCGCGCTATCACTCTGACTGTTAAGTAACCTTGCGCTGCCAGCGTAATACTCGCAACTAACGGTTCGGTTGAGCCATCAAGATTAGCGCTGAAGCCACCGCCCTCATCGAGCAGCCAGGCGAAGCGCACGCCACGCGCGTTCAGCAGCTCTGACGAAGGGATTGCCCCGTGAAATCCACCGTTTTCTTCATCATGACCGGTCAGCAAGTAGACGTCGCACTCCGGTTCGAAGCCGCGCAGTGCTAGCGACTCGAGAGCCTCCATGATGATGATCAAGTTGTCCTTCGTGTCGACTGCACCTCGGCCCCAGATGAATCCATCAGCCACAATCCCTGAAAACGGCGGATGCGTCCAATCCTCGAGCGTGGCCTTCTCAACAGGCACGACGTCGAGATGAGATACGAAACCAATAGCCGGGCAATCACTGCGCCCAGGCCAACGGTAAATCAGTGATAGATCGTTAACGACGTCTCGCTCCAGTACCGCATGCGCGGCGGAGTAGGTGTCCTCAAGCCAATCATGCAGGGCCAGAAAAGCCTCTCGATCCAGCTCGTAGTTGTCGTTGATGATGGTTGGGAACCGTACCGCCGCACCAATACGCGATGCGATACGTCCAACGTCCACGGCCTCGACTCGTGCAACTATCTCGGGCCTCGGAGGTCCGAGATCGAAGATTGCATCGGGAAGACGCCAGGTGTTCCAGGCCATAATCGCCACGACGACTGCAAAGCCTGCCGCCAGCAGCGCTATCCCTTTCGAGGCCAATCTCATCAGGTTGTCCAGCTTAGGCGCCAGTAAATACTAGCGATAACGCGTTCGACGATTGGAGCGTTTACGATCGTCATCCCGGCGACCGACTCGCTGTTAACCGAAGCGCGATCTCTATTGACACAACACGACGAGCTAGATCGAAGACTCACCAGGTAACTCCAAGGTTTCGTTCCGACATCAAACAGAGTCGATGCCTACAACAACGACACTGTCGCCCAAATATACGCCCCAAGTGCTTTTACGTCAGCTGATTCATCAACCAAGTATGTGCAATATTGTATGTCCAAGATGGGGCAATCAGTTACTGCCGCGCAGAGACTATGCATGACCATTGGGCACTTTGGATATGCGATTACAAGCGAAGCACAAATCCCGCGGGAGCTGCACCCATCAGGTTCCTGATCATTGAGGCTAGAATGATCCAGGCGGCTGAAGCGGAGACTAGGAAGGGCTGGCAACCGGTGATCCACCACTGACGCCGGCGGATCCGCTGACCGCTTATCTCCAGGGAAGGTGCTTGGCTAAGGTTGGACTAGTCTGTCGCGAATGCGCACTAGAGCTGATCAATTTCGTCGAAGCACATGCAATCGGGCGCAGAAAAGTCGTTGTTTTGGCTTTCTCGAAGGTAGCGTATGTATACCAGATGCTGGCGGAAGGTGCTGCTCAATTCCAAGTGATATTATCCTAGTTCGCCACAGAGTGGCGTGACCGAAGGTCTCAGATAGCGAGGGTGTACAATATGAACTGGTTAAGAAGAGTTGGTGTGAAGCGTCCGCCGTTGGTTCTAACTTGCTTTATCGTGTTAGCGCTGTCACCACCGGCGCACCTCGCTGCAGAGCCGACAAGCATCGATACACTCTGTGCGGACCCGGTCATAATGCTGGTGATAGGGCGATTGGCTCACGAAGATTCGTTGAACGAATATGGTGAAGCGCTAAGCAAGCTCAATACCTACGCAGAGCAGCAAGGCTACTACTTCGCAGAGTTTCGTCCGACTGAGGTTTTTGAGGGTAAGTGGCCGCAAAACCAGTTTGTTGTGAGTGCACTGTTCCCATGCGTCGAGGCTGCCCGTGGTTTCTGGTTCTCAGATGACTACCAGTCAATTCGACCATTGCGATCGGGTGCTGGTGAAATATCAGTCACGATACACCCGGTCAATGATGTACCAAAGCATATATCCAGCGCCAAACCCCAGCGACTATTCGCAAAGCAGGCGACACAACTGAGCCCATAGGCCACGGCGCTCGCTGGTTGTCCCGAAGTTCCCATCCCGTTGCCATGAGCTACCTAATCGTCGATATCTTCTGTCTCATCGGCATAGTAGTCGGCTAAATGCTATAGAGACACTCGGAATCTGTGAACGCCGGAAGAGCTTAGAAGTACCGCCATTGATGCGATTTTCATGTTAGATGATTCGAGAGGGGCGACAGTCCTTCAATCTGACATATGATGGTCCTCCGGATCCTCGTTTTTTGGATTCGGCCTCAGTCGAGAGGCACTGCAGCGGTTCTGTACCGTCACGCTCGACGCGGGCTTACAACGTAAAGGGTGCCTCTATTCATGGAGGCAAATTATGGATAAGCAACACGAGGCGAACACCTTAGGCCAAGTCGTTGGCCTCTGGCGATACCCGGTCAAGTCGATGGGCGCAGAAGCACTGGACTGTGTTGACACTTCCTGGTTCGGTTTCGCCGGTGACCGACGCTGGGCGTTCGTTCGAAAAGGTGCGGAAAGCAGCGGGTTTCCTTGGTTCACATTGCGAGATCGAGCCGATTTGAATCGGTTTGTGCCCAGATTGGAGAATCCCGACCAACCCGATAAGTCGACAGCGATCGTGCAAACACCCACCGGCGAGCAGTTTGGTGTCGATGATCCAGCGCTCGGTCGAGCGCTGTGCACCGATGGCGTGCGAGCCATCAAACAGAATCGGGGTGTCTTTGATACGTTCCCTATTTCCCTGATTACCACTCAGACAATCGCAAGTCTTTCGAAGATGGTAGAAGATGAGCTCGACGTCTTGCGATTTCGCCCGAACCTACTGATAGACGCGCGGAAAGAGGGTGGCTTCCCGGAGGACGAATGGGTCGGCAAGACACTGCGAATAGGCAACGCTTGCGTGCGGATCGACAAGCGGGATGGGCGTTGCGTGGTGATCACCATCGACCCTGAGACAGGTGATCGCAACCCAAGCGTCCTAAGATCAGTGGTAAATCAACGCCAGCAGTGTTTGGGTGTTTATGCCTCGGCTGTACAGCCCGGACGTATCGCATTGGGCGATGCCGTTCGTACTGAAGACGTATGAGAAAGAATTGGATTACCGTCGAGCGATTGCTAGCATCCCGATACTCTTCGGATAGGTACGGGCTGAGCCGGAGCTGTTGCGAGTCCGTTGTGTTGCTGATCACAGCGGGGCTGCCACGTCGCCTCTGCGATAGTCAATTGAGAAGGTACCAGACTATGAAATTCATCATAGTTTTCTTACCGCCAATCCTGCTTTCTCACACTTCAATAGCGGAGCAAACGGTCAGCGATGCCAAACGTATTATGGTCACAAAAGATCGGGCGCTAAAAATGTCGGCTTTTCCATCACGCCCAAGCCGAGTTCCGGGGCGGGCTAAGAAATGGCGGCGTTCAAGCGAAGGTGCGACCGAGAAAAGAATGAGCGGTTAGTGCCGTGTGCCTAACCCGTCACCCGCAATTTTTTGAACACTGTCGCGGTAGCTGCGGCTGACCTTAACTTCCTTGGCGCCCTCCAGCGACAGGAAGTACTCGCCGTTGATGT
>JBCCBP010000078.1:0-4692 GCA_039033995.1 Pseudomonadota bacterium | reverse complement strand
GGGTGAACGGCCGGGTTGGCCCGGCCGCTATGGACTGGGCTTCCACATGATGAACTCGCCGTACGGGCTGGCCTATGGGCATGGCGGCAACAACGGCAACTTCACCTGCCAGTTTGAGATTTACCCCGAGCAGCAGTTCGGGTTCGCGATCTTCACGAACGCCGACACAGGCTGGCTCATGGTCAATGCCCTACGGGAATACCTGGTGATTGGTCAGTCGCCCCAGGCCGACACCGAAGCCATAGCGCGGCGGTAAAAAAATACCGGATAGCTGGCAGTGTTGTTGATTGCTCGAGCCGCGGTTCTCGCCGTGATTGCGCTGGCCGTCTCGGCCGACGTGCGCAGTGAGGGCCGCGGCGAATCCACCTTTCCTTTCGAACGGTTCGTCGGCGAGTGGACGCTCGAAGACGATCGTTTCGAACAGGTCTGGGATGGCGAGACGCGTGAGGTCGTGTCGATTCCCGGTCATCACACCGATTGCGCGGCGCTGAACACCGACTACTCGGTACTCTGCGTCGTTGATGCCGGAGGGCTCAAGGGTCACATCCTCTGGGTGGCCAGTGCTGACCGACTTACCGTGCGTCATCTGTCGCATTTCGGTGATCGTCGGGTAGGCGAAGGTGTTGGTGCGCTAGACGACGAGGGCAACTTGGCGCTTATGATCCGGTTTGAGGATGAGCCCGCCGGCACTTACCGCCGCTACACCTATGAGTGGCTGAACGACAATCGCTACAAAATGACATCGGTGCAATTCGGAAGCGACGACGAACCCACGGGGAACTGGTATGGCGGCGTATTTGTTCGCCTTGGCGCCGAAAGCGAAAAAAATAGCGTTCTCCCGCTATAACTTGGCGTTGTTCAGCGGTGGGAATTCCCCGTTTGCGGCGCTTTGAAGCGTTCGCCTGAAGTTTGGGCAGGCCATATGGCTCTTTTCCGGGCAGGCTGCGGTGTGACGAAGCCCATCTCTGATTTTGATCAGCCGGTCAACATGCGCATCAATCTCTGCGGCCTTGGCAAGCAGCTTCTTTCGGTTGATCCTGACACCGCGCGTGCCATGAAATACCTCGCCGATTTCGTCTAACGAAAATCCCGCAGCCCTGCCCAGCGAAATCAGCGCGAGCCGGTCGAGCACGGTTTCGGAGAACGTGCGCCTCAGACCATTCCTGCCATTTGACTGGATGAGTCCTTTCTCTTCGTAGTACCTGAGTGTCGAGGGCGCATGACCTGATCGACGTGACACCTCGCCAATATCCAACATTGGGGCTTGACCTAAAGTTGACTTGAAGTTGCATGATGCTAGCCCGTTCACCAATGACAGGCAATCACAGGAAGACACATGCACCTTGAGCTCTTTGGATCCCCCATCAGCCCTTACGTTAGAGCAGTTCGCGTCGCGGCCGCTGAGAAGCGCATAAAATATGAGCTATTGCCGATAGGCCCTGATGACCTCAGGGCGCCCGGCTACACGCGGCGCCATCCGTTTCGCAAACTGCCATCATTGGCGATTGGCGAAGACCGCATCTACGAAACCTCCGCGATACTTCGTTTCATTGACGAGCACTTCGAGTCGGGCCGTGCCTTGCAACCCGCGGACCCCGTAGGTCGAGCACACAGTGAGCAGTGGCTCAGCGCCGCAAATTCGTATCTTTACGATGCTGCATTTACCGGCTTGTATTTCGCCACGCAGTTAGCGCCCGGCTTCGGCATTACCGTCAATCAGGAACAAGTAGCGGCCAGCATCGACGCAACCCGTCGTCATCTGGCAATCGTCGGGGAAGCGCTTGCGGCCGGCGAGCTGCGTCCCGCGTCGGACCTGCAACTCGGGGGCATTCTGACGGCAAGCATCCTCGTCTTGCTCAGAGACTTTGAGGACGGTCGGTCTCTTCTCTCTGAGGTACCCATTGTCAACGCATGGCTTCGCGACGTCTCACAGTTGCGCAGTTTTCAGTCTACTCAAGCCGATGTACCGGGAGCGTGAAGCGGGTATGGCGACACAAAAAAATGACAACACCGATCAGGCCGCATTTTGGAGCGGTGCCATGGGGCAGACCTGGGTAACGGAAATGGCGTTTATCGAGAATATGCTCGCCCCGTTCCGAGACGTCCTCGTGGGGCGGGTTGGAAACTCCGGGCCCCACGCCGTACTTGATGTCGGCTGCGGCAATGGCGCGGTTGCGGCCTCTCTGAGCAGGCGACTTGGCGCGGGGTCTACCGTCGTCGGCATCGACATCTCTGAGCCCATGATTCGGAATGCGCAAAAACTTGCGTTGCAGCAACCCGGAGGCGTCACGTTCGTACTCGGCGACGCGGCCACTCATGACTTTGGTGGCCAACGCTTCGACAGCGTTATCTCGCGATTCGGCTGCATGTTTTTCGCGGACCCCGTCGCTGCGTTCGCCCACCTTCGGCGCTGCGCGGTGGATGACGGAGCCCTGACACTTATTGCCTGGCGCGACATCGAGAGTAATGAGCTGTTCAACGCGGGCATCCGGGCGGCACGCGTAGCGTTCCCTGATGCGCCGTTGCCGCCGAGGCATGGGCCCGGTGCCTTCTCGTTTTCGGATCATGACAGAGTCTTAGAAGTACTCGCGTCGGCTGGATGGCGTAATGCCAGGCTAGAATCACTGGATGTCGGGTGCGCGTTTCCCGAGTCCGGGCTGCGCATGTTTGTCGAGGAGCTGGCGCCGACCGGACTGCAAAACGCTTCACTGAATGACGCCGACCGCAAAAAGTTGTCACGGGCGCTGCACGAGGCGTATCTGCCGTTCGTAGCGGATGGATTTGTTCGATTCCAAGCGCGCGCGTGGTTGATTAGCGCGCGCGCGGGTATCACGTCGCGTGGCAATGTCGCGCAGGAGGCTGTGAAAGGATGAGTATTAGAGTCGTCGTGGAGCGCCGTATTCTGATCGACGCGCCAATGGAAGACGTGTGGCAGAACACTGCAGAGTCCTTTGCGGGCATCGACCAATGGGACGCCAACGTGAAGCGGTCCAGTGCATTTGGAGACCCGCCGCCGGGTGCTCCGGTGGGCGGACGGGAGTGTCAGCTCTACAAGGGCGGGCCAACCGTTGAAGAGCTGGTTCAGTGGGACAGCGATACGCGCGTCTTTGCCTACGACATCGCAAAGGGATTACCGGGATTCGTGCAACAGGCACGGAACACTTGGACCCACGAGTCGTCCGGGCACAACAGCACGCAGTTGACCATGCGGTTGGAGCTTGTTGTATCGGGTCTCCTTGGGCGACTCATGCGGGCGCCGATGCGCTCACAGCTGGGCAAGCTGCTCGAGCGTGCGCAAGCTGAGCTCAAACACTACGTCGAGACGGGGACGCCACACCCGAGGAAGCGACGCAGGACGTCCAAGTAAGTTGGCGCCGGCGCGGGATGGTCCGGTCTGACCGCTTTTGCACGGCTCTGAACGATTCTGCATGTTGAGCGAGCGGTCCGCCCCTAATACGCTGCTGCGTGGGCGTGCGCAGGACCACGACTACTTGGTGAATTTTCTGCGCGTGAACGCGATCTAGTGACGATAACGACGGAACGAAGACATGCGACCGAAGAAAATTCTGCTGAAGACCACCATTCAGTACGTTGAGGATGACTGGCACATCGGTCGATTTTCGATGCTCGGCGAGGCGCTGGAGCAATTCGGGCACCGTGTCGAGGCACACGATTGGCACAACGGTTCAGGCGCCGACGAAGATCTGGCGAAGTTGCCTGACTCTGATTTTGATCAACTCTGGTTGTTTGCGGTCGACGTCACCGACGCGCTCACGCAAGAGGACGCGGAAGCCATTCAGCGGTTTCGGCGGCGAGGGGGCGGTGTCTTGGCGACTCGCGATCATGAGGACCTCGGGGCCTCGTTGACAGGCCTTGGGGTTATCGGCCAAGCCCACCATTTTCATTCCACAAATCTCGAGTCTGACGCATCTCGCCACCAAGTAGATGACCAGGCAACGGGCTCTATTTCCTGGCCGAACTATCACACTGGAGCGAATGGCGACTATCAACGAGTGCGATTGCCGGATTTGTCACACGAGCTTGTGCTGCGAAAAGATGGATCGCCACTGGAGTTCTTGCCGGCGCATCCTCACGAGGGCGTCGTTTCTGTACCCCCTGGCGCTGCGGCATTCGCGACGGAGCTCATCAGAGGATTGAGTCGCGTAACGGGGAACGAGTTCTGCGTCGCCGTTGCGTTTAGCGGTGAGACGGATGCCATTGGCAACACGCTGGGGCGCGCCGTGGCGCAGTCGACATTCCATCACTTTGCTGATGCGAATCTCGATCCTGCAGCACCGCTGCCGACGTTTTGCACGGAGCGCTCAGGCACTTCGATGCGCGACAATCCGCGCGCGCTAGAGGACAGCTTGCGCTATATCGAGAATCTCGCCAATTGGCTGTGACGAGGACATGACCAGCACAAGTTCGGTATGGCGCCTAATTGCAATATTGATTATTGAACGACTGACTCAAGCGCCATCCTCTTGAACATAATGCCTGCGCGCCGCTGTATTTTGTGAAACAGCGCATGAGCCCCCGTTAAGGCCCGGAGCGATAATTCAGTGCGATCAGAAGCGCCGATTCCCGAGCGTAAGGTCGTAAGGGATTGCCCATGTTTGCTGTTACCACCCGAATTCGTCTTGTCTGGCTGGCCTTGCTGCTCGTTGCGGCGGGCTGCTCCCCCACGGACAG
>JBCCBP010000077.1:0-5135 GCA_039033995.1 Pseudomonadota bacterium | reverse complement strand
GTGTTGCCTGATCTCGGTGTAGGCGGATTTTCAGTCCTTGCCTACCTTGTCGCTACGCGACCCCGCTACCTGGCCAAATTGTGTTGCCTGATCTCGGTGTAGGCGGATTTTCAGTCCTTGCCTGCCTTGTCGCTACGCGACCCCGCTACCTGGCCATATTGTGCTGCCTGATCTCGGTGTAGGCGGATTTTCCGTCCTTGCCTACCTTGTCGCTACGCGACCCCGCTACCTGGCCATATTGTGCTGCCTGATTTCGGAGCAAGCGGATTTTCAGTCCTTGCCTACCTTGTCGCTACGCGACCCCGCTACCTGGCGCACCTGCTCTCAAGCAGGCCGCGTATTAAAGCGGGCAAGCGCCGGATAGTCAATAGCGGGATCAGGCCGCGGCTGTCGTGTCAGACGACGCCGATGCGTCCATCGCAATACGGGCAGTAAACACCGAACCCTCGCCCACCGTGCTTTCCACGCTCAGCCCACCGCCCAGCAGCTCGCAATTGCGCTGCGTGATCGCAAGGCCAAGCCCCGTGCCACCGTACTTTCGGGTGGTCGAGGCATCCGCCTGCCCGAAAGCGGTCAACACATGCGCAAGCTTTTCTTCAGGAATACCAATGCCGGTGTCCCGCACCGAAATGGCCAACATCGGCTGCACACCCGGCTCCGGTTGCAGCGATAGCGTCACCGTACCGTTCTCTGTGAATTTGGCAGCATTGCTCAGCAGGTTGGTCATAATCTGCTGCACGCGCACCGCATCGGTATCCACTTCATCCGGTAGCTCGCCCACATCCAACACGAACTGGTTGCGGTTTTTCTCAACCACGCCACGCAACGTATTCGCCGTCTGTGTCGCAAGCACCCCGAGGTCCGTCGGGCGACATTCCACTTCAACCTGGCCCGCCTCGATCTTGGCGAGATCCAGCACATCATCGATCAACGACAACAACTGCCCGCCGGCATCCTGAATGTGCTGCACATAGCTCACAGCAGTTACGTCGCCCTCAGCTTTTGCGTCTTCGCCAAGCAGTTCGCCGAAGCCAATGATCGCGTTCAACGGCGTACGCAGCTCGTGTGACATCGTCGCCAGAAACTCCGATTTGGCGCGGTTCGCATCTTCGGCCTGCTCGCGAGCCGCAATCAATGTTTGCTCAGCCGCCTTTTCTTCCGTCAAGTCGCGGAACATCACTGCCAACAGGAACTCGTTCTCAATATCGACACGCGCCACCGATCGCCACATCGGGAACACATCGCCATTGACTCGAATCCCGGTGAATTCACGCGCACGAATCACCTCCTCGTCATCGGAGCCTTTGCGCATAGCGTCAAACCGATCGGTGGACGTCTCGCGTTCCGTTTCGCGGATAAAATCGGTGTAGTGGCGTTCGAGCAAGTCATCCTCATCGCCACCAAACAAATCGATGGCCGACTGATTGGTGCTGACGATCTTACCGTACGCATTCAGCGTAACAATGCCGAGCTCAGCGGAGCTAATGATGGCCTGGAATCGGGCTTCGCTCTCTTTCAACGCCGCACGGATGCGTTGTTCTTCGGTAACGTCCATCGAGATACCAAGCAGATAACGCGCTCGGCCATCGGAGTCGCGGATCGCCACTTTGCGCGTGTGCAGCGTCTTCACCTCGCCGGTAATACCGGTCATCGTCGCCTCGCCAACATCGAGCACGTCGGTCTGTGTCAGCGCGAGCCGGTCTGCTGCTGTAACGGGATCCGCGAGATCTGCGCCATAAAGCTCGTGGTCCGTTTTGCCGCGTATCTCATCAATGCTGCGCCCGAAGAACGACTCGCAGGTCTTGTTCATGGTCACGTATTGGAGCGTGTCAGCGTCTTTCACGAAAATGATGGCGGGTAGATTGTCGATAATCGAGGCCAAAAACTGCGCGCGGTTTTCAGCGACCGCGCCGATAACATAGGACTCGGCATACATCGCACGATTCCTGGGCAGTGTCGTAAACAGCGTGATGCTGCAGCTTAACGCCAGCACCGTCCACGGCAGCCAAGCGGCCGCTAGCCAGCCAGCGGCTGGATCGGCCTGGAATCTCTGCAATGCCCACAGCATCGTCACCGCACCGGTCAGTAGCGCGATCAAAGTAATTCTAATGCGGCGCCAGATTACGGCCATGCCCGCGATGCCTCCATCATTTCCGGGCGTATCTCTGCTGAGATGGACGCCACTCTCCATGGGGGATTAGCGGCCATCTCGTGAAAAAATAAAGAAAAACGAAAAACTTGCTGGATGCTGTCGTAAAGCGTCGCGCTGGTTCGTCATTTATCATGACAACCAACTACAGGAGCACTGTCATGCAATACGTCATGTTGATCTACGATGCCGAAGAACGCTGGGCGGCGATGCCGGAAGCCGAGCAAATGCGGGTGATTGGCCTACACCAGGCCACCGTTGAAAAAGCGACAGCCGATGGCGCCTATCTGGGCGGCAACCGCCTGGTCGACACGCATGCGGCCACAACCGTCCGCCAGCATAACGGCAAGATCACCGTCAGTGACGGCCCGTTCGCCGAGACCAAGGAGCAGCTGGGTGGGTATTACCTGCTCGACTGCAAAGACCTGGATCAGGCGATTGGCTACGCGAACATGCTGCAATATGAAGGCATGGGCAGCGTAGAGATTCGACCCGTCTTTGAGATGTAGTCGATGAGCACGATCGGTGCAGTGCTGAAAAGCGCGCGACCTCGCGTTGTCGCAGCACTGCGCCGATTTTGCGGTGACTTAAGCCTGGCCGAAGATGCGTTTCAGGATGCGGCGGAACGCGCACTGACACATTGGTCGGATAGCGGCGTGCCGGATAATCCAACCGGTTGGCTCGTTGTCACCGGGCGTCGCCTGGTGATCGACCAACAGCGCCGAGCGAAATTTTCACAGCCGCTGGAAACAGAACCGGATACCGGTCATGACGCACCGGAACCGTCGTCGCTAGATGACGATTTGCTGCGCCTCATCTTCGCCTGCTGTCACCCAGCGCTGGATGAAACCGCTCAGGTCGCGCTGACGTTGCGGGTCATCGTCGGCCTGCCGACGGCGGATATCGCGACAGCCTTTCTCGTCAAACCCCGCACGATGGAGCAGCGGCTCGACCGCGCACGTCGCAAGATCCGCGACGCGGGTATTCCATTTGATATCCCTGAGGACGCACAGCTGCCAGCGCGGATGGATGCGGTACGGTCGACGGTCTACCTGATCTTCAATCAAGGCTACAGCGCGCGGGCCGACCACTACATCGAGCCGCGACTGTGCGCCGAGGCTATCTGGCTGGGCCGACTGTTGTTGCAGTTGGCGCCGGGTGACGCCGAAACCACGGCATTGCTGGCACTCATGCTGCTGCATCACGCGCGACATCCGGCGCGATGCGATGACTCGGGAACACTTATCCCCTTGCCAGAGCAAGATCGCAGCCGCTGGTTGCGCCCGATGATCGACGAGGGACAGGCATTACTTGAGCACGTTATCGGTAAGCACAAACCGGGCCCGTATCAAACGCAGGCGGCCATCGCGTCACTACACAGCCTGGCCGGCACTGCCATCGACACCGATTGGACACAGATCGCTGCGCTTTATGAAATTCTCGAAAGCCAGCTCGATAATCCGGTGGTGCGCATCAATCGTGCGGTGGCGCTGGGAGAGTCGGGTCAGGCGGCAGCAGGTTTGGCGCTGTTGAAAACGTTGTCAGAAGCCTCAGAGATACAGCGGTACGTCCCATATTATGTTGCATTACAGGCACTTCACCAATTAATTGGTAACGAGAATCATGCGCAAATCGCGCTACAACAGGCACTAGCGCTCTCCACCAGCCCGGAAGAAACCGCATTCTTGCAGTCGAAGTATGCACATGAATATTCATATATGGGCCACAAACTACAAGATGTCTAACCTTTTTCTGATTTGGGAAAATGTCGCCATTTAGCCACTGTTTGCCACCCGGCAAATTTGGCATGCTCAGCGAGTGACTGAAGGAATAAACCCCAATTTGGCGGAAGCGGGGCGTAGCAGCGTCGCGGGCTGTAGCGTTGAGGAACAAATACTCGATGCCGGTCTGCAAGTATTTTTGCGTCAGGGCTATGCCGCCACCAAAGACGACGATGTCGCGTTGGCAGCGGGTTTGCCGGTGGACCAGGTTCGCTCGCACTTCGCCACCAAAGAAATCCTCTTTTGTATGGTGCTCGATCGCGAGAGCGAGCGCGCCCGTCATGGCTACCTCGGTGGCATCCCTAAATTCGATACCGCACTCGACGCGTTCCGCTTCGGCGCTGAGCAATATCGGCGCGGTGTGCTGGACACCGAGCTGACAGGCCTCTGGCGCTGTGCGAATGAAGAGGTGGAACAGTCGCCACAACTCATCCGCTTTTTCATCACCACCGACAACGACACCCAAATCCAGGCATTTACGCGACACATTTTGCTGCAATGGCAAGACAGCGGCATTCTCAACATGCCGAACCCGCAGCACTGTGCCCGGCAGTTCATCGGTATGCTGCAGCGCGCACTAATCGATGAGGCCCATATCCTCGGCGCGGTCGCGGATGACATCGATGATTACATCGAGTCGTGCTGCGTGCTGATGGCCAACACCTACGGCACCGCCTGAGGCTTTGACAGCCATCAGGCGGCTGTCTACCCTTGTCAGTCAATTCGTTGCAGGACGCACCCATGGCGGCTGTCGCCGGCACAACGCAAGCAACAGCGGATCAACTAGCGATTCGTTTCGACGCGGTTCGTCGCCGCACCTTAGATCTTTGCCAATCGCTCGCGCCAGAGGATTGCGTCGTGCAAAGCATGCCCGATGTCAGCCCCACGAAATGGCATCTCGCGCATGTCACCTGGTTTTTCGAGACCTTCGTACTGACGCCACGAGCGAGCAGCTATCGACCCTACGACGACAGCTTCGCGCACCTGTTTAACTCGTACTACAACACTGCCGGCACGATGCATACCCGGGCCAAGCGCGGGCTGATTACCCGGCCCACACTCGACACAGTCGTCGCCTATCGCGCACACGTCGATGCAGCCGTGCACACATTGCTCGAGAGCGATCCCAGCGACGAGATTGCGGCACTCATCGAACTTGGCTTGCAGCATGAACAACAGCATCAGGAATTGCTGCTGACCGACAT
>JBCCBP010000076.1:0-6091 GCA_039033995.1 Pseudomonadota bacterium | reverse complement strand
GTTTCTACAGCGCAATGTCCAACATCACCTTTCCGCCCGACGGGCCGTATGCCAAGTATGGCGGTGGCTCGCTGATCGTCGACCCGAGTGGCAAAGTCATGGCCGAGGACCCCAGCAACGACGAGAGCATCATTGAGGCGCCAATCCCGATTGCCGAATTCCGAGCCGGGCGCACGATCCCTCGCTATCCGCTCGAGGTCGTAGCGCCGGTCTATGAGCAATACCGGCAGGAAGTCCCGATCAATCACATGGACATGCCGGCAGATGAGTTACCTGAGACACGCGGCGAGATGAAAGACCTGCTTGATGGACGCAGCCGGTGGTTGAATCCACAACCAGAACCGCCGTCCAGCGGACCGGGCGATTGAACCGCAGTTGTTCCGGTACCCACAGTTGTTGCGGTCAACTGCAACCCGTCTAATGCATAGGGCCTAGCAGCGAAGCATGAAGCCATGGCGCCAAGACCACCTCGTGCGGCGATCGTTCGTCACGGTGTTTGCACTAGCCATAATTGTTGTTGCAGGGTGCAGCGACGGTGGCGCGCAGCAACAACCAGCAGCCACCGCACAGGCCACAGCGGATACTGACGAGGAGCTCAGCGACAGCACCGACCCAACCCTCGCATCCGACACGTTGGACGAGCCCATTGGTGATTGCGCATCAATGCCCATGGCACTTGCCGAGTGCCGTAGTTTCGTTTGCGAGGCCTCGCATCCTTACTACGATCGCAATAACTTTCGCTTGCGCCGCGAGGTCGTAGGCCAGGCCGACGACATACTGTGCGACTACCGCGAGAGCGTACCGCCAGACCAGACCATGCTATGCCGTTTCCCCGAAGATGCCGCGCAGTTCTATGCGTCTGTGCTGAAGCAAACCTTCGAGGGATATGCGAGAGGCGATCTGACGTTGAGCACCGACGAAGACCAACCAAAACCGTATGCCGGGCATTGCAATATTGTCCGCCCGGATGGCAGCACCGTAGTCACGTTCTAACGACACAAAAGCTCACAACGCCGGTTCAGGCAACGCCGAATCAATCAGAAATTCTCGTGTTGGCGAACATGCTCCCAGCTGGCGCCCATGTCGGTAGACTCATAGAAATCACCCGTGCTGCTGCAAGACAACAGGATCCGGTCGCCAACCTCAGGTACGAATGAGGCACACAAATCATTCGGTAAGCTATGGCCAGTATCCGTCCAGGTCAAGCCGCCATCGTTGGTGCCCAATATCTTGACGTCATAGTCCGTTTCACCTGTCCAAAAGTCACGATCTGTAAAAGTGACCACGGCGATAGCGTCCCGCTCGCTGCTAAACCAGGGCACTGACCGGAACGAAAAGTTGGTTTTCTTGGCCAATATCGCATTACCGCTGCTTTCATTCGTCCCGCAGGTTGAACTGGTCGTGATTCCGCTAGCACAACGATAGACGAACGTATTCATTTCCTCCCAGCTGTCTGTCGATGCGGCATAGCGTGAGTAGACAGGTAGCCCGCTCCATGACCAGAATCCCGGAGACTGGATGCCGAGCTTGCTCTTGCCGGCCGGGATTGACGTCACGATTTCCGGCATGAGCTCAGGCTTGGCTGCTTTCCAGGTACTGGGCTCATAGGCAAAGTGATCGGCCGTAGCCTGACTGAACAACGGACTGCTGGTTGCCCGCTGCGTGTACACGCTGATGTATTGGCGCCCATCAATATCATGTAGTTCAGAGCGCACAATACGCTTTGGCTTCTTGACTGAGACCGTCCTGGCGCCGTCATCAGATTCAGGTGGCGGTGGCGAAGTCTTCCAGCCGTCCATCGTTGCGAACGCGTTGATCTCATCCCAACCGAGCTGCGGACGGTCTAGCGTACTTCGCAAAACGCTCAGCTTCAGCATTTGCAACGCAACCATATCAATGGTGTCCGCATCGAGGAACATCAGATGCTCAACATCGTAGCTATGGTCAATCGACAAATCTGTCCAGTCGCTATCCACACGCTTGATGAAGAGCCGGCCTTCAGCGCCGCCAACCACGATATCTCCGCGCTCGTTCTGGGCGATCGCAGTCAAGTCGAGATTGGTATCAACCACGTCCATCTCCCATTCGCCTTCCGGTGTGCGCTTCAAGATGACGCCGAGCTTACCCAGAAAATACACCGACCCATCGGGGGCGAGATAGCGATCCTCAAACGTCGTCGGGTTTTGTGCTGCAGAGGCAAAGAACGTGTTGCGTTCATCATCAAGACCATCATCGTTCCAACTCTGAATCGCAGCCTCATCATATTCGAAGAAGGAAAAATGCTTGTCGAGAACTTCACCCGGCTGTTCCGGTATCCGAATCACCTCTTTGAAGTATTGATCACCGTCGGGTTTCTGGTAGTAAATCAACGTACCGAGATCTGTCACCTGACCGGGTGCTACTGCAAATGTACCTAGCTCTGTACCACTCGGTACTGCGTGGGAGTAGTAAAAGCTACCATTTGAATGGAACGCGCGCAGGCTGGTCAGTGCGTAGGTGCCCGCTGCAACCGGAGACGCAAATATCGATGTACCATTGAGTCGAGAGCCGCTCGATTGCAGTCGCTGATATTTCACGTCCTCTGATGTATTGAGGTTCTGCGGAGTGATTGTCAACTGGTTTAGCGGGGCGGGATAACCACTGGCATTGACGATCCGTGCAACCACAATCCCTTGATTCGGGGCCACAACCGTAGACGCGGTTATGGGATCGACCATGTCGACCTGGCTGGCACAACCAGACAACACGGCAACTAGCAGTAGAAAACAGGCGCGGAAAGGCTTGATCGAGATGGCGACTGTGCCATGCTCAGTACTATGTAAACTCATGTTTTCCCCAATGTATTGTAGCGTTGCGATACGCCTCTGTGCTCGATAGTATCTGCTGCGGAAAGCTTGTCAAATGCTGCGGTAGCGCGGCTGATCGTCGGGTTCTCAATCTAACCTTCGTGGTCAACTAACGTATACGAAAAACAGCTGGACAAACCTTGAGCAGCAATAAGACGATCTTCGTTTTCCTGAGCGCCCTGATTCTCGGTCTCGGCACCTTCACTAGTGCGAACGCGCAGCTGATGACGCTGCATACACTGGATGACTTACCCAAAATCAAGTGGCGGATGGGGTACGTGCTGATCGGGGTGGACAATGGCGACACTAATGCGTTTCTGACCGTGCGTCGCCTGGAGCACAATGGACGCACACCACGAAGGTCGAAAGGCGAGCTGACCTTTACACCAAACAGCTATCGCATTGATCTCAGCGGCAGAGAGGCTGGCTTTTACTTGCTTGGGGTGCCGGCAGGTTTGTACCAAATCACTGAAGTCAACTACCCTTACTTTGACCTGCCTTTTCGGTTGTCAACAACCGATCAAAGTGAATGGCGGTTTTTTGTAGAGGAAGGCAAGACCAATTACATCGGGCAGCTCATCGTTGCGAATGAGCGCTCGCGGAGCACACTGGACGTCAATTTACTGAACCGGCTGGCCACCCAGTGGGAACAGATCCATAATGACTATCAGACATTGCTGGCCGAGTTTCCACTCGTGTCTGGTGTGGGGTCGCGTGATGACTTTCCTGAGTTCCTGACAGCACAGTAGAGCACTTGCAATGCGTAATTCCATCTTCATCCTGGCGTTTTGCCTGTGCCTGTCCAGCAATGTGAATGCATCGCCCCGTCAGGCAGATGCTTTTTTCGGCTTTCCGGATATGACGCTGGCCACACTGGCCCCATCGGGCGACAAAGTCGCGACGATCAGCTTCCGCGATGGCTATCAAAGACTGTCAGTCACCGACATTACGAGCGGTGCTTCAACGACGCTAATGGATCTCTCACAAATGTCGGAAGGTGACGCCGTCGCCAGCGACGTCGAGTGGATAGACGACACGCAACTGGCCGTTCAGTACGAAGAGATTCTGGATGGTGTCGATCGCCTGGTTGACACCAAACTGATCAGCTACCTGCTTGTTGTGCAACTGCCGCAAGAGCCAGTTGACGAGCCACGGCTGTTGCGGCTACGGACGACTGGGCAATTGGTGTCAGCGTTACCGGCAGAGCAGGATACCCTCTTGTATGCAAAGAGTGGCGTCAAGTCGCGCATCTACAAGATCTCAACAAGCGAGCTTAGCGAGGCGGGTGCACGACTCGGCAAGCTGGACAAGGTCGATGGCGGCCAGTTTATTGCACGCAACCAGGTTGCTGCCGTTGATGGCTTCGCGATGCGTTGGTTTCTAGATATAGACGGCACGCCGCAAGCATCTCTGACACTTCATCGCGGTGGCATCGTCAAGCTCAATGAGCTGGGTGACAACGCTGAGTTCGAGATGATCAAGGAATGGGACAGGCTTGCTGATGACGATGACGACGAAGCCGATCCGCTACGTGACATGGTGCCGATGTTGATGGCAGCAGAGCCAAACAGCTACTACTGCTTCAGCTATAACAAGGACGAGCGAAATGCGATCTACAAGGTTGATTTTTCTTCCGGCGACCGGGAGCTGGTCTACCAAAACGACACGCATGAAATCAAAAACCTGATCCTGTCTCCGGACAAGGATGAAGTCGTCGGCGTCAGGGTGCTGCGCGATGGTGGCTTGCACAACGTGTACCTCGGCAATGCTGGCGACAATGCGTTGACCAGCGCGGATACCCAAGAAATCGATATTACGCTCGATCGCAGCCTGGACGGCTCACGATCGCTGCAATACCGCGAAAGCCATGCGCAACCCGGGACCTATTGGCTGACGAACCACGAGACGGCCGAGGAGCAGCGTATTGGCGCGGTGATTCCACGATTAGTCGACCAGCTTGAAAGTCGGCTGATAGAAGACAGCGTTGTCGTTGAGGGACTGGAAATCCCTTACCTGCTGACGCTTCCCGGCGACGCCGCCTCGGCGCCCGTGCCACTGATCGTGATGCCACATGGTGGTCCCATCGGCGTATTTGATGATCGCTATTTCGATGCGCCCACTCAGTACCTTGCAGCCAATGGTTTTGCCGTGCTGCGCGTCAACTTTCGCGGATCAAGCGGTTATTCATCGGAGCTACGTGAGGCGGGCAAGATGCAATGGGGCAAGCTCATGCTCACCGACATTCATACGGCGACCTCGGCAGTCATTGCGAGGGATGATATTGATGCCTCGCGTGTCTGCGCATTCGGCGCGAGCTATGGAGGCTATGCGGCACTGATGCTGGCGATCAAACACCCGGATACTTATCGTTGCGCCAGTAGTCTGGCTGGTGTCACCGACCTGAATCTGTTCGTCGAAACACCATATGCTAGCGCTACACAGCGCCGGTGGCTACGAGAGAATGTTGGCGATAGTGAGGAGAATTTCGATGAGCTCAAATCGCTGTCGCCGGTGTACCTGGCCGCGCAATTATCGCAACCTGTGCAAATCATGCACGGCTCAGACGATACCGTTGTCGACGTAGAGCACGCTCACCGGCTGAGGCTGGTGTTGGACAAGGCTGGCAAGGTACATCAGTTCAACATCTTTGATGGCGAAGGGCATCGCCTGGATGACCTAGACACACGGCAGCAGTTTTTCTCGATGCTGACAGAATTTCTCAACACGGAGATAGGTGTCGGCCCAACGAGCTAGCCTTGCAATACGAAGCCGATCACGCACAATAATGCGTTGCCCCCAGTGCACGTATCGCGCAGGAGAATGCACCATGATCAGTCGCTCAACCACTTTAGCGCTTGTGGCGCTCGGCCTCACCATCGTCTTGTCCGGCTGCAGCCGTGATGATGCGACGCCGTCGACAGCTACGGAAGACACAATGACGCAAACTGACCGCAACCCCTTTGAGTTGATCGACGCCGAAGCACCTGTCGCCGAGCGGCGTCCGCTCGAAATCGAACAGCACGGCATCAAGCGTATCGACAACTACGCCTGGCTGAGGGACGAGAACTGGCAGGAAGTGCTCCGCGACCCCAGCGAGCTCGATACTGACATTCGTGAGTATCTGAACGCCGAGAACACGTACTACGCAGCTGCCACAGACGACCTGGCGGAGCTACGCGAAACGCTGTTCCAGGAAATGCGAAGCCGAATCAAAGAAGACGATAGCTCGGTGCCGGCAGCTGACG
>JBCCBP010000075.1:0-6346 GCA_039033995.1 Pseudomonadota bacterium | reverse complement strand
GCGGTGCGATGCCGAAGTAGATCAACCGTTGTTGTAACGACAGCATGACCAGCCCAAACACACCGCAGACGAAGAAAGCGACGGCCGCAGGCGAAGGGCGTCGCCACAGTGCGACGATGAAAGCGAGTAAGACCAAGGGTACCAATAGGATAAGCAGCGAATAGATGCTGAATGTTGTCGACCATTGATCGCGCGCCAGCATGTCCATCACCGGGCTGCGCATTTCGTTCACTTGATCGAGCAGCAGAATGTCACCGGTCAGGAAACTACCACCCACAATCAGGCCGCCGATTAACGGTACGCCAATCAACGCGCACAGCACAGCGACGATAGCGAGCTGCTTGCTGCTGCAAGGTCGCCAGCTCAGCAGCAGCGCAGCGGCCGCACTGGCAAATGCGACGTAGCCATGGAACAACGACAAGGTTGTCATTGTGAACTGACCATCGCGCGCGGGCTCGGAGAGACCGACAATCACGAGTGTGCCGACAACAAGACCGATGGCCATGGCGCGTAGGCTGCTTAGCGGCGGCAGTTCGTCGCGAAACCAGAGCAACGCGAGTGTGATCAGCATCAACAGCTGCAGGATGAACGCGCTGGTATGCAACGCCGGGGCGATACCGAGCAAAACGCCCAGGACTGCAGCATGGGGTGGTCTTTCGGGCGCATCCAGCCAACGCATCAATAGCCAGGTGCACGCGAGATACGCGAAGAACTCCAGAAAGTGATGATCGAGAATCGCGAATCCGTGCAACGTCTGCAGTGCGGTCGAGAACGCGAGCGCGAGCGCAGCAATTGCGATCAACTCCGGGCGAAGCCCGAGTCGTGCCGCAATGCCGATAAACAAGGCCATGTTAATGGCGATGAATAGCACGGGTATCCAACCGAGGATTGCCATCGGCTGACTCTCTGGGCTGATCGCCTGGCCAATTTTCAAGACGTGTCCCGCAGACCAGTCATAAGCCCAGGGCCATGTCACCCAGCTACCCTCGGCGACGTGCATCTGATCATCGAACTCATAGAAACCGCGTTCGCCTGCTGTATCCAGCATGCGCTCTGCATGATAGAAAGAGTCGTTGCTCATCGGCACGATCGTACCGTCCGGGGCAGTCGCGTGCGCGCGCATTAGATAAGCCACCGACATACCGACCAGCGTGAAGATGAGCCAGATGGCGACCAGCCAGCGTGTGTTGTCAGTGGTGTTGTTCATCAGTGGTGTCGGGTGTGGCGGTAAAAACGACAAAGCGGCTTAGCAGGAAATTACTGACCGTGCCGACGATGGAAGAGACGATAAGTGCGAGCAGAGGCCAGGTTCTAAAGGTGGCCAACTGCAACACCAGAACGGCATAGATGATGAACCCCAACGCCACACTGAAACTCTGTGCCGTCAGGTAGCGGCTCAGCTCGCGCAGACGTTTTTCAGATCGTCCGGCCGCAAAAGTAAAGCGACGATGCAAAGCCCAGGTTGTTAGCACGGCCAGCGGGAAACCGACGCAACGGGCTTGAATGGGACCAAAACCGAACGAAAGCATCAGCTGGAGAACGACCGCTTCAACGATAAAGCCGCAGCCGCCAACGAAGCAGAAATACACGACTTGTCGGCTGAGTGCGATAGTCAGTCACCTGCCGTCTGGGTATTTGGCAATGGACAGCCCATGGGTTGTTCAATGCCCTTTGCGACGATGCGCGAGGATGCCGGGGATCTGCAGGTAACGCAGTCGCTTCAGCTCCTGTCGGCCTCGTGTGACGGTATCCAGAATCAGGCCACACACCAGCGACAGAAAGGCGAGGAGCATAATACCGGTCGCCAGGATTGCGGTTGGAAAACGTGGCACCAGGCCGGTTTGTATGAACTCGATAATGATCGGCGTGGCGATGACTAACGACAACAGGAACAAGACAGCAAAGCCAACGCCAAAGAAACCAAACGGACGCTCCTCTTTCAGCATGCGAACGATCGTGCGCAGGATTCGCCAGCCATCACCGTAGGTGTTGAGCTTGCTCTCCGAGCCCTCCGGTCGTTCCTTGTATACTGTTTCAACCTCCGCCTGTGGCATGCCCAGTTCGAGGGCGTGCACCGTCATCTCGGTTTCGATTTCAAAGCCCGCGCTCAACATCGGGAACGACTTGACGAAGCGTCGTGAAAGCACGCGGTAGCCGGACAACATGTCCGAGACCTCGCGACCGAAGCTGACCGATACCAGGCCGGTGAGTAGCCGGTTACCGAACTGATGACCGCTGCGGTAGGCGAGATCAGAACTGGCCTTGCGCGTGCCGGTAACCATATCGAGTCCGTCGTCGATTAACCGGCTCACGAGACGATCCGCCGCGGCGGCCTCGTAGGTGTCATCGCCGTCGACAAGAACATAGACGTCCGCTTCAACGTCGGCAAACATACGCCGCACAACATGGCCTTTGCCCTGGCGCGTCTCTGTACGTACCACCGCTCCTGCCGCTTCGGCAATCGTGCGTGTGTCGTCACTGGAGTTATTGTCGTAGACAAAAACGGTGGCCCCGGGCAACGCTGCACGGAAATCTTCCACGACCATTCCGATGGTGGCGGCTTCGTTGTAGCAAGGCACCAGTACGGCGACTTCGTAGTGTTGGCGGTCATCTGACATAACGCGGATTCTAACGGCTATCGCGGCAGCGCGGTGTGAAGCAGTTCAATTTGTCGTGATAGCAAGCAGGCGCACGATAGGCCGGTCGTTGGCCGGATCCCCCAATCGGCGCTCGAACAAAATCTGGTAGCCCGCGGGAATCGTCTCCTGGGTAAGTGCCAGCGCGAGTGGCGGATTGGCTGCGGTCAACTCTTCGGCGCTCGAGAGTCGGACGCCGTCGGCCGCTGGCTGGTAAATGTTCTGTAGGGCAACAAGCACGTAACGCACCGGCTGTGGTGCATCCAGTAAGTCGGACGGAGTGGTCTCCCATAACGTGTCTAGCTCACGAACTTTCTGTTCATGCAGGGGTGTCAGCAGGAAATTGTTGGCGATCACGGTGCAATCACTGTGATAGCGCACGGGGTGTCCGAAGTTGGTGCTAACGAGCGCCAGACCGGTGTCCTCTGCGCAGGCGCGTTGTAGTACCGGAAATGCATCAATCGCGACTGCATAGTCGACATCCAGCCCGAGCGCCTGGTGCGAAAACAACTGTTGTGCGAGCGGACGCTGGAATGATAAAGCGAATATGACGACGGCGATGAGCACGCCGCTGCCGGATTTGTCAATGCGCTCGGGCAGTACCTGCTGCAGCAACAGCAGCGGCACAATCAATAGTGCGAAACTACCGAAGTATTGCAGCCGGATTTGCGTCGCTAGCAGTAGCAAGCCAAACGCCGCCGCCGCGGCAAACTGAATTTGGGCTGCCGTGCGTGAGCGCGCCGCGAACCACAGCGACCATAGCAGCAGGATCGGCAGGAATACGATCAACGCACTGTAGAGCTGCCACATGGTCGCAAACCGATCCCCGAGCAGGCCGCCGACCGGGCTTTGCATTTCTTCCACGCGATCGAGCAGGACGATATCGCCGCGGATGAAGTCGACGCCCGTGCCCGCAACCCACAGTATCGGTACGCCAAGTGCGCCAGCGACGAGCAGTAGCCGGACCAATGCCGGTTTCGAATACGAGACACGACTGGCCAATACGACCATTACGGCCGTGCAGAGGCTCACATAAACGTGAAACCAGGACAGCAACGAGAAATCAAAGGTGAATTGGCGCAGCGGCGGGCTTGGGAGGGCGACCAGCACGGTGCTCACGACCAGTGCGATGGCGAAGCCTAAGCTACTGCGTGCATCCGGCATCAAATTGCGCAGCCACAAAATGGCGAGCCCAAGCAGTACCGGCAACTGCAGAATAAATAGTGCGCTGTGGAAGGCACAGGCCGTGCCAAGTACCAGCCCGAGCCCAACGGCGTGGCGTGTCGACTTCGGCGACGACACCCAACGCACAGCGAGTAGCACACTCGCGAGCGCGAAGGCGTGCTCTACCATGTGGTGATCCACCGCACCGACGCCATGCAGTAGTTGGGTGAACGGGAATAGCGCGTAGGCGAAGACCGCGACCGCCCGATAGGCGAGGCTTAGACCGACGGCACCGGTCAGGGCGAAGAACAACGCCACATTCAGCAACAGCAGCACAGGTGGTACGAAGGCCAGAAACGCCATCGGGTGTGCGCCCGGATTGGCCGCTTGCCAGACACTCAACGATTGTCCCAGCACCCAGTCAAAACCCCACGGCCAGACGATTTCACTGCCTTCGGGAACATGAATGGTGTCGTCGAACGCATAAAAACCGCGCTCGCCGGCCGTGTCGATAATGCGCCGTGCGTGATAGAACGCATCGTTGCCGACCGGATGATATTCGCCGTTGTGCAGGCTCGCTTTGGTGAAGTCCAAGGAGACCAGCAGCGCGACGCCGCTGGCGACGAGATAGATCGCGAGAACCACCCAGCGATTAGATGGTGTTGGTGTCGTCTCGCTCATGTCAGTGCGTCATGTCGCCGTGCAATATTGTAGGCTGAACAGCGCATCGTCGTCGGTCCAGACGGTGCGCACCGAAAAGCCGGTGGTCTCCGCCAGCGCTTCGAAGGCTTCGAGCGAGTATTTGTACGAACACTCAGTGAGCAGATATTCGTCGGCGTCTACCGAGAAGGTCTCGCCGCCGATCGTAAACTGCTGTGCCGATGCACTGACCAGATGCATCTCGATACGATGTTCGACGGTATTGTAGATGGCGCGGTGAGTGAACGCGTCGGGGTCGAAGTCGGCGTCAAAGCGTCGATTCAGGTGCACCAACATGTTCTTGTTGAAAGCTGCCGTGACGCCTGCCGCGTCGTCGTAGGCGCGCTGCAGGATCACGGGGTCTTTGCGTAAATCCACACCGATCAACAGGCCACCACCGTCTTTCGCCACCGTACGCATCGTGCGCAACAAATTCGCTGCCGCATCGGGCGGGAAGTTGCCGATGGTCGAGCCCGGAAAGAACACGATGTTGCGATCAGGCATTTGATTTGGCACGGGGAGATCGAATGGTTGCGTGAAGTCCGCGGCAACGGGCAGCACCTCGGTACCGGGATAGTCTTTTTGCAGTTCCGCGGCGCCACTCTGCAAGTGGTCTGTCGAGATATCCACCGGCACATAGACGCTGATCTGTGGCAGTGCGTCCAATAGCAAGCGAATCTTGACGCTGCCGCCGGCACCGAATTCGATCAACGACACGTTGTCGCCGAGTGCCGTACCGATCGATGGCATGTTGTCGCGCAGAATTTTCAATTCCGTGCGGGTCGGGTAGTACTCCGGCAACGCCATGATGTCTTCGAACAGCTGTGAGCCACGTTCGTCGTAGAAATATTTGGGCGAAATGCTCTTTTGCGGCGCCCTAAGGTCCGCCAGCAACGCATCGAGTTCGGTCATAAAATCAGAGATCTTTAGCCAGCCGCAGGCCTAGTGCCTGCCAGCGTGCATCGGGATAGAAAAAACTGCGGTAGGTGGCGCGCAGGTGGTCGGCGGCGCTGAAGCAACTGCCGCCACGCACCACCATCTGGTTGCACATGAATTTGCCATTGTACTCGCCCAGCGAGCCGCTCAATGGTTGAAAACCTGGATAGGCCGCGTACGGGCTGGCGGTCCATTCCCAGACATCGCCAAACCAATGGGTGCCGCCCGCTGCAGGTCGCCAGATGTCGGTGTCCGCGAAATTGCCCTGCACCGGGTGTTGACGCGCTTGTTGCTCCCATTCCGATTCGGTGGGTAAGCGCATGCCCGCCCAGCGCGCAAACGCGTCGGCCTCGTAAAAACTGACATGGCAAACCGGCGCGTGCCAGTCGATCGGTTGACGCCCGCCGAGCGTAAATACCGACGTGTGGTCATTGTCCCAGTACAGCGGCGCATGCCAGTCTTGTTGTTGAACCGCACTCCAGCCATCAGACATCCAAAGCGTCGATTGCTGGTAGCCACCGTCCTGGATGAAGTCGAGGTACTCGCCGTTGGTGACAGCCCGGTTGGCAATGGCGTGGTTGCGTTGCAGTACGCGATGACGTGGCGTTTCGTTGTCGTAACAGAAGTCTGAATCGCCTGCATTGGCGCCGATGTCGATCAAGCCGCCGGGCGTTTCGTGCCAGTCCAGCGCGAGCGCTGGCGTCTCCGGTGCTGGTGTCAGGTCGTCGCGCATGGTCGGTTCGCAGGGATTCACTGACAACACATGCAGTATGTCGGTCAGCAGCAATTCCTGATGCTGTTGTTCATGCTGCAAGCCAAGTTCGATGAGTGCCGCAATCTCGTCGCTGGGATCGCTCTCGAGCAATGTGTGCACGGCTGCATCGACGTGTGCGCGATAGGCGACGACTGTG
>JBCCBP010000074.1:0-7267 GCA_039033995.1 Pseudomonadota bacterium | reverse complement strand
GGGCAGATTCCTAAGTATTACTCACCCGTCCGCCACTCGACGCCTGGTAGCAAGCTACCATCGTTTCCGTTCGACTTGCATGTGTTAAGCATACCGCCAGCGTTCAATCTGAGCCAGGATCAAACTCTTCAGTTTATAGCTTTGAGCTTGGTTGAGCGGCTACCGAAATAGCTACTCGGAAGAGATCGTATCCTTAGCTTTTGCTAATCAAAAATTAACTACTGACTAATGGTTACTCACTCTGGTTTTGCCGACGGCATCTACCAGCGCGAGCACCCACACAAATTATCTGATTATCTTGTTAAAGAGCGGCCCGACCACCTGCCAACCGGATCGTAATGTCCAATCAGCACTTGAGTAGTGATCAAGCGAGCCGACAATTATACATGCGTTTGGGCACTGGTCAACAGCGCGAGGCGCACATTTTCAAAGATTGTCGGAGTGGCGAGGGGCTACGTGTCCCCAAGCGAGGCGGCGCAGTATAGAGCCTTAAGGATCGACGTCAAGCACTTTTATGAATTTTTTTTGACAGTTTTAGGGGGATGGATAAAAACAACGGTTTTAGCCTGAAATTAGGCCATTTTGGCGTATCCACCCCCATCAAGCATTGGCTGGTCGGCAGCCAATCGGCAAGTAATCTGCGCAGCAGAAATTAAGCTCGTGCGTTGGGCTGCCACACCATATAGACATCAGCCCTGTCATATTCGGAAGGTCGCGGCCGCTCGGTATGCCGAAATCCAGCCGCTTCGTAGAGCTTCAGGGCAGCACCCAATGACGAATGACTCTCCAAAAACAGTCGTCCACCTTGCTGATTGCGCCAGAACTCGAGTACGGCCGACAGCAATTTGCGGCCAATGCCGCCGCCTTGAACATTGCTGGTCACCGCCATCTTGGTCAGCTCCATGCCGTCAACGCCTGCCGGCTTCAGGGCACAGGTACCCACAACACGGCCGTCATCCAGCACAGCAAAGAAAATCTCACCGCCTTTGTCGATAATGAGCTCACGCGGTTTTGACAGCACGAGCGCATCGATCGGCTCAATTTCGAAATAGCGCTCTAACCACTCTTCGTTCAGGCGCCTGAAGTCCTGACTGTACGCGTCGTCATAGCGAACGATACGACAGTCCGGCCGGTCAGCCATCGACGGTAACTCGGGCGAATCGACGCTTGCCGACCTGGGCAACCACCGTGGTGCCGGCAGCGAGCTGTAAGCCGCGGTCTTCGACGCGCTCGCCATCGAGCTTGACGGCGCCCTGTTTAATCATGCGGAACGCCTCGGAAGTACTCTGCACGAGACCGGCGCCGCGCAGCAGATGCGCGATACCAATGCCGCCAGCGTCGGCAGCAACGGTTTTCTCCGGCATATCATCCGGAATCGCATTCTTCTGGAAGCGCGTCAGAAATCCCTGATGCGCTTTGTCGGCGGCAGTCGCGTCATGGAATCGCGTCACGATCTCGCGCGCCAGTTCAAACTTGATATCGCGCGGATTCACGCCCGCCTCAATCTGTGCGCGGAAATCATTGATCTCAGCCAGCGGCCGGAAGCTGAGCAATTCAAAGTATCGCCACATCAATTCATCACTGACGGACATCAGCTTGCCGAACATGTCATCCGGGGCATCCGTGATACCAATGTAATTGCCCAGTGATTTGGACATTTTCTGTACCCCGTCAAGCCCCTCCAGCAACGGCATCGTCAGCACGATCTGCGGCGCCTGCCCCGCATCCTGTTGTAATTGCCGGCCGACCAGCAAATTAAATTTCTGATCGGTACCGCCAAGCTCGACATCGGCCTCGAGGGCCACAGAGTCATACCCCTGCACCAACGGGTACAAAAACTCATGAATCGCTATGGGCTGGCCACCGGTGTAGCGTTTATTGAAATCATCACGCTCCAGCATCCGCGCCACCGTATGGCTTGCAGCCAGCTTGATCATGCCAGCCGCACCCATCGCGTTCATCCACGTGGAATTGAACGCGATACGTGTCTTGTCCGGGTCGAGAATCTTGAAAATCTGCGTTTCGTAGGTCTTTGCGTTGGCCGCAATCTCCTCGGCAGACAATGGCGGCCTGGTTGTGTTCTTGCCGGTCGGGTCGCCGATCAGTCCGGTGAAATCCCCAATCAGGAAGACAACGTCATGGCCGAACAGCTGAAATTGACGCATCTTGTTAATCAACACGGTATGGCCAAGGTGCAGGTCTGGTGCCGTGGGGTCGAACCCCGCTTTGACGACCAGGCGCTTGCCGGATTTCAGCCGCTTGGCCAAACCACCTTCTGGCAAGACTTCATCACTGCCGCGCGTCAACTCGGCCAATTGCTGCTCAATTTCGCTCATTGTGTTCAAACCTGTCACTGATAGTTACCGCATCGAAGCGCGGTAGCTCGCGATTATGCGGTCAAAACACCACTAGTGGAATGCCGACCGATGTGTTTTGACTAATCAAAACACAATCATTAATCTTCGCTAAACCTTTACGGGATCACAGCTTTGCGCGGCAAGAACAGCCCAATTCGGCACGACTATAGCTCCGGAAGCGCACTGCCGGATTCTTCCCGCCCCTCTTTTCAGAAGTACTTCTGGTTCGCAGCCGGCCTCGGGCTACCGATGCTGGTGGTCTGGTTCGCGACATCACTCCGCGACAAGCCGATTGAAACCCCGGTGGTCGCGGCTGACGCTGCCCCGCAAATGGTCAGTGCCGAGCCAGCACCGCAGGTGATGCAACCGGCAGCCGTCACACCGGCGCTCGCCGACCCGGAGCCGCCAGTGCCGGCGTTTGATGCGCTGAAACTGACTATCAAGAGTGGCGATACACTCGATCAACTCTTCAGACGTAACCAACTGTCGGTCGCCGACCTGATGACAATCGCCACGCTCGACTCGGCCAAAGAGCCGTTGCGTATGCTGCGACCGGGCGACGAGTTAATGATCGAACACGACGAAGGGCGTGTCATGCGGCTGACGCGCCACATCGGTATTCAACAAACGCTGCAGGTCACCCGCGACGACGCCGGACAGTTCGCAGCGTCTCTGGAAGAGCGCCCGGTCGAATACCGCCAGGTGCGACGACATGGCGTTATCACCGACTCGTTGTTTGTTTCAGCGGCCGCCGCCAACCTGTCTGACAAAGTGATCATGAATCTCGCCGGTATTTTTGCCTGGGATATCGATTTCGTTTACGACATTCGTGTCGGCGACGAGTTTTACGTGATCTACGAGGAGCTGTGGCAAGACGGCCAACGCGTCGACGATGGCGAAATCGTCGCCGCCGAGTTCGTGAATCAGGGCGAGTCCTTCAAAGCGCTGCGCTACGTCAAACCCGATGGCCGCAGCGATTATTTCGACGATAGTGGACGAAGCGTGCGCAAAGCGTTCGTGCGCGCCCCCGTCGATTTCAGACGTATCAGCAGCGAATTCAACCCGAACCGTCGACACCCGGTATTGAACACGATTCGCGCCCACCGCGGTGTCGATTATGCGGCAAAAACCGGCACCCCGATTATGGCGGCCGGTGATGGCAAGATCATTACGCGAGAAAGACAGCGCGGTTATGGCAATGTGGTCGTACTACAGCATGGCGGCAATATCACAACGCTGTATGCCCACATGAATGCCTTCCGGCGTGGCCAGAAAGTCGGCAGCCGCATCAAACAGGGGCAGATCATTGGCTATGTCGGCGCGACCGGGCTCGTCACCGGCGCGCATCTGCATTACGAGTACCGTATCAACGGGGTTCACCGTAATCCGCGGACCGTGAATTTACCCGAGGCAGAGCCCATCGCAGATGCGTACCGCGAAGACTTCGACAAAGTCACTGCCCCGCTGCTAGCCGCTCTGGAAGACTTCAAGCGACTCAAGCTTGCCGAGAGCGAACGCGCGCCGACCGCGCTGTAACACACCTGACCAAGCCTGGTGCTATTCTTATCGGCCGAGTAACAGCCCGGCAGACCGAGACTCCGTATGCGTCCAGCGCGCCTATTCATTGGCATGATTTCCGGCACCAGTGCCGATGGCATCGATAGCGCGTTGATCCGCGAGGAAGACGATCAATGGCAGATCGTCCATGCGACCACTGTACCGCTCGAGACGACGGTGGTAACCGCGTTATCCGACGCACTGGCCCATCCCGATCAACTTTCGGCCGCACAAGCGGGCGCGTTGGACGCTCAACTGGGTGACGCGTTCGCGGACGCCGCACTGCAAACGCTGAGCGAAGCGAAAATAGCACCCGAAGACGTTGTAGCCATCGGCAGCCACGGACAAACATTATTTCATGCGCCGGACGCCAAACCATCGTTCACGATGCAGGTCGGCGACGGCGCACGCATCGCCGCGCGTACCGGGATCACGACGATCAACGATTTCCGTCGCGCCGATATCGCCGTCGGCGGTCAAGGCGCACCGCTCGCACCACTGCTGCATCAGCACTGGTTTCATACGCCGGGGCGCCGCCGCGTGATCATCAACCTGGGCGGTATCAGTAATGTCACGGTCCTCGACGGGGAAGACCTGATCTTGGGCTTTGACACCGGGCCCGCCAACACGCTGATGGATACCTGGGCGCGCTGGATTGGACTCGGTGACTACGACGCCAACGGCGCACTGGCCGCTTCTGCGCCACCCGATTTCGCGTTATTGGAAACACTGCTGACAGATCCGTACCTGCACCGTCCACCGCCAAAAAGCACCGGTCGCGAGCACTACAGTGGCGTATGGCTCGCCGAGCATCTTGGCGTGGACGCCGCCGCCGCCACCAGCCTGCCGCCGGAACGCCAGGCTGTTATCATGAGTACGTTAGCCGCGTTCACCTGTGAATCGATTCGCCGGGCGTTACACGCCATCGATTGTGAGCCCGATGAACTGGTTATCTGCGGCGGTGGCGCCGCCAATACGGCGCTCATGGATCGCCTCGCAGCCACATTTGCACCATGCCCGGTCGCAAGCAGTGCTGCAATTGGCGTCGATCCGAATTTTGTCGAAGCCGCATTGTTTGGCTGGTTAGCAGCCTGTTACATCGACGAGCAACCCATCGATACGACCTGCGTCACGGGTGCGCGCCAACCTGTCATCGCGGGATGCTTACATAAACCGCCGGGAGTATTGCAATCATGAATGCCAGACCGGAAACAACGTCAACAACAAGCGCTGCCGTGGCTCAGCTGGCGTCATTACCAGAGCATTTCGCGAACCGCGAACTCAGTTTGCTCGAATTCAACAAACGCGTGCTGGCACAAGCCGAAGATTCTGCAATCCCGCTGCTCGAACGGTTGCGTTATCTCTGTATCTCGTGCACCAATCTCGACGAGTTTTTCGAGATTCGTGTAGCAGGACTGAAACAACGCGAGGAGATTTCCAGCGCGGCCGCGGGCCCTGACAAGCTGTCCGCACAGGAGGTACTGGCGGCGATCTCGGATTCAGCGCACGACCTGGTTCGGCGTCAATACGAGGTCCTGAATGATCAGTTGCTGCCCGCGCTCGCTACGACAGGCATCCGCTTTTTGCGACGCAACGACTGGAACGAGACACAGCGCGATTGGTTGTACCAACACTTCCAGCAGCAGATTCTGCCGGTACTGACACCACTGACACTGGATCCGTCACGACCCTTTCCGCAGATCCTGAACAAGAGCCTCAATTTTATCGTTGGACTGAAAGGCCGCGACATTTATGGGCGCCAGCGCCACCGCGCGCTGGTCCAAGCGCCGCGCTCATTGCCCAGACTGATTCAGCTTCCGGCGGACCTCGAAGGCTGCGGCGATGAAGACTACGTGTTCCTGTCTTCGATCATCCATCACTTTGTGGAAGACTTGTTTCCCGGCCTGACGATCAACGGGTGTTATCAATTCCGCATCACACGCAATGGCGATCTCTATGTCGACGATGAAGAAGTCGAAGATCTGGTCCGCGCCTTGCAAGGCGAGCTCGCCGCCAGTCGCTACGGAGCAGCAGTGCGCCTCGAGGTCGCCGAAGAGTGCAGCGAGGAGCTCAGCACATTCCTGCTCGATCACTTCCAGCTGACCGACCGCGATCTGTATCGGGTTGCCGGGCCGGTTAACCTGAATCGTCTGATCATGGTCGCCAACGACTCACCACGCGTGGAACTCAAGTTCGAGCCGTTCACACCGAGCATTCCAGCGGCGCTGATGGCTGCCGACAACGTCTTCGACGCGGTGAGAAAACAGGATATCCTGTTGCATCATCCATTCCAGTCGTTTGCGCCGGTGATCGATATGATTGCGACGGCTGCAGCCGACCCCGACGTGCTCGCCATCAAGCAAACGCTTTATCGCACCGGCCCACAATCACCGATCGTCGATCATCTCGTCAACGCCGCGCGCGCGGGCAAGGAAGTCACTGTCGTCGTGGAACTCATGGCGCGCTTCGATGAGGCGGCGAATATCGAATTGTCCACGCGCCTGCAGGAAGCCGGCGCTCATGTCGTGTTCGGTGTCATGGGCTACAAGACACACGCCAAAATGTTGCTCATCGTGCGTCGTGAAGGCGACGCGCTCAAGCGTTACGTGCACCTCGGCACAGGCAACTACCATCCAGGCACAACGCGCCACTACACCGACTACGGGTTGATGACGACGCGCAAGGAAATCGGACAAGATGTGCACAATGTGTTTATGCAACTGACCAGCCTGACAGCGGTCGGCGGCAACAAGCTGCTGGTCACGTCACCGTTTGAGCTGCACGGTCGCTTGCTGAAAAACATTCGACGCGAGCGGCGCCATGCCAGCGAGGGCAAACCCGCGCGCATCATCGCCAAAGTCAATGCGTTGATCGAGCCGACGATCATCAATGCGCTGTATGCAGCATCGAATGCCGGCGTCGAAATCGATCTGATTGTGCGTGGCATTTGTATTTTACGACCCGGCATCCCCGGCTTGTCGGAGAACATTCGCGTGCGCTCGATTATCGGGCGTTTCCTGGAGCATTCCCGCGTTTACTACTTCGCCAACAATGGCAACGAAAAACTGCTGTGCGGTAGTGCCGACTGGATGGAGCGAAACTTTTTCCGCCGCATCGAAGTCTGCTTTCCGCTACGCCGAAAATCACATATCGAACAAGTCAAAAACGATTTGCAGCGCTATCTCGATGACAACCAGGGTGCCTGGGCGATGCAAGCGGACGGCAGTTATGTGCGGCTCTCGTCAGATGACGATATCCAGCGCAGCGCACAGGCCGAGTTACTGAGTGAGTTAAGCGCCGAAATCTAGCAACTCGAAGTCGAACTGCCAGGCCGCAAGATAATCCTGCTCACG
>JBCCBP010000073.1:0-7944 GCA_039033995.1 Pseudomonadota bacterium | reverse complement strand
TCATTTCGAAGCCCTTACTCGTATCTGGCCACACCAGACCTTGAGAAGCTCGCTGACGACTACGACGTCGATCTCCAGCTTCGCGTTGTTCTGCCTATTGCGATCAGAGCAAAGGCCGCCTTGTTTGATGGGTCAAATAAAAAACCTGCGCACTACATCGTCATGGACTCGATGCGGCGGGCCGAGTTTCTTGGCATGTCGATGCACTTTCCGCCCATGCCTGATCCGGTCGTTCAAGACTATCAAACGCTTGCGGTGGCCGACGACCAACCATTGATTTATTGGCTCGCCAAGCTCGGGGTGGAGGCGCAGCGGCGCGGCAAGGGCATTGCTTTTGCCAAGCACGTCTCGCACTTGATCTATGGTGGTACGCAAGGATGGGATAAAGGGGATCACCTGAGCGACGCGGCTAGGGCGGCTGGCCTGGATCTTGCGGCAATGGAACATGCAACCGAGCATGGCGATCACCTGGCCGAAATCGAGCGAAACCACGCTGGCCTTGAACAAGCGGGTCATTGGGGCGTACCCACCATGGTCGTGCGCGGAGAGCCGTTCTTCGGGCAGGATCGGATTGACACGCTGCGTTGGCGGCTCGATCAGTACGGATTGCGAAGCGACGGCCAATAGTCCCGGTTCCGGCGTACTAGGCCACCGAGCATCTTACACACTGACGTATATTGCTGAAGGATCGCTGCCGCGGCGTGATTCGGATGCATGCTTGCGAAAGCACGCCGCTCTGGTTTGTTGTCGAGTGAGCGTCAGGCCCGGCACCCGCTGCGCGATGCGTTAAGCGGTCTGGGTCGATGCCTAGCCTGTTGCGACCCTGAGACCCGATGCAGTGCTCGCGAGCCCTTCGTATTGCCCGGTTCCGATGGCTTGGTGTATTTGTCATTGCGTCGCTGCTTCCCATCGGCTATAAGTGTAGGACTAAGTCTGGACCTTAATAACTAACGCTATGCTTGCGAAACGTGCCCGTCGCGATGTCTGCATACCAGCACTAGGACTGCTGGTCGCCTTTGCGTTAGTTTGGGCGCAACTCGCGCACGCCGCGCACGAGATCGAGCATCATCATGCTGTCGACGAGCCATGCTCCATTTGTGTGCATTACGATCGCGACGTCACAGCATCGCACTGTTCAATGCCTGCCGTGCTGCCGGCAGAGCACCCGCCACAACGACTGTTTACGCCGCTGTCGAATACCCCGAACACGAGGGTAAGTTACAGCGCTCGCGCTTCTCCCTAGTTCCCGAACGATACATCGCTGCGCGCTTGCGCTTCTCCAGCCAGGGCCCCCGAGGGCGCTGGCCAATCGTATTGGGAGTCAGAAATGAAATCTCGAGTTATCTTACTCGCCGGAGTAGTGGGAATCTTCTCGCTGCTGTCTGTCAGCAATAGTTACGGTCAAGCTTCGACCGGGAACCAGGAGCAAAGACTTGACGAAATCGTCGTCACAGCAACACGCTATGAACGGCCGTTGCTTGAGGTCCCGGCGTCTGTCACCGTGCAAAGCGTCGCCGACTTGCGTGCGAAGGGGTTCGCCAATGGCACGGATGAGTTTCGTGGCGTACCGGGCGTGTTTTTCAGGCGCGGCGAAGGCGATGGAGAGGAGTTTCCGTTTATCTCAATCCGCGGTGTCACCGGAAATCATGGCAATGACACCTTTCTCGCGTTGCTCGATGGCATACCCTTTGTCGGACCGGACGAGGAAGTCCTGCTCTACGAAATCCCGTACGGGGTTGTCGATAACATTGAAATCGTTCGCGGGCCGGTTTCTGCATTGTACGGACGTGGTGCGATAGCGGGTGCGGTCAATTACAGAACGCGGCCGCTTGGCGAGGACCGAACAGAGTTCGCGTTCGGCGCGGGGACAGAAGGGTTCATGCGCGCTGAGGCACACTTAGAGCGCAGTTTTGAGGGCGGCGCTGGCTTGCTCGTCAATGCAAATTACGAAGACTTCGACGGTTGGCGAGACAACAGCAGTCGTGAGCTCAGAAATATTTTTCTGAAGGGCTCCATTCCGGTCGGGCAGAGCAGCACGCTATCGGGCTATCTGACTTACTTTGATCGTCAGGCGGAAGTACCCAGTGTGATACCAACGCTTGGTGACGGTACCGTAGTCGACGTCATTGGTGGCACCGAATCGTTCCTGGGGTTTTTGCCCACACGCAATGACAACACGGGTCTGCTTGCGACAGGTCGTTTGGACGTTGCCGTCAATGATGCACTGGCACTGCAGTTTACCGCCCAGGCGCGTAATTTTGACTCCGATGTACGGCTCAATTTTTATGATTTCTTTGAGTTCAATCCGGATAGCACGACACTGGGCGTTAACGGCTTCGCGTCGACTAACGAGGCGACGATCTACTTCGCAGAGACAACTGCGTCATGGTCCGGGGGTCGCCACAACATCGTGGCGGGACTCAGCGCGGAACGTGCGGAGCTCGACGAACAGGACCGGTGGAGTGGTGAGATCGATCCATTTTTCACGGGGGAATGTGGCTTTCGTTTTTACGCAATTCTGGTCGATTATTCGACTGGGCAAGTCACCAACGATACGCCCGGTAACACATGCTTTGTGCGCGACGAGTTGCGCACTGATGCTGACACAACGAATACCTTCTATGGGGCGTTCATTCAGAACGAGATCACGCTATCGGACAGCTGGGAGCTGACGGTCGGCCTTCGCTACGATCGATTTGATCGTGAGGTCGACTTTGATGTCATTGGCACGCTGCCGGTTGATCAACAGGCGACGGGCGATGCGGACGCATTCGCACCCAAAGCGTCTCTGTCCTATGACTACGGAAACGGCATCATCTATGGCAGCTATGGTCGTGGGTTCAATTCGAACTTTGGCCCGGTTTTCCAATGGGAGCCAGATCGTTTTGCACGCGATGAGAAGCCAACCACAATTGACAGCTATGAGATCGGCTGGAAGGGCCGTGCGGCGGACGGTGCCTTGGAATGGGAAACAGCGGTGTTCTTCCTTGAGCAACAAGATCGCCGCATTTTTGTGAGCAATCCAGATTCGAGTGGCCCGCCAACGCTTGCGACAACTGGGCAGGAATACTCGAGCAGAGGTCTTGAGGCCGCCGTGCGCTACCGGCCGACTGCCCGGACACGCGCCGTGGTTACCTACACCTACCTGGACCCAGAGTGGGATGAGCTTATCATTGCCGGCAGTTTCGGTGCCCCCGATCAGGATTTTTCTGGTGTGACGCCCCAAGGTGTGCCGGAAAACATGTTCTTTGCTGAGCTCGAGCATGAGTTTACGTCCTGGTTCACCGGTCGCGTCACCTATGAGTGGTATGACGACTACTTCGTCGACCTGTCGAATAGCGTGGAGACGGGTGGCTACGATTTGCTCGGTCTTTCGGCAACGCTGAAGGTGCCCCAGAACGACAATATCACAGTGGATATCTCGGCCACGAACGTGCTGGACGAGGACTATTTTTTCTACTTTGCCGGGTCGAGAACGATGGTGACAAACGTAACGCCCGGTGTGCCGCGCCTTGTCAGAGCCACTTTGCGTTGGCGCTTCTAACGTAGCTGCTAGATTGAAGGACGAACCAACATGACAGAGACATTTGCACTTGAAGCTCGTGGTTTGCACAAACGCTTTGGTGAAACGACCGCGATTCACGATCTCAATCTCGCCGTCTCTCCCGGTGAGGTCATTTGCTTGTTAGGTGCAAATGGCGCGGGAAAGACCACGACGATCAATCTCTTTCTTGGGTTTCTAAGGCCTGATGCCGGCAATGCAATTGTCGAGGGCATTGATGTCGCGGACTCCCCCGTCGAAGCACGTCGTCGGTTGGCTTACTTGCCCGAGTCGGTTGCCTTGTACGAGAAACTGACTGGCGTAGAGAACCTTGCGTTCTTTAATCGACTTGCTGGTGCGCGGCAGGAAGATGAGCAACTGCGGGAGCTATTACATCAGGCAGGGTTGCCGGAGGAGGCGCATCAGCGGCCGGCCGGCACGTACTCGAAAGGTATGCGTCAGAAGGTCGGTATCGCCATTGCGATGGCGCGAGGCAGTAAGACACTGTTGCTCGATGAACCGTTGTCGGGTTTGGATCCCTCGGCTGCCAACAGTCTGGGTGCATCAATTGCCGCGCTCAGAGACTCGGGTAGCGCATTACTGATGGCAACGCATGATATTTTTCGGGCCAAGGAAATTGGCGACCGAATCGGGATCATGATGCGCGGCCGGCTGGTTAGTTTGCTGGATGCCAGTGAGCTAGACGCCAAAGAGATAGAAAGCATCTATCTTGCGCATATACACGAAGACAAGCAGTCGCCGCGGGAAGTCGCGCAATGAGCAGTGCACTCGCTCAGAAAGACCGTATCGTGCTTGGCCGCGATCGCGTGCTTCGCACGTTGCTGGCCGTGTCTGTCGTCTTGATCGTTGCCAGCCTCTTCGCGGGCATGCAACGCGAGCATGTCTTCGCCAAAGAGAAATCCGCGGCGCTAGAGACAGACCGCTCCGTCTGGATGAACCAGGGCGATCGCAACCCGCATTCAGCGGCGCACTTTTCCCGCTACGCGTTCCGACCAGCGTCGCCACTGGCGTTGATTGAACCTGGAACCAACGATTTCGCTGGCCTGGCGATCTGGATGGAGGCTCACTACCAGGATCCTGCCGTGTTCCGTCGCGCCGAGGACGGCGGCGAGCTAGGTCGGTTCGCACAGCTGACACCAGCCTTTCTGATGTTAGTGGTGGCACCGTTGCTCGTCTTTTTGATGCTATTCGATAGCATTGCCGGTGAGCGCGAGGACCGCACGCTGCGGCAACTGCTCGCGAGCGGCGTCAGTGCAAGACAGTTCCTCGCTGGCAAGATAGTGTCCGGGTTGCATGTGACACTGGGCGCGTTCACTGCGGTCTTTGCACTCATCGTCGTGCTTTGTGCCATCCTCACACCGCACGGTCTGACAGTCGATGCAGTGTGGAGATTTTCCGCGATCTACCTGCTGTTCGCCTTTTATCTTGTGATCTGCGTCATCCTCGCGATCGGCGTATCGGCATTCTTCCGCAGCAGGCAGTCCGCTTTTCTCGCGCTCACCTGCATATGGACGCTACTGATTATTGTGTTGCCACGTTTCGGCGCCGACCTTGCAATTAGCATTCACCCGCAACCGGATGCCCGCGACTCAGCCGCTCGGTTGAAAGCTGCGTCGGATACCTACTATAAGGATATGGACCGACGTAAGCAGATCGACGAGGAGGTGCTCGAGCGCTATGACGTCGCGTCTATCGATGATCTGCCGATCAATTACGGTGCCTACATACTTCAGACCAGTGAAGAGCTTTCGGAGCCGCTATTTGATCAATTCTATGAAGACCTCAACCGGACGTATGAAGACCAGGAATCGATTGCGAGGGCGATGTCCTTGTTGACGCCGACTATAGCGGCAACCAATCTGTCACGGGCAATTGCGGGCACAGATCGAACGCATCAACGAGCATTCGCCGAGGCAGCCGAAGACCATCGAAGGGCGATGGTGAAGTTGCTGAATGAGGACTACATGTACAACGCCGGTGAGGCGGGCTATTCGTACACGGCGAATGAGAGCCTGTGGGCACAGTTTGAAGACCTTGACCATGAGTTGCCCCACTTGGGCGGTGTGGCGAGCAAGTACATTGCCGATTTCTTGCTGCTCGTGGTGTGGCTGATCGGCAGTTTGGGATTCGCGTACTGGTCGGTGCGGCGCGCGGTCGTGGGTGAGGAGCAAACGGCATGAATAAGGCAATTGTTCGCCAGGAGAGCCTGACCTTCATTCGCCGCGGTCCTGCAATGTTTGTTGTTGCATTGTTGCTTCTAACCCTGTTCTACGCCGGGTTTAGCGGGGACCGCTGGCGGGACACACAGTCTCAAAACCTTGAGTCGTTCCAGGCGCAGGCGCAGGATGCGCTGGATGCGTTTCGCACGCAGTTGGCAGACATCGAAAGCGGCGCGGTTGAACCGTCACCCTACGATGCCAACCCAATGAGCATTCTGTTTCCCGCGACCTTGCCACCCGCCGCATTGGCGGATTTCGCTATCGGACATGCGGATCTTCATCCTGCGAGCGCAGAGATATCGACCTGGCGAAATCAGGCTAATGTGTTCGGCCGCTATCAGTTCGATAACCCGACAACGTTATCATCAAGCGCTTTTGACGTGGCGATGATCATCGTGGTCCTTCTGCCACTCGTGATGATCGGTGTATCTTTTGACGTTCTGGCGCGAGACCGCGCGCAGGGTGCCTTGGGCATGATACTCGCCGCACCAGTTGCGCTGCGCGATCTCGTTTGGACCCGGCTTTGGTTTCGCAATGGCATAATCTGGCTAACCGCTGCAATTGCGATGGTCTTCCTCGGCATCGTCAACGACGATGGCGGCGACCGATTCAATCGACTTGGCATTTGGCTTACGATCAGCCTTGTCTATCTGATGTTCTGGCTCGCAATGATTGCTTATTGCGTGGCGCGATTTCGCTCCGCCAAAGCCGTCATGTCCTCTCTGGTCGGTGCCTGGCTGCTCTTTACGTTAGCGCTGCCCGCTAGCATCGCAACCTTGTCCGAGGCGCTATACCCGACGCCATCACGCCTCGCGTTTCTCTCGGAAATACGAACCGCGCAAGGTGACACCAACAAGAACATTGCAGCATTAACGGATGGTTTTATGGTGGATCACCCGGAGCTGACCGTTGGTGATGAGGGTCTGCCTTCATTCTATCGCGCCGCGTTTTTGTCGGGCGAGGCAGCACGGGTTAACACCAAGCCGATCATCGAGGCATACGAAGCGGCGTGGAGCGGCCGCGATCGAACCGTGCGTTGGGCGCAGTATCTGTCGCCCGCGGTTATTGCGCAGCGATTACTTCATCTGAGTGCCGGCGCGGATCTCAACAGGCAATACCGATTTCAGGCACAGGTGCAGCGCTCACTGGAGAAACTCGGAGACGACCTGGGACCCTATATCGTTTCACGTAACCGCTTGCCACTGGCGAAATTCGACGAGCTCGCGCCTTTCGAGTTCGACGACGTTGCCGCCAGTGGCATCGCACTCGGCGCTATCGGCCCCGTCATGTTTCTACTGGTACTAACGATACTTGCCGGCATCGTTGCAGACCGTCGCCTCAGAGATGAGACTGGCCATCTTGCGTGACCGGCTGCGATGACAAGCGCTGTGACCGTGGTCCTTATTCTGGCTCCAACTCAGGCCTGATAACCGTCTAGTCGATGACACCGTGCTTGCTGAGCACACGAACGAGTTCCGTGTGTGGCAGGCGCGGCACGCGATAGCGATCAGCACCGGTCATCGTCTCGGCTGCGATCATTGCATTGATCACGGCCTCTTCAGTCGCTTCTACAGTCGCGACAAAAACGGGCGTCAGGCTGGGGTTGGCCAGTGTCTGGACCCGTGCGGGCGCCGGATAGAACGCAACCTTATTAGCAGTGGAGAAAGCCACAAAGATATCGCCAGACGAGTCGCTCGCAGCGCTACCTAGCCGACCTAGCCCAAGCGTAACCCGCTGTGCAACGCGCTCAAGCTGGTGTGGCAGCAGCGGCGCGTCTGTGGCAACCACGACAATAATCGACCCGAGTTCCGGCCGGCCTGATGAGACGTCGCTGGCTTCGCACTGCCGTTCAATGCGACCGTCCGGTGCCGCTCCGTCGTAACAGATAATCGCTCCTTTGATGTGTCGACCGACCGGGATACCTGCCACGCGCAGCCAGTCGCGACGCCCGTAGTTGCACTGTACGAGCACGCCAACCGTGTACTTCACGTCGCCCACGGGGAACTGACGCGACGCCGTCCCGATACCGCCCTTGAACTCGTTACAGATCATGCCCGTACCGCCACCGACATTGCCTTCGGCGACGGGCCCGCCTGTCGCAGCATCAAGCGCGGCGAAAGCGTGTTCTTTCTGCACATGGAACCCATTGATGTCGTTCAGCCC
>JBCCBP010000072.1:0-8481 GCA_039033995.1 Pseudomonadota bacterium | reverse complement strand
GAGGGCGATGAACCAGCCGATCAATACGAAGTTGGCAAGCGTTGCTGGCGCACTCCAGATGCGGATCGAGAAATAGATGGCGGCTTCTGACTCGGCAGCGGCGGAGCCGTCGAACAGATACCACGCGCTCCGACCGATCCAGTGTTGCGCCGCGATCATGCAGCAAGCGATCGCAAACGCGACGATCAGCGCTTGCCACAGGGCCGTGCGTAGCGCGACAGCGTCGCTCCTGCCGAAGGCTTGTGCCGCGATACCGGTGGTACCCATGCGCAAAAAATTCATGCCCATGAAAAGCACGCTGAATAGCGCGCCACCGAGGGCTACGCCTGCCAGATAGACCGGGCTATCGAGGTGACCGAGTACGGCTGTGTCGACCATGCCGAGCAACGGCACGGAGATATTCGATAGGATCAACGGCGCGGCGATGCGCCAGACACTTCGGCTGTCCGGGAGTTGGCTCAGAATGCGTTGACGCCGGTCAATGCCTTGCCGACAACCAACTGATGCACGGTTTCCGTGCCTTCGTAGGTGATGACGCTTTCCAGATTCAGCATATGGCGAATCGGCACGTACTCCGCGCTGATACCGCTGCCGCCAAGGATGTCGCGTGCGTCGCGCGCGATGTCGATCGCCATGCGTGCGTTATTCCATTTCGCGATCGACACCTGCTCCGGCCGCATCTTGCCAGTGTCATTGAGTTGACCGAGTCGCCATGACAATAGTTGCGCCATCGTAATTTGCCGCGACATTTCCGCCATGCGCAGCTGGATGCTCTGGGTGTGATTCAGTGGCCGATCAAACAGCACGCGATCCTCCGTGTAGCGCATCACTTCGTCCAGACAAGCTTGCGCCGCACCGATGCAACCCCAGGTGATGCCGAAGCGTGCCTTCGTCAGGCAGCCCAGGGGCCCACGCAGTCCTTGCACATTCGGTAACACAGCGTCCGCGGGCAAACGCACGTTGTCGAGGAACAGCGCACCGGTCAATGACGCACGCAGCGAAAATTTGTTATGGATTTCCTGCACCGAAAAGCCTGGCGTCGAGGTCGGCACAATGAAGCCGCGCATACCCTGTTCGGTCATTGCCCAGACGACCGCAACATCGGCAATCGGTGAATTTGTGATCCACATTTTTGAACCGTTGAGGATCCAGTCGTCGCCGTCGCGCTTGGCCACGGTTTTCATGTTGCCCGGATCGGATCCGCCATGCGATTCGGTCAGACCAAAACAGCCGACGGCTTCGCCGCTAGCGAGTTTTGGCAGCCACTCTTCTTTTTGTGCGTCGGAACCGTAGGCGTGAATCGGATGCATGACCAGGCTGGATTGCACCGAGACAAAACTGCGGATGCCACTGTCTCCGCGCTCTAGTTCCTGGCAGATCAGCCCGTAGGCCGTGTTGCTCATGCCGGCACAGCCGTAGCCGTCGATCGTGCTGCCGAGCAACCCCAGCGCGGCGAATTCGCCAATCAACTCGCGCGGGAAGGTATGGTTGTCAAAATGCTCGCGGATGTCTGGCAACACTTTATCGTTCACAAAGCGCGCGACAGTGTCCTGCACCATCGCCTCTTCGTCGGTCAACAGACTGCGAATATCGTACATGTCCAGCGGATCGATGCTGCTGCTGGACTTCTTCTGGGTATCCAATGGTGTTGCGCTTGCCACGGTCTGACTCCGACGAATAACGTTTGCTAGTGGTTGCGATAGTAACAGAACAGCGGTGATTACTCAGTCCATGCGTCCTGTCGCAGAATGCCGACGGACGTTAAGGGTTTGTTCAGGTTTTGGGCCTAAACTGAACGCATGGTTTGATATAATTCAGCCTGATTTATTCGTAGAGAAATGCAGGAGCATTTAACAATGAATTTGAAAAAGATCCGCATGATTTCTGTCCTGACCGGCGCGGCAGTTGTCGCCAGCGCCTGCACGACACTGGATCCTTACACGCGTGAAGAGAAGACCAGCCAGGCTACACGTGGCGCACTGATTGGTGCGGCGGCGGGCGCGGTCGTTGGCCTGATTTCGGGGGACGATGCCGTTGAGCGTCGCCAGCGTGCGCTGATCGGCGCGGGCATTGGCGCACTGGCGGGTGGCGCGGTCGGTGTTTACATGGACAACCAGGAAGCCGAGCTGCGCGCCGAACTGGAAAGCACCGGCGTAAGCGTAACGCGCATCGGCGATAACATTACGTTGAATATGCCGGGCAACGTCACGTTTGCGACCAACAGCTCAAGTCTGAACCCGGCCTTCTTCGATGTTCTGGGTAGCGTCGGCAAAGTGCTTGGCAAATACGAGAAGACGATTGTCGAGGTCGCCGGCCACACCGACAGCGATGGTTCTGTCGAGTACAACCAGACGTTGTCTGAGCAGCGTGCGGGTTCTGTTGCGGCCTACCTGCGCAATCAAGGCGTCCTCAACGAACGCATCATCACGCTTGGCCAGGGCGAGCTGCGCCCGGTGGCGGGTAACGACACGGCAGCCGGCAAACAAGCGAATCGTCGTGTTGAGCTGACACTAGTGCCCGTCACGGGTTAGTCGCGGCTAACTTGTCGCCAACGCGTTACGCGTGACACACTGCGGCGGACGACTAACAGCGGTTGGTCGTTCGCCGTTTTTTGTTGGGGGGTCAATGAATCGAAAAACACAACGCGCATTGGTCGCTGCGATTGCTGCATTTGTTGCCGCTATTGTCGGCGCGCTTGGGCCCAAGTTCGGTCTCGGCGGCGCCGATGGTAGTGAAGACTGGAGCCAGTCGCGCGATGAGGCCTGGGTGACATTCACCGCCGATGTTTACCGGCTGCTGCCCGATGACAACAAAGGCTCTCGTCACCAGCGCTTTCTCGTGCGCACACCTGGCGGTCAATCCTTGCTGATTGCTCACAACATCGATCTCGCTGACCGTGCGCCGATCGAACTCGGCAGCAATGTTGAGATCCATGGCCAGTTCGAATGGACCGAGAAGGGCGGTGTTGTTCACTGGACCCACCACGACCCTGGCGGTCGGCACGACGGTGGATACATCACTGTCAACGGGCAGACGGTACGCTAGCGCGCTAGCTGCAGCCTCAGTTTTTGCGTATCCTCGCCGCCTTCAGATAGCCGAGCGGGTGGCGAGATGGCGACTTTGATCGATGGTAAGCAACAGGCGGCGGAGCTACGTCGCACGGTTGCGAACGACACTGCAGCACTGGTCGAAACCCATGGCGTGCAACCCGGACTGGCGGTCGTCATCGTCGGCGACGATCCGGCCAGTCAGGTTTATGTACGCAACAAAGGTCGGCTCGCAGAAGAAGTGGGCTTTCAGTCGTTTACACATCGTCTGCCCGAGGCGACGACGCAAGGCGAGCTTGAGGTATTGATCGATGCATTGAACGCCGATGCCGCTGTGCACGGCATTCTCGTGCAGCTACCGTTGCCACCGCAGATCGATGAGCAGGCCGTGATCGATCGAATCGCGGTAGAGAAGGATGTGGACGGTTTCCATATCGAGAATGTGGGTCGTCTTTCGACCGGCATGACGGGCTTTGTGCCTTGCACGCCACTTGGTTGCCTGAAGATGATCCGCGGTACCGGCGTCGAGCTCGCGGGCTTGAATGCCGTCGTAGTCGGACGGTCGAATATTGTTGGCAAGCCGATGGCGGCGTTGTTACTGGCAGAAAGCTGCACGGTGACGATTGCTCATTCGCGCACACGCGATTTACCAAGCCTGTGTCGGCAAGCAGATATTCTGGTGGCCGCAGTGGGTCGGCCAGGACTGATCGAGGGTGACTGGATCAAGCCCGGCGCCATCGTAATCGATGTCGGTATTAATCGTATCGTCAGCGAGGATGGTCAAAGCAGACTGACCGGTGACGTTGATTTCGAGGCGGCGGAACGCGTCGCGGGCTTCATTACCCCTGTGCCGGGTGGTGTCGGGCCGATGACGATTGCCTGTCTGCTCGCGAACACGCTGCAGGCCGCACAACGCGCGGCCAATGTGCCCGGCTGAGTGACTGCACCGCCGGGCGACTGACACGCAAAAAAAAGCGCGTCACGACCGGTGTCATGATGCGCTGATTTTTTTGCCGGGTTGTTTTGGCTTACGCCGCCATCGCAACCTTCAGTTTCTTGATCGCTGCATTTTCGATCTGCCGGATGCGTTCTGCAGAGACGTCATAGCGAGCCGCCAATTCATGCAGCGTCGATTTATTCTCTGACAACCAACGTTGCTGCAGGATATCTCGGCTACGATCATCGAGATCTTGCAGCGCCAGGGTCAGGCGTTGACTCGCGTCCTGTTGCCAATCGGCACTCTCAACGAGATCGGCCGGGTCGGCATCTTCGCTCTCCAGAAACGCAGCTGGTGCGAAGGTTTTCTCTTCGTCGTCGGCCGGTCCAAGATCGAATGTCGCGTCACGCGCCGATAGACGCTTTTCCATCTCTGTCACTTCGCGTTCGGAAACGCCCAGATCCTTGGCCACCGCTGCGGTCTCTTCCGCTGACAGCCAGCTCAGATTTTTCTTGGCTTTGCGCAGATTGAAAAACAGCTTGCGTTGCGCTTTGGTGGTCGCCACTTTGACGACGCGCCAGTTGCGCAGCACGAATTCATGAATCTCGGCGCGGATCCAATGCACGGCGAACGAGACGAGACGTACACCAACGTCGGGATCGAAACGTTTGACCGCTTTCATCAGGCCGACATTGCCCTCCTGAATCAGATCGCCGATCGGCAAGCCATAACCGCTGTAGCCCTTTGCAATGTGAACCACAAAGCGCAGGTGGGCCATGACCAGTTCGCGTGCCGCATCCAGATTCTCGTTTTCCAGAAAATCGCGCGCCAGCGCCTGTTCGTCTTCCTTGCTCAAAACGGGCACAGCGCTGACAGCATGAATGTAACCATCCAGGCTGCCGACCGGACCGGTCAACATCAAGTCTTGGTTTCTCAAAGCAATAGCAGTTGTCATCGTTTCTCAATCCTTGGAAAGTAGTAGTTGCTGGTCATACAGACCGGGCAACGCGCTTATTTCTTACGCTAATTTTAGCACTCACGGGGTTAGAGTGCTAAGTCATCGGTAAGTTTCGATAAAAATTGAGAAATGGATCCAAAATTGCCGGAAAATACGCTATGTGGGCAAAATACGCCGCATATGGCGTGCTGTCGCAAACCAAGAGCCGCCCAGCCCCAGTGCAAGCCCTGTTCCGACCACGATGGCGGATTCCTTGGCGCTAAGTCCACTGAGACTAAAGCGACTGCCGTATTGCCCCGCCAATTCGCTGACAGGCCCCGCCAACAGGATGAGACCCGCGCCAACGACCGCCAAAGCCAGCAGTCCGCCGCCGAGGCCATACCAGAAGCCCGTGTACAGGAACGGGCGACGAATAAAGCCGTCACTGGCCCCGATCAGTTGCATGATCTCGATCTCATCACGACGATTCTGGATGTCCAGCCGGATCGTATTGCCGATGACGACGAGCAACGCGATGCCGAGTAGCCCTGCCGTCATGAACAGCGCTCGTCGAACAAGCTTCAGCATCGATTGAAACCGACCCACCCATTCTGTGTCCAGTTGCACGATGTCCGTTTCGGGCAGGCTGTCCATCTCCTGTTTCAGCAGTGCGCTGGCATCGGCGCTGAGCCCCGCCAAAGGTCTCACCACCAAGGTATGCGGCAACGGGTTCTCATCCAGTGCATCGACGGCATCACCAAACCCGGAGAGCGCCGCAAACTCGGCAAGTGCTTCGTCGGCCGGGATCAATGTCACTTGTGCAATATCAGCGCGACCGTCGAGCAGGGTCGCGAGTGTGCGTGCCTGGTCTTCGTCGATATCGGGCTTCAGATAGAGCGAGAAATCGACGGCGCCGGCCCATCCGCCAGTCACCTGCAGTGCGTTCTTGATCACAATATGCAAGGCGCTCGGCAGCGCGAGTGTGATCGCGATGACCGTGATGGTCAGAAACGCCGCAAGCGGCGCCTCGCGTAGCTTGCCGAGCGACGCGATCATGACCTGCAAGTGGCGTGTGAAGTAGTTGCCCATCAGTAAGCGTCGCTCGCAGGCTTCGCCTCCGCGGCGCTATCGTATTCGAGGACACCATCGCTTAGCGCGATATGGCGATGACCAAATTGTCCGATCAGCGCGAGATCATGCGACGCGATGAGTAGCGTGACGCCGATCTCCCGGAAGCGATCAAATAGGCGCATGATGCCGAGCGACAGCTCCGGATCGAGATTGCCGGTCGGCTCATCGGCGATCACAATCTTAGGTCTGCCGACGATCGCGCGCGCGATGCCGACGCGTTGCTGCTCGCCCGAAGATAGTGTCTCCGGTCGTTGTTTTTCCTTGCGTAAAAGATCGACCGAATCGAGCGCGGCGCGCACCCGCTTGCCGATTTCGCGATGCCCCATTCCTGCGATGACCAGCGGTAAGGCGACGTTGTCGAACACCGTCCGATCAAACAGCAGCTTGTGATCCTGAAATACCATGCCTAGGTCACGCCGATACGCCGGGATCTTGCCCTTGCGAATGCCACGCGTGCTGCGATTGTCCACGAGCAGCTGGCCGCGCGTCGGCTTCTCGATCAGCCCGATGAGTCGCAGTAGTGTGCTTTTACCGGCGCCGGAATGGCCCGTGACGAAAACGAGTTCACCCTTGTCGATCTGTAGTGTCAGATTCTTCAGTGCTTCTTGTCCGCCCGGATAGCGCTTGCTGACGTTGTCAAAGCGAATCACTGCTGCTCTCCGAGCAGCGCCTCGGCATAACCCGCCGCGGCAAACGGCTGCATGTCATCGATATGCTCGCCAATCCCGACAAAGCGCACCGGGATGCCGAGCTGATCGGCAATCGCGATGATTACGCCGCCCTTCGCGCTGCCATCGAGTTTCGTGACGGTAATACCTGTCAGCGCGAGTGCCGCATTGAAATCGCGCGCCTGTTGTAGTGCGTTCTGGCCCTGGCTGCCGTCGATCACCAACATCACCTCATGCGGTGCCGTGTCGTCGTGACGCGCGATGACTCGCTTCACCTTCGCCAGTTCGTCCATCAGGCCCTGCTGACTCTGCAGGCGGCCTGCCGTATCAGCAATCAGCACATCGATGCCGCGCGCCTTAGCGGCCGACATGGCATCGAACACCACCGCGGCCGGATCCGCGCCACTGGTCTGCGCAATCACCGGTACGTCGTTTCGCTCGCCCCAGGTTTGCAGTTGCTCAACGGCTGCAGCACGGAACGTGTCGGCGGCGGCCAACATCACCGACAACCCCTGCTGTTGTAGTTTCTTGGCGAGCTTTCCTGAGGTCGTTGTCTTGCCTGCCCCATTGACGCCGACCATCAGAATCACCCACGGCCGCTCCACGCCGACTTCCAGCGGTTGTTCGCTGGGTTTAAGCAGGTCGGTTAGCGTGTGATGAAGGCCCTCACGCAGCGCTTCAATATCCTTCTTTTCTTTTCGGGCGAGCGACTTATTGAGCTGTGCCATCGCCTTTTCTGTCGTCTCGACGCCAACATCCGCCATCAGCAGGCGCGTCTCGATTTCTTCCAGCACGTCGTCGTCGATACGACCGCTGGGCATTAGTTCGGTAATGTCGCGCGTAAGCCACGAGTCGCCGCGATTGAGGCGGGCGCGCATGCGCTTGAAGAAGCCAGGTTTGGCGTCAGACATCACTGCAGTCCGGGGAATTGATTGAAGCCGCCATGCTACCAGTGCGGGGTGGGTATTTAGAAGTCCGAGGTTCGATGGTTTGGGACTCGCCGATGGCGATGGGTGGCGCAACCCGGATCATTTTGTTCGCTCAATGCGATTCGCTCACAAAACGACGCGGATTGCGACTAGCGTCGCGCTTCTCGCGAATGTATTGACGCCCGCTCGATCAGGCGACTTAGGGCCGCAAGTCAGATGGCTGATGGTGCAGGGCAGTGCAACCCGGTTCATTTTGCTCGCTCAGGAAGATTCGCTCACAAAACGACCCGGATTGCCAAGAGCGTCACGCATCTCGCGAACCTATTGATGCCCGTTCTATCAGGCGACGCAGGGTCATGGAACAGGTCATGACGTTGTTCTTCGAACGAATCTCATTGAGTGAGAAAAAGATCGTCACGGCCCTTGTCCGTTGGCTTTCGCCTAGACCGATTAACTGCTGTGAATAACAGTAACGTGCACCCCAATTGACCTGTATTGCCATGCATGCTGATCGCAAGGCGGATACTTGAGCAGCGGCAGCGGCAGCGGCAGCGGCAGCGTCGGCAGGGAGCTGATTTTCGAACGAGTCTTTCCGAGTGAGGAAAGCCGATCGCTGGCGGCGATCAGCCGTCGTCCCTTCGGCGATGTCATCTAGAAGAGGCTCGCGGCGGTAGCTCGCTGCAGATAGTCCTCGTTACACTAGCGCCATGGCGGGAAACAGAAAACAGGGTCAGGTCAGGATCATTGGCGGCGATTGGCGTGGTCGGAAATTGCCGGTGCCCGATCGCCATGGTCTGCGTCCGACGTCGGACCGTATTCGCGAGACAGTGTT
>JBCCBP010000071.1:0-9042 GCA_039033995.1 Pseudomonadota bacterium | reverse complement strand
CGTGAATGAAATGGCCGTTGGGCGTGTAATACCGCGAAGTGGTCAATTTGATCGCTCGACCATGCGATAACGGCATTACGGTCTGCACTAACCCCTTGCCGAACGTCGACGTACCGATCAGTTGATCTCATGCGCACTATTTTGCAACTTTCAGGTCTGTGATTTCGATAAAATACTCGTATGGATATGCAAACAACGGCAGAGACGTCGGGCACCGGAATTTTCGAGTATGTGGCGAAACAAGCCGACGCGACCGGATGGATCGACTATAGCGACGAAGAAAACAGCGTCTGGTCCTTGCTTTACAACCGCCAACTCAAGGTGCTGGAGGGTCGCGCGTGCGATGCATTTATCGACGCATTGAGCACGCTCGATTTACCGCGAGACCGCATCCCGCAATGCGTCGAAATCAGCGAAACGCTGCGCCCGCTGACCGGCTGGTCCGTCACGCCGGTTCCGGCCATTATTCCGGCACAGGATTTTTTCGAACTGTTGGCTAGCAAACGCTTTCCAGCCGCGTCATTTATTCGCCGACGTCAAGACCTCGACTACCTTGAGGAACCAGATATCTTTCATGAAGTGTTCGGCCACGTGCCCCACCTAACGGACGATCGCTTTGCACAATTTACGCATGCCTACGGCAAAGCCGGCCTCGCAGCGAATAACGCCGACCGCGAACTACTCGCGCGACTGTATTGGTTCACGGTGGAGTTTGGTTTGGTAGAAACACAGGACGGCGTTCGCGCCTATGGTGCCGGCATTTGCTCGTCACCCGGCGAGACACGCTTCGCTGTCGAAGACCAGCGCCCGGAGCGGCGTCCATTTGATGTGCTGGATGTATTGCGCACACCGTTTCGCATCGACACCTATCAGGATATCTACTACGTCATCGAGGATTTCGATCAGTTGTTTGAGCTCGCCTACTCCGATCTGAGCGCACTGTTGCGACAGGCGAAACGGCTCGGCGACTTTACGCCGTCGTGGCATCGGGACAACTAAGTCGCTGAGAATCCGTGCATCAGCTCGCGGCTAATCGCGGCGCGTGTCGGCGGCGAGTCGGACGCACCATTCTCGGCGATCCATTGGTCGATTAACGCAAAGCGCGGCTTCAGCCCATCGCCGTTGGCAATCTGAATATTCAAGCCCGGGCGTGCATTCATCTCCAGCATCAACGGTCCGAGCGTGCTATCGATGACAAGGTCAACACCAAGATAGCCGAGCCCAGATACCTCATAGCCGAGCGCCGCGATCTCCAGAATACGGTGCCAATGCGGCACCTGATTGCCCGCGATCGGCGACAAGGTGTCCGGATGCTCTTCGATTCGCAAATTGCCCGACGAGGCGCTCAACGTAGTACCGGTCGCAATTTCGATGCCTGCGCCTACGGCACCCTGGTGGAGATTCGCCTTGCCGTCCGACTGTCGGGTCGGCAATCGCACCATTGCCATCGCCGGATAACCCTTGTAGACAATGATGCGAATGTCCGGCACGCCTTGATAGCTGATGGCATCGAAAACCGGGTCGAAGCGAACGCGATATTCGACCAGTGCAGCATCCGGCCCTCCCGTCAGGCTGTATTGGCCGCCCACAATGTTCGACGCGTGGTGCAACAACGTGGATTCCGGAATCAGATCGCCATTGATACGGCGATAGCGATCGCCACGTTTGCCATCGATCACAATAATACCGTCGCCGCCGCTACCGTTAGCCGGCTTGATGACGAAACTCTCGCGCTCAGCGAGTAGCTCCGGCAGTCGGCGCACATCGGCCTGAGAGCGCGCCACGGCGTAACACTCGGGAACGGCCATACCAGCATCTTCGGCGAGCTGCTTGGTCAATACTTTATCGTCGACGCGGGGATAAAGATGACGCGAATTCAATGCCATGATGTAGCGCGCATTCCGCTCATTGAGCCCAAGAACACCAGCGCGCTGCAAACTGTTGCCCCAGATGCGCATCGCTAGCCGCCCGACAGAACTTTGAAGCGCGGCAGCTCAGTGAGTCGATAACCCGTATAGCGACCACACAGCAAAACGACGGCCAGCACCACGAGTAGCAATTCCGGGAATGTGAAGAACAGATGCTCGAGTATATCGAGCCCCATCACGAGATATGCGAAGCCGGCCACAATAAGACTGCCAAAGCCGGCTTTGATCGCGTCCGCAGCACCGCGTTCTTCCCAGATGACGGACATCCGCTCGATCGTCATCGCAATAATAACCATCGGGAACAGCGCGACCGACAAGCCGGTCTCCAGCCCCAGCCGCTGCGCGACGATGGTAATCATCAGCATCAGCAAAACGACGATGATCAGTACCGCTGTCAAACGTGGCACCAGCAATAGCTGCAGCCGCTCGAGCAAAAATCGCATCGTTAGCCCGAGACTGGTGAGCAACACGAACAGAAACACGCCGGCAAGCAGATCCGTCTCCCGAAACGCCAATGCGATCAACACCGGCATGAAAGTACCGAACGTGCTGATGCCGACGAAGTTCCGCAAGAACACCATGACCAATGCGCCGATCGGAATCATCAGCAAAACGGAATACACGGCCTGAGTCTGAATGGGCAGGCTGAACAACGAAAACTCGAGCACGGTAGAACCAGCGAGCGCAGCGCGCTGTTCAGCGATGTCCAGCGTATCCAGCAGATTGCGGCGCACCGCAAAGTTGACCTGCAAACCGCTACCGCCCTGCACGTCGGCCAATGACTCCAGCCCGCGCCACCACACGTAAAAATTACGCGGCAAACCACGTCGGCCAGAGCGAACATCGTAGTAAATCCATTCTACGCCGTCATGTACTTCCAGATACGTGCGCACGGCGGCATTGCGCTGCTCGTCGGCCAGCAGCAGACCACGTACCGCGCGCGCTGGCACGCGCGCGAACGCGAGCAATTCGATCAACCGATCGGTGCGTCGCAGCGATGAGCTCTTATTGGCGAACAGCAGCGACACATTCTCATCGTCGCTCGTGGTATTCACCCGTCGCAACAACTCAGACACCAGCGATGTTGTATCAGCCGATTGCACGCGCACTTGGGCCATGAGCTCGACCGCTGCGGCACGTTCCGGACCAGCCAGCGCAGGTGGTTCGGGAAACGGCGGAGTCGTATCCTCTTCCTGGATAGAAGGGTCACCGTAGACGACCACGCGGTAGTAGAGACGTTGTTCGCCTTCCGCCCGGCGCACCGCCCACTGTGCCAGGCGTCCACCTTCCGCATACTCGATATTGTAACCGTAGCCGCCAGACACCGAGTTCTCGCTCAACGTCGCAAAACCCGGTGTTAATGCCGGCACCTTTAGCGCGGCCTTGATAGGCCCGGGACGCGCATCAAATTGCAGCGTCGCTTCAATGGTCCAGGCCGGCCGTTCGGCATCCGGCGTCATCGGCAAGCCGAGCTGAGTCACTTTGTAAGCGAACATCGCAAATCCCGCCAATGCGCAAAAAACCGCGAGCAAATGAACGTAGCGATTGGTCATGACACACCGTCCCGGGCGATGAGCAGACCGAGCGGATTGCCCATCGCGTGACCACTGGCAAGACGTTTCAGCGGCCCGGCACGGTCAAACCACCGCATACCACGGCGGCGCAAATCGGCCACGGCACCCTGCTCTCTTGCGAACAGCCGGTTCAACAAATCCAGCCCATACAGGGTCGATACATTATCCGCGATGCGACGACGACGGTAGCGTCGTAACCATGGTGCATCGCCGAGATCGGCGCCGCGTGCGTCTTTGGCGATATCGGCCAGCACGGCCGCATCGGAAAAGCCGAGATTGATACCCTGTCCGGCGAGGGGATGAATCGCGTGCGCGGCATCGCCAAGCAACACGGTCCGCGTGGCTATGGGATCGGGTGCGAACTGACTGATCAATGGAAAGCTGACGCGCTTCAGGCTCGGCGCGAGGCTGCCAAGTACGTGGTCCGAGGCATCGGTTACGGCCGCACCAAACGCCTTGTCATCCATGGCCAGTATCTCGTCGGCCCGCGTGGGACTTGTCGTCCAGACCAGCGACACCCGTCCGTCCGACAATGGCAACAGCGCGAGTGGCCCTTCGGGCAAAAATCGCTGAAAAGCCGTGTCATAGTGGGCGAGCTCAGTATCGAGTTGCGTGACAACCGCGATCTGCTGGTGGTCGATCGTTTTGATGCCGATCCCGGCATGCCGGCGAACGACACTATTGCGCCCGTCAGCACCCACCAGAAGTTTCGCTGCGATCTCATCTGTGCCGTCAGTCTGCACGACCACCTGTTCTCGACTGGCATTGCAGTCCGTCATCGCCGCATCGATCAATGCGACCGCAGGCCGCGCCAACAAGTACTGATAGAGTTGCCAGCGAAGCATCAGGTTGTCGGTAATAGTGCCGAGCTCACTGAGACCTGCCTCGTTGGCCGAGAAACAGACGCCCTCGCCGCAGGCGACCGCCGCGTCCCAGACGCGCATCGCCGTGAATGGTGCGATATGGGTTTGGGGCATCGACGCCCAGAGACCCAGTGCATCGAACCGCTTAACCGACGCCGGTGTTAGTGCGGAAACGCGCTGCCCGGCACGCACCGGATCAGGTTCCAGCGGCAAGACCGTTGGGTCGATGACGGCGATAGTCAGCGATTCATCCGCTGCGGACAGCAGCGCCGCCGCAGCCAGACCCGCAAGCCCGCTTCCGGTAACAATGACATCGTACTTCGATTGCGTCATCGCCATATCAGGCAGCCACCTGGGTGCCACCCTGCATCCAGCGTTCGATGTCCTGCACGGATTTCGGCAAGCCCTTACTTAACTCATCGGGGCCTTGCTTGGTCACCAGCACGTCGTCTTCTATGCGAATGCCGATACCTTGCCAGCGCGGATCGGCACTGCTGCCGTGCGGGATATAAATGCCGGGTTCGACGGTGATCACCATGCCAGGCTCGAGCAGACGCCAGGTGTCATCCACCATATAGTCGCCGACATCGTGCACATCGATTCCCAACCAATGCCCCGTCCGATGCATAAAAAACTCACGATACCGCTCATTCTTCAACAGCGTCTTCAACCCGCCGGTCAGAATACCGAGCCGTTTCAAGCCAGCGGTTATCACCCGCGTCGCAGCGAGGTGGGGCTCGTTCCAGTGGTTGCCGGCACGCGTCGCGTCGATCGCGGCAAGCTGCGCCTCCAATACAATATCGTAGAGCGCGCGCTGTTCGTCAGTGAAGCGACCATTGACTGGAAACGTGCGAGTAACATCCGATGCGTAGTAGTCGATTTCGCAGCCTGCATCGACGAGCACGAGATCGCCATCCTGCAGCACATTGGCATTATCGGTGTAATGCAGTACACACGCATTTTGGCCGCCACCGACAATAGGTGGATAACTCGGCACGCCGTCGTGCAAACGAAACTCGTGGAGATACTCTGCTTCCAGTGAAAATTCGGTCATGCCCGGCGCTACGGCACGCATGGCGCGTTTGTGCGCAGACACCGCCACTTTGGCAGCTTTGCGCATTCGCGTGATCTCGTACCGACTCTTGAATAGGCGCATATCATGTAAATAGTGATCCAGCGCGACCATTTCCGTCGGCGCATCGACACCCATGATGTTCCGACCACGCAGCCCACACACCCATTCGGTGACCTGTGCGTCGCAATCAGGGTATTGGCCCATGGTGTAGAACACGCGTTCGGCCCCTTCGATTAGGCCGGGCAAGATATCGCCGATATCGTCAATCGGAAACGCGTCGTCGGCGCCGAATCTCTCGCAGGCTCCGTCTGTCCCTGCGCGCTGCCCGTCCCACAGCTCCCGCTCAGGATTGCGCTCGCGACAAAAAAGAACGAACTCACCTTGTGAGCGCCCAGGTATCAATACCGCGACAGATTCTGGCTCTGTAAATCCGGTTAAATAATAGAAATCGCTGTCCTGTCGGTATCGATAAGCAACATCGCGGCTTCGCACGCGCTCCGGTGCCGCAAACAGGATCGCGATGCTGTTCTCGCCCATCATTCGCTTGAGCTGTTTGCGCCTACGCGCGAATTCAGCGCGCGCTGCCTTATCGGGACCTATGCTCATTGTCATGCTCAGTGGATGTGATCCGAAGTATTGGTCGACGGCGCGGCAGCCCGCATATCGGCCAGATTTTCGTAGGCGAGCTGACAGGCCACACGCAGAAATTCGACGAGTTCCACATACGCGGATTCGGCTTGCTCGATATCGCTCGCGAGCTCCTCATCGCTAATCGCAGCCTGCGTGATCTCGGACAGATCTTTCAACATCTCGGCCAGAGGCTCCTGCTCGAGTCGCGTCGCTGCCTGCGGACCCGCTAGTGCCGCGCCTTCTGCAAGACCCGATAGAAAACCGGCACTCCAATGCACTAGCGCATCCACGCGATCTCGTAAATCATCGTCATCATCTGGCAAACACAATACCGGCAGGGCGTCGGCGCCTTCGATGACGTCAGCTCGCTTCGCTGCCAGCAGCCGCAGCGGCTCCGCACGTTCAACACGCAGCGCATCGATGTTTTGCTCGCCAGCGGCAAGTAATTGGGCAAGCCAGACATCTAGCGCAGAAGTGCCGATCATAGCGAGCAATCCTGCCAGGCGACCGTCCGCCTCCGACGCGACAACGTCGATGTCATTGTGGGCCAGCATTTGCTCCATTGCGAGATAATCACTGCCGTAAGTCTCGGACATCAAACCGTCGCCGTTTGCTAAACCTGTAGAATGATACCACTGTCATAATCGTCGTGAGCGCTGCTCAGACGTTGACCGACCTGACCCGTGTCTCTATATTTCGCTTGTGACCGAAACAAATACACAATATTTTGACCAAGAGCTCCGTCGGCTGGAGCAGCGTATGGACGATATCGTAAAGGTATGCGACCAGCTGAAAGAAGAGAATCGTTCATTGAAAGCAAGGCAGGACACCCTGATCGCAGAACGTGCCAGCCTGTTACAAAAGAACGAACTGGTCCGAGGCCGAGTCGAGGCCATGATTGGCCGTCTCAAAGCCATGGAATCCGGCCACTAATTTTTTCCGCAGGGATCCGCATACACCGCTGAGGCATCAGTATGAGCGAAGTCTACGCACACGTTACCGTTCGAATCCTTGAGAAAGAGTACAACGTGTCTTGCCCGGTCAACGAAAGAACTGACCTGCTGGACGCAGCGGAGATGCTCAATACCCAGATGCGCGAGATTCGCGACAGCGGCAAAGTAGTCGGCCTTGATCGCATCGCGGTCATGGCGGCACTCAACATGGCGAACGAGCTGGCCAAAATGAAAACCGCAGAGACCGCCGTGCGAAACACGCTCGGTAGCCGTCTAAAAGCACTCTCCGACCGCGCAGATAGCGTTGTCGGTGATTCACAGCAGCTGGATTTGTGACCTAACTCTCGATTTTGTCCCAATTGTCGCTGGCGAACGGACAGTCGGTCATGTCACAATCGAATCTGGATGCTTCCTGCGATGTTCGATATCGTCCTGGAAACCTCTCGACCCTAATTATCTCACTTCGGGGTCGTACTGACAGGGCAGTTGTGTGCACTACCGATGCGTCGGAAAGCCTGTTCTGCCCCCGGTGGATCCCACCTTACTCTCAGGTTCGAGAGTGATGGCCGTTAACGGCATAGGCGGGAAGCATCCTTCCTCCCCCGGTCGCGTCGAACCATCTTTGCAACCTGCCGAAGCGCGGCGCATCGGCGTTCGTGCTCGTCGTCGTTTAACCAGACACTGCCGTCGCAAGTTGTCGAAACGCATCTGCCAACACCTGGAACTGCACGCTTGGTTTCGACAAGCCGAAGTTATCGGTGTTTACCAGGCACTACCCGACGAAGTCGATCTAGCATTGCTGCAACACTACGCCTTGCGTGCCGGTAAGACTGTCGTCTCACCAGTTGCGCTGCCTGACAACGTCATGCGCATGGTGCCAATTCATTCTCGTTTCCGACGCGGCCGCTTTGGTATTGCCGAACCTGCTGGCCATGCGCGCTACGGACAACAGCGGTTCTCCTCACAGCGCATCGACTTGTTGTGCGTGCCACTTAGCGCGTTCGATGCGCATTTCGCGCGCGTTGGTATGGGCGGTGGTTTTTACGATCGATGGTTGGCACGGCGCAGCAAGCGTCATGTTTGCCGTGTTGTCGGTGTTGCGTTCAGCTGCCAGTATGTCAGCGCCATCGTCACTGCAGCATGGGACATGCCCATCGATAGCGTCGTCACTGAATTTGGTTTCAATCGAATTGCGTAAGACGTCGCCCTCGACGCATGTCGCAGGAACTTCGTAAAACCCCTTTATTTACTGGCTTTGCGGCTTCCTCGCGTCTGACACATCAAATAAGACCGCTCCGATTGACGTGTAACAACTGCGTGTTTTCGGTGTTCGTTGAAAGCGCAGTCTAAGAGTTATTCAGCGAATGCTTTTCGTCGAATCATGTTGTCCTGCGCCTCAATGAACAACACGATTTATCGGGTGTGGTGATTTTGTGCTTTTTTTCTCGATCAAAGTCGATGTCACAGTATGTGATCAGTTGCTGGAATTTTGGAATGTTATGTATATACTCGGCATCGGGTAACCCGACACGGAGAAAACATCAGGGCTACCAAGAAAGCTTCAAAGAAGAAAACTTCTGCGAAGAAAAAGACCAGCGCTAAACGCGCACCGACCAAACGCAAAGTCGCTAGCAAGAAAAAAGTAGCGAAGAAACGCGTTGTGAAAAAGAAGACGGCAAAGAAAAAAGTTGCCAAGAAGACAACCGCTAAGAAAAAAGTAGCGAAGAAAAAAGTCGCCAAGAAGAAAACGGCGAAAAAGAAAACTGCCAAGAAAAAGGTAGCTAAGAAAAAAACCGCCAAGAAGAAAACAGCGAAAAAGAAAACTGCTAAGAAAAAGGTAGCTAAGAAAAAAACTGCCAAGAAGAAAACAGCGAAAAAGAAAACTGCTAAGAAAAAGGTAGCTAAGAAAAAAACTGCCAAGAAGAAAACGGCGAAAAAGAAAACCGCCAAGAAAAAGGTAGCTAAGAAAAAAACTGCCAAGAAGAAAACGGCGAAAAAGAAAACCGCCAAGAAAAAGGT
>JBCCBP010000070.1:0-9501 GCA_039033995.1 Pseudomonadota bacterium | reverse complement strand
CGCTCGACCTGACTGACGATACGCGTCGACATCTGCTCGAAGGCGCGGCTGAGATGTTCCAGCTCATCGCCATCATCAGAGGTATCACTACCCGGAGCCGCGTCATTATCGATCTGAAAGCGCCGTACCGAGGCGGTGAGACGACTGAGTCGCCGCGTCAGGATACGAAACGCGCCCCAGCCGACCAGCAGCGTGGTCAGTACCGTCAACGCAATGGCAGCCATAATCACCCGCTGCTGATAGCCGGTTTCGACCAGCGAGACCGTTTCCGCGTACTGGGCACCGCCGAGAATCACGTAAACAAAGCCCGCCTCGACGCCGTTATCCATGACCGGACTGACCGAGAAGACTTTACGGTCGTGACCGACACGCGGATCTTCACCGAGCACGGGCAACCGCGAATCACCGGACAGCAATGCGCGCACCGGCTGCATGTCGATACTGTCGCGTAACGAGGGTTCGCCCGAGAGACTGGCACCGAGGACACGCCCGGCGTTGTTCAGCAAATAGATTTCGGCGCTGGGGTTGATCACCATCGCGCGCTCGGCGAGCGTGGCGAGTGCCGCGCGATCGACGTCACCATCCACAATCAGCGGTGCTGCGTCCGCGATGTACATCGCAACGGGTGCGTTCAAGCGTTGGGTCAGCTCCTGGTGGTACAACGCGCTGCCGGTGCTTTCCACCCAGTAGAACACACCGCCCATGGCGACCAGCAACAACGCCAGCAGGACGGCGAATTTCACATGCATGCGTTTCATCACGTGCCACTCGCCATTTTGTAGCCAACCCCCCACACCGTAACGATGTGATCGGGGTGTGCCGGGTTCTCCTCGATCTTGCCGCGGAGTCGATTGATGTGCGAATTGACCGTGTGCTCGTAGCCTTCGTAGCCATAGCCCCAGACCTGATCGAGCAGCTCCGCGCGATTGAAGACACGACCCGGCGAGCGCATGAAATGCACGAGCAGATCGAACTCTCTGGCCGTGAGCTCAACCGGGTTGCCTGCAACCGTTACCGACCGCGACGGCAGGTCAACAGCAATCGCACCGGAGACGAGTGCCTCGGATAACGCCGCTGTCTCCGCCGTGGTCGCACTGGTCTGCTCATGGCGACGCAGCAGGGCTTTCACGCGCGCCACCAGCTCGAGCACACTGAACGGCTTGACCAAATAGTCGTCGGCGCCGAGCTCGAGACCGAGCACACGATCGAGCTCCGTCGTCTTAGCACTGACAAACATCACCGGTGTGTGATCGCCTTGTGCGCGCAAGCGTTTGCAGATCTCGAGCCCGTCACAACCGGGCAAGCGGATGTCCAGCAGCAGCAAATCCCAGCCGCCGGCCAGCGCCTGTTCGAGACCGCGCGCACCGTCATCGCAAACTGTGACCGCGTAGTGCTGATCCTTCAGGTGCATCTCGACGAGCGCCGCAATATCAGCCTCATCTTCAACGACCAGAATCCGTTGTACAGTCATCGTGCGTTCCCGACGGTGGCGATACTCAGACAGATTGACCGGGTGTGTCATCATTTTATTTCCCGCGGCCGACTCAGTCGGTGCGTGTGATGATGATTTGCGCCACCGGGTTATCGAATCGATGGCTCTCATTCAGATTCGACGTCGCAAAACCATCGTCCGCCGATACGACGCCCTGGTGCATCGTCACGAAGTCCTGTCGGTCGTTGCGGGCTGCATTGAAGCCCTCACCGCCGCCAGCCGGGCCCGGGATATTGGTCGCCAGCTCGTCGTTCAGCTCGGTACCCGCATCGTAAGCAATGACGCGGCGCGTCACGCGATCGCGCTCGGCAAAACCGCTGACATCCATGCCGTTCAGTGCGGCAAATGCATCATTGGTATTGACCAGCATCGTCACCGCGGACAAGCGCAGGCCGGGCAACTGGGTGACTTCGACCGACACCGAGATCACCTCGTTGGCACCCGGCCCGATCGGCCCGCCACCGGACGCAGTCGCCAGCGCTGTAGCGCCAGCTTCGGCTAGCAATTCGGCATTGTCACCGCCTTCCGCCAGAGATTCGAGACCAACCGTGGCAGTGGTGCCAACCGCAAACACGCGATACTGATCATCGTGGGCGATGACCGCGATTGGCGATAAGGGTTGCGCGTTGGTCAGGTTGGTCACGCCGACAGCGAAGGTCGCCATCTCTGGCCCCGGCGGCACGGTGTTGACCGACGACACGAAGTCGTCGCTACCATCACCACACGCGACCAGCGCGGCCCCGAGACTCGTAATCGCAAACAGGCGACTGACTTTCGTCATTGATTTCATGACACTGCTCCTAGCGAACGGTGACGATGACGCGCGCCACCGGGTTCAGCCAACGGTGTACCGTGCTGTCAAGATCGCTCGCGCCACCCGTCGGGTCGGTATCGCCCAACGCATTGCGGTGGATGTGGACGGTCGGCGATTCAGCGCCCGTTTGTACGCCAGTGCCACCAGAGCCTGCGAGGCCACCCGGATCTGCCGGCATACCCGGCACACCCGGTGCACCGCCACCGTTCAGTACTTCGTCGTTCGCTTCGGTGCCCGCGTCGTAGGCATTGACGTTGTACGTGTACACGCCCGGCTCTGTGGGGATCGTAATCGCGTTCAAGCCCATGAAGGCATCATTCGTCGGCAGCAACATCGCCACGACCGACAAGCGCACGTTAGCGGTGCCATCGGTGTTCAAGTCGACGTCGGTCCGACCACCTGGCGCCATAACACCACCCGCCGGGTTGGTTTCTATCGTCGCGCCGATACCGGTCAGTGTCGCTACCAGACCGTCAAGGCCGCCGCCTTCCGCCATTTCCTGTAAGCCGGCAGACGCTGGCTGGCCGACGGAGAACAGACGACTGCCCTCGGTATGGGCTGCCACCAGAAACGGTGTGTAGTAGATGCCGCTGGTCAGATTGACGATCTCAACATTGAAATCAGTTGCTTGCGCGGAACCCGCAGCGACCATCGCTACTGCCGCGGTTGAAAGAAAACGCTTACGCCACATGGGATCACTCCAGTAAAAACCTGAGCGCTACGGTAGCGACGAGTTCTCACGGCTTTATCACGTCGCGATCACATGTTTGTGGCACCGGCGGTATGACGCGAATAGCCAGCGCCCACGTGGACCAGAATTTTGGGTATGCTCAACAACACGATGCATCAGGAGCAACGATTATGCGGCTTAAGTTTTTCGCACTGCTGTGTGCGTTTAGCGCGGTTTTGTCCGGCTGTAGCGAGATGAAGCAGACCAGCGAGTCGCAGATTGCGCCTGACATGGCCGGAGAAGCGATCTCAACGGATGGCTTGAAGATCGCCTATCAAAGCGCCGGCTTCCACCGCGTCTCGAGCCCGGCCAATTCCCGCCCAGTCGTTGTGCTCGTGCATGGCTGGTCGTGCAACATGGATTTTTGGCGCGAACAGATCGACGCGCTGGCCGATGCTGGATACCGCATTGTGCAGCTGGATCTCGCCGGTCATGGCCAGTCGGAAAGCGGACGCGAGACCTGGCGTGTCGCCGAGTTTGGCAATGATGTGGCGGCGGTGATCGAGCATTTGAGCGTTGATAAGGCGATCGTGGTGGGACACTCGATGGGCGGGCTAGTCGCGCTGCAAACCGCCGCGCAGTTGCCGGATACGGTCGTCGGCGTGATCGCTGTCGATTCGCTGCATGACGCCGAACAGCGCTACGATCCGGCACAGTCCGATGCGATGATTCAACCATTCAAAGACAACTTCCCAGCCAGCGTCGGCGGAATGTTTACCGGCATGGCCGGTCCGGCGGTGACGCCCGAGCTACGCGACTGGATCATCGAGAACGGCACCAAAGGCGATCCGCAAGCCGCGATGGGTTTGTTGTATGACTATGCCAAGCTGGACTCGAAAGCGATGTTTCAGGCGGCCGGCGTACCGATTCGTGCGATCAACGCAGCCGCGAGCCCGACACAACCACCAACGATGATCGAGCGCAATCAACAGTACGCGGATTTTGACGCGACACTGATCGACGGCGTCGGACACTTTCTACAGCTAGAAGACCCGCAGCGGGTGAATACACAGCTACTCAAATATCTCGCGGAGTTTCACTGATCGCCAAAAATCGGCGCAATCGCTTCTCGCGAACTGCTTGAGATTAGTTTGGGTAGTTGGTCGAGTTCCACCCAGCACACTTCGACAAAGGCAACGAACCATAGGTGAGGAAGCCCTTTTCGTTCCGATACGCCGCAATGCAAAGCTGCTTGCCGACCTTCAAGCTTTACTGGTCAATAATTGATCAACCCCAGTTTTTCGTGCCCGAGTCTTGAGACAAAACGCCTTCGACCTCTGCAACAAACTGCCGTTGCGTCTCGGTCGCACCGGCACCTAGCGCAGCCACTTCTCTCAGCAGCGTTATTGAAAGCGTTTTCTGCTCATCGGTGAAACCCTCAAGCGACGGCTTCAGGATCTTCTCGACATTCGGGTAGACCTCATCGCCAGGGCCCAACAGAAAAATACTGGAGCCAAACAACTGCACCGCGTCCTGCTCCGTCATATTGAAGGTCGACTGGTAAAGGGCTTTGAGCTTCTCTTTTTCTTCAATCGAGATATCGCCATCGATCTTTGCCGTGGCAGCAGCAAGCAGGGCAATAGCATCCATCGGATTATCGATCCTGAATACCGGGTTACCGGTGGTTTGATTACGCCATGCTCGGCGGCGTTTCCAAGCCCATGGATTGAGCCAGCCAAGATCGATACCCACGCGCTCGAGTGCATACAGAAGCCCCGCGACGGCCGTAAGAAAAGCGATTAATACGTGCACAATAATTCCCCAATCATTCAGCGTGTACGCTTGTTGTCATCTAATGAGTTGGTCCTTAAGCAATGAATGACACCGTATTTGGACCAAAATTACTCCGTTCTCGTCCGATTTCTCACTTGTCCGTTGGTTCTCGGCGACGCAGCTGAGCGAATAGCAAGAATATAAACACCAACCCATTGATGCCAGGCACCAGCCCCAGCAATTGAAAAGGCAGCTTCGGGAAACCTGCGCGGGCCGCTAATACGCCCAACAGCCATGCGAAGGCGATGAGTACTAATACAGTCAACACTAGGGTAAGACTGCTCACTTCGACACTCATAGTAGGTTCCTTTCCGTCAAAACATGCTGTCTATGTTTGGCTACATCCATGGATGTTAGTGTTATCGACGGACCGGCTTTGGTCAACAGCTTCGCAGCACCTCGATCGCTGGCTCGTCGGCTAACAATCTCCTCAAAAGAGGATCACCCTATCTCGCTTGTCTGGGATTGTGCTTGCCTGCAGACCAACCGAGTCCTGCCACGACCGCACCTAAGGCAATGCCGATAACAGCGAAAGCACCAATAGGCCAATCGCCCGAGGTCAAGAACATGTCTCGCCAGGGACCGAAACCGTCAAACAACTCCAGCGAGAGGCTCTGCACTAACAGAGCGACGATTACGAATAGGAATGGTGCACCATGCTCTCGATCGCGGAAATACAAGACCAAAGCAAGTAGCACTGCAAACAGCTGAGAGAGATGAAAAGCATCGTAGATCCGACGCACATCGGTCACATCATTCACGTACAGCGCTGGAATGAAGTTATTCAGGATCCGCCCAAGCACAGACTCTGCGAACAGGAACACGGTCACTAACATCCACCGTGCATGCAGTTGAACATTCCGACGGTCACGCAGCCCGGAGTAAAACATGTATGCACTCGCAACGACTGCCACCAGAGTTATCGCCCCGATCCCAGGACCGAACACCTCGGCATAGGCATCACTGGCAGAAATTCTCCGCGCTTCACTGCGATACACCAGAAAGAAGCCACTGATGTAGAGCGGGAAAATTAGCAGACTCGCCGACCCCAGAAACTTGTGTATCGATCGGCGGCCACTGTGGATAGAGGCGCTTTGGCCCGCCAGTAGCAATATCCACAGTGTCGCAGCGATGGCATGGGCATGCTTAGCAAGGCCTGCGTCCGGAAGCTCTGATAGGTATCCAGAAAACGCGATAACAGCGGCTGGAATCAGCAGCAGGCAAAAGTAGTGTGCGTATCGGTACGGCATGCAACGGGCTCCATCGCTAAATGTAGTGATACAGAGCGGTTCCCGCAAGCCAGCATACAGTTCAGCACGCATTACCGCGCCGGCGACATCGCTCGAATAGAAATGAAGTAAGGGTAGACCTGCTAACGTTAGCGAGCTTCAGCTCGAGGAAAGCCTGTGTCCAATTCTAAAACGCAACCGATCAAATTCCGCTAGCTGATTGACAACTGGACCACGAACATTGATTCGTTGGGTTCGTTTGATTTGTGTCAGAGGCGAGGAGGATGTGACTGTCCATGTGAATCTCTATCAAGTACCGGGTCGACAACGCTACCTTCTTGCGTCAGCATCTTCGTTATGAATGTCTTGCCATCCAGCAAAATGCGAACCAGCAACACCCGAGCATGGATGGCGGCGACTCTGACCGGGATCGTCATTCCCGTGTCGATTTTGGTCTGGTTGTTTAGGACATCTTCGTCTCTGTTGCCTGCAGGCGGCCCCGTGTTAACCCTTGGACTCATGGGTGTCGGCATTATCGGCGCCGCGGCCGTGGGACAGTTTCGGATGGGTGTGCTTTTGGCACTGACGAATGCCATCTGTCTGCTCGCTTTGGCAATCACGCTTGGCTTGCCTGGTCTGCCACACCTGCTGCCCGTCAGTGGGGTGATGGTTATAGCCAGTCTAAGTTTCGCTGCCCGGGGCGCGCTGTTTACAAAGACCATGAAGCACAAGGCATGGCTCATGGCCTTGTTTGTTGTACTCGGCGAGGCATCGGTGCTGCTCATCGCCGCTGTCTTTCCTGGCGTATTGCCCGGCTGGTTTCTTGCGCTGCTGCCTGCACAATGGGCGAACATTGCGATTCAGACCGCGCTGGCCGGTAACGGTATGCTGCCAGCCGCATCGGCCCTGTTGGCACTCGCTGGAACCGCCGCGACGACACTGCTCGCGGCAAGATTCTGGTTTCGTCCCTGGCCGTATCCGCTGATGTTCACGACGTGGCTCGCGCTGTCGGCCGTGGTTTACTTCAATCTGACCGGCACCGCTTTGGCGTAGGTCAGACCGGAAACTCATGGACCAAACTCATGGGCAAACTCATGGGCAAACTCATGGGCAAACTCATGGACACCCACAATCAAGAGCGAGCTACGTCCTAACACAACCACACGAACTAGCAGACAAGAGAAACTCATGGACACCCACAATCAAGAGCGAGTTACGTCCTAACACAGCCACACGAACTAGCGGACAAGACGAATCAGGAAACCGTCAGTCCAACAAGAGTTTTTCTCGAGGCTTTGTCAGTGACGCTAGAACCACCAAGAAGGAGCGAGGCGTCGACTGACCATGTCTGACTTATGCGGCACCCTCTGCAGACTTCCCAACGCTCGCATTGTTGCTCGAACCCCGGAACAGTATCGACGGCAAAGCCGACCAAACGATCAATGCCGCAAAGTAGAGCTCCTCGGAAACCAGCCTGTAAACGTTTGCCGCGAGCATGCCGCCAACCATCAGGAAGTGGGCGAGAATCGCCCAGATCAGACTGACAGCGATCTGGCCACGCAACGCCCGTTCCCGTTGAGCCCAAGCTAGATAGCACACAGCGGTCAGGGGCAGGAAAAGAAGTAAGGAGGTCAATACGCCTGGGTTGTATTTGAATGTAAAGATGCTTGCAAGAATGTGCGTGAATCCATTCACCAGGGAAATCGCGGCAAGCGCCACTAATGGAAACAGGTGATACCTTGATCTCGCAATCGCCAGAACACCGACCAACCAGACGAGCGATGTATTGATAATAAAGATACCTCGAGGTGTCAGCGGTGCAACCTCCCCGTATTCCCGACTCAGAACGCTACGGATCAAGGCATTGACGTAGTCGTAGAAAGCGTACTCATTCCCTAGCAGATCAATCCAATGTTCCTCAAACTGATGTGCGATGTAGGCTATCAACAATAGCACCGACATAAACTGAGGATCTGAGGGGTTCGACCGCTTCGTGGCCGTTGCTGAGTACGTTAGTAAAAGAAGCGGGGCGGCGAATGTACCAACCTTCATCCAGTTTTGGATCAGGAACTCGTGCTGCCCAAGTGGCAACCACAACATCAAGAACAGTGCAACAGCGCTTAGAGCGGTCAGGTTACTTCGTACACCGTCATCGTTCACTGATTCACTCCAGGTATTCCTTGCCGCCGCGCCGACTGATCTTTCTGGCCCAAGGGTTGGAAGGCGTTGTCTGTGCACCATAACGCCTAAGCTCAGCTGCGCATTTGACGCAGCGAGTGGATTGCGACAGCAACACACGAGCTGAGTCCATCAGCGTCAGCTGCAGTGATTTGTTAGGTAGGCAGGTTGCGAGCATATTGGACAACCATCGCAAGCGAAAAAATCAAGCTTATGAAATGACAGCCTACACCAATGGGCAGTTGCCTGCGCTCGGTAATCGCTAGTGAAAACGCCGCAATAACTATCCAAAACGTCCCGAACACACTGACTATGATGGTACCGTAGCCGTAGCTCGTTTTCGGTAGCTCGGTCTTTCCCGCATCATCAAGAAACGGCTCCGTGTATTCCTTACAGCATGCTACCGCCGCGGCGAGTCCCACAAAAAAGAGCAGTCCATAGTAAACATGCGGTGCCATAGCAATCCTGGTGCCCTGCTACCTAACTGCTACTTCTACTGAACGTGCTGTGCATATACATTCCGCTGTCTTCTGAGCAAACGTATCTCTCGATAACTCGTATCCTTTTGCTTCACTACCGAACGACAAGAAGAGCTGACTCGCTTACAACGCGGCATTGCGGCTCGGACTCTACTAGTCCATTTCAAAACAGCATAGCAATGCGCTTCATGCACCTCCAGAAAACGACGAAACAGAAGTTTCCGCTCTGTCTCAGAGAGCCTTCACTCCGCCGCCCGCTTCGCCGCCAGCTCAACGAAGAAGTCGATGCTCTCTGGATTACTCATCGTATCGCGATTGATCGCATTCGCCGCCGTTTGGCCGAGCAACACCCGGCGCACCGGGATTTCCATTTTCTTACCGGAGAATGTACGCGGTACATCGTCGATCACAAAGATGTCATCCGGCACGTGGCGGGGTGATAGCTGTGTCCGAATGACTGTGTTGATGCGTCCACGCAGATCATCGGTCAGCGTGTCACCGTCTGCCAGCACAACAAACAACGGCAACCACGAATCGCGACCAAGATATTCGAGATCGACGATTAAACTATCGACCACTTCGGGCTCGGCTTCGACGACGTTGTAGATATCGGCCGTGCCCATGCGAATGCCCTGCCGATTAATCGTTGCATCCGATCGGCCGTAGATAACCGCGCTACCGCTCTCCGTGATGCGAATCCAGTCGCCGTGTTGCCAGATGTCTGGATACATCGAGAAATAGCTATCTCGATAGCGACGTTTGTCGTCGTCTCCCCAAAAGTACAACGGCATCGATGGCATCGGTTG
>JBCCBP010000069.1:0-10373 GCA_039033995.1 Pseudomonadota bacterium | reverse complement strand
GGCGCCGATTTCTTCCTGGCCGGCGATCATCAGGCCAGTGCGCGCAGGACATTCCATATCGCGATCGACGTATTCCTGCCCGCCGGGACGCCCGTGCACGCGCCACTGGACGGTGTCGTCCACAGTGTCGAAGTCTGTGACCGCGAGTTCGACTACGGCGGCCTGATCGTGCTGAAGCACACACCCGCAGACAACGTGACGTTTTACACGTTATACGGACATCTGCAGCACGACTCCGCGGCCTCTCTAACGCCCGGACAACCGATCAAGCGCGGCGAGGTGTTTGCCCATCTCGGCGCTGAGCACGAAAACGGCGGCTGGCCGCCACACATCCATTTTCAGGTGGGCCTGACCGACGCCATCGGCTCCGACTGGCCCGGCGTGGTGGAACCCGAGCAGCTCAATGCCTGGCTAGACGTGTTCCCGGATCCGGCACCGTTGCTCGGCCTGAAACCGGGTAGCGTCAGTGGTCGTGAGATGTCGCCAGCCGATACCGAGCAACGCCGCCATCGCCATTCACCGCCCAATCTACGCACCAGCTATAACGTGCCTCTGCAAGTCGTGCGCGGCTGGCGGAATCTGTTATTCGATGAATGGGGTCGCACCTATCTCGATGCTTACAACAACGTGCCCCACGTCGGGCACAGTCATCCACGCATTCGCCGTGTGGTTGATCAACAATTGCGACTGCTGAACACCAACACGCGTTATCTGCAGCCCATCCACGCGGCGTACAGCGAGGCGCTGGTGGCGCGTATGCCAGAGCCATTGTCCGTCTGTTTCTTGCTGAGTTCGGGTAGCGAGGCCAACGAACTCGCGCTGCGACTCGCACGCCACACGACCGGCAGCAAAGAAACCATTGCGCTACGTGCCGGCTACCACGGCCATACCGTCACGACGATTGATATCAGTGACTACAAATTCAGCGGGCCCGGCGGCGACGGACAGGCCGACTGGGTGCACATCGTCGACAACCCGGATACCTTTCGTGGCGCCGACAAGGATGGCGCTGCGTTCGCCGCACAGATAGACGACATCGTGCAAACACTGGCTGAATCGGGGCGCAAACCCGGGTGCTTTATTGCCGAGACATTTCCAAGCGTCGGTGGCCAGATCGTGCCACCGAGCGACTATCTGCAGCACGCCTACCGTCATGTACGCGAGGCAGGCGGTGTATGCATCGCCGATGAAGTGCAGACCGGGCTCGGTCGACTCGGCGAATATTTTTGGGGTTTTGAACATCAGGGGGTAGTGCCCGATATCGTTGTGCTCGGCAAACCGATGGGCAATGGCTACCCACTGGCTGCGGTGCTCACGACGCCCGAGATCGCCCAGCGCTTCGACAGCGGCATGGAGTTCTTCGCCACCTTCGGCGGTGCATCCGTCGCCTGTGCGGCCGGGCTTGAGGTATTGCGCATCATCGATGACGAACGGTTAGCCGACAACGCAGCAGCGGTTGGCGGCTACCTGCTGAATGGGCTGCGCTCGCTGTCACAACGTTGGCCGCTTTTGGCCGACGTGCGCGGCATAGGCCTGTTTATTGGCGTCGAGATCGCAGATGCCGCGCGGCGGCCGCTGCCGGACGAGACGAGTTACATCGTCAATCGGCTACGCGACCATCGGGTGTTAATTGGCAGCGACGGTCCGGATCACAACGTGCTGAAAATTCGTCCGCCGCTGACCTTCAGCCGCGAGGACGCGGATCATCTGCTGACTATTCTGGATAGTGTGTTGGGAGAGGCCGCACTCGCGCAGCACCGTTAGGTTGAGATCAGGCTTCGACCGCTTCGCGCTTTTTCCGCCGCTCAAACTTTGGACGCCAAATGCCAACGGCGATGTTCAGCACCCCGAGTGCCAAAATAATCCACCAGGCCATCCACTCATCATGCACAAGCTCCGCCACGCGCTGCGTGTCGATCGTCCCAGCAGCTGCCTCGGCATACGCCTTGGCGGCGCGTTTCGCCGGTGCATCAATACCGGCGAATGTCGCCTCGATAATCAACACGCCGCTCAGCGCTTTGGCCCAGACCCATAGGGCACTCTTATATGCATCGGTGATCGCCATCGCGAGCAAACCACTAACCAGTACCAATAGCATCGACGGCATTAGCAACCACGTCGATACGAGTCGCAAGCTGTGACGCAACGCGGCGTGCTGCTCGAGTGTGCTGATCTCCGGCGCCGTCCCTAGCACGATCATGTAAGCGGCCAGACCGCCCAACAATCCGAGGCCGGTAACGGTATGCATAAATTTGAGAAATCGGCGCAGGTGTTTCATCAGCTGTTCCTATTCTTCGCGTATTCGCTCGCCACATATCCGCTGGATGCGGATAACTCGAGCGATTGCAACGAACTTTCCGACATCAGCCGGCAAGCGCTGTGATCAACGGCGCGGCCTCCGCTGTGTCGACGTATTCGCGCAGATTGCTGATCTTGCCGTCCACGACGGTCGCAACCGCGGCCACCCAGAACGAGAACGCGGTGCCATCGGGCAGCGTGCCGCACGCACGATGTTCTTCGACAAAACCGTCGGTGGTTGCGACACAGGTAATGTCTTCGTAGTGGTAGTCCGGTATCGCCTGCTTCACCACTGCGCCTAACTGCAGCACCGCATCGATACCGACGGCTTCGCCACCATTTCGAGAGGCTTGCATATCGTCCGCGCAGAACTGGCGCGCGGCCTCGATGTCGCCGGATTCAATCGCGTTGAAGACACCGCGTGCGATATCGGTCATGGAATGAGTCATCATGAATTGCCTATGGTTAGTGATCGATTCGTTCGAGTGGCGTCGTGTCCAGATGTACCGTGTCTGCTGCTTGCTCAATACGGTCACAAGCGGGCAGGTTGGACGCCTCCTCGCCAAGCGTTGTATTCAGCCATCCCATCACCGGCCGGCAGTGTCGCCATAGCGGTGTTGGAAATGTCTCGTGGCCGCCACCATCGCGATATTGCCACAAAGTGATGGCCGGCGAGACGGCAGCGATACGTTGGCTTTGGGCCAACGGCACGACATCGTCGTATTGACTGTGAAGCACGAGCGTGGGTACCGGGTATTCATGGGTCGGACGCAATTGGAGTTCTGAGAGATCGACATCCAATCGCGACGCAATCTTCTGCATCACACGGTCGCGCGTACCACGATGCATCATCCATCGGATTGGCGCAGAAGTGTTCTCGACGCCAGCATCCAGCACACCCCGCAAATCATCAAACGGCTCGAACGCGATCACTGCGTGCCATTCGGGGTCGTCCATCGCCGCACGAATGGCGGCGGTCGCACCTAGCGATACCCCCACGAGAATGTACGGTGGCGGTAAGGACTGTTGCGACAACAGTGGGCGGAGCGCATTCAACTGCTCGCTGGCTTTCAACCCGAAATGAGTTAGCGGCAGCGGCGAATCGCCATGCCCCGGCAAATCCAGGCTCAACACGCTGAAACCGGCATCGGCCATCATCGCGCCCCATAGGAAGATGAGTTGACGGTTCATCGAGTGGCCGTGCAGCACGATGACCGTGCCACGACCGTTGGCACGACGTTCCGGCAGGGAAGTGTGCTCCACGTTGGGATCAGCGCCAGCCGTGACGCTGATACTTTGCTCGACTTCATCAACCGTGAACTGCCACTGAATTCGTGTCGGTAGCATCTCCGTCACAGTGCCCAGACTCGGAATCTCTTCAAAGCGGTGATTCACGAGATATGGCACTGGGTCGTTGAGCGTGCTCAACATTGGCTCGACCAACATCTCGGACACGTACTTGGGTGGCTCGACCATTTTGTCGGCGACGATGGATGCGCAGCCAGTCAGCAAAAGACCAGCGACGAGTATCACCGAAACACGCAGTAACCGCATGATCAAGTTCGATCTCTCAAGCATGGTCGATTGGTGTGACGATGTTGCGGTGGCGTGGCGAGCGATTCGTTATCGAAGCTCGAACCGAATACGTGTCTCTACGCCATCTACCGGGACAGGTTTACCATCCACCTCACGCGGTTTGTAACGAAACTTGCTGGCCGCCTGAATCGCAGCCTTCGCGAAGACGCGATAATTTCTGCCGCCGGTCGGCTTGATGTTAATGGGTCGACCTTGTTCGGATACCGTAAACATCAGATCGACATAGCCGGACATACCTTTCTTTAGCGCATCGCGCGGGTAGTATGGCGCGACGCGTTTGATCGGCAGGTAATCGCCTTCGTCAGGCTCAAGAGCAGCCTGATAGTCTTCAATCTTGGCCGTGAACGACGCGGCGAGTGCCGAGTCGTCCGTCAGGTCACGCGACCACTCCAGCAATCGCAGGTAATCGGATGTGCGCCGACCAGTCGCTTCAAAATCTGCGATCACCCGCTGCAGGTGATCGAAATCCAGTGCGTCGTTGTGCTCCTGTATCCGCGCGACCGCGAAACCCGAACTGACCGCGGCCGTGCGATCCTCAACGCCCGGTGCGCCGAACACAGCATCGGCCCGCTGCAGATACGGCGCAGCCACATCCCATTCCTTGGCGCCAAGGTGTGTCAGGCCAACGGTCAGCAGGTTATGTGCATGAGCGTCGGACGATGCGCCGTTGACATGCTCCGACAATGCGAGCGCCTGTTCATAGATCGGCCGCGCTTTTTTCAGGCGCCGTTCGGCGTCACCACGCGACAACAAGACGTGGACACGATCATCGTCAAATTCCTGCCCGAGCGCTTCATACATCTCGGCAGCAGCATCCAACGATTTGATCGCATGATTTCGCATGCCCGAACCGAGATGAGCGAGTGCATGGTTGTAGTACAGCGTCGCTGTCGTCTTGTTCGGTGCGTCGTCGAGCGCGAGCGACTTTTTCAATGCGGTTGTAGCAGGCGTAATAGCCAGTTCGTACTGACCCGACTGAAACAGTTCATTGTATTGCTGATACGCCGCCAGCATCTCCTGCTCGAGCTGCTCCGGATCATCGTCAGCGAGCGCCAATGGTGTGGCGAACAGCAAGACCGCTAAACCGGCGATGCATCGTTGCATCAACCGTGATTGTTCATCAATGAACGGCATGCGACAGATTCCTCCCGTAGCGAAACCACCACAGGCTACCAAAGCACGGCGAAAAACCGAAGCCGAAAGCCGGGCGAACAGGTTCTGTAGAAGCACATGACCTGCTTGGTGAGGTCAGGCATTCTCCAACAGTCGCCGATGCACGAGCGCAGCCGTGTGCAGATCCTGTACGCCCAAGCCTGTCAAATCCGCCACAGTGATTGCGTCGGCATCAAGCGCAGCCGGTCCGCCCGCTAGCTGGCCGCCGAGAGATTGGTAGTCGTGTTCGTGACGTACACCGGCACGTACGGCGTGCCCAAATTCGCCGTGGGCCTCACACTGACCATGATCGTCGACCCAGACCCGCTTTGCCGCACCGATTATCGCCACATCAAGCTCTTGCTTTCCGGGACTGTCGGCCCCGAGAGCGACGATGTGATGACCATCACGCACGTGATCTCGGAGCAACACCGGCGACTGCGCTGGCGTTGTCGTGACGATAACGTCTGCATTGGCAGACAACGACTCCATCATCACCGCATGCGCTGGGCAATCGCGCTGGGTCAAACGATCGGCGAGTGCCGATGCTTTCTCGGGCGACCGACCGTTCAGAAACACTTCGGTCACGTTCAAGAACTGCGAGATCCACCGGGCTTGCAGCTCCGCCTGATGACCGGTGCCAACAATGCCCAGCGCAAATGGTTCATCCCCCTTGCGTACGCGCGTCGCCAACACGCCTGCCGCCGCTGTGCGGGCTGACGTAATTGCCCCGTCATCCTGCAGCAACACGGACGGTGCGCCGGTCTCTGCCGACAGCAACATGACCAGACCATTATTAACCGGCAATCCGCGTGCAACGTTCGTGTAGAAGCCGGTCGCTACCTTGACCGAGAAAAACGGAAACGCGTCGGTGTACGCCGTCTTTACATGACAATCACCATCGACAGTCGGGGTTTGCCGCGAAAACAGCATCTGCACTGGCGGTGGGTGGACGACACCGCCAGCACCATGGGCAATGAATGCCGCCTCAACGGCTTGCAGCACCGCAACCCGATCCGACAACACTTGGTTAATCAATTCAGCACTAAAACGCTTCATTGTTGGCAGACTCGCCTAGGCTCTAAGCTTATTCTGCAGATAGTCATCGAAGACCGCGAGGCCTTCACCAATACCAGCACGGCCGAAACCAACACGAAACCGGTCGGTCGGCGCGTCCATCAACTCGGAGCGGTAAATCGATGCGGGTAATAGCAACACGCCGGTTTGATCGATCAGATCTTTGCAGAAGGTCTCGACGCCCTCGCTGCCGAGAAAACGCGGGAATGCGATGCATCCACCATGTGGACGCTGCCATGCAAACAGCTCAGGATAACGCGCAAAAAACGCTTCCAGTTTTTCGACATTAGACTGCATCAAGTTGTGGATGCGCGCGAGCAATTGGTCGCGTACCCCGAGCGCGATGACAGCGAGTCGCTCGCTCGGCGCACTGTTGCAAATTGACAAATAATGTTTGTAACGTTCCATCGCCTGCAGGACATCTTTGTCCTGACTCGCGATCCAGCCAACCCGAAGCCCCGGCAAGCCATAGGCTTTCGACATGACATTCAACGACAGGCCTTTTTCGTATGCATCCGCTGCCTGCGGAATACGCCGTGACGCATCAAGCTCAAGCCGGCGATACACCTCATCGCTGAACAGATATAGATCATGTTCGCGACAAAGCGCGACCAGCGCATCGAAATCCACGCGCGATGGAATCGCACCAGTCGGGTTATTCGGGAAGCAGACCGAAACCAGTTTCGTATTCGGATGGATCGCCGCGCGCACTGCGTCCAGATCCAGGCGCCAGTCGTTGTCGGCATCCAATGCCACGCCGGTGACGTCGCAGATATCCAACGGCACCGTTTCCGCGGCCTGGTAGTTCGGTACGACGACGATCGCATGGTCGCCTTTCTGCAGCAACACACGCATGGCAGCGTACACGCCTTCTTCCGCACCAGCGAAACACAGTATGTTGTTCGCCTCGAGCTGATCGTAGGTGTCTGCGATTGCCTCGCGCAGATCGGGTGCGCCCCAGGTCTCGGTATAACCGAGTTTCAGGTCGGTGAGCACATCGGGTGATGCGCCGGCGATCTCTAACAGCTCAGCAACGGTGATCGACTCGGCGTCGGACGCCGTCATGTGATAGCGCGCCTTAAACTCCCATTCAGAAAAATAGGTTTCCAGTGCAAAATTTCGCATGACGATTTCCCCCGCTCGAAGTCGTCCGCCATGATATCGCGACTCGCTTGGCTGCGAGTCGGAATCTCGCGGTGGGGTCAGTCCACTGACATAACATCCGCGAACACGAAACCGTCGCGGGTTACGCGCTCGCCAACGGCCACCGGGATCGGGTGATCGAATACGGGTGCAGCACAGACAAACGAATGGAACTCGCCGTTTTCGCCGCAGGGATCCACGCCGAACGGCAAATCATCGAGCAGTTGTTGATCGAAGCGTCGCCCGGCGAATTCCGCAGGTAGCACTTTCGGATCGACGCAGGTCAGGTACGCTTCTTGTCCACTCGCGATCATGTCGTGCGCCAGTTGCTCCGTGGGTTGTCGCCACAACGGAAACAGCGGTTCAATGGTCGAGTCTTTCAATAAATTCTCGCGATATGCCCGTATGTCTTCGAGAAACAAATCGCCGAATGCCATGTGCGTCACACCGGCCGCCTCGGCCATCGCGATGATGTCGGCGGCCGCGGCCTCGTAGGCACCGTTGGGACAAGGCCATGGCAGCGGCATGATATGCAGTGGCAGGCCAGCCGCCTCGGCTTGTTTTTCCAGCAACGTCTGGCGAACGGCGTGCATTGCGACACGCTCGGCCACCTGATTGACCGAGGTGACTAGCGCCTCGACAACGACATCCCGATCCTGTCGCAAGACGTGGAGCGTCCAGGCACTGTCCTTGCCGCTGCTCCACCACAACCAGACGCGCTTTTTGCTCAATCACTTCACCCAGTCGAGCGGACCGTCGATGATAAACGGCATACGAATCGTGTGGATATCGCCATCGTCCAACACGAAGATCGGATAACCACCGCCGCCCATCTGAATCGCTTCGTTGAGCGTGTCGGTCGATACGATTGCGATTTGGTCGCCGCTTGGCGAATACGCGATACCCGATAACATGTTGCCGTGCGAATGCAGTCGTTTTGGCTTGCCACTCTTCAACGGCATTTCGAACAGTTGCCCGTTGAACACGAATGCAATGGTGTTGTCCTTCGGGTGCGCGTCCATGACATCAACGGCAGACTTCAATCGGCCATCATCGATGCGCTTAACACTCTTGAGTTTTTTGTCCGCGCGGAAGATGCCAAAGCCGACATCCCCACCGCGGCCCGCCAAAATCAGGCTGCCGTCTTTGGCCCAGACGGCCGGACCCATGTCCTTGAACTCCGCAAGTACGTTGCCATCGAGATCGAACACCTGCGTCGCGGAGTATTTGTTCAATCCCACCATCGCATCAAGCCCGTACGGGTCTTCCTTGCGGTCGATCTCGGCACGCAATTCGTTGTTCAAGACAGCAATCCGTTTGCCATCACCGGTGATCGCCGGCCCTTGCAGACTCTTGCCGGAAATCGTGTCCCGCTCGACGCAATCAGACAGCGGCGTCATGAATCCGTCTTCATCGGTAACGGCGAGCTGTACCTGCAGCGGGCTACAGAAGTTGACATACGCGATCACTTCGCCAGCGACATTGGCGTGGACCCCGTCCGCGGCAACTCGGTAGCGCTTGCTGCGAAGATCGATCGCCATCACGCGCGGTGCCTGCATCGGCGCCGCATAGTTGAAGTACAGCGTTCCCTTCAGTTTTGTACTGATCTGCACGGCACCTTGATCGTCACTGCCCTGCGCATCGGCTGCCGGCTGAGCATCGTCGTCGCCAGACGAGCAGCCAGCCAAGGCCAGCAAAAGTACTATCGCAGTCTTCCCCAGTCGCATACCGCTCCCCTGAGCGCTTGTTGACTCGCGGATGATCGCATAAGCGCCTGAACAACTCAGCAGAATTTTCTGACCCATTCGTGTGATGTTACCGTGGCATACTGACCAACCAAATTGACGCGAGTAACACGATGGCGCAGACCACCGCAGGCTATTCCGGCAAACCGTTGTTTCAGAAACTTGGCATCAAACCCGGCATGCGCTGCAAACCGATTCTGGCGCCAGAGCACTACCCCGCACTAATCGCGGGCGTCGAAGGTGCGACGGTATCGTCGCGATTACGATCTGCTGACATCGTGCACCTGTTTTGTCGAACAAAGTCAGTATTGGAGAACCAGATCGATGCGGCGCTCGCTCGTGTCGCACCCGGCGGTATGCTGTGGATCTCATGGCCGAAGAAATCTTCGCCGCTGCACAAAGACCTGACCGAAGACGACTTGCGCACGATCGTGCTGCCGCACGGTTGGGTAGATGTGAAGGTCTGCGCGGTGGACAACGATTGGTCCGGACTCAAGTTTTTACGGCGCAAAAAGTAGCGATGCAGGATCTGTTTCAGCATATACGGCCTGAGGTTGAGACGGTCATGCCCGGGGTCACGGTACTCGCGGGCTTCGCGAATAGCATGGCATTGCTCGCCGAGTTGGATGCTATCCGAAATAACTCGCCGTTCCGCAATATGCAGACACCGGGCGGCAAACCGATTTCTGTCGCCGTGACCAACTGCGGCGACGTCGGCTGGGTGTCGGATGATCGTGGTTATCGCTACCAGGCAATCGACCCTGAAACACGCAAGCCTTGGCCTGCGATGCCAGTTGCTTGGCGTGACACCGCGCATCGGGCCGCTGCAGAGGCGGGATTTAACAACTTCTTTCCGAACGCGTGCTTAATCAATCGCTATCTGCCCGGCAATCGCATGACGGCGCACCAAGACAAGAACGAACGTGACTTTTCGCAGCCGGTAGTGACCATCTCGACGGGCTTGTCGGCCGAATTTCTGGTGTGGGGCGCCGAGCGTGATGGCTCTCCAATCGGCGTACCCGTGTACGATGGTGATGTATTGGTGATGGGCGGCCCGGCACGCATGTATTTCCACGGTGTGAAAACCGTCCAACCCGATCCCGGTGGGCATTGCCCCCATCGGATCAGCCTGACCTTCCGAGTGGCATGACAACGATGACGACAGAGAAAAATGTACTGGGTGGCGAACTCGCTTGTTGCTGCAACGACAAAGTGACCGGGTTCTATCGAGACGGCTTTTGTCGCACCGGCTCGCAGGATCTCGGGCGACATGTCATCTGCGCACAGGTCACCGACGAGTTTCTGAAATTCAGCAAGGCACGCGGCAATGACCTGATCACGCCGCTACCGATGTATGACTTC
>JBCCBP010000068.1:0-11399 GCA_039033995.1 Pseudomonadota bacterium | reverse complement strand
TCGCCCTGCTGCGCCTCACTCAAGGCGTTCCAGCGTTCTTCAGAGTTGTAAATCAACAGCACGTATTCCATCAGATTGCTCCTGTTTGAATGGGTTACATGATAGATGACGAACCAGAACGCCGGATTACGACAGCACCGACAAAAAATATCCGCTATTGACTCAGAACGCGGGGGCGGCTTTAATACGCGGCTCGCATTCGCGACCCCTGATTCTCAAGGGACGTGGCCAGGTAGCTCAGTTGGTAGAGCAGCGGATTGAAAATCCGCGTGTCGGTGGTTCGATTCCGCCCCTGGCCACCAATTCATTCATGTCTCTAGTTTGTCTCTGATTTACACTCCGCTCACCGATGCCTCGTGCATCCAGACAGAAGTGATCACTATACTTAGTTCTACTAAGTCGTGATGAACTCGGCTGGTATGCATAAGCTGTCTCGTGTGCAAGACTGTTGCGGATTGGTAATCCGACACTAATCACAATGCGCACTCTAACCATACTGATTACGGTTAACTTCCTCGCTGCCTGTTCAGGCGACGCGCATCGCACGCCGGACGGGTCTGCCGGCAGCACGCCTATTGAGCGCTACGCGAAAACGACGTCACCAGACGGCGAAGTTGAGGCATTGGTGTATCACTACGATTCGCCATCAGGTGGGCTAACGCAGGTCAGCCTCGACTTTGTTGGTCTTGGGTGCGGTTCGGGCTCGGCCGCGTGGTATGCATACGACATTGGAATTGAGCTACGCTGGCTGGATGCACACACGCTTGAGGTTACTTATCCGGAGGATATATCGTTTCGGCACAATCCGTCAGGCGAATATCTGGGTTGTTTCGATCGCACCGTGCGTGTGGTTATGGTGCCGCGTAAGAATTGAATCGACAGCAGTCGTTCAAACATGCTACCGATTGCAGGCGAGCCAATATCCATGCCGGGCCAATCACGTAGTCGCTGACCTGAGGCGTCGTCCAACGGAACGCTGGCTTGATACGTGCGTCGCCGAGACACCTGCCCAACCGACTATCGCGATTCTACAGTCGCGCCTTGAACGTCGCGGCAGTGCTGTTGTGCTCCTGTGATTGTACGCTCGCGTTCGCGGTCTACCAAAGCCACGTGACGGTCGCGCGTACGCTGCGCGGCTCAAGCGGGTGGAAATGGATATCCTCAACCCCTGCGCCCGCTTCGCCAGATAGCCGCGACGCATAATAGTAGGAGATGTCGTTATCGTCCGAATCCAGTGCGTTGAAAACATCCAGGCGCCATTCCGTTCGGCCGCGGCGATACGCGGCACCCACGTGTAGCGATGTCGATGTCTCGGCGCGGACAGAGTTGTCTTCTGTCAGCGGTGCCTCGCCGAGATGCCGCAAACGCACGCTCGCGCTCAGGCCGTTTCGCCAGGCGGCATTCAGGCCCATCGTGAAGTTCGATTCAATTGCGCCAGGGATGTGATTGGCCGAGGCAGGCGCATTCCTGAACTCCGCGTCGGTGTGCGTATAGGTGGCGTTCACCGCGAGCCAGTCGTTAGCCTGCCAGAATGCGGTGGCCTCAATACCACGGCGTTGACTGCCGTCATTGGCTTCGGTGCCGCCGGCATCTCCGACGAACACGAGTTCAGAGTCAAGTGTCAGCCAGAATGCAATGAGCGTGGCATTGAATCTCTGCGCGCTCTCGAATCGAACACCGACTTCTGCGCCCTCCGATGCGACCAGTGCCTCGACAGGGTCTACAGGATCGCCTGTCATGGGGTCGCTACGAATGGTCGTGCCGCGAACATCATTGGAGTGCATGCCACGGCCGTAGTTGAGGTAGGTTTCGAGCCCATCGGTGACGCGATACGCCAGCCGAAACTTGGGGCTTAGCAATTGGTCGTCGCCGGAGCCGCCGTTATCGGCGCGCCTGGCATCGACGTCCCAGTCATAGTAGTCGGCGCGGATCCCGAGCGCGGCCCGCAATTGTTCGGTCAGCGCCCACTCAGCCTCAACGAATGCACCGAGTGACCGCTCATCCACAGTATCTGATCGAACAGTGTCGATACGTTGCCGGGACGCGGTTCGATACAGTCCTACTTCGCGAATGTCATCAAGCCTTGCATCGCCGCCCCAACGAAGATACATCGCGCGATCAGCGATCGTATGCAAGGAAGAGCCGTCGACCCGCGCGCCGTAGATACGCCGATCGTCGTGTTGCTCGAACTCGTCTCCGAGCACGGGATCATCCAAGAGATAGGTGAAGTTGCTGAACAATGTGAAATCGTAGTCGATCATGTATGCGCTCAATTGCCAGCTACCGAAATCGAATGCACTGGTCAGCGCCAATCGATCAGTCTGCCCACCAAGATCCGGATCGATGAAACCAAGATCGTCGATCAATCCTGTGCGCACAGCGCGCAATGGAATCTGGTCGGTTGCATCCCAATCGCTCCAATATCCTTGCAGCGTGAACTTGGCCTGCGCGAAAGCAAACGGAGCCTGGTAGCTGACATACAGCTTCTCCTGCTGCAGGTCTTCGTCCAGCGCCCAGGGTCCGTCGTAGCGCGTCACATCGATGGCGCCAGTGAGCGCGCCATCGCCCAGATTGGCGCTGGTGGCAAGCAGTGAACGGTAGTAACCATATTCGCCGGCCGATAACTCGGCTATCGACTCATCCAGCCGATCGTAAAAACTGAAATCGACGCTGCCAGCAGATGAAAAATCGCCTGTCTGCGCAGAATAGGGTCCCTTGCGGTAGCGCGTCGTAGCGACCAGTTCCGGGATCATGAAATTCAGATCCAGGTAGCCCTGGCCGTGGCCGTGTGTGCGCATGTTGAGTGGCACACCTTCGGCGTTCGCAGCGAAGTCCGTGCCATGATCCAGATTAAACCCGCGAAGATAGTACTGGTTAGCTTTACCCGTGCCGGAATGCTGCGTTGCGACCATGCCCGGCACTGCTTCGGCGAGCTCGCCAACACGCAGCAGTGGGGCCAACTGAATATCGTCGTAGCCAACCATTCCCTCTGACGCTGATTGGGCGACGCCGATCAATTGCTCGGCGCGACCGTAGACGACGATCTCCTCAAGCACCGGCGTGTGATCGTCATGGCCGAACACCGGCACCGCAAAGCAGAGTGCGAGAGCCCCGACGGGGATGCGAAAAAATGTCTTGTTCATGGGTGTTCTCTTATCAGTGGTTACCCTCAAGTACGCATCCGGCAGCCATTCGGATTCGAACCAATGCCTCGCACGTTCTGTTCAAGCTACAAGCTGATCAGCGATGCCTGATGTATGACCGGTCCGGTGGGCAAACCCGTCGGCGATCCGCCGGCCGGCTCTATACTGATCGCAAGCGTGGCGGACTGTTCGATCACGGACAGAAGTGCCGGTGCAAGCGTGCGTTCGACTCGCCCGGGGGCGACGCGCAGAAGTCCAAGAGACTGCGGGTCGCGATCGGCGGGCAGCACCCACAGTTCGTGAATCAGATCATCGGCAAGCGGCTCGGCGCCGAGCGCCTGTACCACCATCTCGCTCGTATCGACATCGATGCTGAGCACCCAGAGCGGCTGCGAGCTGTTGTCCGCAAAGATGGCCATGCGTTCTGGCGCAACCGCTGCTCGATCTCCCGGCAGCAGGCCGCCGAGCCAGAATGCGAATACGGCAATCGCGGCTGAAACACCGATGTAGCCAAGACGAGGTCGCAAGCGCGGTCTGCGATTACGGTTATCGACCTGGCGACGGATGCGGCGCCACAAGGAACGCGGCGGGCGCACGGGTTCGATCTCTGCGTACAGCCCATGCAATCGCTGCTCCCATTCCCAGGTGGCGAGCCGCGCGTCCGCGCGCTGTCTCAGCAGTTGCTCGAAACGCCGTCGTGCGGCACCGTCCAGCGTGCCGACCACGTACTCGGCAGCGAGCAGGTCGATTACTTCAGGTGGATAATTCATTGTTGTATCCGAGGTCGTCGAGACATTCCTTGAGTCGTTTTAGGCTGCGGCGCAAGCGGCTCTTGATCGTGCCCAGCGGCAGGGCAAGACGCTGAGCAAGTTCGGCGTGCGTAAGGCCGTGAAAAAACGCCAACGCAACACTTTGCCGTTGCGATCCCGACAATCGCGCCACGCATTTATTCAAGTAGTCGGCATCCTCACTTGCCACGGCAGTGGACATCGCGGTGTCGTCCGCGCTGGTGGAACCCAGCAAGCCGGCTGCACTGGTTAGTGTATTCTCATCGATCGGCGTGGCGCTCTGGCGCTTGCGCAGCCTGTCGATAGCACGGTAGCGAACCAGTGCTGTCATCCAGCCAATGACGCTGCCGCGTTGAGCGTGATAGTCGCCAGCACGGTGCCACACCTGCACAAAGGCATCCTGCAGTACATCCTCTGCCGCCGCCCGGCGGCTCACCATGCGAATCGCGACTGCGTACAAATACGGGGCGGTTTCCTTGTAAAGACGGCTGAAGGCGCGTCGGTCACCTGCCCCCGTAGCTGACAACAGCCGCAGCAGTTGTTCGTTCTTTTCTGTCGTCATTGTCATCTCATCAAACCCTCGCACGCAGTATGCGCATCTATACGCCTTTACTACGGGCCAGGCGAGCATCTGGATTCCTTTTTTGTGAATTTTCTTCAATTGTCATGACGGGTGAATCCAAATGCGCGTTGACGCCGTACTTGGGTCAGCTTTAACCAAAACCCAAAAGGAGTATTCCACATGAATGTTAAGCTGCTTAGCGTCGGCGTTGCCTGCGCAATCCTGACGGCCGGAACTGCGTTGGCATCAAGCCACCGCGAAGCCCCGTTCGTAACCAAGTACCCACTGACGGATGCGACGGATTTCTATCTGTTCAAGAGCTATGAGCCGGGTCGCGAAAAATACGTGACGATGATCGCGAACTATGTCCCGGTTCAGTCAGCATATGGCGGACCGAATTACTTTCCGCTGGACAGTCAGGCGATCTACGAGATACACATCGACAACGATGGCGATAGCGTCGAAGACATCACCTTCCAGTTCGATTTTGAAGATTCTTTCCCGAACGGCGAATCCATCAAGCTCGACGTCGGCGGTGAGCAAATATCGAGCGTCCTGCGCAACAGCGGTGTACTTAGCGCTGACGACCAGACGGGTCTGAACCACCTCGAGACTTACCAAGTGACGATGATCAATGGCGACCGCCGTCGCGGCAGCAAGTCCGCTGTGACAGACGCGCAGTCCGGAACCGACACATTCGCCAAGCCGTTCGATTATGCCGGTACCAAGACTTTCGGTGGCCCTGGCAATTACACGACCTATGCGGACAGCTTCATTCACGACATCACGATACCGGGTTGCGGTGCACAGGGCCGGGTCTTCGTCGGTCAGCGCAACGAAGCATTCAAGCTCAGCCTCGGTGAGGTCTTCGACCTGGTCAACTTCGTGCCGCTCGAGGGCGACAGCGCACCGGGTGCCGGTGACGGCGGTGGATTCCCCGGTGGTGTAACCCAGGACCCGGAACGCAACATCCTTGCCCGCGATAACGTTACCTCGATTGCGCTCGAAATCCACGAAGATTGCCTGACCACGGGCGATGAGTCGGTGATTGGCGCATGGACAACCGCGAGTCTGCGGCAGGTCAACATCCTGAACCCTCGTCCTACCTTCGAGAAACCGGAAATCAGCGGTGGTCGCTGGGTGCAGGTTTCGCGATTGTCAGCACCGCTCGTCAACGAGCTTGTGATCGGTTATGACTCCAAGGATCGGTTCAATTCGAGCGAGCCTAATAACGACGGTCAATTCCTGACCTTCGTGACCAACCCCGGTCTGCCACTGATCCTAGATGCGCTGTTCCGAGAAGACGTGAATCGGGCGCTCGGTGCCTCGATCGACAATCTGGCACCGACCAATTTCCCACGTAACGACCTTGTGACAGCGTTCCTGACCGGTTTCCCGGGCCTGAACCAGCCGGCGCAAGTCGTACCGGGCGAAATGCTGCGCCTGAATACGTCCTTTGATCCGACGCCTCGCGCGGAGCAGCATCCTCTGGGTGTCGCTGCGGGCGATGTCGCTGGTTTCCCGAACGGGCGTCGGCCCGGCGATGACAGCGTGGATATTGCGCTGCGTGTCGTTATGGGCGCCCTTTGTCACGACGTACCGCTTGGCCCGGATGGTGGGCTGATCAACCTCGGTCTGTGCAGCCCCGAGGACGCCGTCGTTGGCAACCGGGCGTTCACCGATGGTGCTCCGCTGCAGGCAACGGACCTGAACAACAGCTTCCCGTACCTGCTAACGCCATACCCGGGCTCACCGGTTGGCGCACCGCTGCCGCAGCCGACGAACTGATCGACCAGATCAAGGAGACAGTCATGACAATCAAACAGGTATTTCTCGCGACGGCTGCACTGTTGGTCGCAGCGTGCGGAAGCTCCGGTCGGGATGTTCAGGAGCCCAACCAGCCGCCGACGATTTCGGCAATCGCCGACGTGGCAGTCACGGCCAACCAGACCAGCCCCGCAATCGCTTTTACGGTGAATGACGAGCAGCCAGACAACCTCTCGGTTGATGTCCTTTCGGCCAACCCGCAGGTTGTCCCCGACGACGGACTGATACTCGGCGGCTCCGGTACTGCTAGGCAGCTGACCGTTGCGCCTGAGATCGACATGGTTGGCGACGCGTTCGTTACCGTGACGGTCACGGATGCGGCTGGGCTCACGGCCGACAGCACGTTTCTGCTCACCGTCGATCCGGAAAGGAAATCGATACAGCAGTTCACGCGCACGTCGTTCGCCGTCGATGCAGACGGTGAACCTGAGCTCGTGAATGCTGTCGAGTTCGATCAGGACGCTGACGGCGACGATTTTGCGGATCTTCTGACACAATAGCGGCAACCAAAACCGGGGGGCGCACGCTCCCCGGTTTCTTTTCGAGAACAAACCATGCGAAGACAACAATTCTTGTATAGCTGGCACCCCGGCCCGATTCTGCTGGCGTTTTTTTCTCTTGCGTTGCTTGCATTGCCAGCCCGCGCCCACGATGTGCATGAACACACGGCCGGACATGGTCATGACCCAGTGCCCGAGACCGGCGCGGATCACCACGCCACGCCACGCAGCTTGCTGCAGGCGTTTCGCACGACAGGCGATGATGCGCACCTCGACCATGCCTGGTCACTGATCGAAACACGACTGCGACCCGGCTCGTCGAACCCGGAGATGCTCATCGACGCAGCACTCATTGCCCAGGCTCGTCATCAGTTTGACCGCGCGCTTGGGCTAACACGTAACGCCTTAAAATTAGACAGCCGCAATGACCAGGCCTGGCTGTTGCTCGCGTCCATTCACCTGGTAACGGGGCAGACCGAAATGGCCAGCGAGGCCTGCGATGAACTGACGCGCGTGCCCTGGATTGTCATGGTCGGATGCGAGGCGCGGGTTGCGCACGCCAGCGGCATGGGTGCGAAAGTCAGGGCATCATTCGAACGTGCGCTGCTCGTGATGGACGAAGCACGCATCGGGGCGGGTACATCCGCCTGGGCGCTCAGCATCGCCGGTGACCTCGCCGTCGCGGGCAATGACGCAGGCGCTGCCATCGGTTTTTTCCGTAGATCCTTGTCATTGGTTGAGAACACCCAGGTGCGAAGCGCATTGGTAGACGTGCTACTCGCAAATGACAGGCTGGCTGGCGCACGGGACGCGCTCGATGCGGGATCCGAAGCATTGCCACTGGGTGTAAGACGCCTGATTCTCGCGAAGCGTCAGGACCGAATCGCCGACATGACCGATCGGGTTGCGGCATTCGATCGCAGATTCCAGGAATGGATAGCCGCAGAGGACTGGCTGCATGCGCGTGAAATGGCACGTTTCTACCTCGATGTGCTTGAGAATCCTGCACTTGCAAAGAAGCTTATTAAAATCAATATCGAATCACAGAAGGAGTATGAAGATCAGCTTCTATTGCGGCGGATTTCATAACCAAGACCGATACGATGGCTGGCTCTAGCGGAGCGCCGATCGACAAAATTGCATCTGAATAGCGTCCGCATCCGTAACGACAAACAGATGCTGTCGATCACTCAGCAGGTTTGCTATTGTGTTTAGATGAGCTCTGACCTTCGACCGGCGGCACAAGAAACGAACGGTGACATCACTGATGATCACTTCGTTGGTTGGATTGAAGGGATGGCCGCAGGAAACGAACAGGCGCTCAGCGACCTGTATGACGCGACGCTGAGCAAGGTTTTCGGTGTCGCTGTGAGGATACTTGGCGATTCGGTATTGGCCGAGGACGTAGTGACGGAGGTCTACTACCAGGCCTGGACGCACGCGTCAGATTTTCGTCGCGAGAGAGGCACGCCGCTTGCCTGGCTTCTGACAATGTGTCGCAATCGGGCGCTCGATCGTTACCGGCACGAGGCGTCAAAACAACGCACGCTGGAAGCCGCATCAGCTGAGCCGACGCCCGACGTTGTTGCGGAACCCGATTTCCTCCTTGAGTCATTGGAAGAGGGGCAAGCGGTACACGCTTTGCTGGCGTCAATCGCAGATGACGACCGGCAGCTCATTGCACTGGCGTTCTTCCGTGGCTTTACGCATCAGCAAATCGCAGCGATCACGTCAATGCCGATTGGAACCGTCAAATCGCGGCTGCGCCGCGCATTGCAAACGCTCGGCAAGGCCGCGTCCGTGGACCAACAAGTAGGGAGCACAGTTCGATGACCGACAAGGAGAATTCAGTGCTGCCCGAGGAAGTCGTCGAGAGCCTGCTGACCGCCAGCGCGGGCGTTGTTCCCGATGCGGATCGTGCCGATCATATGAAGATGCAGTTGCTGAACAAGGTGCGCGAAACGAAGCCATCGAGCGCAGACGAATTCGTAACAGTGCCCGATGCGAGTGACGAGTGGATTGAGACTGGCCGAGGTAACTCGATCAAGGTGCTGCGCAGCGATTCCGAAACAATGTCGATGCTCGTGCGGCTTTCACCTGGTTCAACGTTTCCGCAACACTACCATCCGCACGACGAAGAAACCTACGTGGTTGACGGTGAGACTTGGTTTGGTGATATTCACCTCAAAGCCGGTGACTATCATCTGGCGCCCAAAGGTACGACGCATGGCGAGGTTAGAACCGACACAGGCTGCGTACTGCTGATTCGTAAAGCAGCCGACTGAGTCAGGAGTCTGCCGGGCCGGCGGATGTGGAAGTCTGAAGAGCCCCGCATCGCGACGACCCACGAAAGTGAAGGTCAACCGAGACCGTCATAATGACCAGCGTCCGACCACTGAAATCACCGGCTAGCGTCAAAGAGTGCCTCCACCTGCACCGAATCGTCGGCAGTAAATGCGATGCCGTCGGGTCCTGGCCCTGCATAGTCGAGTCGATGCGTGCGCGTACCGTTGTGATCATAGAATATCTCCAGATACCCCGGGTTCGGCACATCGTCGTCCGTCAGAAAGACGCCGTCGGGTCCTGGGTCTGCATACGTAGCGAGTCTCGTCGTTGTCGATTTCTCGGTGGAGGTGGTATCGGAATAGAACGATATGGGGTCGTCAAAGGTGTATCGTTGTCCATCCGGGCCCGCATCGGCATATAGCACAAAGGTTCGGGTGGTGAGTCCGGGCACGGTGTCGTCGTAGGTTATTCGCGCATGGGCGCTAAGGTCATCGTCATCGGTAAACCAAACGGCGTCCGGTCCCGGTCCGTTGAAACTGTATTCGCTCGTGGACCGGCCAGTTTGGGCATCGAACGTCGTTACCGAATGCGCTGATACGGTGTCATCATCGGTAAACCAGCGTTGATCCTGTCCCGGGGCATTGTAGGTAATGCTTGTCGACTCGGTCCGATCTGCGTTAGACGTCCAGACCCTGTGCTGCGAAACACGATCGTCCTCCGTGAACCAGATATTGTCGGGCCCGGGTGTGTCGTAGCGTGTGTCGCTCGCTACCCGACCAGTCTCATCGACAGTTCGGATAGTCAGATCCGCGTTGTCGTCGCCCGTTAACCAGACTTGGTCGGGGCCGGGGCCATTAGCGACGAAGATCGACAGAACATTGCCGTACTCGTTGTAGCCAAAGTCGACATACTGAAAAACGCTATCATCCACAGTCCCAACGATGCCGTCCGCGCCGGCGAGGCCGCTAACTTGTCGAGAATTGTTGCCAATCGCGTCGTAGTCCAGAATGCTGTAGCCAACGGTGGTGTCGTCATTGGTAAACCACTGCTGGTCCGGCCCAATACCATTGACGAGCTCGCTTAATGCTAGCAGGCCGTCGGCGTTGAATGTCGCTCTAAGATATTGCCGCAAGCCATCATCCGCCGTAAACCACGTCATATCGGCCCCGGCGTCTTCGTAGATGTCTGTGCGGGTCGTGCGACCTTGCACATCGTTCTGGGAATCAGTCCGACGCGCTATGTTGCCGCCCGAGAACGTTGTGGACTGAGTTACAGGGTTAGCAAAGGTCGTGAATGTGAGCGTTGTCGAAAACGCATTGCCTGCGACATCCGTCGCGCCGTTGACCGATAACTCATAGCCGCGCCGAAACTCCAATGCACTTCGTGGCTCGAACACGATCGCGTTCCTTGCCGAGTCATAGGACACATCACCGCGAATTCGCTTGCCAAACGCATCCCGAAACACGACGGTTGTGTCATTGACCGTCGCGACACTCAAGGCTTCAGAAACGATGAGCTCGGGGTCTACATTGATACTTACCGGACTGGCACCGTTGGTCGGGTTGCTCGATTGCACGCGGGGCGGTGTCGTATCGCGAAATGGCGTCATGGTGCCAGTGCCGCCGCCCCCACCGCCGCAGCCGACAATGGAAAGGCTGGTTCCGAGAATTAACAATTTGAGCGATTTCATGTCGGTTTTCCTGAGGATTTGTCCGTCTCACTAAGGAAAGCAGCAGAATCGCCCGTTCTTGCCCAATAATTCTTGGTTGTTGGCATTGGCGGGCGACATACTGGCGATGCGTAATGGTATGTCTCGTCGCTTACGCCGTTTGCGTAGGTATGAATGCGGTGACCATGCGTGTCCGAATGCTGTAAATTGATCGTTGCTGGTCGCACGGTCGTCATTGTCGACCAAATCACATAGTGCAAGTAGCACGCTTTGCGCCAAACTGGTAGGCAAACCATACGCGTCAACAGAACCCCGTCACGTTTTATTGGTCTGAGAGTTCAGCCTGCCTGCTAGTATTACCAAAGGGCGACGAGGTGAATGCCATGGCAAAAAAGCGCAGTAACGAAGCAGCACTGCTCAACGAGGCCTTGCGGCTGGTCATGGAGGACGCGGTAAAGCGCAAGATTGTCGAGTTCGAGGCGACGGACTCGAAGAATCTAAAGATTGAGTATGCGTACCGGCTGCTCGTTCATGACAAAAAGATCGTGCCGCTCGCGGCCGACCAGGTCACGATGCCCAATATCAAACACCGGCTTGCGATGTGGGCCAAGCATGAGCTGCCGG
>JBCCBP010000067.1:0-11477 GCA_039033995.1 Pseudomonadota bacterium | reverse complement strand
GATGTCCACGTTAACGGTGAACATCGCAGGCGGCAGCGGTGATGCAGATTTGTACCTGCGCTTTGGTTCGCAGCCAAGCACAAGTTCCTACACCTGCCGGCCATACCTCAATGGCAACACGGAGAACTGCACCATCAACAACCCACAGGCTGGAACATGGCACATTGGTATCCGCGCCTATCGAGCGTTTTCAGGCGTGAACCTTAACGCTGATTGGTCGCCGTAACCGGCAGGCAGTGCTAGCACAGACGGCCGCGGCGCACCCAAGCACCGCGGCCGTTTGCGTCTGCACAGCTGACGACGAACAGGAAAGCCACGCTGTCTCGTGCGGGACATGCGACTGGCGGTCCGGCGACAGGGTGTCGCGCGCTATGACGCGGCTCGATTGCATGCTTCTTACGTTCGCGCGGATTGGTCATACCACGTGGCGATGATCGCTGCGACTGAGAAGGTCATAGCCTAAGGCGCCGTTAGACACTCATGCTAGCATTAGGCTTCGACGGCCCGGATAGTTGAGATGCTGCACTCTATTAGGCCCGCCTGGCCATTGATGTTCGCGCTGACGCTGGTCTCGTTCCCGATGACAATAGTGGCGTATGAGTTAGATGCCGACCTGCGCAAATCGCTATCGAAATCACTCAAGCGCGAGCTTGTCGAGGAGACGCCACGGGCGCAACGCTTGTCTGTTCGCTTGTCGTTTTCGACCAAAGGCGCGTTTCGCGACTATGAACGCATCGCCAAGCGAGCAGGCTACCCACCGTATTCCGACTGCAGTATTGCGACCTTTGTTGAGATCACAAACTGGCAGATCATCCAAGGCAAAGATGCGACCGCGACAGAGATCGCAGCTTTGGTGAAGCGATGCGAAGCAACTGACCTTACGGTACTTGGCCCGAAGCCCGTCTCTCAGAAAATCGGTGACCGCGAAATACTGCGCGGCATGTGGCAACGCAACCTGGCTTTCGTCGGCAAGGGCCTAGGCGACAATGCGTTGCAGGAATTTGTCACCAGAACAGCGATCGACAGATTTTTCAATTTGTACGGTAACCCCGCGAAGTGGCAGATCACTGACAATGGCTTTGAGCCAATTCCCGAGGCTGCAACGGCAAGCACAGTTACGCCCGAGGAAAGCTCGAGCACAGCAACGACAACGGCGAGCAAATTGCCCAGTACAACTCCCGAGACGTCAACTGCATCGTCATCAACAGTCTCGACAACCAGCGTCAACGGCATTGACCGCATTGCCCTGCGCACGGTCACGGGCTACGGACTCTCGGGCGTCTACGTGACAAACAAGACTTACTTGATGCTAAAGGACGGGACGATTCATCGCAGCTTTTCAGATAACCCGTACACAATAGACATCAACGCCTCCAGACGCGAATCGCCGGATGATTGGGGGCGCTGGAGAAAGCGTGGCTCGGCGTTGCAGGTCACCTGGCCCGGCGATGAGCCGGACCTCTGGGAAAACTGGTTCACGACGCGGCCAGCCGTTGATGGCCAGACCATCAGCGGTCGCTTTCAATCTGCCGATCCATTCGGTGGCGGGCGCGTCGCAAACTTCAACACCGTCGCGTTTGATGCGAACGGGCGATTCAGCTGGGCATCGCTGAAGGGCGGCGACACGGGCGCATGGCTGCCGGCTTACAGCGACACGAGACGCGCCGGCCGCTATAAGCTCGATCGCTACTCCATCCGATTGACCTACAACGACGGCACAATCGAGCACTATGCATTCTGCTTCTACCCGAAGGATTTCGAGCACTTCGTCATCGGGGCGAATCACTTCACGCCGCTGGATTAGCCAACCCACGGCGATGTGCTAGTTCAAAGCACGACCTACCGTTCTGCGCGGCCTGTCGCTTGCAGATCGCAACACGGCGCCCGCGAATCAACGCACCTGTTCGTAACGGACTCACCCGAGAGTTTTCATGGCAGGGCAGCAGGTTACATGACAATTTGACATAACCAAAAGGTTTCTCCGACCGATTGCCCGTCAATGAGCGCTCTCCTGAATGACAAACAACTATTCAGCCGGGAAATCTCCCGGGGAGGGAGAAGCCATGCGAACTCAACAGCGAATCAGCGCAATTTCAATTCTTAGCCTGCTCCTCGCAGCATGCGGTGGTGGTGGCGGCAGCGCGCCAGCACCAAACGTTGGCGGCGGCGGTGGCGGCGGTGGCGGTGGCGGCACAACCGGCCCCAACCCTGACCCGTTTTTCAACGACATGCAGCCTTGGGCCGAGTTCGCACCAAAAACATTCGATGAGGCCAATGAAGGCGTAGAAATCGTTGATACGACCCAGGCGCCGGTCGTTGAGGAAATCACTGATAACGACAACAACTTGAAAGTCTGTACGACTGAAGAGGTCGATTTCTACGAGACACCGGAGGAATACGTCATGTTCTCTCCGCCGACCAACGTGCTCTACCCGGGTGCTATGGTCGTTGGTGAGTCACTGCGTGACGGCGCAACGCCCGGCGATATCCTGCCGATCAATATCGCTCAACGAACGTCAGTCACAGTGACTATCGCAGCTTGCAACATCGCGAATAATTTTCGCGAAGTACAACCAACACTAGCGGCGGTTAACAGCGCTGTATCAGACATCATCGCCGAGGCAGAACGACTCAATGCGGATTGTATAACCGCGCAAGGCAACCTGCGCGTGGAGACTTTCCGAAACGAGCAGCAACGCGCATTGCGCGCTGGTATTTCCGGGCGCTATTTCGGCTTCTCCGGCAGCGCTCAGGGTGATTTCAGTAAAGGCACGGTCGAGAATTCGGTCGCAGCTGTTTTCCGGGAAACACTCTACACGGTGGATATTTCCGCGCCACAGACGCCATCTGGCTGGTTCACCGACGAGTTCACGCCCGAGCTGCTTCAAGAGCAGATTGATCTTGGCACGATGGGCGAAGGCAATGTGCCTGCATATGTTGCCCGCGTCACCTACGGACGAATTCTCACCGCGACGATGACGTCAACGTTCAGTGAAGAGGAAATGCGGTCGGCGTTCGAGTTCAAATACAACAATCCTGTTGCAAGCGTCACTGGAGAAGCGGCCGCACGCTCGCAAAACATACGCGAGCAATCCAAACTAGTGCTCTCCTACCTCGGCGGCTCAGCCGAGGCAACCGCGATAATGCTGCAATCGAACGACTGGACACAATACTTCGGTGTGCCGGTCACGGCGAGCGATGCGTTCCCGATCTCGTTCGAGATCCGCAGTATCAGCGACAACGTACCCGCAGTGGTGCAGGAGTTCACGTCCTATAGTCGCACCACCTGTACCGACAAGCTGGGCGGCGACGAGACCTTCACGCTGTCGACGGAAATCCCGTTCGATACCCAGTTCAGCACCCCAGGTCAACAAGTGGCCGTGGGTGATATTGATGGCCGCAACGGCGACGACATTGTCTGGGCCGCAACCGGGACATCGTCCCGTGGTGAGATTGCCGTGGCATTCTCAAATGGCGATGGCACCTTCGAGTCGCTTACCGTTGGAGAGCACGAGTTAGTCAACGGCGAGCTTGGCGACTTTACAATGCAACTACTCGACGTCGATGCCGATGGCCGCAAGGACATCGTATTCAACCTGCTCGGTAATGGCCGCAACGCCGTTTATGTGGCCTTCGTGAAAGGTGATACCGACCGCGATTTCGTCTACTCGGCGGGCCAGATACTGTCCTCCGATTCCGGCTGGCGGGACTATACGCCGTTTCCTGGTCAAATGGACGCGCAGCGCGGCACGGACCTGGTCTTTAACAATGTGCCGAACAACGTCAGCACTAACAGAACCTATACGGCACACGCGGTCGACATGAGCGCGCCGGGTTTCGATCTGCAGACAGATGACCTGTTCGAACCACTGGCACTGTTCGACATTAACCAGAACTTCAGTGGATACGATTTCACTTATCTGGCCGACTTTAACGGCGATGGCTATGACGATATCTCATGGCAGGTTCTCTCCGCGACCGACAACCGTCGCTGGTTTGCAATGGGCTCGCCAGAGGGGCTCGTCAATGAGCGCTTCCAGGACTTGCGCGGTGATTGGCGCCGTTACACCGCAATCGTTGGTGACGCCACCGGAGACAGCCTCGCCGATATCGTCGAGCCACGTACAGCCGGCGTTTGGGAAGCGTTTGCGATCTTTATCGGCGAAGGCTCGGGCGTTCCTGCCAACAGGGTGGGGGATGTGCTGGATCCACACGCTTTCAAGGCCCGTAACCGTAGCCCGGAGGATGTGGCCATCCGCGACCTGTTCGGGCCGCTCTCAAGCAGTGCCACTAACGGTGCGGGGCTCGCTGACTGGCAACCTGACGTCTATCTGGCTGACGTCAACGGCGACGGCGCCGATGACTTGCTGATTAACGACAAAGGGCTTGGCGATCAGTTGATTAACAAGATAGGCGTTGGCTTAGCTGTGGTCGGTGGCTCCGAGTTTACCTTCACTCGCGTTTCACAAACCTTCGTTCCAGTCGAGGACTGGTCGCAGTACACCGTGCGCATAGGCGACATCAATGATGATGGGCGCCAGGATATGCTGTGGATATCGAATGCCGCGACCAATAGCGTTTACACCGCGATTGCACGCGGCGACTGATGCGTTGGCGGTGAGTCGACTGCCACGGCAGTCGGCTCATGGCCTTTGCTCGCTGACGGAATGATGCATCGCAACGCAGCTTACCTAGCTCATCGCACGCTGCAACCAGGTCTTGGCAAACTTGAGGTCCTCAACCAGCCCAGTGCGCGATTTGCCCAACTCGTCGGCAGCTTGCTCGTAGGTGAGCCCGCCGAAGTAGATCAGCTCAACCGCTTGCGCCAACGTGGGATCATGAGCGGACAATCGCATCAGTGCATCATCAAGCTCAAGGACATCACTGAGATCTTGATCGCTACCAACAGCTGTCTTGAGGGTAACCGCCAACTGGTCGCCACCGCGTTTGATACGACCTTTGCTACGCGCATGGTCGACCAGAGTTCGGCGCATGACGCGCGCGGCGAGCGCCAGGAAGTGCTGGCGATCATTGACATTGGCGTCGGCACCCAGCAGCTCAAGATACGCCTCATTGACCAGTGCAGTGGCCTGCAGTGTGTGGCCAGCGTTCTCCGACGCCATCAGTCTTGCGGCAATACGGCGCAACTCGTCATAGACAATCGCCGACAGCGCATCGAACGCACCTTGACTGCCATTGCGCCAATCGGCAAGCAAACTAGTAACGGAAGGCTCTTCCGACATGACGTCCTCGCAAGGTGGGCGCGTGCCAAACAATCAGGAATATACCTTACACTGCATCGTATGCGGTGAGGAGACGTCAATGAATACCGGCAAATGGTCCAAGCTCAAACGCCTGTTTACCGAATTGAGTGCATTGTCCGAGGCGGAGTGCGAACGCCGCCTGACTGAAATCAATGCGAGTGAACCATCGCTGGCAGCGGAACTCACTGAGTTACTCACGATCTTTCGACAATCCGATGCATCCATCACGCGCGCCGTTGGCGATGCGACATCCGATCTTGAACTTGAGACGAGCCACGCACTTCTGGGGAAACAGTTCGGGGCTTATCGCATTACCGAACACATTGCGCGCGGCGGGATGGGCAATGTGTTTGCGGCCGAGCGATCAGATGGTGCCTTCGAGCAGCGTGTTGCGATCAAGCTGATCGGCGCGCGTATCACAAGCCGCGATGACGAGCTGCGCTTCCTTGAGGAGCGGCAAATCCTCGCGCGACTCGACCATCCTGGCATCGCCCGGATCCTCGATGGCGGCAACACCGAAGATGGCACCGCATTCCTGGTCATGGAGTTTATTGAGGGCGAGACAATCAAGGCTTACTGCGAGCGCCATGCGCTCAGTCTTCGTCAGCGGCTGCGATTGTTCGCGAAGGTCTGCGACGCGGTGCAATTCGCCCATCAGAACCTGATTGTACATCGCGACATCAAACCATCGAATATTCTGGTTACCGCTAGCGGTCAACCCAAACTTCTGGACTTCGGCATCGCGAAAATTATCGACGAGGCAGCCGACGAGGCAGCTGAAGTCACCGCACTGGGCGACCGTGCGATGACACCCGACTACGCAAGCCCGGAGCAGATTCTGGGCGACCCAATCACGACTGGTAGTGATATCTACTCGCTGGGCGTTCTACTGTATCTGTTAACGACCGGCCGGCAGCCATACAGCACGACTGGGCTGCGACCGAGCGAGCGCGAAAAACTGCTCTGTGAGACCGAGCCACCGAAACCCAGCACGACCGCATCACAAGCTCTCGACTACGATCGAGAGGCGCCATCTTTTCGTCTTGAGCCGGCGAAACTCAAAGGCGACCTTGATGCGATCATCCTCACCGCCATGCACAAGAATGCGCAATCGCGCTACGTGTCGGCGCGCGCGCTTGCCGATGACATTAGCGCTTATCTGGATAACCAGCCTGTGACAGCGCGCGGCCGTACGCTCAGCTACCTGACCCGCAAGTTCCTGCGACGTCACCGCGCGGCGGTGGGGCTTAGTTTGGGCGTCGTCGCCATAGCGATTGCGGGGGGCATCTATCACACACAGACGATTAGCCAACAGCGCGATGTGGCAGAAACTGAAGTTGTTCGCTCCCAGGCGATGATCCAGTTCCTGTTCGACATTTTTCGGCTACAGCGGCCGGACGAGCTCGGCGCATCTGCCACCACACGAGAAGTGTTGGATACGGCGACTGATCGTCTGGCAAGCGACTTTGCCGACCAACCGCGAATACTCGCAGATCTTGGTTTGAATATTGCCGAAGTGTACTCAACGCTGACCGAGCACGATATTGCCCGAGCGCAGTTTGAGAAAGTTGTTGCTATCTATGCATCGCTCAACGATACCGAAGGCCTGGCCTATGCCGAGCTCGGACTGGCTACAGCATTGCGCGAGCTCAGCGATTACCCGACGGCGATGACACACTACGAAACGGCGCAGAAGCTAGCGGATTCACTGGCAGACATTGATCCCATGGAACGCAGCCGCTTCCGGGTTGAGTATGCATACGCGCTGTTTGAACAGGGCGACTACGATAACGCCCGGGCGCAATACGAAGAAATCATTACTGCCGGCAAGCGCCTAGGCAGAACCGACCATGCTGTCTACCTCGCCGCGCGACAATCACTGGCACAGCTGTACAGCACCATTGGTGAGGAGGCGTTGGCTGCGCCGTTGATGCGCGAGGTGCTCGCGCAGGCAATCGCCGAGGACGGCGCCGACGATGGATATGTCGGCGTCTACATGCACAATCTGGCTCAAATCGAACACGAACTGCAGAATTTCGAAGCAGCCGAAACCCTGTATCAGCGCGCAATAGACGTGCAACGCAAGGCTTTCGGTGAAGATACGGTGGACCTGGCCGTACCGATCACCAATCTTGGCCGTATGTACCGCGATATGGGACGTACCGATGAGGGGCGTGATTCATTCCTGCAAGCGATCGCGCATGCGCAGCGCACTGGCGGTCGCGAGCAACTGAATGCGGCTTATGCGATGCGGCAACTCGCAGCGCTTGAAGCTGATGCAGGCAACAGCGCGCGCGCCGAGCAAGTCTTCGAGCAATTGATCCCGATCTATGTCGCCAGGAATGAGAACGATCCACAACTTGCGTTAGCGCGTGTTCAGTATGCTGAGATGTTACTCGAACTCGAGCGTCCAGCCGATGCGCTTCCCCAGGCAGAGCTGGCCTACAAAGCCTGCCAGGTGCAACTGCCTGATGGTTTCTGGCTGACCTACAATGCCCAGCTACTGGTTGGGCAATCGCAAGTTGCCAGCGGCGACATGACAACAGGCGAGAAGACACTGACCAACGTCTTCGACGGATTGGCGATGGATCTGCCGGAACACCCGCTCTACGCAGTGGCCGCCAAGGCGCTGGTCGACCATCACACACAGTCGGGCAACGCAGACCGCGCGGCGTTCTATCAGGCAATACTCGACAACAACAAATGAGTCACTAGCCTCAATACCGTTCAGCGAGGGCGTCCCGCCTACTCTACTTCAACTGCAGATCGCCTCCCTGTTGGATACGCCTCCATCGATGCAACATTTGACGTAACCTGCGATCGCCGAGATAACCGCCTGTTTCTTCGACCTGCCCACCCAGTTTTGTCGCTTTCCCCAATAGACGCTCATGAAATTGGAGAATTGCGATGAAGACAGCTATACCGACCGCGATGATGACCGTGGCCCTCCTATTATCCGGATGCGGTGGCGGCAGCAGCAATACAACTGTGGCCATACCACCGCCTGCGGATACGACTGCGCCGTCGCTACAATCCAGCGAACCGGCGGACGGTGCGAGTCCTGTCAGTATCGTTACAAACCCAAGCATGACGCTGAGCGAGGCGCTTGATGCGTCATCCGTTAATCTGGACAGCGTCATTCTCGCCAATGAGCGCGGCGTGCGTGTCCGCGGTGAGGTTAGCTACGACACTAACAACAATAGCGTTACATTCTCACCGCTGGCGCCGCTCGCTGAAGGGACAGCATTCACGATGACGCTCGATGGCGTGCGTGATGTGGCAGGCAATACGGCACCGACGATCAACGCGTCGTTCCGGACGTTTCTGGCACCGCTGGTACAAACGATCGTCGATATCGACGGTGTTACTGTCGCCCAGGCCGATACCGAACTCGATACCAACGGATTGCCACTACGGACCATTACTCGCGCTGATGCGGGCAACGATGGCATTTGGCAGAGTGGTGATGAGCCACCACGGCGCTATGTGGAATTCACACGCAATGCGAGCGGCGATGTGATCGCGGAAACTCGTTTCGGTGACGCAGGTACCGATGCCGAGTGGTTTACGTCGGACGATACGGTAACGGCATATCGGACGTTTGAGATAGGGACGAATGGCCTTGTCAGCCGTGATGTTCAGTGGCGAACCGGGCCCGACGGGCTATTGCTGACGGATGATGATGAGCCGCAATCCTATCGTGAGCGCCTGTATACGGCGTTCGGAGAAGACCGCGTGGCGGCGAGCTTCCGCACGCCCGGTGACGATGGCGTGTGGTTCACCGCCGACGATGATCCTGACAGGCGCGCTTTCGTTTATGAATACGATGTCAGCGGGCTGCGCACGCTTGTCACGGAAATATTGCGCGGGCCAGACAACATCGCCGAAACCGCAGACGACGAAATTGTTGATTACGTGTCTACCCAACGCAACGAATCAGAGATGCGCATCGAGTTGGTCAGCTATACCGGTGCAGGTAGTGACGGGGTTTGGTATACGGCAGATGATGAGATCAGTAACTATCAATTCAGCCCATTCGACAGCGAAGGACGCCAAACCAGCTTTATACGAGGCGCCAGCCCGGGCATGGATGGTGTCTGGTTCAATCGCGATGATGAAATCAGGACGCCGATCAACCGCTTTACCTATGACGATACCGATCCAATGCAAACGGTTGTCACAATCATCGATTACAACGATGTCGGGGTCGATGGCCAGCCGTTGACTGACGATGATGTGATTTCACAGATCCGCGTCCGACGATTACTCGACAAGGGGCTGTGGGCGCAGCAAGAGGTCTTTAGCGCTGCTGGAATCGATGGCATATGGCAAACGCCGGATGACGAGCAGAGCAGCCTCGATGTCTTGATACGCGATGAGGCACTGAATTTGCTAAACCGGCGTCAGTTTGGGGCGCCCGGCCCGGACGGCCAATTCGGCACCTCCGATGATGTGCTGGCGGGCGAGTTCTTCTATGCGCCGCCGCGTTAGATTGATGGGCGCTGCCGTTATCCGGGGTGCGGCGCCCATCTCCAGGTGCCGCCATGCGACGATCAGCCTCGCCCTCGACCAAATAGACAAGCAACCGTTCGCATTGGCGACCTTGGGAAACTCCTGGTCAGTTTAACCCCACGGGACAAACCAGCTAGAAACCCAGAGGAATGCCTATCGTCAAGAAGCCAACCAGCAATGCCGTCCACACCATTAGAAAGGCGATCGAATACGGCAGCATGATCAACAGCATGTCACCAAAGCCCATGTTCGGCTGGAACTTGCGCATGAACGCCAGGATCACGCCTGCGTACGCCATCATGGGTGTGATGATATTGGTCGAGGAATCGGCAACGCGGAAGGCGGCGGCAACAAGGTCAGGTGTCATTTCCGGGTTAACGAAGTACAGCATCGGCACAAAGATTGGGCCCAGCAGCATCCACTTGGACGTCAGGCCGCCAATGAATAGATTAATCAACGCGGTCGTGAAGATGAAACCGATCAGCAGCAGTACCGGGAATTTCTGTAAACCCAATGCCTGCAGGAACTCGGCGCCAAGGAATGTGATCCAGGTGCCAAGGCCGCTGTAGCCCAACAAGCCGAGGAAGTTATAGGTGAAGAAGGTCAGCACCAGGATGTAGCCCATGGTGTTCATCTGTTTCACCATTGCCTCAACGATATCCCACAGCTTGGTGAACCGGCCTGCAGCAATACCAAAGAAAACGCCGGTCACGGCGAAGAACAGCGAGATCAGAAGGATGATGTTGTTCATCCAGGGAGTGACCTCATTGCCCGCATCGTTGGTGAAGGTCGCCAGCGGCCCCAGCGCAAGGCCGACAATCATCAGCAACGCCACCAGCGTGCCCCAGAACGAGGCTCGCAAGCCGCGCGACTCTTCGGCCGTGAGATCGAAGTCGCCGGGGCTAATGTCATCAGGTACAACGTAGTCAGCACTTTCGAGCCGCGGCTCCACAAACTTACGCGTGACCCAGAACCCCGTACCTGCGAGGATGAACGTCGACACCACAATAAAGTAATAGTGCATCGTCACGGGGTTCAGCGCATCACCCGCTGCATTCGCAAACGGCACACCCTGCGCTTCGGCAAACACTTGTGCATTCAAGCCTATTATCGCGTCAACAGGCCCGGGAATAATGTTTGCGCTGAAGCCAGCTGACACGCCAGCGAAAGCAGCCGCCATGCCAATCAGTGGATTGCGGCCTATGCCCGCATACAGCAAGCCGGCGAGCGGGATCAGGACCAGGTAACCCGCGTCCGTCGCAATCGAGCTCAGGATGCCAATCAGTACCAGCAACAACGGCAGCAGCTTGACCGGAATGTGACTGCCAGCACGTTTAATCAGTGCACCGAACAATCCCGAGTTCTCGGCAATGCCCACCGCCAGCATGACGACCAGGATGACGCCCAAGACACCGTTGCCAAATGCCAGCCAGTTGGCCACCAGCGCGTTATCAAATATCCAACGCATATGTTCGGCCTGGTGCATGCCGTTGATCTGATGCGCGACGGTGCTGCCGCCCGCACCGACCGTCTCGAAGCTGTAGCCAGACATCAGCACGGTCACCAGGAACGCCGCCGGGTAGAAGGCCATAAAGATAATGACCGGATCCGGAATCTTGCGACCGGCACGTTCAATAAAGCGAGCGAAAGACTGACCAATGGCGGGCATAGCGAAGATCCGTGGAGAAAAGGACGCCCAGT
>JBCCBP010000066.1:0-12577 GCA_039033995.1 Pseudomonadota bacterium | reverse complement strand
CTGCACGATGACGGCAGCGAGGTTATCGTCATTCAACGTGATCTCTGAAGGCCGCGCCGGATCGGGCACGCCGAGTAACCAGTAGCGCAGTCCGGCCAACGGTACCCGCACACCGGTCTCAACCAGCAATGCCTGCTCCGGGTCGACCACGGTGCGTGTCTCGATCTTGTGACCGGCCAACGTCACGGCTTCCGGGGTGCCGGTCAGTCGCAGACCGCTGACACCGAACGGGCCGTCGATCTCCGCGAAAAACTGGCGGTCGTTCTGTCGCCACTTCAGGGTGCCGCTGTTGGCCTCGTCGCGAGTTCGAATCCCGATACGCCCGGTCTGCGACCAGACGGTCAGGCGCGTTAGTACGTCGTTGCGCTGCGACCAGTTCTCAAGTGTCGGTAGCTGCTGTACGCCACGCGTCGCGCAGCCAGCGAGCGCTGCGAGCAGCACGACCGCCGCACACCGTTTCCACACCATTAGCTGCGCGTCGTTGGCCCGTCTTCCAACAGGCGCTGAATCGTCTCACGCAAGTGGTCGTTGTTCGGGAAGCGCTGCCAGGCTTGTTGCAGCAGCTCACGCGACTGATCCTCACGCCCGAGTCGCCACAGTGTCTCCCCAAGATGCGCCGCCACTTCCGGGTCCGGGAATTTTTCCCAGGCTTGCTCCAGGTATTCGAGCGCCTCTTCGAAGCGTCCACGCCGGAACAACACCCAGCCTTTGCTATCGATGATCGCCGCGTTGTCGGGCTCCTTCTCGAGCGCCCGATCGATCAGCTTTTCGGCCTCTCGGAACTTGCGGGTGCGATCCGCCAGCGTGTAGCCCAATGCGTTGAGCGCACCTGCGGAATCCGGGAATCGTTTAACGACGTCGCGAAACGCGCGGATCGCATCGTCCTCGCGGTCGGCCTGCAGCAACACATCGGCGCGACCCAACATTGCGAACTCGGCGTTCGGACGCACCTCCAAGTACTCGTCGTACAACTCGAGCGCCTGATCAAAATATTCGCCCTCGGCATACGCCGCCGCCTGCACGGTGCTGAGCTGCAAGCCGTAGCGCGGATGACGTTTCACAAACGCATCGATATGCGCGATGCCGGCCTCGATGCCTTCGCGTTCACCGATCATCTGCGAGACGCGTTGCTGCGCGGCCAGCACCAGATCACCGTATTCCACCTGGCTGTACATGCGTCGTGCCTGATCAAAGCGGCGATCCCGCTCAGCAAATCGCGCGAGGTAGAACAACGCGTCCGGCGTTTTCTCGCCAGTGGCCAGCAGACTCAGGAAGGTGCGGCGTGACGCATCAGCGTCACCGCCTTGCAGTTGTAGCAGGCCTTCGGCCAGCATCACCTCGCCATTATCCGGCTCTTCCAACCGCAGTTGGCTGATCATGTTCATCGCGTTATCGGTGTCTTCTGCACGCGCATTCAAGAACGCGAGCTGAATCCGCTGTTCGGTGGTTGCCGTATCGTCCAGGCGCAAGCTGTCGTCAGTAAAGGCCGCCTCGCTTTGCTCGTCACGCACCAAGCGACTCATTTCGATCAAGCGCGCGTCGTTGCCAAACGCATCGATCTTGCGCAGCCGCTTCAGGTGTTTCTCAGCCGTATCGCTCTCGTTGTTGGCGAGCGCGGTCGATGCCGCTAGTCGCAAAATACACGGCGTCTCATCGAGTTGCTTGGCCAATGTCGCAAACAGCGCGCCAACGTCGGCTGCTCGCACATCGCGACCCAGGGCATCGGCTGCATGCTCGCAAGCGGCCTCGTCGTCATCAGCCTGATTGATCACGGTGACCATCTGCTTAGTCGCGGCATCGACATCGCCGGCTCGTAGCGACGCATAAGCGCGATATTGCTCGGCCTCAAGTGACTCCGGCTCAACCTCGAGCCAGCGTGCGGCTGCTTCGCTGGCGATCTGGTCGTAGCCGAAGTGGAACGCGGTCAGAGTCGCCTGGCGCGCTGTCTCAGCGGAGTCGCTGGCGCGCGCTGTCGCCAGATAACCGGCCACACCGGCGCCGAAATCGCCATCATTGAGTGCTGTTTCGGCTTCAGCCAGTAACTGCGCGACTTCGGTCTCGTCATGCGCAAATGCGCTATTTGATAGCACCAAAGCGGACGCGAAAGTCGCCAGAGTACGAAATCGGCATGATTTAGTCATTGCTCACCGTGTTCTTTTGCGGCAGATAACCGCGAGTTCGCCTATCATAGAGGTTCCGATGCGGTAAGCGGACAAAAGTTCTAAGAAAATGTCGGTTAATATTCTCGGGATTAACCATAATACGGCACCTGTCGAGGTCCGTGAACAGATGGTCATTGCCGAATCGGCGGTGCCGGACACGCTGCGTGATATCCGCGCGCTACCTGGCGTCACCGAGGCGATTATTCTATCCACCTGCAACCGCACCGAAATCTATTGGGCGGGCAGCGACCAGCCGCGTAACGCGATCGTCGAACTACTTGAAGGGTCGCAACACACCGGCGACGGCTTTCGAGAATGCTTGTTTTCACACACGGACCGCGAAGCGGCGCGCCATCTGTTTCGCGTCGCCTGTGGGCTCGATTCGATGGTACTCGGCGAAACGCAGATCACGGGTCAACTCAAGAACGCCTATCGTGTCGCGCACGACGAGGGCGCTTGTGGCGCACATCTGAGCCGCGTGTTCGAACACGCATTCTCCATCGCCAAAAAGGTACGCACCGATACCGAGATCGGCGCGAGCCCGGTGTCGGTCGCTTATGCTGCCGTGCGCCTGGCGAAGCAACTGTTCGCCGGCTTCGAACAACACACGGCGCTGCTCGTCGGCGCAGGCGAGACGATCGAACTGGTAGCGCGCCATCTCCAGGCGCACGGCATCGGCAAAATCTACATCGCGAACCGCAGCGAAGAGCGGGCCCAAAAGCTGGCCAGCGAGTTCGATGGCTTCGCGTTGCCGCTGTCGCGGCTGGATCGCGCGCTGCCAAGCGCCGATATGCTGATCAGTTCTACTGGCAGCCCCAACGCGATTGTCACAGCAGACATGATGAAAGCCGCGATCGGCGCCCGCAAACGCAAGCCGTTGTTTGCGGTCGATATCGCTGTGCCGCGTGACATCGAACCCGACGTCGGCAAATTGTCGGACGTCTATCTGTACACGATCGACGACATGCAAACGGTCATTCAGGATGGCCAGGATGCGCGTCGACAGGCTGCGGAAGAGGCCGACAAAATCATTGACGAGGCGCTCGTCGAGTTCCACAAAGCAGAGCGCCAGCGCGTCGCGACCCCGACGATTCTAAGCGTGCGCGAATCGGTCATGCGCGTGCGCGACGAAGCACTCGAAGCTGCCCGCAAACGTATCGCAGCGGGCCACAATGTCGATGATGTGATGAAACAGATGGTGCACGTGCTCACTCAGCGTATTCTGCATCAACCAACAGAACGCCTGCGTGAGGCCGCCGCGGATTCCGATGAACAATTTCTGCAGGTTGCGGCAGAGTTGTTTCTGGGTCGCGCGTCTGCCGATTCCAAAGACGACGAAGATTCTCAGAACAATAACGCCGCACGCGCTCGCCGTTAGCGGCTTCAGGTTGCCGCCCCATGAAAGCGTCCATTGAGCAAAAACTGGTCGGCGTGGCCGACCGTTTCGAAGAATTGGCAGCACTGCTGTCCGATCCGGATGTCATCGGCGATCAAAACCAGTTTCGCGACTTGTCTGTTGAGTATTCAAAGCTCGAGCCTGTCGTAGCGCTGTTCAAAACCTACCAGCAGCAGGTCGCCGATCTGAGCGATGCCGAAGAACTGGCCAACGACGCTGACCCTGAGATGCGCAAGATGGGGGCAGATGAAGTCTCGCGACTGAAGTCCGCCATCGAAGCGGCCGAGTTGGACCTGCAAAAGGCGTTGATCCCGGCCGACCCGCATGACGACAGCAACCTGTTTCTCGAAATCCGGGCCGGCACCGGCGGCGACGAAGCGGCGATCTTCGCCGGTGACCTTTTCAAGATGTATTCGAAGTACGCCGAGAGCCAGAAATGGCAGGTCGAAATTTTGTCGGCCAACGAAGGCGAGCACGGCGGTTACAAGGAGATCATCAGCCTGCTCAATGGCCGCGGCGCCTACTCGCATCTGAAGTTTGAATCCGGTGCGCATCGCGTACAACGGGTGCCGGAAACCGAATCGCAGGGTCGCATCCATACGTCGGCCTGCACCGTCGCGGTATTGCCGGAGGTCGAGGCGGTAGAAGACGTCGATATCAACCCGGCAGACCTACGTGTGGATACGTACCGGGCGTCCGGCGCGGGTGGCCAGCACGTCAACAAGACCGATTCTGCAGTACGTATCACGCACTTGCCGACCGGTGTTGTTGTCGAATGCCAGGACGAACGCTCGCAACACAAGAACCGGGCTCGCGCGATGTCGTTACTGAAAGCTCGGCTGCTCGACAGTCAGCGCGAAGCGCAGGACAGTGAGCAAGCCGAGAAACGCAAGAGTCTTGTCGGCAGTGGTGATCGTTCGGAGCGCATTCGAACCTACAACTATCCGCAGGGTCGGGTCACCGACCATCGCATCAATCTGACGTTGTACAAGCTTTCTGAAATCATGGAAGGCGAACTTGGCAGCGTGATCGGCCCGCTGACTAACGAATACCAGGCCGATCAGCTGGCAGCGCTCGAAGACAGCGAGCTTTGATGTCGCAACTGCTCGACACCATCGGCAACACGCCGCTGCTCCGACTCAACCGCTACAGCGACGCGACCGGCTGCGAAATTCTCGGCAAAGCCGAATTCATGAACCCGGGTGGTTCGGTCAAGGATCGTGCAGCACTCGGCATGTTAAACGCGGCGAAAGCCGACGGTACATTGCAATCGGGTGCGACCATTGTCGAAGGCACGGCGGGCAACACGGGTATCGGTTTGGCGATGGTTGGCAATGCGCTGGGACATCGCTGCATTATCGTCATGCCCAATACGCAAAGCGTCGAGAAAGTCGAAACGCTTGCCGCCTACGGCGCGAAGATTCGTCAGATCCCTGCCGTACCGTTTCGCAATCCTGCGCATTTCGTGCACGAGTCGGAACGCATCGCTGCCGCGATGAACGATGCGCAGCCGGGTAGCGCGTTCTGGGCGAACCAATTCGACAATGTCGCGAATCGCGATTGGCATGCACAGACCACCGCCGAGGAAATTTGGCGGCAAACCGATGGCAATGTGGATGGGTTCATCTGCGCAGTCGGCACCGGCGGCACCCTCGGCGGTGTCGCGCGCGGACTTCGCGCACACAAATCCGATGTGGCCATTGGCTTAAGCGATCCGCACGGCTCAGGACTGCACCACTACTTCACGCACGGCGAGATCAAAGTCGAAGGCAGCTCGCTGTCCGAAGGCATCGGCAATTCACGCATCACCGCGAATCTGGCCGACACGGCGGTCGACCACAGTTTTCGAATCAGTGATGAAGAGGCGCTGCCGATCGTCTATGACCTGATCCGGGATGAAGGTCTCGTACTCGGTGGCTCGAGCGGCATCAATGTTGCCGGTGCGATTCGACTGGCGCGCGAACTTGGTCCGGGCCACACGATTGTCACGATCCTGTGTGACGGCGGCCTGCGTTACAAGGCACGCTTGTTTAATCGCGACTATCTGGCCGAGCGCGGTCTGTCCATGCCGGACTGGTTGCAGTTCTGACGCTCGCTAGCCCAACGCTCGCGCCAGATCCGCGATCAGATCATCGGTATCTTCAATACCCACCGACAGACGAATCAGGTCATCGCTCAGGCCAATCGCCTCACGTTGCTCAACCGGCACTGATGCGTGCGTCATGATCGCCGGGTGGTCAACGAGACTCTCTACGCCACCGAGGCTTTCCGCCAGCGCAAATACTTCGACACTCTCAAGGAACTTCCTTGCCGCATCGAGTCCACCTTTGATGAAGAAGGTAATGATGCCACCCGGTGCATCCATCTGCCGCTCGGCCAATTCAAACTGCGGGTGAGATTCGAGCCCTGGGTACAGCACACGCGATACGTTCGGATGCGTTTCCAGCCAGTCAGCGATCTTGCGCGAGCTCTTCGTGTGCTGTTGCATACGCACGTTCAGCGTCTTGAGCCCACGCAAGGCGAGGAAGCTATCGAACGGCCCCAGAATCGAACCGATTGAGTTCTGCAGAAAACCCAATTGCTCGGCAAGCTCAGGATCTTGGGTGACGGCAACCCCACCGACCATGTCAGAGTGACCGTTCAGGAACTTCGTCACCGAATGCATAACGATATGGGCACCCTGCTCCAGCGGACGTTGTGCCCACGGCGTTGCAAACGTGTTGTCGGCGACGAGGATCAACCCATTGGCGCGCGCGATTTCGGCCAACTTCGCGATATCGACCAGCTTTAACAGCGGGTTACTGGGTGTTTCGATCCACAGCATGCGTGTGTTGGGCTTGATCGCCGCCGTCACAGCATCCGAATCGGTGAAATCGATGTAATCGAACGACAGCCCGGACGAACGCTCTCGTACACGACTGAACAGGCGGTTGGTACCCCCATACAGATCGTCCATCGCCAGCACATGGTCGCCGCTGTCGAGCAACTCAAGAATAGTACCGATCGCCGCGAGTCCGGAACCGAAAGCAAACCCGTGTGTGCCGCCCTCCAAGTCCGCGATGCAGCGTTCGAACGCCATACGCGTCGGATTCTGTGAACGCGAGTATTCATAACCCTGGTGCACGCCAGGGCTGGATTGCACATACGTCGATGTCGCGTAAATGGGCGGCATAATCGCGCCGGTCGATGGGTCCGGGGACTGGCCTGCGTGAATAACGCGCGTCGCAAAAGCGGATTTCTTGTCGCTCATAGTTTGGCTCACATTTGTTTGCGGAGATGGTTCAGCACATCAGACCGGGTAATCAGCCCAAAAAATACTGCTCCATCGGTAATGGCGGCGAATGGCTGCACTTGCAACATCGCGACGAGATTATTCACACTCGTATCCGGCGCAAGTCGCACAAACGAGGTCTGCATCGCGGACTGCACCGGCGCATTTAGCAGATCGGGCTTACCGAACGCGTAGCGAATAATGTCATCTTCGGTCAGCACCCCCACGAGCGTGCTCTCGTCCATAACAGGCAGCTGCGACACGCCGGCGTTGCGCAGCCGATTATGGGCGGTGGTCAGTACGTCACCGGGCCCCACCGTGATCGTCGCACGCTCGCCGTGTAACCGACCGATCAGGTCGCGCAGGTCGCCGAACGATTCACGGGCTGCGAAACCCTGGTCTTCCATCCAGAAGTCGTTATAGAGCTTGGACAAGTACTTGTTGCCGGTGTCGCACGCGAACGCAACGACGTTTTTGGCCTCGGTCTGCTCCTGGCAGTATTTGAGTGCCGCCGCGAGCAATGTACCGCTGGAAGATCCGGCGAGCAGACCCTCTTTGCGCAACAGCGCGCGTGCCATCTCGAAGGATTCAGCATCGGATATCGAAAACGCCTTTTTGACCATCGAGAAATCGGCGATGTCCGGGATAAAATCTTCACCGATCCCCTCGACCAGCCAACTCGCGCTATCCACCTCGCGGCCGTGGTTGATGTGTTCGGCAAGGATCGAACCGACGGGATCCGCCAGCACGATATCGACTTCCGGGGCGTGTTCCCTGAAGTATCGCGTCATACCGCTCACGGTGCCGCTCGAACCAACGCCGACAACGACCGCATCGACATCACCATCCAGTTGCTCGAGAATTTCCGGCGCAGTTGTCGTTTCATGCGCCAGCGGATTATCCGGGTTGCCGAACTGATTAATAAAATAGCCGCCGCGCTCTTCCGCGATCCGACGTCCGAGATCCTGATAGTACTCCGGGTGCCCGCGACCCACATCGGAGCGCGTCAGCACCACCTCCGCGCCCATCGCGCGCAGATTGAAGATCTTTTCCTGGCTCATCTTATCAGGCAGTACGAGCACCAGCGGATAACCTTTCCGCGCCGCCGCCAATGCGAGGCCCAGTCCCGTATTGCCAGCCGTCGCCTCGACAATCGTATCGCCGGGCTTGATATCGCCGCGCGCTTCGGCTTGCTCGATCATCGAGACACCGATGCGATCCTTGATCGACCCCCCGGGATTGTTCAGCTCAAGCTTCAGGAACAGGCGACACAGCCCGGTATCGAACTGACTGATTTCGAGCATCGGCGTGCGACCGACCATTTCCAACACACTGTTGTAGACTTGCATGGCAGAACATCCCGTGAACCGGCGCGTAGTGTACGAAAAAACCCTGTCAATTGCAGACTGGCGCCGCGAGGCCAGCCAGCGCCTGAAGTCCATCAGCGATGCCGCCTCGCTGGAGGCCGATGTGTTGCTTGCGAGCGCGCTCGGCAAGCCACGCGCATGGCTACTCGCGCATGCCGACGACGCGCTGCCCGCCGAGACCCGCGATACGCTGAGCGGCTGGCTGACACGCCGCCTTGACCACGAACCCATCGCTTACCTGACGGGCACTCAGGAATTCTGGTCATTGACGCTTCGGGTAACGCCGGCAACGCTGATCCCACGCCCGGAAACAGAAGCACTGGTCGAGCGCGTGCTGGCACTGGTCGCTGATATCCGCGAGCCGCGCATCGCGGATCTGGGTACCGGCTCGGGGGCGATTGCCCTGGCACTCGCCATGGAGCGGACGGATGCCGATATTATCGCCACCGATCAATCCAGCGCAGCGCTGTTGGTTGCCGAACAGAATGCATCGCAACTCGGCATCAACAACGTCACGTTCGTGGGTGGCGACTGGTGCAATGCGCTGCCACCACCATTGTTCAACGTGATTGTGAGTAATCCGCCGTATGTCGAGCAAGACTTCGCCGGATTCGCGGACAATCTGCGCCATGAACCGCGCAGCGCGCTAGCCAGCGGCGACGACGGTCTCAACGATATCCGCACGATTGCTCGCGATGCCGCGAGTCACCTCGAGAACGACGGTTGGCTGCTACTCGAGCACGGTCACATGCAAGCGGACGCCGTCTCCGGTATTCTTCGCGCACACGCGTTCAACGCAATAACACTTCATCACGACCTCGCCGGCTTGCCCCGCTTCACAGAAGCTCGCGCTGGCGTCAGCACAGCATAAGGATCACCCAGACCATGGTAGTCATCGAAACCAATCACGGCGACATCAAAGTAGAACTGTTCGACGAAGCAGCACCGATCAGCGTCAAGAATTTCCTCACCTACGTCGATGAGCAATTCTACGATGGTCTGGTTTTTCACCGCGTCATTTCGAACTTCATGATTCAGTGCGGCGGCATGGACGAAAACATGGAACAGAAAACACCGCATGCACCGATCAAGAATGAGGCGGATAACGGACTCGGCAACGATCGTGGCACGCTGGCGATGGCGCGCACGAATGTCGTGGACAGCGCGACGTCACAGTTTTTCATTAACCTGTCTGACAATACGTTCCTGAATCACGGTGGCCGTGACTTCGGTTATGCCGTCTTCGGCAAAGTGATCGAAGGCATGGATGTCGTCGACAAAATCGCGACGGTCGAAACGGGCAACCACGGTATGCATGGTGATGTGCCGGTCGAGCCAGTGGTCATGACTCGGGTATATCGCGCTGACTGACGATCGTCACGCGAGACACCGCTCGCTGCCCGCGTTTGGCAGCGATGCGGTAGACCGACTACAAAACACGCGTGTTCTCATTGTCGGACTAGGCGGCACTGGCGCAGCCGCAGCGGCAGCACTCGGCGCAGCCGGCGTCGACACGCTGCTGCTTAACGACTTCGATCGCATCGACGCCAGCAACCTCGCGCGGCAGAGCTTGTACACGCCCGACGATATTGGCGAGAAAAAAACGGTCGCAGCGGCACGACGCATTCAGCAGCAAAACCCGGCGCTTTCGATCGTCCAGCTCGGTGAGCGATTGGACGCCGACGGGCTGCTCGAACTGTTGCAACACGTCGATATCGTGCTGGACTGCTGCGACAACTTTGGCAGTCGCTTTGCTATCAATCGCGCCGCGTATGCAACACGCACGCCGCTGGTTAGCGGCGCGGCGATCCGCTGGGAAGGCCAGGTCGCTGTCTTCCGCTTCGATGATGCACCATCGCCTTGTTATCAATGCCTGTATCAACCAGAAGATGAGAGCCTTGAGGACTGCGCCGGCGCCGGCGTGATGGCACCATTGCCACCAATGATCGGACAACTGATGGCGCTGGAGGCTATCAAGTGCCTGACCGACACCGGCACCGCAACGCGACTGCTCGTCTGCGATGCCCAAGCGGGCGCGTGGCAAACGTTGTCGATCGGCAAGCGCGACGATTGCGCGGTGTGCGGCACTCAGGCTGCGTCGGCCTGATTCTCTTCTACCGTCGGTTCATACCCCAGATTGGGCGATAACCACCGCTCGGCGGTGGCCAATGGCACCCCTTTGCGTTCGGCGTAGTCCACCACCTGATCGCGACCAATCTTGCCGAGCGAAAAGTAGCGACTGTCGGGATGCGAGAAATACCAGCCGCTGACCGACGCGGCGGGCGACATCGCAAAGTTCTCTGTTAGCGTGACGCCCGTGCGTTCCGGCGCTTCCAGCAAATCAAACAGTGTGACTTTCTCGGAATGATCGGGGCAAGCCGGGTAACCGGGCGCCGGTCGAATTCCCGTGTAGCGCTCAGCAATCAAATCCGCGTTGTCCAAATGCTCGTCGGGTGCGTAACCCCACCATTCGCGACGGGTACGTTGGTGCAAGTACTCCGCGCCCGCCTCAGCGAAGCGGTCGGCCAGCGCCTTCAGCAGAATCGCGGCGTAGTCATCATGTTCCGCCTCGAACGCGGCGGCGCGTTGCTCGGCGCCCAGCCCTGCTGTCACCGTGAACGCCCCGACAAAGTCTGGTTTGCCGCTGTGCTCTGGCGCGATCAGGTCCGCAAGACACTCTTGTGCAAGATCAGAGCGCGTCTCTTTTTGCTGGCGCAGGCAATGCAGCCGTGCGCGCGCTTCGGTACGCGTCTCATCGGTGTAGACAACGATGTCATCGTCATCTGACGCTGCCGGGAAAAATCCGACCACCGCTTTCACGGTCAGCCATTGCTCATCCACGATTTTCTTGAGCATTGCCTGAGCATCATCAAACAATGCACTGGCCGCATCACCAACAACATCGTCGGTCAGGATTGCCGGAAACTTGCCGTGGAATTCCCACGCGTTGAAAAACGGCATCCAGTCGATGTAGTCGACCAGTGTTGCGCAGTCGATCGTATCGATGGTCTGTACGCCAGTGAATGATGGTGCGGGTGGTGAATACGCCGCCCAGTCGATAACGCGTTTGGCGGCACGCGCCGCCGATAGTGACAGTGCCGGTTTCTGGCGTTTGCGCCCTGCATGCCGAGCCCTGCGTTCGACGCAGTCCTGTTTGACGCTTGCCACGTACTGATCGCAATCGTCACCAACCAACTGTTGCGCGACACCAACCGCACGCGAAGCATCTTTAACGTACAGCACGGGGCCCTGATAAGCCGGATCGATTTTTACCGATGTGTGTGCTGGCGATGTCGTCGCGCCACCAATCAACAACGGCTGCGTAAAGCCGAGCCGCTGCATCTCGGACGCGACGTGCACCATCTCGTCGAGCGACGGCGTGATCAAACCCGAAAGACCGATGATATCGGCATTGTGGCGCTTCGCTGCATCGAGAATTTCCTGGCACGAAACCATGACCCCTAAATCGATCACATCGAAGTTATTGCATTGCAGGACAACGCCGACGATGTTCTTACCGATGTCATGCACATCGCCTTTGACGGTCGCCAGTACGATCGTGCCGTTAGACTGCTTCACCCCGTCGCAGCCCAGCTCGATGAAAGGGATCAGGTGCGCCACTGCTTTCTTCATAACCCGTGCCGACTTCACCACCTGCGGCAGGAACATTTTGCCTTCACCGAACAGGTCGCCAACGATGTTCATGCCATCCATCAACGGCCCTTCGATAACATGTAAAGGGCGCTCTGCCGCCAGTCTCGCCTCCTCCGTATCGTCGATGACATAGCTATCGATGCCTTTCACCAACGCATGCGCCAAGCGCTCGGCAACCGGTGCATCACGCCATGCATCATCAACTGTCGTGGCACTGCTGCTACCGTCACCCCGATACTTGTCAGCCAAGGCGAGCAGATCATCGGTCGCCGTTTGTGACGTATTCAGTACGACGGCCTCGACTGCCGAGCGGAGCTCATCGGGGAGATCTTCGTAAATCGCAAGTTGCCCTGCGTTGACGATGCCCATGTCCATACCAGCGCGGATGGCGTGGTACAGAAACACAGAGTGAATCGCCTCACGCACCGGGTTGTTGCCGCGGAAAGAGAATGAGACGTTGGATACGCCACCACTGATCATTGCATGTGGCAGCCGTGCCTTGATCTGGCGTGTCGCTTCGATAAATGCGATGCCATAGGCGTTGTGTTCTTCGATGCCGGTCGCGACGGCGAAGATGTTCGGATCGAAAATGATGTCCTCGGGCGGGAAGCCAACAACGTCGGTCAGCACCTGATACGCGCGCGCACAGATCTCGACCTTGCGCTCGATGGTGTCGGCCTGCCCTTGTTCGTCGAACGCCATGACGATCACCGCAGCGCCATACGCG
>JBCCBP010000065.1:0-13011 GCA_039033995.1 Pseudomonadota bacterium | reverse complement strand
TGCACATCGGCGGCGGTCAGTGTGTCACCGGTAAACCAGGTCGACTGCGCCAGCGTTTGTTCCATGAAGGCCAGGTTGTTCGTCAGGTTAGGTGTCAGGTAGCCCTCACGAACCTTGCCGGCGATGCCTTTTGCAATGGGCTTCACGAAAAAGGGCAGCTTAGCGGACTCGATGCGCCCCATCAGTAAGCCGACGATCAGCAACGGCATCACGCTGCCCTCAGCGTAGTGCATAAAGTAGGTGTATGCGCGTTTCGCTGAAGGGTCGTTGGCAGGTCTGAGCTTGCCATCGCTGTAGGTATCCATCAGATACTCGATAATCGCGCCGGATTCAGCGACCGTGATGTCGCCGTCCGTAATGACCGGCGACTTGCCGAGCGGGTGAATGTCCTTCAGGCTCTGCGGCGCGAGTTTCGTTTCGGGATCGCGCGCGTAGTGTTTGATTTCATAGTCCACGCCGAGCTCTTCCAGTAGCCAGAGTATGCGCAGAGAGCGAGAATTTTCGAGATGATGAACGACGACCATGAGAGCTCCTGGGTTAACGCGTAGCGGTGACGGGGACCGCGGATAAAATTCGGGCACAGCGAGACTCGACTTGTCGGGCAATCAACGCCTGGCGTGCCTGTGGATGGCCCTGATCAGCCGCACGGCACCACCACAGGACCGCGCTGTCTGTGTCAAAAAAACCTTCACCGCAGCAGAACGTATTGCCGTAACGAAATTGCGCTTCTGCATCACCATCGGTCGCGCCAGCCTGCCAGCGCTCGCGTTCTGCATTGGCCTGTTCCACTTTAGTCAGACCCGGCACCATGGCGCATCCCGCGAGCATCAGCGTGAGAGTCGGCCCGGCAAAACGTCGTAGATTCATGCGTAATTCAATCCGCTGGCGTTACACTGTCAGTGTGAAAGTCCTGATTATAGAAGATGATCGCGCGATTGCAGCGGCCGTCGACAGTCATTTGCAGTCGGCAGGCTTTGTGACCCACGTCGTACATGACGGCCTGGAGGCTCTGCATCGCGGTGACAGCGATGAGTATGACGCCATTTTACTGGACCTGGGTCTGCCCGGGATGGATGGCGCGAGTTTGCTGGAACGTTGGCGCACGGCCGGTGTGCAAACGCCGGTAATAGCGCTGACGGCGCGTACGGCCAAACACGACATCGTCAATACACTGGAGGCGGGGGCGGACGACTATATTGCCAAGCCGTTTGATGCCGATGTGGTGGCAGCGCGAGTCAGAGCGGTTGTGCGGCGTGTCACCGGACAGGCGCAAAGCCGGTTCGAGCACGTTGGCGTTACGCTGGACGCCGCGACGGGCAAGGTGACGCTCGATGGCGTTGTGATCAAACTCACACGTACCGAATATCTGCTGTTGCAGTACTTGTTTATGCACCGCGGTAAGGTCGTTTCCATCTCCGAGATCGCCGATCATATCTATGACGACTTCGACCATGACTCCGGCATTATCCAACGCCACGTAGCCAATGTTCGGAAGAAACTCGGTGCGACCGTGATCACGACCGAAAGCAATCGCGGCTACACGATACCGGCCGCCGATACGCCATGAGTCTGACCAGTCGTATCGCCGGGATCGGCGCGATTGGGTCGGTGTTATTCATGGTGCTGGTGTTCGTCGCCGTGCGGGGCGCGGCAACCGCGATCGTTAACGAGAATGTGAATACCTATCTAAGCGCGTATGCCGACATTCTCGTGCCAGCGATTCGGATAACGGCAGGCGACGTCAGCATCGATAGCGACAGCCCGGTCATCACGTCGATCCCGCGAGACTGGCAGATCAGTCTTGGCGATGACGTGCGGGTTCGTTCGAACACCTTGTCGGTGGCTTTGCCGGTTGCTCCGGTCGAGGGTCGATTCGCGGCGACGGTGGCCGGTCGCTCGCTTGAAGTGATTCAGCGCGACTACCAGTTTCCGAATGATACGGTCATCACGGTCTCGTTCGCGCTCGATGCAAATGCTGTGAGTGCATTTGCACTGGCACAACGGAAACGTATCTCCGCGGAGATGCGCCCGGTGTTGGTCATCGCATCGGCCGTCATGGCGATGTTGCTGCTCGCCCAGGTCATCGCGATCAGTTTGCCACTGCGTGCCGCGACGCGCGCCATCGACGCGCTGCAGCGCGGCAACATACCGCAGCTGCCGAATACGCTGCCGCGGGAGCTCGATGTGCTGGCGGGCAAAGTCAACGCACTCTTGCAACGCAACACGGAAACACTACGGCGCTATCGCCAGTTCGCGGCCAACTTATCGCATGCCATCAAAACGCCGCTGACTGTGCTGCGCAGCGAGTCTGCGACCGGCTCGAGTAAAGCTGCGGTCGCGCAAATCGACCGGCTGACCGAGCGACATCTGAAACGCGCCCAAATCGCTGGGCCCGAATCCGTCGGCGGTACGCGGATCGATATCACGGCGCTCGTTGAGCGTCTTGTTGCCGCCTATCAAAAACTCTCGGCGATCCCGATCGTTGTGCATGCGACACCGGGTATGACGATGCAGGCGGATGCAGAGGATGTCACCGAGGTGCTGGGCAATCTCGTCGAGAATGCGCAAGCCTTCGCGAATCAGCGCATCGAGGTGCAGCTGTTGCCGGGTCAGCTTCGCGTCGACGACGACGGCCCGGGTATCGCCTCGGAGCGGCGTGCCCAGGTGTTACAGCGCGGTGCGCGGCTGGACGATTCCAGCGATGGTAGTGGTATTGGCCTTGCTGTCAGCAAGGAGATCGTCGAGTTGTACAACGGTGCGCTAACGCTCGCGAGATCGCCATTGGGTGGGCTGAGTGCGGTCTGTGAGCTACCCGACCTGCGTTCCTGAATTTTCGTTGAATACTGGCTTCGTCCGCCCTTCCGGGGTGGGCGGTTAGGCTCCCCCTGAAGATCATTTGCCATTGCCATCACAGGAGTCTAACGATGCGTTCATCCACTTCATTGACGCTATTTTCCTGCAGCCTCGTGCTGCTATTAGTCGGTTGTTCTGCGACCACCCAGACCACCTCCGGGCGCGACTATCTGAGCAAGTACGACCGCGTACCCGCGGCATCGACGGAGCGGGCCGGTTCGATTAACGATGCCATACGCGACGCTGCCGCCGTAGAACCGGTGCTCCGTTTTCCAGCACGTATCGGCCTTGCGCGGATCGACGGGCACGGACGATTGAGCCCCATTCCGGAGGCCGAGGCGGTGCATTGGCTTGAGCTGCTGGAAGACCTAGGCAACGATTTCGGCGAGTTCGTACCGGTAGACTTGTTGGTCGCCGACATGACGAAGACCGCCGTCAGTGCTGAGACTTACCGGCATATGGGACCGGTGGATCGGGTGCGCCTGGCTGCAGCGCGACAACACCTCGATGCGGTCATGCTGTACCAGGTGACAACGGTGGACGAATACCGAAAAAACGCATTGGCAAGCGTCGACTTTACGTTGATCTCAGCGTTCCTGCTCCCTAGCAGAAAAGTAAAAAGTGAGGCGCTTGGTGCCGCATTGCTGATCGACGTCGTACAAGGTTATCCGTATGGGTCAATCCAAACGCGTGCGGACGGCGAAAAGCTCGCCACGGTCTATGGTGCTTCCAATCGCGCAGACAAGCTGCACGATCAGTTGCGTGTCGATGTGACGGCCCAGCTCGTCGAAGAGGCAGAGCCGATGTTCAATCGCCTGTATCGCCAGCTCCATCGCTTGCCCGCGACGCCAGCACCAAGACAAGCTTTCGTTGATTAAGGTCACGCACAAAAAAGCCGCTGCGGGAAATCCGCAGCGGCTCAGTTCTTTCTGAAGGCGTCGCGTTCTAGGAAATCGTGAACGTGCCCTTCATGATCGACCAGTGACCCGGGAACGTGCAGACGTAGACATAGGTCTCACCGTCTTTCAGGTCGCCGAGCGCAAACGTCGCACTGGAGGACTCGCCACCACCGACTAGATCGGTCGCCGCGACAATGCGTGCTTCGTCAGCCGGGATGTAGTTGGCGTCAGCGCCAGCGCCCATGCCTGCCATCGCGACTTCTTCGACCGCGCTCTCCGGCATCAGTACCCAGTTGTGACCCATCGCAATCTTCGGCAGTTTGCCTGTGTGGGTCAGCGTAACGGTGACGTTGCTGCAGCTGGACGGTACGGACAGTGCGTTCGTGCTGTACGCGATGTTGTCGCCGGCGAGCACGTTCAGTGTGCACGGATCATTGTCGTCCGCAGGCGCTGCTGCACCGGCGACCGCTTCTTTCGCATCCGCCATGGCATCTTCCGCCATCTCGCCCATGTCATGCGCGGCACCGGCTGCTTTATCTTTCATCTCAGCGGCGGCATCGGACGCTTCGCCCATCATGTCACCCGCGGCTTCTTTGGCAGCGTCTGCCATATCGCCCGCAGCTTCCGCAGCATCGTCGGCCATAGCGCCGGCCGTGTCTTTGGCAGCTTCTGCAGTATCAGCGACGGTTGCCGCGGCATCATCGGCGACCGCAGCCGCTTTCTCAGCCATCGTGTCGGCTTTCGGCGCAGCAGCTTTGTCGTCGCCACCACCACAGCCAGCAAGCGCCGCGCCCGCAAGCAATAGTGTCAGCGACAAAAATTTGGTTCTGTTGATCAGCATGGTTCAATCCTCTGGGTTGAATGCAGGTGTCGACAGTCCCCGGTAACGTCGAGCTCCACATTTTATGTGAAAAATCGCTGCCTAGTATAGTACAGCGCGGTTTTGACGTTAAGGGCCATCAAGCCTTTAAAAAACAAATGGTTATCACTCAGTAAGTGTTGTGTATTGTAATCTCGGGACGCTCGTTGCCCGGTGAGCGTTACATTAGTTCACACCGGACACCCCTCACGAATGCAGGTCGTTATGCACGATCCGAACGTGACATTGTGCACTGGGGGACGCCGATGCCGCTGCGTAGATTGAGCGTCGGAGGTGGTAACAATGAACATACTGATCTTACTAGCACTAAGCCTGGCTGCCGACGCGACGGAACTCCAGCCCGCTTCGGTCAGCATTCGATTGGACGGTTTGCCGAGCGGAGAGGGCGTCGTTTATGTCGGTTTGTGCACCGAGCATGGCTGGGAAACATTCAACTGCGCCAATGCGATGCTTGACCCATCACCGGACGGTGTCGCTTATGCCTGGAAAGATGTGACTCCCGGCATCTACGGCATCACGGTGCTGCACGATGAGAATCGCAACGGCAAGATGGACTTCGACTTCTTTGGAGCACCGAAAGAGAAGTGGGGGTCATCCAACAATCCACCGCCGCGAATGGGTCGGTCATTGTGGAAAGACGTGGCCTTCGAAGTCGCGGGTACCCCAGTGACCATGACCATCAACATGCAGTGAGCAATACCAATGTGGGATGACGTCATACATCTTTCGGCCTGGGTCGACTCTGCGGCAGGTACGTTGCATTTTTTCTGTGCGCTGTTCGCGCTGGCTGCGGGCCCCGTGCTTTTTCTCAGGCCAAAACGCGGCACGCTGCACAGGCTACTAGGGGCGGGATTTGTTCTGTCGATGTTGGCAATCAATGTGTCGGCGCTAACGATGTTCAACCTCGGCCGCTTCAATCTGTTTCACCTGTTCGCGATTATCAGTCTGGCGACGTTGCTGCCGGGTACAGTGGCTATCTCGCAGGCCTTGCGCACGCGCCGCCGGCTCTGGTTCAGTATCCATGCGCATTGCATGATCTGGGCGTACTACGGTCTGGTGATGGCAGGTGCCGCGCAGGTCGCTTACCGAACGGTGCCGAAAATCACTGGAACGTTTGCGAGTGTCAACACCTTCTGGGATACAGCGATGCCGGTCAGCATGTTGACTACGTTAGTCCTGACATGGTGGCTCGTGCCGCGGATGGTCGATCGCTACACCGGAGCCACGCGCCGGACACCACTGGTTGTGTCGTGATCTAACGCGCAGCGGCATTCGTGCAGGCTGGACTGGCCCTTGTTAACGACAGTGTGAAGCCGCGCTCAGCCAGGTCACTGACGGCAATTTCAAGCTGGCATTCGTCTCGGAGCGTGTACACCAGTTGTTTCGGAAAGTCGTGATCGGTATTGCGGAATACCGCTCGCGTATCCGAGACCTCCGTGAGCTCAAACGGCACGGGGCGGGGATTGCTCGGCACGTCCGCCAAATAGACGACGCCATCACCAGTCTCGACCAGCGACAACGATTCAGCAAAGTTCGGTCGGCTGTTGTCAGCATAACGGGTCTCTCCGCGGCCGTGCATGGTGCTCGGACCCGCCCACTGCCAGCGTTCGGTTTGCGATTTGTTTTCCGTCTCAGAACGCCAGGTATCCGCCAGCCAATGCAGCGACGAAAGGCGCGTCAAATCGTTGTCGGCGGGTCGTCGGTAACGGCCATCGAAGACGGTCGTCCAGTCACTTGTCTCTTTTTTCGAATCCCACTGCTGACGTACACCACCGTTTTCTGTCACCGACCAGGTGACGCGGTGCTGGGTTACGCTGCCATCGGCGCCGGTGGTCTCGCCGGCTAAAACCATCTCTTGATTTTGAAACCCGCCGCTCAGTCGCAAAACCAGCCCCGAGTTGTCGGTCCAGGTTTGTATCCAGGTGTCTCGCGTCGCATCGTAGGCGCTGTAGCTGCCACCATTGAATCCCGACGGTGTCCGGTATTGTTCGTGGATCGCGCATCCATCGAATGCACGTGTGATCAGGTTGTGCCCAACCAGTTTGTTGTCTGGCGTATAGACCGCCCAGTAACCGAGCCAGAAATCGAACTGGCGGGATTCTATTCGATCGCAGGGGTCGGCGGTATTGCCAACGCGCGGTGGCAACAACATCAGGCAACCAACAAGAAGCCAGATCAACATACGCATGTCAGGTGCTCCCCTATAAACCGAAGGCAAACGAGCAGTCAGGACTTCGTTGCCTTCAGAATACTGTAGCACTGTCGGGCATTTTACGATGTGCAGTGATGCCGCGGTGCTTCGTGTATGGTGTGGCCATGTTGTAGTGGCGGCACACTATTGAAGCATTTTGCGACATGGTCGATGCTAGCGTGAACAGACGGGACCAACGATGCGAGCGATAACGCTACTTGACGTGCTGATTCTGGCCAACGCGGTTTGGTTTGGACTGGCTTTCCATTTGTTCTGGTTGCGCCGCCAGGTGTTTGCGAAAATTCTCGTGCCCGCTCCGCATCGCGATACACCAGTCATGGGTATTCTCGCTGAGTCGGGCAAGTTTCTCGGTGGCTTCAACGGCGCGCTAAGTTTGCTGAACGTTGCCATCCTGCTGCAGCCAGCGCTGTTTCCGGCAACCGTTTCCCAAGCTGCGTTGTGTGCGTTTTTCGCTGTCGCGCATGGGAGTCAGTTTGCTGGCAATGTGCCGATCGCGTTGCAGAATCGGCGGGGCGGCGGCGTATGGCCGGTCAAGGGGTTGATGGGCTTTATCTTTGTTACCGATTTCACGTTGATGATGGCGAATAGCGTCGCTGCGTGTCTTGTCGCCGGTCTGGTCTGACCTTGATCAGCTCTTTATCTTGTTGAGTTCAAGAAAGTGTCAGTAACGCAAAGGAATCGCTCATGGACCTATTGACGCCACAGTTCTTCTTGTTTATTCCAGTCACCGCAGTAGGTAGCTACTTTTTTGGACAGATGTTCGGATGTGAGCTAGGCATTGGTCATTCGTTGTTGATCGCGCTACTCGGCGCGCTGACCTATGCCGTCCCTACGGCTGGGCCAACACTGTCATACCTGACAATGATTGGACTAACCGCATTTTTTTCAGGCGGCGAACCGGCGAAGTGCCTACTCACGGCGAGTGCGGCGCGCTTGAGCTTCATCCCAGCGTGGATGATCTATATACGCACGATAGGATAAGGGACGGACATGATGGCGAGCGGGCACAGCAGCGAGACCGAGGACAGGGTCGAGATCTATCGGAGCAAAGGCAAGATGCTGTTGTTGCTCCTCGGTGCATTGGCGTTTGTGGCCATGGGCATTTGGATGCTGACGTTGAGTGGCGACGATATCCGCATGGGGCGGCGGTTTAACAATCCGATATTTGTCAAAACCATCGGCATCGTCGCCATCGTGTTCTTTGGTTTTTGTGCGATTTTCGCCTTCCGAAAACTATTGGACAGTGCGCCCGCGCTGATCATCTCATCGGAAGGGCTGGTCGATAACGCTAGTGGGTTGGCGCCGGGCGCTATTCGTTGGTCCGAGATTGCCGATATCGGAGAGTATATGGTCCAAGGCCAACGGTTCATCGCGATCCTGTTAGTGGATCCGGAGCCGTTCGTTGAGAAGGGTAGTCGGCTGACGCGCATGCTGGCGCGTGCTAATGCCGGCATGTCCGGCACACCCGTTAATATCTCTACCAATGCGCTGCGTATCGATCATGATGCGCTGCTGAGCTTGCTGCATGAGCGATGGGCGGCGAGTCGTACCGACTGATGCAACAAACTTGTATTGCGCTGCTTCGTGGCATCAATGTTGGCGGCAACAATAGTGTGCCCATGGCAGCACTCCGCCAGCGTCTTGCCGACGCAGGGCTTGAAGGTGTCAAAACCTACATTCAGTCAGGTAACGTTGTCTTCAATACGTCGATAAGCTGTCGCGAAGCGCTCGCGCAGTTGATCGCTGATGCCGTTGAGCGTCACTTCGCCTGTCGTCCCGCGGTGCTGGTGTTGACGCGCGATTCCTTGGCGACGGTATTGCGGGCTAATCCGTTCGTCGATGCAGACCTTGCAGATAATCGTATACATCTGTTCTTTTTGGCTGAGGCGCCAGCTGCTGCTGATGTGAGCGCTGCAATGGCGATGGCGAGCGACACAGAAGCCTGTGTGCTCAGCAACGATGTTTTCTTTTTGCTGGCGCCTGACGGCATTGGTCGCTCGAAACTGGCGGCACGCGCTGAATCGCTATTGCGCGTCACAGCGACAGCACGCAATTTGAGAACGGTGCGCAAGCTGCACGCGCTGGCGACCACTATTGCGAAGCCAGCCTGACACAAGACTCGCGTTACCGTGTGTTTCGATTCGTGTTGTTATGACGTATTGTCAGCGAACGATCACGAAGGGGAGCGCCATGGTCCGCAGAAGTCTATTGATGGTTGCCGTTGTATGGCTGGGAGCTTGTGCGCAACTGCAATCCGAGCAGCGTGACAGCGCTGATGCGCAATTGATCGAGCTGTACGAAAGCGCCTGGGCCTGGATGAATGAGGATCAGGGCCGACAGAATCAGGACGGTCGGTGGCAGGCCGGCGATACCCTGCCAGACCTCTCGCCCGAGGCCTATTTGGCAAGACTGGGGTACTACGACGCGGCGTTGGCGCGACTCGCCGAAATACCGCGCGATGCGCTGAGCGATGAAGCTGCGATCAACGCCGATGTGTTCGAACAGATCATGACATCGCGAGCGAGTAATATACGTTTCAAAACGTACGAAGCACCGCTCAATTCTGATTCTTTTTTCTGGATGGGATTGACGGCATCGGGTGGGCTCGCCGATGAGGCAGCCTACCGTCGTTACCTCTCACGGATCGCCGATTTACCGCGTTACTTTGACCAACACATGGCCAATATGCGCGCCGGGCTCGCGCGTGGCTATACGCCACCGCGGGTGACTCTGATGGGTCGTGAGGCATCGATCGAGAGCTTTCTGGACAACGGCACTGATAATCCGTTTTATGCGGCACTCAACCGCATGCCCGCATCCATTCCGGCAGCAACGCAGTCGGAGCTGCAGCGTGAAGCGCTCGCAGCGATCAGTGAGAATGTCGTTCCGGCCTACCGGCAGTTACTCACGTTCATGCGAGAGGAGTACCTGCCCAACGCACGCCAGACGCTTGGGGCCAGCGAATTGCCGGATGGTGCTGCGTTCTATCAGGCGCAGATTCGCGAGTACACTACGCTTGACCTAACTCCGGAGGACATTCATGCACGCGGATTCGCCGAAGTTGAGCGTATCCGGGGTGAGATGCAGGCGATTGTCGATGCGCTAGAGTTCGACGGCGATTTGGCCGCCTTCTTCCACTTCCTGCGGACCGATCCGCAGTTTTATGCGAAAACGCCCGATGAATTGATGGGAGTGTCGGCCTATGTCGACAAGCGCATGGCGGAACATATTCATGACGTACTTGGCTTTCTGCCGCGGCAGCGACATACGATTCTGCCCGTACCAGATTCGATCGCACCGACTTACACGGCAGGTCGAGGCGGTTATGGCCGCTGCTGGATGAACACCTATAACTTGCCGGCGAGACCGCTCTACACAATCCCTGCGTTAACGTTGCATGAGTGTTCCCCTGGGCATTCGCTGCAAGGTGCGATTGCACGTGAAGCGCCCGGCGAGATCCCTGACTTTCGGGCCTATAACTATTTTTCTGGCTATGGCGAGGGCTGGGGTTTGTACGTCGAATGGCTCGGTGGGGAGCTCGGCATTTACCGCACACCTTATGAGAAGTTTGGTCAACTCACTTATGAGATGTGGCGCGCGTGTCGCCTCGTTATCGATACGGGGGTCCATCACTATGGGTGGTCTCGCGAACAGGCGCTCGCCTATCTGCGTGACAACGCGGCGTTATCCGAACACGAGGTAACCACGGAGATTGACCGCTACATCTCGTGGCCCGCGCAAGCGCTGTCTTACAAGCTCGGCGAGATGCTGATTCGTGAAAAACGTGCGGCGGCAGAACAGACGTTGGGCACGACGTTCGATCAGCGCTATTTTCATGACAAGATTCTGTCGCTGCGCTCAGTGCCGTTGTCGGTACTTGAAGCGGAACTCGACGCTTGGACTGCAGCAGGCGGCCCCAATCCCTACGAAGGCATCGAATTCTAATGCGACTCACACAATCGTATGCACAAAGAAAGGCAGTTGTCGCCCTGGGGTAACCGTCGACGCCACCATACCGTTCTGGACCGCGCCACAGTGTGCATAGAAGTCAGCGGCATACGGGTCGGCATCGATCTCTAACCGATCGATGCCTGCGCTGCGTGTCAGTGCAAGCGCATGGTCATATAGACGGCGTCCAAGTCCCCGACCTAACGCATCTGGTTCGACAAATAACTTGTCGAGCACCATGGTGTTGTCCTCGCGAATCAGCTGCAACACAGCCATCGGACGCGCGGCTTCGAATACACCCCAGCAGTGTATCGATGGGTTGATGAGCTCAGCGGAAGTGATCGTCAGTACGTCGCGGCAAGCGTCGATAAACGCAGCGTCGTAGCCCCAATGTGCCTTGCTGCGCAAGATGAGCGGGTTAATGGTATCGAGGTCACTGTCGGCGAGTGGACGTAGTGCTTGCATAGAATGTCAGGGCTTCGCGGCGCTTACGATCGTCGTCGCCAGCGCATCGAGATGCGTCCTATTCGTGTCGTGATTGGTAATGCAGGCGCGTAAGACGGACCGCCCTTCCAGTTTGGCGAGTGAAACCCAGCCTGTGCCGCTGTCAACGACCCGTTGCACAATCGTCTCGACGGGTGCGCTGTCGGGCGGAGGTGTTGCACACACAATAGCCAGTGTCTGCGCGTTCTCAATACGCCAGTGAGCGTCGGCCAGCCGGCTGGCCAGATAATTCGCCAGATCGATGCTTTGGTCGATGTGTTGTGCCATAGCTGCCCAGCCACCAACGGCCAGCGACACGAAGAGTCGAACACCAATAAAGCGCCGCGACCATTGCATCGAGTTCACGTACAAGTCTACCGCTTGATCATTGGACGGCATGTAACTGGCTTGCACATGAAAGACCTGGGCGAGCAGCTCCGGATCGCGCGTCAGGTACATGCCGGCGCCCATCGTTGTGGCAAACCACTTATGCGCATCGATCGTTATCGAGTCGGCCAAGCCCAACGGCATGGCTGTCGTTTGATAGCGGTCCGAGGCGATGATCGCGCCGCCCCAGGCGGCATCGACATGCAACCAGCAGCCAGCGCTGTCGGCGATATCACGACAGCCTGCAATCGAATCGATCATGCCCGCATTGGTTGTGCCGGCCGTGGCCACAATCAACACGGCTACATCGCCATCCTGCCGATCTTTTTGTACCTGTCCCCGCAGTGCGTCGATATCGATAGCGCCATTGCCATCAGTTGCAATCAGTCTGACCGCATTGCGCCCGATGCCGCACTGATGCGCGATTTTCAGCCATGCGAGATGACTCTCAGCAGAAACGTAGATCCGGGGTGTGCCGTCAAAGGCGGAGACACCCTCGTCGGCGTAGGTCGGTGCCGCCTGAGTCAATGCGCAAAGCACAGCCGTTGCGTTGGCCTCAGACCCGCCCGACGTAAAGTGGCCGCCACTACCTTCGGGCATGCCTGCACGATCTGCCACAGCTTCGATCGTGTGGCGCTCGATGTCTACAGCCACGGGAGCGTGCGATCGGACACAGACCTGTGGATTGAAGGCCGCAGCGATCAGATCACCGGCTTCCGCGAGTACGCTGGGTTTTGGATTGAACAGCCCGAGATGGCCTGGGTGCGTCATGTGCACGGTGCCCTCGCTCAGTGCGTTGACCAGCCAGTCGATGACCGCTTTGAATTCGCGCGGTTGTTTGAAATCCATACGACTGAGCGAGTCCCGCCAATCGGTCTCACTGATCGTGGGTGATGCCGCGCCATCGGCAATCCGGGCCAGGGCACTGGCCACGCGATCGAGCGTATGTTGCAGGCGCGATAGCCTATCGTGCGGATCTGGAAACAATGGATTGTTGTCGTCGGTTTCGTTCATGCGAAGCGTGACCCGCGTTACATTTGTTCCAGTTCGGTCGTCAGGGAGGTGCCCGCGTTGATGAGCTGTGGCAACAGCGTTTCTGAGCGCCGGACCTCCTGATCGATCGCCTGCGACAGCAATCGCAGGTAGCGATCGCCGTCAGTAAAGTCTGTTTGCAGAGTGACCAGGCTATTGTTGTTGTGTGCGACTTCCATGCGTCGCATCGTCTCATACACGTCCGCAATTTCGAGTGCGGTCGGGGCGGGCAGGCGCGCCAGCGCATTCGACGTTACGGCCAGTTCGAAGGCCGTCCGTGTTAACTGGATAGGACGTGTGCCTTGCCAGCCTTCTGG
>JBCCBP010000064.1:0-13123 GCA_039033995.1 Pseudomonadota bacterium | reverse complement strand
GACTACTCACAGATCGAACTGAGGATCATGGCCCATCTGTCCGGTGACAACAGTCTACTGCAGGCGTTTGCCGACGATGCCGATGTACACCGCGCGACAGCGGCCGAAGTGTTCGGCGTGGCACTGGACGACGTATCGCCAGACCAGCGACGCAGCGCTAAGGCGATCAACTTTGGCCTGATCTACGGGATGTCAGCGTTCGGCTTGGCCAAACAGCTCGGCATCGGTCGCGGCGAAGCGCAACAATACGTTGATCGCTATTTTGAGCGTTATCCCGGCGTGCACGACTACATGGAACGCACGCGCGGTGCAGCACAGAAAGATGGCTATGTTGAAACGCTCGCCGGGCGACGCTTGTATTTGCCCGAGATCAAATCTCGCAATGCACAACGCCGCCAGTATGCGGAACGCAGCGCGATCAACGCGCCGATGCAAGGCACCGCCGCCGATATCATCAAACACGCGATGATCGATATTCAACGCTGGCTGACCGACGATACGGCGCCGGCGCGGCTCATCATGCAGGTGCATGACGAGTTGGTGCTCGAAGTGGAAACCAGTGCGGCCGAGGACATCAAAGCGGCGGTCGTAACACGCATGAGCGACGCAATGGCGCTAGATGTGCCGCTCAAGGTTGAGGCGGAAACCGGCAAGAACTGGGACGAAGCACACTAAGGCACGCCAATTCCAGCGACGCAACGTCTGCTGCACTGCGCAAATTTGATGTTTATTCGGACCGCGAGTGTCGCTGGTTGGCGTGCATCCGCCAGACTACCCGGAGGCTGATTTCGCAACACCTAAGCGCCTGTTGGCGCTCTGGATTGTTGGCACCCGAACTGCCGCATTGCTCATTTTAACCGACTGTTTTTATTGAATTATTTGACGGCTGAACCGATGCTCTTTTTCGTCATTTTGAAATATTTTCGGGAACTGTCCGGTATTCTCTTACTCAAACCCTATGAGTGCGCAAGTACTCTTTCCGCTTCTCCTCCCTGAGCGGACTGGCGACACAGCTCCCCCAAGGCTCTGTCGTAACACTGGCCCCGCGGTGCGCAGCACCCCGGGGTTTTTTTTAGCCTGCCGTCTTTGCGTTGAGCCAACCCGTCAACACCTCACGCGCATCCCCCGCCCCGGTCCGCTTGAGCGATGAGAACAATTGCACGGTGGCGCGTTCGCCGAGCTGACGGCGTGTTTGCAGCAATTGCGCTGAGGCCGGTCCCCGTTTGAGCTTATCTGCTTTGGTCAGAAGCACGTGCGTCTGTACTGTCAGGCTCTCGGCATATTGCAGCATCTGCTGATCGAACTCCCCCATGCCGCGACGAATATCGACAACGAGAAAAAGACCCTGTAACGAGGCGCGTTCACTGAAATAGCTCTCCATCAGTAATTTCCAGTGTTGACGCATCTGTTTGGACACTTTGGCGAATCCATAACCAGGCAGATCAACCAATCTCTGGTCGATGCCCACGTTAAAAAAATTGACGAGCTGTGTCCGACCCGGTGTTTTCGAGATCCGTGCGAATTGCTTGCGGCCAACAATCGTATTGAGCGCACTCGACTTGCCGGCGTTCGAACGACCGGCGAATGCAACCTCGACACCCTCGTCGTCGACAAATTGTCGACGCTCATGGGCACTGGTCAGGAATGATGCCTGGCTAAACTGAGTCATTTTGTCGACAAATGAGGCGCGATTGGCAGAAAAAGAGGTGATTTGGTGTATACTGAAGAGCTCAGTGATTGTAGCACGTGGCGCTCTTGGCGCTGGCCTCGTCGACGATAGCGACAGACTGGCGATGGCCGATTCCGGGCGTCATCTACGACCCACAGTTACAACGTAGTCCGCGTTAAGCGCCCGCACATTCGGCCGCTAGCGCATGGATAGACTTGGATTGGTTTTAGCGCATACGGTTTTCGCCGCTGGACGGGAACCACCATTATTAAGGAATTGTCAGATGAGCATGGTCGATAATCTTTCGTTTTCGCAATGGACAGGGCATCAGCGAAGTGCCGCTTTGACAGGATTCAAAGCTGCCATCGCTGCGACACTTGCGTTAGTCATGGGCAGCGCATCGGCTGACAACCTCGTTGCTGGCGATGCCGAGGCTGGTAAAACCAAATCGACGGTGTGCGCAGCATGTCACGGCGTAGACGGCAATAGCCTCAATCCGGTCTGGCCGTCGATTGCCGGGCAGCATTCCAAATACCTCAAAGATCAGCTCGCGTACTTCAAGTCCGGCGACCGTAAGAACGTATTGATGACCGCTCAGGCTTTGGGCTTGTCCGATCAGGATATGGCTGATCTCGCGGCTTATTTTGCGGGCCAGGATGCGACAGCAAGGGAAGTCTCTGACCCATCCAGCGTCGCTGTTGCGGAACGCCTGTACAAAGGCGGCGATAACGAGCGCGGCATTCCCGCCTGTATCGCTTGTCATGGCCCGACGGGCGTCGGCAATCCCGGCGTGCCGTATCCTGCCGTCGGCGGTCAACACGCCACGTACATCGCATCGAGCTTGCGTGAGTACGCTGCCGATAACGATAATCGCAACAACAATGCGAGTCAGAAAATGATGGTGTCTATCGCATTGAAACTGGAGCCGGCAGAAATCGATGCGCTGGCTTCCTATCTGCAAGGTCTGAAATAACGCGGAGTACCCCGGGGGCAATGAACATGCAAAAATTTCTGGCGATCGTAGTGTGCCTTGGCGCACTCGCAGCGTGTGGTCAGCAGGAGGCGGCGGCGCCGCAAGCTGCAGTCGAAACCGAAGCATCCGAGACAGCAAACGCACCGGAAGCGACAACCACCACCAACGAAGAGCCTGCGGCCGAGCCGGCACTCGCGGCTGTCGAAGAATCGGACGGCAGTTTCGATGAAGCCGATGTCGCGAAGCAGGGTTCATTGCGCATGGCGCAGAACGAAACTGCGGCCGCGCCGCAACGATTCAAGGAAGGTGTTCATTACGAGCGTTTCCGACCGACGAAAATGACAGTCAGCACCAATGACGCCATCGAAGTCGCGGAAGTGTTCTGGTATGGCTGCAATCACTGCTACAACCTGGAACCCGTGTTGAATGCATGGGCAGAAGAGCTTCCGGAAGACGTCAGCTTCGTCAAACTGCCGGTCGCATGGCCGCAAGCCCAGAAGCATACCCAAGTGTTCTACACGATTGAGGCGCTCGCTGGCATGGGAGCGATCGAGGACGCCGATGCGGCAAACATGGCGGTATTCGATGCGATTCACATCAATCGCGCCAGAATGACCTCAAAACAAGAAGTTTTTGAGCTGACCAAACGCTTCGGTGCCGAGCGCGATGCGTTCGACAAAGCATGGGATTCGTTCGAGGTGAATACCAAGATGAACCAGGCGAAGACGCTGACCCGCGCTTACGGTATTCAAAGCGTGCCGGCGGTGGTGGTTAACGGCAAGTACATCACCAGCGAAGTCGCTGCGGGCGGCAAACAAGAATTGCTGGCAGTCATTGATGAGCTTGTTGCCAGCGAACGATAAGAAAACGACGACAATCTGACGTTGTTTAAACGGCTGAGTCGGTCTTCCGGCTCAGCCGTTTTGTTCTGCGATGATCTGAAACTGACCATCCGCGTTTCGCCGCCAGTAGAAGCGTCGGATGATACGAACCGGCGAGCCCTTGCGGCGCTCGACGATCTGCTCGAAGCGAGTGACAAAAGTCTCTTCCGCATCATCGGCGCGCAGCACGGAAAGACCCTCAATACCGACTCTGGTCACATGACCGGCTGCCAGCGCACGCGCTCGGCCGCTGCGCCATTGCTCGGGTGACAAACCGAAGCGCGTGTAGTTTGGGGCAAACCGTGCAAAATAGGCATCCGCGTCCTGTGATTGCAATGCATCACGCCATTCCAGGAGACTGCCTGTCAGATCAACCAGAGTGCTTGACGCACTCGTCGGCTCGCGCCAGTCTAGTTCACGCGTCACGATGACAGGGGTTTGGCCAGGCACCAAAACACTGCCGAGCGATAGAATTCTGTCGTTCACCAACGCAATGCAGCCATCGGTGTCACGCGGTGGACGAATATTGTTGTCGGGATCGATGCCATGCAGCCAGATGCCGTCACCCGTGCGACCTTGTCGTCGGTCCAGCGCGTTCGGATAGTCCAGCGGGAAAACGCGAATACCATAGCGGTCCGGCAGCGCCAGGCTGTCGAGCTCCTCGACAATCCAGTATACGCCGAGCGGCGTCCGTTGATCACCGCGTCTGCGCTTGTTGATGCCAGCACTACCCAGCGACACGTAGTAGGCGTCGGCGATTCGCCAGCCGCCGTCGACCCGCTCGAACTGCCACGCGGTTGAGGTGCTGGCATCGACGGCGATCATCGCCGTGACTGTTGCCGGCAGCAACAGCAACTGGGCGGGCACATGACGATCGGATGGCGGCGAGTGCGAAGCAACCCAATCCGCGCGTGCGCGGGCCCACAGTGGGGCCAGATCCGCAAACGCGCGGTTGTTCCGGGTCGCATAGTTGCCAGAGCTCATGTCCTCGAGTTCGATAGCAAACTGACGCAGTAACAACACATCGGACGTGGCAGCCTCGCTCGCCGCCTTCTCGGCCACTTCGGTCACCTGGCCTGCCAGCACTGAATGCATCATTTCTAGAATGCCATCGGCATGCGAATCAGCGCGGGCCGACGATACGATCGCTAGCGCAGCGATAATACCGACAACGAATTGCAACAAGACGCCGCTACGAAAAATACTGTTGGGGATAAACACCAAACGTACCAAACGGATGACCACGATCAATCCAGACCGCGCCCCGCTTGCCCGGCGTGGCCTGTTGCCCTGCCAGTTTCAGCGTATAGGGTCGTTTCAATGCTTCCTTGTCCTCGTTGCGCACCATCAGAAGGACAGGGCGCAAGCGATGTTTCGGGTCTTGCTGCAAAACAATACCGACTTCGCCAGTGCTCAGCTCGACGATACTCCCGCTGGGAAACATACCCAGCGCCTGAATGAAGCAGTGTACGTGCAGCTCCGGGAAGTGCGATCCAGCAAGCTGGTTGAGCTCGCGAATCGCTTTGGCAGACGATAAAGCAGTCCGGTAACGCGTCTCAGAAATCATCGCGTCATAGCAATCGACTACCGCAGCAAAGCTACCGTACGGGCCGATCTCACCCTGCCGAAGACGACGCGGATAACCGCTGCCATCAATGCGCTCGTGATGCTGCCTCAGCATCTGGATCACGCGATCAGAGACACCATTGATCTGCTGTAGCATCTCGTTGCCGAGTCGGACATGCGACTGCATGGCGAGTCGCTCGCGCGCATTGAAGATCCCAGCATGATCACGCAATGAGCTCGAAAGCCGGCCGAAACCAAGATCCAGTAATAATCCGCCGCTGGCGATATCCAGCACTACAGGCGGCGCCAGCTGCAGATAACGCGCAAATATCGCTGCCCAGACCGCTGTGGAAATTCGACGATCGAATTTCTCAGGGTTGTCCTTATTGATAAAGGTCAGCCAGGCAGCCGCGTCCGGGTCTTCAAGCGTGCAGTCCACAAGTGGCTCAATCACGTTTCGGCAATGCTGAGCATCGACCTGCTTGCCATTCGTTAGCGAGCGGTGCAATTGGATGACGTGGGTGCGCGCGTGATTAAACGCGTCGGTCACGCGTTTGGGGTCGAGTCTGGATCGACGATCCATCGGGTAGTCGTGAGGTTCTGTGTCAGTCAGTAGTTGATGCAAACGCGAACGTTGTGACTCAATCACCGCCGTCGCGGTTTCATGTAACGTGCGAATCGTCGTGGAGCCGACGGTGCTGACATGCGCGGGATCGATGAATACGACTTTGCAGAACTGTTGCAGTGCCCCGATCTCGGCTTCACTGAAGATCTCAAAGCCTTCATACTGGAACGGGGTTTCGCTCCATGGCCGGTCGAGCTCCGCGACATACATGCCAAGCTCCAGCCGGCTAACGCTCAGCATCTGTAGCTTGTTGTTGGCATTAAAATCCATCACGCTCCAAGCATCCTTGCACGTATTCGTGTTACGTGCCTTGCCAAAGAATAGCCGATAAGAACTTGTATTGTCTCCAAATGAATCACAATTTGACCCTGACCGATGACACCACAAGAGCTGAACCAAGCGCCTGCGCGGGCATATTATGACGCATTGATCATCGGCGGCGGGCACAACGGGCTCACCTGCGCCGCCTATCTCGCCAAGGCTGGCAAAAAGGTTCTTGTGCTAGAAGCGCGTGAACAAGTCGGCGGTGCGGCCGTGACGGAAACCTTCCATCCGGGCTTTCGCAACTCATTGGCGAGCTATACGGTCAGCCTGCTGAACCCAAAAATTATGGCGGATCTGGCGCTGGGAGATTACGGGCTACAAATCGTGAATCGACCCGCCGGAAATTTCCTACCGTTTGGCGACGACGGGTATCTGCTGACCGGACAAAGCACCGAACAAACGGCAGCGACGATAGCACGAATATCACCGCGCGATGCGGCTGCACTACCCGCCTATTTTGACTGGCTGGAAGGCGCTGCAGATGCACTGCGTGACCAGCTTTTTACGACGCCACCGGCATCACTTTCGACATTTCGCGACTGGCTGCGCGTTGGGAAACTCGCACAGGCGACAAGGCGCTTGTCCGGCGAAGCACGGCATGCACTGTTTGAGTTGTTTACCCAAAGCGCAGCGCAGGTCCTGGCCCGCTGGTTTGAGCATCCGCACGTTCGTGCACTGTTCGGTTTTGATGCCATCGTCGGCAATTTCAGATCTCCTTACGACGACGGCAGTGCCTACGTATTGTTGCACCACGTCTTCGGTGAGACGAACGGGGTCAGTGGCGCCTGGGGACATGCGATCGGCGGGATGGGTGCCATCACACAGGCGATGGCCCGCAGTGCCGAGGCGGCGGGCGCCGAAATACGCACGGAGGCTCGCGTCGCGCATGTGCTGCACCAGGATGATCGCGCTGTCGGCGTCGCACTCGACAGTGGTGAGCACCTCCATGCCGCGAAAATTGCTGCCAATGTGACGCCGAAGCGTTTGCTGCTGGACCTGTGTGATCGAACCGCCCTTGAAGATGATGTTGCGGCCGCATTCGAGCAGACGTCTTACGGCTCAGGCACCTTCCGTATGAATGTTGCGCTAGCCGACTTACCGCGTTTTACGGCACTACCGAAAACGGGCCCGCACTTGTCGTCGGGAATTATTCTAGCCCCAACACTGGACTACATGGATCGCGCCTATCTCGATGCGCGGATGCACGGCTGGTCGAAGCAACCGGTCATTGAAATGCTGATACCCAGCACGCTCGACGATACGCTGGCGCCCGCTGGTCAACATGTCGCAAGCCTGTTCTGTCAACACGTACAACCCCGACTCAGTGGCGGGCGACATTGGGTGGACCATCGTGAGGAGGTCGCGCAACTCATGCTCACTACCGTCGATCGCTTCGCACCCGGCTTCAGTGATCTCGTACTCGGCTACCAAGCGCTTTCGCCCTGGGATCTGGAGCAGATGCTCGGCTTGACCGATGGCGATATTTTTCATGGCCGCCTAAGCCTGGGACAGCTCTTTAGCGCCAGACCGGTAGCGGGCTATGCCGACTACCGCATGCCGCTCGCGGACCTATACCTTTGCGGCAGCGGCGCGCACCCTGGCGGCGGGGTAACCGGCATCCCGGGCCACAACGCAGCGCAAGCGATGCTGCAGGACCGATGGCGTAGCGCTTAGGACGTACCGCCGGGCATGGTCTCCATCGTGACATCCGGGGTGTTATTGTCGATATCGGCGGCGAGGCGCCAGACCCCATCCGCCTCGCGGCGATAAATAATCAACGAGCGACCCGCATCCTCATAAACGTAGCCACTGCCGTTGCTGACCGACCGCAACCAGTACTTGCTCGTTATCCACGCGAGATCACCGTTGATATCGATCTGTTCGATGTCGAGCTTAAACGTGACATCTGCCTTGCCGGCGCTGCGCGCGAAGTAAGCACGGATCGCTGGCTTGCCACGCAGTGCCGGTTGGTCATGTAAGGCGACAACCGCATCGTCTGTGTACAGCGCCATTAGCGCATCGAGATCACCGGCCGTGTAATGTTTCAGCCAGGTTTGCCCATGCGCGCGAATAGCGGCGTCATCGGCGGCCAGGGATGATGGGGTCGGCGCGGTCGCACAGGCTGCCAGCAGCAAACAAAGCAGTGGGAACAATCGCATCATGACATTCTCCAGAAAAAAGCCGCGACCCCACACATGCGGGACCGCGGCTTCGTGTCTCAATCAGAGGCTACTTGCCAAGGAAGTTATAGCGGTAGCGTAGCTGCCAGGTCATCGGCTCAGTGAAATACGGCACGAAGAGGAATGATGTCGTGTATTCCTCGTCCGAACAATTGTTGCACTCTGCCGTCACAGACCACACACCATCATCGTCGACGAGCGAAACCCCCGCGTTGACGATCACCTCAGCGTCGTTGACACCCAGTTGCCGCGTTCCAACGACATTCTCACCGATATACCGCATCATCGCGGTCGGCTGCAACGAAGCCCCGAGTGACGGCAGATCGAAGTTGTACGTGGTGCCGATCGTCACCGTTGTATCCGGAGAGCGTTTCGGGTCAGCGACTGCACAATTGACATCAAATGCGGCGAAATCGCTGTTAGGCGTGACACAGCCCTCCGGTAAATCCGTGTACTCCGCGTCCTGGAAACCCGCAGCAATAAAAATGTCCCAGGCATCGGTCGGCACGATCGTGATTTCAAGCTCAAGACCGGTCACGTCAAGACCGCCGGCGTTGGTGGTCAGGAACTGACCATCCGGTGTGGCTGACGTCGTCTGCAGGTCCTCAAGATCGGTCGAGAACAAGGTCGCATTGATACGCAGTTTGTCATCAAGGAAGTCCCCGCGCATACCGGCTTCGTACGACCAGAGCGTCTCGGCGCCAAATGGTTGGAAGGCGACCGCCGATGAACCGCGCGCGTTCCATCCACCAGAGCGGAAACCGCGCGTCGCTGAAACGTAACCCATCACTTCATCATTGAAGTCATGGGTGTACGCGATACGCGGCGTCACATTCGACTCATCTTGCGAGGTTGGTATGCCAGCCGCGATCAGGTTCGCGGTCGTCAAGCCCTGGAAGACCGTGTTGTCGCTAAGACCGATGGTCTTTTCCTCATCGGTATACCGCAAACCCAGTGTCAAAGTGCCCTGGTCACTGACTGCGATATCACCCTGTGCATACAAAGCGATGCTTTCAGTGCCGTTTTCGAGCACGCGATCGGCGAGCAAAAAGGCGCCACCAAACAGGTAGTCGGCAAAGTCGGTCGTGTTGTCTTCGTCGAGCAGGAAGACACCACCGACGAAGTCGACTTTGTCGTCGAACAGCTGCGCGTTCCATTTGAACTCAGCCGTCAACATATCGTGTTCGCCCTCGTTGTCGATCCAGAAGAAGTCATCGCTGACTGGTGCACCACCCGGGAAGTTAAGCAGGAACTCTTGCTCAAGAGAGCGGTAACCAATAATCAAATTAGCCTCACCACCGCCAAGCCCAAAGGCCAGGTTCGACGTAACGCTGAGCGTCTCGGTTGAGTTGCCGTACTCACTCGCTTTCTGTGTGACCGGCTGCGGACCGGCACCCGGCACGAATGTCAGCGCTGCCGTGGGCAGCCCATTTGGCAAAATAGTGTCGGTGATACGATCATCGCCACGAAATCTGCTTTGGGTAAAAGCTTCGTTGTCGTCCATGAAATCGACACTGAGGTCCCAGACCACATTGTCATTGGGCAGGAAGCGCACGGCGCCACGGAAACCCTTGCTGTCGCGATCATTGAAGTCACCACCCACAGCGGTGTTCTCGAGCCAGCCATCGTTGCGGATTAGATAGGTCGAAAACTTAGTCAGCACACGCTCGTTGACGGGAAGATCCACCGTGCCACGGAACATAAACTCATTAAATCTGCCGTAAGCCGCTTCTACAAAGCCACCGCCGTCCGCCGAAGGTTTCTTCAATATGATGTTGACAGCGCCACCGGTGGTATTGCGACCAAACAATGTGCCCTGTGGCCCACGCAGAACCTCAATCCGATCGACATCGAAAAAGGCAAAATTGTTCGCATTCTGTCGAGAGACATACACGTCGTCGATGTAACTCCCGACCGGTGGGTCAAACGTAGCGATTGACTCGTCATTACCCTGCCCGCGCAGGTAATACATGTTTGCAGTGCCAACACCCGTGTTATTGCCGCCGAAAAGGTTCGGCACAATATTGACAAGGTCGAGCGTTTCTTGAACTTGCAACTTTTCCATCAGTGCTTCGTTGTAAGCGCTGACTGCGACAGGCACGTCCTGAATAGAGGCTTCACGACGCTCTGCTGTCACAGTGATTTCTTCAAGTTGCGCGTTGGCAACAGTCGGTAGGCAAAGTAAGGCGGCTGCGGCTGCGCCGAACCCCCTGCGGAAAAAATGGGTGCGTCTTTCGGTCATCGTGAGCCCTCCAGGATCAATTTTTTCAGCAGATAGCGCTGATTGTCGCGACACCCCGCCTGTCGCTGATTGCTATAATGCTATACCAATATATGTTTTCGCAACCGTCTCACTGTTGTTTAATTGCCACTGTAGACAAAACCTGACCCACTGCTCTCCCTCAAGACTCTGGCATAATCGCGCGATGTCTGCGTCATCCAAATCAATAAAAACCCAGAACCTGATGCGTCGTGCCGCTGAAATGCAGCGTGCCGGACGCTCCGATCAGGCGAAGGGGCTGTTACAACAAGTCGTCCGACTCGACCCCGCTCATTACACCGCGCTGTGCGCCCTGGGCCAGCTCAATGCAGGCGCCGGTCAGATCGAGTTCGCGCTCAGCCTGTTTGAGCGTGCGAATCAGGCCCGCCCGGATGGCTTCGAGAGTCTCGCTCTGATCGCACGTTGCCAGCAGCAGCTCGGCAATATCTCAGCCGCAGCCGCGGCCACAGCGCGTGCCGCCGATTTGCAACCCAACAACGACCGCGTGTTCTTTAATCTCGGTGTGCTGCGCGAGCAACTGGGTGAATTCGCTACCGCTCGCGAAGCCTATGGGCAAGCTGTACGACTGAACCCCGGCAACCTCGACGCACAATCCAATCTGGCGATGTTGAGTTTGTCGGAAGCGCCCGATCACGCCGTCGCATTGCTGGCCAACGTGCACCAAGCCAAACGCGGTGACCCGGCACTTATCGGTGCAGCAAAGCCGCTGCCGAACCTGCCCGGCAACGAACAGTGGCACTCCAAATTCAAACTGAAAATGGAGCTGGAACAACTCGAGTATCTCGCGCAGAAAGGCAAGTTACCCGAGTTCGCCGCCGGCCTGCCCGACGCGTTACGCAGCGCACTCGAGGATCTGGCTGACCTCGATGATGACAACGAGAGCTTCCGACGTCAGCATCCGCGTCACCACTGGAAGTCCCATTGGCAGCTGATCAATCGACTATACAACCGCACCCTGTATCTACCAGAGCCACCGGTCATCGATGGGCCGTTGATCAACCCGGATCTGGATGTTCAGGCGTTGCAGGACACGTACCTGAATGGCGACCCACAGCTCGTCGTCGTCGACAACTTCCTGACAGAACCGGCGCTAGCAGCGATTCGCGACTTTTGTCAGGAAGCGACGATCTGGCATGACCTCAGAAGAAACTATCTCGGCGCCTATCTGACCGATGGCTTTGCCAACACCCTCACACTGGGCATCGCCAACGCGCTGAAGCAAAGCCTGCCGGGCATTTTCAAGGGTCACGAGTTGGCTCAGGGGTGGGGCTACAAATATGGCGCTGCCGTCACCGGCATCGGCATGCATGCGGACGCGGCTGCGGTGAACTGTAATTTCTGGATTACCGATGACAGCGCCAACGAAGATCCGGATAGCGGCGGTTTACTCGTCTACGACAAAGAGGCGCCGCTCGATTGGGACTTCGAGACATTCAACAACAACACCGAAGCGATGCTCGAGTTTCTCGGTGACAGTATCGATACGCCGGTGCACATTCCGCATCGCGCCAATCGCATTGTCATTTTCAACTCGAACCTGTTTCATCGAACTGACGATATCCATTTCAAAGACACGTTTGCGGCGCGCCGCTATAACATTACGATGCTCTATGGTCGCCGCGGCCGTCAGACATCCTGAGCCGCTAACTGGGGAGACATTAAATGACGCTGCTGATTATCGGACTCGTATTGTTTCTGGGCGGCCACTCGCTCGCCATTGTCGCTCCGGCATTGCGCGACCGACTCGCCGACAAGCTGGGCCCGATCGGCTGGCGCGCGGCCTATGGGCTCGTCGCCATCGTCGGATTAGTACTACTCTCCAAGGGCTATGCGGAAGCGCGCCTTGCTCCGACCGTCATATGGGTGCCACCGGTCTGGACACGTCATTTGGTAGCGGTCCTGATGTTGCCGGTCTTCGTATTTTTCGTAGCAGCTTATTTTCCGGGAAAGATCGCCGAGAAACTCAAGCATCCGATGCTTGTGTCGGTAAAACTCTGGGCCCTTGCCCACTTGCTGGCGAACGGCATGCTGGCGGACATCATTCTGTTCGGCGGTTTTCTGGTCTGGGCCGTAGCTGATCGCATTTCGTTGAAGCGTCGTAAACAGCGCGAGCTGCTTACGCTGCCGAAGAATCCGGCTAACGACTTCATGGCGGTCGCCATCGGCTTAGCTATTTACTTCGCGTTCGTCATCAAGCTTCATGTATGGCTGATCGGTGTCGCACCGATGTCCGTTTGATCGAAGCAGGAGAAACTACCATGGCCGAATTTGCCCCGACCGTACAGCGATTGGAGAAGACCGTCTTTATTGTCACAGCGTTTGACTGCGAGGACCCGGGTGAACGTCGCGACGAATTCCTGGAGGGTCATCTCGAGTACGTTGAGAAACACTGCGAGGAATATCTCGTGTGCGGGCCGCTGCGCAAACCCGGTGAGACCGAATTGTGCGGCAGTTTTTTCATGGTCGCTGCCGATGACGCGGCGCATGCCGACCGTATTGTGCAGGGTGACCCCTACTTTGCCTGTGGTCTCTATGGTCGAATCGAAAAACGCGAGTTCACGGCAGCGGCGGGCAAGTGGATGGGCGGTGTGATCTGGGAATCAGCCGCGCAGATTCGCGCTGCT
>JBCCBP010000063.1:0-13227 GCA_039033995.1 Pseudomonadota bacterium | reverse complement strand
GACGTCACCGACTATCCCGTGTACGAAATCACGTCGTCCTCGCTCAACCTGCAATTCCGACATGAGAACAACGAACCAGGTCCTCACCGCATTGGCCAGATGTACACCCCTGCAAACTATGGCGTGATCGGCATCGATTGGCAGAGTGGCCAACTAACGCTGCAAATCAAGGCGCTTGACGGCACGGTTGTGCGTGAGCAATCGGTCGATATGCTGAAGACGGGTGCGCGGTAACTGCGGGTCTTAGCCAAACCAACAGCACGCCCCAACTAACGACCAGCAGTCGCTTGTCCAGTCTGATCAAGACGGTGTCGATAACACGATCGCGCGGGATTCGCTGTGCATCAACCTAATCTTTGTATTCGCACCGCATTGACCGTCAGTGGCCCATCTGGTCGTGGCCAAGGACTTGGCCCACATATTCCTTTGTAACAGGTGCTTGCTGAGCGCTCCGTATTCGCATACCGGCATTGGCGGCTGCTAGATCAGCGCCTGCAGAACGCCTTCGACCGCAATAATGACGATGTCGTGCAAAGACTGGTGCGACTTATCAGTGCACTGTTCTTGGGCCCGATCGGGACAATCCAGCACTTCATTGCAGACAACACATAAACACAGTCAAAAATGGGGGCTGACAGATGGACCGACGACGTTTCCTTCAAGCCACTGCGTTTGGAACCATAGCCGGCGGCACGATGATGCTCCCAGCAACAGCCAACGCCGCCTGGGGTGACTTCCCCGCGCCACCATCGGGCGAAGCCTGGCCAGGTGCCATACCGAGTTACAAGATTCTGGAAGTATTCTTGTACGGCGGGCTGTCACCCTGGGAGACCTTCTTTCATCGGCCGGGCCTTGTAGATCCATGGTACGGCCAGCAGAGTCAGATCCAGGGTTTGAGCTGGGCATGTGCGGGGGCGCCTTCGCCGACTACCGAGATCCAAGATATCGACGGTAACGTCGCGCTCGGACCATTGACCAAACCTATCTGGGGCCTGGCCGATCGTATGCGAATCGTCGTGATGCAACATGGATTGGAACCGCATGAGGCCGCGATCCCGTATGCCATCACGGGCCACGTGCTGGGTCGATCTAATTTTTCGAGTCTTGGCGCTGCGATGTCACACCGCTTCGCAGGGCCGGGTCGGACTACACCATTAGCGTACTCATTTCTTCCGAATAACTTATCCTTTGGAAGCGACAATTTCCAAGCTATTGACGCCGTCGGCACGCATCCGGGACGGCATCGTCCATTGCGCCTGAACATCGGGCCAGGGGGCGATGCATTCGTTGCCCAACTTCAGCGCCCCGGTATGAGTGCAACCAACCGCGATGCCGTACTCGACTACTATCGCGCACACTATCGCGACTGGCTGCGGTTGCGTGGCAGCACAGCACCTGAGTTTCTGTCGCGGTCTCGCGGTTTCTCGAACTACGATGCGAGTACGTCGACACTATTGAATGCAGCGGAGCTGAACACCCTGTTCGGCGCTGGCGGACAGGTTGCGTTGAACCTCACGCAGACGAATGAGTGCCCCGACGGTTCACTGATCGATAACAGAAACGACATTACAGGCGTCTCCATGCGCGCGGCGGCGAAGTTGTTGACACTGCCGGAAGCAGATGGTGGTGCGCGTCATGTTTGTGTCGTCGATGGCGGGCTTCGGCGGCCCGGCGGCGCAGCCTATGACACGCATAGCGGCAACAACGTCGAAGACACCGCCGTGAACCTGTGGTCGACGCTCGACGCATTGGCAGCAGTTGTCCAGACCCCCGGGAGTGCAACGCCTGACCCAACGAAGATTAATCTTGACGACACTTTGATCGTTTTGAAGACCGAGTTTGGTCGTACACCGAACACAGCACCGGGACGCGACCATTGGCCTCAGGGTTATACCAACATACTGATTGGTGGCCCGGTTAACCCTGGCGGCGGTGCTAAGGTCATCGGTTCCATGGATGCCAGCGGCATCGCCAACGCGGATGATTTCTATACGCCGTCGGAGGTGCAGGGCGCGTTGATGATTGCCGGTGGCCTGTATCCCTTCGAACCGGAGAATTTCGGCGTCGGCGATATGGGCGTGAAGACCAAACGAGTCAACGAGGAGCTGACTGTGCTCGAATTGTGGCGTCAGATTTTGCTCGGCGTGGGCGCATAGGAGAGAGCAATGAGAAACGGATGTCTGCAGGCAATTCTGGCGATTATCGTGGCAATCCTAGTCGCCTTGGCGCTCTGGTGGTGGTTCATCCTGCGTGACACCCCCGACCTTCCTCAAGCGGAAACCGATGATGCGGGCGATTATGCATTTGTCCGGCAAGTGGTACCAATGGTTACCGGACGAAAAATCCGCGGCTATGCAGAGACGCAGGTGCTGGCTGACCTGATTCGCGAAACTGACCGCAGCACCTTGCTCCAGCTAATGATGAAAGGTAGCCCGACCTACCGCGACGAGTATATTTCGCACTGGTCGGATTTGATGGTTGATTGGATGCGCGTTCACCGCAGTACACCTAAAGCTCAAAATGCATGTTTCGACGATCCGCGCCTGTCGTCACCGGACGAGCGTATCGCCCGCTACATACGTGACAACGATGCCTTTCGCGGTGCTGGACACCCGGGCGCAAGCCTGGGGGGTAGTGCGACGGATTACAATATGAGCGATGTGCTGAACAGCGCGCTCAAACTCGACAACGTCGCGCCCGCCTGGCAAGCGTATTTGTTCGCCATGATCAACAAACCGATCGGCGGCAATGAGGTGACCGAGCAAAATCGGCGGACGGATCTTGGCGCTACATTCACACACGTCTATACGAATCGCCAGATGACATGTCTTGGGTGCCATACATCGACGACATCTGCTTCCGGACCTGAAACCTATTGGAATCGACACTTTCCTGTATTCGGCAATTTCGAGAAGGCGGTTTTTGGCTTCGATACCGGCCGTGATTCACGCGAAGTCGAAGCGCTGTTGCGCGTCGATGGCGTACGAAATGGCACGGTCAGGCCGTGGGGGCTTGACAGTTGTGGCGTGTTCCGAGCGCCAGCTGCAGTCCCAAATGATCCGCTAACCATTCCTGAAACTGGTGCACCGCTCGAGGCCTTTTTTATTGAGCCGTTGGGAAGGCAGGCGTCAGTGTGGGATCTTGAGTCGCGACTTCGTGATGGCATTTTGACGCTGGCGACCGATGGTTTCGAACGTGGTCCGGATGCCGATGTGACTGAAGCGTGCAACTTCTGCGACAACTCATGCGAAGCAGATGGCAGTCCATCAACGAATCCGATCCAGATTGCGCTCGAAGCCGAGGTGCAGACGATCGTCAACGAGCGTTGTGTCAGTTGTCATACCGATCGACATGACTCATGGGCGGGCAACGCCTGGCGCGATGCGTGGATCGACAATAATTTGATCGTGCCGGGCAATGCAGCTGCAAGCCAAGTGGTTCAACGTGTCAGTCCCGGCAGTATGTCACGCATGCCACCCGCCTACGCGATGGGCACGGCGCCGGATGGCACACCGCTGAACTCAGCGCTGACTAGCGCTCAAATTGATTCGATCAGCGAATGGATTGCGACGCTGACCGACGGCATAGGCGACTGCAGCATGTGTGCTGGTCTCGACTGTACCGAAAACCAGGTCGACGGCAATGCGGCTTTCGCCTACCTTGTTGCAAGCAATATTGTCAGCAATACCTGGGCAGAGGTGTTCGGCGATGAGCTAATGATCGCCAACTACTTTCCGCGCTCGGCGGGACAGGGCAGCGCGCTCTGGAATCTTACAGAAAATGAATTCCTGCCAAACAATTGGTCTTTGCAGCGCATTCTTAGTCGTATGATGACGTCTTCCCTGTTCAACCGGCGCGCGCCGGAGTTCAGCCTTCGAACTTACGCCTACGAACTGCCACTGGCATTCGACCCCTGGACTGAAGCTGACCCGCGCATGCCGCCGCGCGCCATGCCTGGCTGGACGTCCGATAGCGGAGACGGGCCCGAGTCCGATCCTGCATTCACGTTGGACGATAATACAAACCGCAGCCTCACTTACAATGGCGTCGGCGAGACGATTCACCGCTATCGTCCACGCAGCCTGCTTTACTCCGTGCACAGTGCAATGGATTGGCCGGCACCGCAGAGATTCTCCAGCGCAGGTTATCCCAGTGATTCGCTTCGCAAAGCGATCGGTCAGTTCTGGCGTGATGCGGAACCTGGTTTCAATGATGTAGATTTTCAGGGTTTGTTGAACTGGGAGTCTACGCATGGTCGCTGCGAGAATCCGACTGCGTCTGACGACTGGATCGACAAAATAATGACGGAGATTCCGGGCTTCAATGCCGCAAATCCATCATCGCCGGTCCGCTATCGCGATCTTGCGGTGACGATGAAAGACTGGCTACTCGGATATGGCACAATCGACGACGATCCGAGCGCGATTCCTAACGGTGCTTCAGCCAGTGAGCGGGCGTTGGTCGAGGCATTGCTTGGAGGTTGGGACGGACCTGTCGATGCGGCGAGTGCCGCCCTTGAGCAGGGCTTGCGAGACTATTGCGGCGTACTATTGCAATCACCACAGTACTTATTGGCCGGAATCTCACCCATCGGGCCAGGTGCCGAGCCAAGACTACGAGTCTGCAGTGATAACGCTGGTGACTGCTCCTATCAAGCCATCTGCGAACGCTTCCAACCAGGACTCTTGGGCCGAGCGCAGCTGATCTGCAATACTGACTCTCTGCAGGTCGTCTATCCAGTTGTCCCTCCGCCTATTGATCAGATTTGCCCGGGCGGTCGCTGCGGATTCATTGACGTCGCGGTCGATATCGACTGTCTGCTGGATCCGGCAAGCTGCCCACTGCCGCCCAAGTGTGATCTAGGTTGTGCGACGATCGATTGCTGCGGCGGACCGCTACCGCCCCTGGATCGACCGGGCTATCTGCTAAGCGACCTAGCCGGCGCGACTGTCGGTAAGACCAGTGGTGTTCTCGTGCGACCGCAGCAAACGAATGAGTTCAGCCCACTTGAGCCTGGACAAAAATTGAGGGCAGGCGATGTGCTTGCGTTAATGAAGGGCAGTACGATCGAGATCCAATCTGGCGAAAAGGCAAAAATGCGCGTTGATGACATACCGTCGAAAGGCGAATCGGGGACTTGGTACCTAGTAGTCGCTGAACCTGTGATAGATAACAGGCGCCCACTAGAGTTCCAGATTCGCCACAGTCTGCCGGCGTCATTCCAGAACGGCGCGCTGGAGAATCCATGGAGCAGATACGGCGAGGTCGGCCCACCACAGATGGGCGGTCAGATTCAGGAAATGGAGGCGGAACGGCGAAACTTCCGCGGCGACAGCAACGCTCCGGCCTTGCCGCTTGAGCCTCCGCCTAAGCAGGTGCCGTCAGAGCGGCCGACCTATAAGGATTGATTAGATGCACCGGTGCCTGTGCTCGCGGATCGTCATGGAAGCGTGGGCGAGCGTTGGTGCTTATTCGTCAGTCTTGATCTTGATAGCCATTCGCACAGCAAGAGTGATTGAGCTGCCGGAGCACTAGACCGAGGTTGGCAGTCGGAATGTGGGCGTCATTTACCCGAACCCAAGCCGCCTGAAGCTATAATTGCCACGTATGATTTGCGGTGTATCGCTGCAGGTGCTTTCGGGGCTCGCCTCGAGCAGCTTGTCCCACGACTTCGGGAATCCGGAATTGATATCAACGTCTAGCTCTTGTGCTTGGATTCGAAGGCAGGTGGCCCAGCGCGACTCCATTGAGTGCCACAACTGCCTGCTACATTGTCTTGCCGCCAGCACCAGCACCAGCACCAGCGATAGCGAATGCAAGCCTGCGCTGTATCGATCCGGTAAAGGAGTTGTGCAAAGGCTGCCCAATGGGGGAAATTCCGGGACTCTATTCCCCTGTTGTGGGCGCGGTTCGGCGAATAGATCCATGGTCCCAGTGATATCGGTCTCGGCTGACATGGTTAGCGGCAACGTGATCGAGCTGGCCGCCGTTGTTGGATACGAATTCAGTTTCCCTAAGACTAGATACTAGGGGTAAGATTTGCGAAGCATGGCTTAATGTGACTATCAATTGGTGTTCGTCGTATCTGGTTGTCGCGAAATTGCGCATAGTTCGATCTACCGTAAAGCCCGGCAAAGTCCGGAAATCGACCGACGGTCATCGAAGTTCAATCACTATAGAATCGATCCCAGACAAACCAAATCTGTCCTCCACAGTTAACTGAATCTCATAAACACCCGGCTGTCTGGCAACAAATCTCGCCTCGCCCGAATCGTCGCCACGTAGTCTCGCCGCGCCGCCATCTGGTTGCGATACGACGTGCCAGGCGAACTTCAAATCCCCCGCGCCTGATGACGCTATTCCATCAAGTATCACGCTCTGGCCAACGCGACCCACTCGGTCTTCGCCGGCATTGGCTATCGGTGGCAGTCTGCTGATCGTGAGCGGGAGTTTCGCGACCGATGTATTCCCATTTCGATCTGCAGCCGTGAGGCTGATGGTATGTCGGCCAGGTCGTAGCATCGCAGTCATGTAACGTCCGCTTCCAAGTTCGCCCTGCAGCGATGAGCGCCATTCGAGTGAGTCTCCGGCTAATTGGCCGTCCTCTAGATCATGTGCAAAACCACTGAACACGATTCGGTCTGTATTTGCCTTTCCGACCGAATTACTCGGGCTCACGATGCTCACAGTTGGCGGTTTATCTGTAATCGCTATTGGTCCGGTATCGCGTGAAACAGAATTGAATCCATCAGAAACAATGATGCGGAACCGTGTCGATCGTGTGCCCGGGAGTTCGCTTGCATCGACACTGTAACTTTGACTATGCAAGCGGGTCGCGACGGTTCTAAATGTTTTTCCGCTGTCGGATGAGACCATGACAGTTGCGAACAACGGCTGATCGTCCGCATCGCTTGCGACCCAGTTCAGTGCAACTCTGCCGTCAGCCTGCAGGCGTGCGCTGACCCGATCCAGACTTGGTGACGCCGGTGACCGCTGCAAACTGGCTAGTTCACGTGCTGATTTCATAATCTTGATTTCCGATGTGCCTTGCGCCATGTTGATCACGTCTGCGATCAGCGCATCGGCACGGCCGGGCGGCGAGTGCGTAGCTTCCTGTGGGACAGTAGGGTAGTCCGCGAGTAATTCCCCAGTATCCGAAAGAAGATGAATGCGATATTCGGAATCTGCCGTGCGCACCTGTGTACCGCGGCTTGGGATGCGAATCAATGGATTCAGCTCAACGACATCCGTGATCAAATCAATCTGTGCAACCAGTATTCCTGTATCGATGTCCTCGGTACTACCGACGGAATCAGATGCTGTTTCGCCAAACACCAGGTTGCCGACACTGCCACCCAGCGTATCGTTGTCCAGTCCATCGATCAGACCCTTGTAGGTATAATCAGATATCCAAATGTTGTCGCAATACGTCATGACGTCGGTCCAGTTATCGGTCGGGTCATAAACTGCTACCGGCAGACTCAATGCTGCATCGCCCACGTCAAATCCGACAGGGCTTTGCGATTCGAACTGGTGTCCTATCGGGTAGCCAATTCGCCCGAGTTCATACGGATACGAATCATCATCCGAGCTGTTATTCCGACAATAGCCCGGGTGTTTTCTTCCAAACAAGTGGGCTAGTTCATGTGCGTTGTACCAATCACCATAGGTGCTGTCGGTGTCCCATTGTGTAAATGCATACGTCATGGGCGACCCAGTGGGGCCTGATGCGACGAGCCCAGGTATCCCTATCGCCCTACCCTGCATAAAAGCGACTGAATCCGAGATTATGCTGATGTAACGGGTCCCTTCGACGATGCTATTGGATAATGCGTCGAGAATGTATTGCGTCATCAGGAGGTCGTTGATGTCGGTGGCATCGAAATCGATGCCCGGCACGCCTACCATAGGCGTGAAAGTTGTCCGGTTCACGTTGAGTTCTGAGGTCGGGTATACGCGTCGTAACCATGACTCAAGCATGTCGAAATCGTTGGTCGTCGGCAGCACCGTATTCATGACACCATTCGCCGTGTTTACGTTTGGTACGGCCCACAACCCAAGATCAATCGTTCGGCTCGCGACGAATGCATGAAATCGATTGTCATTGAAGGTCCCAACTACCTCCGAACAACCGTCACACAGCAATGGCACGGTAACCCCGTCAATTTTGAAATTCGACAGCTTTAGATGCAGCTCGCCTGCTGCTGTCCAGCTTGCGGGCAACTCAAAATTCAGGCTGAGATCCAGCCGTCGTCTTAGTGCGCGATGTGAGGTTATCGCATCAATATCAACCGAGTTGTCTGGGCTCAATAGACCTGGTGCAATCGGCGCTCCCGGCAAGTCCGCGTTACTGGCAGAACGCCGATGGCCGGTTAGTGACGCAGTGACACCGTCAATCGCAGGGTGACCGTTCACCCTTAGATAAACGCGCACGTAAGTTTTTTTGTCAGCGATCAACCGAATCGTGTTAAACGGATTCTGTATTGCCTGTGTAACTTCGAAGCCCAGGACTTCGAATGATGTATTTTCACTCAGCGGGTTGTATTCAACGGCGCGCTCGACGGTTGATGTACCCGCACAATTGGTGACCGTCATCGTTACTGTGTTCTGACCCGGCGCAAGCATGCCTGAAATGTTGGTTGCACCAAAACTGCCGCCATTGTTCGGCACGATGTTGCTCAGGTTTAGCATCTGACCGGAGTCCGTGATCGTCAGCGTTGCTGATTCTATTTCTGCACCCGATGTGACAGCGCCCTGCAAGCGGAAATTGTTCACTTGCGTTTCGGCGTTGCTCACGGGCTCAGTCAGCGACAATATCGGGGGATTACGAGTTGCACACACCGGTGGGCTTCCAGCCGTATCGAACTCGAAATCGTCGACGACCAGGCCATTCGTGTTAAGACCACCGCCGAAACCGATAACTACGCGCCGGATAGTTTGCCCAGCAACTTCCACCTCCAACGGCGTATCGGCACTAATCGAATCTTGCCCCGGGCCGATGCTGACGTTGTTGCTCACGATCGTGTTGCCGCTTTGATCAAACCCGATCATCACTACGTTGCGTACTGTGTTTAAGGTTCCGGAAAATCCGACCCATGCGCGCACACGCCGCTGCCCAGAGGTAAATCTCGCTTCGATGGGCCGCGTGCAGAATTCCTCTGCGAAACACTGCACGATGGCTTTCGAGCCTGAGCGCGGCAAGTCCGGCTTGGCCAGGGTGCCAATGGCATAGTTGATGGGTATGGGCCTATTGAATGTAACGCCGGATCCGGCAAATTGATTGAGCACTGGTCCAGCGCCCGGTGTGCCAGGCGGGTTCGCTGGCAAGTTCTCAAAGTCAATGATGACCTGTGCTTGCACCGGCGCGAATGGCGTAGTCAGCGCAACTAGTGCCAATAATGCGATGCCAGGGTTAGTGATGCGGCACTGGACCGAGCGGCGCGCGAGGGATTGAGTATTCTGGGTAGAAAATCGCATGATAACGCTCCGCTACTCGACTATGGGGTTGGTTGGCGTAGGGTGTTTGCCCTTGGCGGTGTACGCTGAGTATTGCTGACCGTCGATGATCATCCGGTGATTTGTGATTACGCCGTCTATTGGCAATAAGCCGCCGCCATTCTCACCATTGGGGAACTGCATACTGATATTGAAGCCCACCGCCCATTCCTTGAGCGTGCATGAAGACACGTCTTCGCATGTCTTTTGAACGGGACCGGAGCTCACAAATGAGCCAGGCGACACTTCGGAGTAGTACGTGTTGACTAAAACGATACGTTCTACCTTCTTCTTGACGGATTTCTTGCACAACCAGACACACTTCCAGCTGCGTTTTTTCTTCTCACCTTTGATCGTCGTGTTTCCGCCAATTGATCGATAAACGAATCCATTCGTCTTGAATGATTTCGACTCTCGATATCCACCGGAGTCCAAGTCGATCTTGACATTGGATTCAGCATGATCAGCGGCGGCGATGATGGGTAGCAGCGCGACGGCTGCCAGTGACACTCTTGTCAGCGTTGTGTTGTTCATTGTTCTCTCCATACCTGTGCATTGATGGCAAAACACACGCCTAGTCTTTTGCGATTCGTTGCACCTTGTAGTGCTTGAACCAAATGTTGTCCTTGCGCCCGACCTGCACATCGAGCAGCAGTGCATGCAGTTGACCGCGCAGCTTATTCGGCACATTCGTGCGCTTTCTCAGCTGATCGAGATCCCAAAACGTAATTCCCTCGGGCTCTTCCGACGTCCGCCAGCCGGGTTTGAATTGATATCTGAAACGGTTGGTCTGACTGCGGCGGACTGTAGACCGATCGATCAGCACGCCGCGTCGATTGAACACACGAATACCACCGTCACCAGCGCGCCCACCGATTTTTCCGTTGAGCAGATAAAGCTCACCCGTATTGGAAAACGTGCCGCCTTGCAGGTAGCGGGGTATCGTTATCGGTTCACGACCGTTTGGCTTCTTGAGCACTACGTTTGTTGTCGCCGTTAGCGTCACATCACCGCGCAGCAGTGCGTTGACATCTAGTTTGTAGCGGAATATCGGCTTGGTGCGATTGATTCGATTAGTAGAGCTGTAGATCAACTGATTAGTTGGATTTATTGCCAGCCAGCCGGCGCGACTCGTGCCCTCCGATGCGTTCTGCCGTACGAGTGGTGCTGACCCGACGAAACGTAGGTTTGTGTCTGTGCGAAACACCGCTAAATGCGGTTGACGACCGAGCACAGCGCCGCTGTCTTCGCTTTCGACCGGGACTACCAAATACCCTCGATTGCCAAGTTGCAGGTGGTCGGGATCGCCAAAGTGATTTCCGCCCAGGCGCCGCAACGCCGCGGGCATCGAGGTCCGACTGACTGCCGAGCGTTTGTTGCTCGTCAGTGTCGTTGACACATGAAACTTTAGGATTTGAGTCTTCTGCGTGAAGTACCAATGTGCTGCGTCATGCGCCACGCCTTGCAACGATTCGGTCCAATCTGAGTCGTGATCGCTGGGAAAATTCCCAAGGTATTGGTGAACTAGTCTCGCCATTGATATATCCGGAACCGGCCTCGCGTCCGTGCTGAGTTAAACTGACCTTAGACGGGGCCAGTGTGTTCTAGCGTGTTAATCTGCGTGGTAATCGTATGGACAAGCGCTCAACAACCCTCGATATTCAAACGCACAGCACATTTGAGCTACGCGCGGCGTCGCGCAAGCTGACGCTGCCGAAGTCTCGAAAATGCCGGGCCTTGCTAGCTTATTTGGCGGTAACGGCGCGCTCGCAGCAACGCTCGCATCTTGCGTCGTTGTTCTTCGGCCAGATGGCCGACCCCAAAGGTGGGCTGCGATGGGCAGTCAGCCAGCTTAAGCGTTGCCTGCCTGAAACAGTGCTTGTTGTCAGTCGCACCGAGATTGGCCTGGACTATGCGTGCATAAGACTAGATCTCGACGATGCCCAGTCGTTGGTCAGTGCGCATGCGCCAGTCGAGCGATTGCGAGAAGCAGAGGCCAAGTTAACCGGCGAGTTTCTCGGTGATCTCTCGCTATTGCGTGCGCCTGAGTTCGAGTCATGGCGGCTCGCGCAGGCCGTTCGAACCAATCACCAACGCGTGGTGCTGCTGAATCAACTAATTGAGCGCACGCTTGGCACCAGCGAGAGTATTCTATATGCGCGAAAGTTGACGGACCTTGATGTCACACGCGAGTCATCGTGGGCCGCACTGATCAAGACTTATCAGGCAGTCGATCAGTTGGCGGAGGCCAGGAAGGTGCTGAAGCTTGCCTACGAACAGCTCCAAAGCCACGCTATTCCCCTCGGGATCGAATTGCTGTCGGTCGCGCGTCAAAGTGGTATTGCTCCGGCAAAACAACCCGTCGCTGTATCGAAGCTTGAGCTGCGACCGCGCGTTGTCATTCTCAACTGTCGAACGATCAGCAAGCGGCAATCGAAGCTCGCAGCTGAGATCACGGAGGCGATCTATCGAGCGGCCAGCGTTAATAAGAGTGTAGGTGTAGTTTCGCGCGAGATTTCGAATCGTCTACTGAACGATGACGCGCCGATCTTTGAGCAAGTGAAGTCACTTGATATCGACTTTGTGATGGAAGCAAGCATTGTTGGTCGCCGCCATACGCCGGCACTTGAAGTCGACATGATCGAAGTGGACCGCGGCACCTGCATCCACAATTGGCGGCTAGACTTTCCGGCAGATAACCGTGACGACTATCTTGATCGAATAGAAGCCTGTCTGTCGACTCGATTCGAAATCGACTTCTTTGTCTCGATGATTGATATTGCAAACAACAAATCCGTGTACTCCGCTCGAGATTATTTTCTGCTCGCATTGCCGAAAATTTTCAGTTCGACGGGTTTCGACCCGCAAGCGGCGCATGAGCTATTGAAAGAGGCGGTCAGCTACCAACCGCATTTTGGTGAGGCGTATTGTGCGACCGCATTGATCCGCATGTTCTTGTCGCAGTACAACGATAGCGACAAGCAAATCGAGAAGACCCTGAACATGGCTCGGCAGGCCGTAGAAATGTGTCAGGATGATGCGTTCGTGCTCGGCATGGCTGCCACTGTCGTCATGCATCTTGACAAGCAAAGCGAGACAGGGCGGCTACTGGCCGAACGCGCACTAGCGCTGAACCCTTATTCAGTTGTTGGTAGCATCAGTATGGCCGTGGTGTTGCATTATAGCGGCAACAATGGCGATAGCCTGCAGTTTCTCGACCGCATTGAGGCGAATGCGGATACGCAGCCAGTGACGTTCATCTTCGACACGATTCGGTGCATGGTTGCGTACCAGCAAGGGGACTATGCAGACGCGTTGCGTTGGGGCCAGAAAGCGATTGGCCAGAATCCCAAGTATATTGTAGCGATTCGGTATTACCTTGCGAGTCTGGGGCAGCTCGGGCGAATAGACGAGTCGCAGCCGATCGCCAACCAGCTCTTCGCATTGGATCGATCGGAGAATATCGCATTCTTCCGCAAGCGCAGCGCTTACCGAATTGAGACGCATACGGAACGCCTGTGCGAAGGCTTACGGCTTGGCGGGTTGCCGGCTTCGTTTTGAATCAACAATCCAATCCATTACGCTTGCATATGTCAGTCGTGATGGTGCTTCAGTGACACCACGCACGGACGAAAAGCCCGGTTCGACCATCTTGTATACAAAGCGTCCGCCGACCGCGTTCAAGGCGGGTTCGATTCGCGACAGGTATTAATCACCGAGTTGCAGCATGGT
>JBCCBP010000062.1:0-14446 GCA_039033995.1 Pseudomonadota bacterium | reverse complement strand
GGAGGGACCATGCAAGAACCAGTATTGTCTGCGCACACGGATTATCGTGCTTATCTCAAAGAAGTTTTCGATTATCGACGATGGCAAACCAGGCAACAAAGAAGACCCTACTCCTATTCTGATTTTTCAGCTTCTGCTGACATCAAATCGCCCAACTACTTAAAAACCATCATCGAAGGGCAAAGAAACCTATCTACGGACATGATCAAAAAGTTCGCCAAGGCACTCAAGTCCCGCAGCCGGGTGCAGTCAGCGTCATGTCGATTTCGATTTTGCGCTGCTGATCATTGTCCGTTTTGACGACCTCACACCGATACACAAGTCCGAGCTCGACGATGTCGACAGGAATCTCAGGGTCGTAGCAGGTTTTGAGTTGTCGCCAGATGATCTGCTCGAAATCTTCAGCACTGATATCCTCAGGTACTTCGGGTGGCTTGACAGGTTCTTTGCCAAGCGCGTCCGCGTCGACGCCGTCAATACGAAATAAGCTGCCTTCGACATAGACCGTGAAGTTACCGCCGAGGCCTTGCGTGATATAGCCACCGCTGCCTTTGCGCAAGGTCACTGTCATTCCTACAGGAATAACGACGGCGGATACGTCGCGTTGCAGGGTAAATGGTTCGCTGTCATTCGAATACATGGTTGCTTACTTACTCAGTCGTCGTTTGTTGTTGTCCATTCAGTGCTGCCTCGACGGCACGCCAGGCAAGGGTCGCGCACTTGATCCGCGACGGATATTGCCGTGCTGCGCCCAGCGCTGCAATCGGAGCATCCATAATCGAACTCGGCATCTTTGCATCGACGCCGCTGCCCAGCATATCGATGACAGTACCGATGATCTTTCGCGAAGAGTCGGCATCCAGACCCTTCAGTAAATCTGTCATCATTGAGGCAGACGCCATACTGATCGCGCAGCCACTCCCTTCAAACCGGATATCCTCGAGAATATCGTCACAGTGTCGCACGCAAACCCGCAGCTTGTCGCCGCACAATGGGTTGTTGCCATCCGCGCAAATGGCTTCCGCATCCAGTGTGCCAAAATTATGTGGGTCTTTCGCATGTGCTAGCACCTGATCGCGATACAAGGCTTGCAGATCGCTGACGCTCATCGAAACATCGAACGCACGGTAGCGAGCGCATCGACCAAGGCATCGATATCGTCGCGATTGTTGTAAAAAGCGAGCGATGCTCGTGCAGTGCCCGGTACGTTGAAGCGGTCCATAATCGGCATCGCGCAGTGGTGACCTGTACGGACAGCAATTCCAAACTGGTCGACGATCGTGCCAAGGTCATGCGGATGGACGTCGTCCATGATGAACGAAGCCACTGCTGCCTTGTGCGGCGCCTGTCCGATGAGGCGAATATCACCCTGCTCGAGCAGCCGATCTTCGAGATATTTCAGTAGCAGCGACTCATAGCGCGCGATGTTTTGCATGCCGACGCTTTGCAGGTAGTCGATGGCTGCGCCCAATCCAACGACGCCAGCAATATTCGGCGTACCGGCTTCAAACTTGTAGGGCAAATCATTAAAGGTCGTGCCATCAAAGCTCACATGCTCAATCATGTCGCCACCCGCTTGCCACGGTGGCATTTTCTCGAGTAACTCGGCGCGCCCGTAGAGCACGCCAACGCCGGTGGGGCCGACCATCTTGTGCGCTGAAAAAGCGAAGAAGTCTGCATCCAGCGCTCGCACATCGACGTCGCTATGGGGTACTGCCTGCGCACCGTCGACCAACACAAAAATGCCTCGTGACCGCGCAGCGGGAATGATATCGGCGAGTGGCAGTATTGTGCCTAGCGCGTTGGAGACGGCGCTGATCGCGAGCATTCGGGTGCGCGACGACAGTCGACTGATGACTTGTTCTGCCAGCACTTCGCCGTTGTCTTCTACCGGTGCGATGACTAGTGTGGCGCCGGTGCGTTGACAGAGTAGTTGCCAGGGTACGATGTTCGCGTGATGTTCGAGGTGTGTGATCAGAATCTCATCACCGGGTTGCAGCGGCGCGCCTGGAAAGCTATTGGCAACCAGATTGATTGATTCCGTAGTGCCGCTCGTGAAAATGATCTCGCGGGTACTCGATGCATTGATGAACTGTCGTACTTTCTCGCGCGCACCCTCATAGAGGTCGGTTGCACGATGGCTCAGTGTATGCACGCCGCGATGTACGTTCGCATGGTCCTGCGATTCATAACGCGCCATTGCATCGATCACCGTTTGTGGACGTTGCGATGACGCGGCACTATCGAGGAATACCAGCGGTTTGCCATTGACCTCCTGGTGCAACGCCGGGAAATCATCGCGTAGTGAAGACATAGCTCCGACCAGGGCGTCGTCGCTTAATGGTGCCGCCTGTGCGCTCATTCGATGATATCCAATGCCGTGAACTCAGGAATCTGCTGCGCCAGTAACTGCTCGGTCATTCGGCGCAATGCAGGGCCATCGTGGTCCTGCAGTACTTCGCGGCAAAACGCGTACGTCAGCAGCTGTGTGGCCACCGATTCGCTCACGCCACGCGAGCGCAGGTAGAACAGGGCAGTCTCATCCAGTTGCCCGACCGTGGCGCCGTGCGCGCATTTGACATCGTCCGCGTAGATCTCAAGTTCTGGTTTTGTGTCGATTTCGGCGTGATCGGACAACAACAGATTGGGGTTCGACTGTGCAGCGTTGGTCCCGTCAGCACCGACGTGTACGACGACTTTGCCGTTAAATACTGCACGGCTCTTGTCGCGCAGGATACCGCGATAGTCCTCGTCGCTTCGGGTATCTCGCGCGACGTGATCAACTCGGGTGTGGTTGTCGACGTGTTGGGCATCATCCAGCAGGTAGAGTCCGCGCATCTCGACGTTGGAGTGCTCACCTTCCAGCCGAACATTCAGATCGTTGCGTACCAACCGAGCACCGACGTCCAAGGTGAATGTCGACAGCGCCGCGTGTTCTGCCAAGGTCGCATCGATACGCGTCGCCTGCAGCGCGTCGCCGTTGAGTTGCTGCAACCGAGAATGTCGCAGGCTGGCATGGTCGGCCAGTTGGATCTGCATGGCGGTGTTGGTCATCAGGTCTGATGCACCATCAGCGGCGATCACATGTTCGGCAATGCCAACCCGCGCATTCGGCGCCAGTGTGATCTGGATGAGCGATTGCGCGAGCTGACCGTCGGTGACTAGCTGCAGCAGGTGCACCGGTTCATCAATGTCGACATCGGCGCTGGCATTGATCACAAGATCGCTGGCGGGAATCGCTCGTGCCAAATTGCTCATCGCCGCTTCAGTGCCTTCGCCAACGGGTAGTCGTTGTTGGCGCGTTGTCACGTCAACGCCTGTTGGCAGCTGGATCAAATCGGGCTGCAATACGCCATCGACCAACACGACCGCGTAGCTGGCCTCGCAACGTGTCAGGTAGGCTTGTGCCATTGCAGTAGTGTCGACATCCGCGGGGGTCGTGCGGCCTGCCGCGCTGGTCGCAAATGCGGCAAACGCATCTGCGCGGGTGTACTTCCAGGCTTCGTCTTTACGTCCGGGGAAGCCGCTAGCCAGCAGAGCATCCAGCGCCTCCTGGCGCTCAGCCTGTTGCCAGTCTGCCAGCTCAGGGCTCATTGCCATCGCTTGTTGCAGCGGTTGCAGATTCATGCGGCAGCCTCCTCCAGGAGCCAATCGTAGCCACGTTCCTCGAGCTCGAGCGCGAGCTCCTTATCACCGGAACGGATGATGCGACCACCCGCCAACACATGCACATAGTCCGGCACGATATAGGACAGCAATCGCTGGTAGTGGGTGACCATCAGAAAGCTGCGCTCTTCGCTGCGTAAGGCATTGACGCCGTTCGCGACGACCTTCAGCGCATCGATGTCGAGGCCGGAGTCCGTTTCGTCGAGAATGCACAGCGAAGGCTCCAGCACCGCCATCTGGAAAATCTCGTTACGCTTTTTCTCGCCCCCAGAAAACCCTTCGTTAACGCCGCGGTTCAGAAAGCCCGGGTCCATCTCCATCAAACGCATCTTCTCACGCGCCAGCTTCATGAAATCGACGGCACTGATTTCTTCTTCACCACGCGCTTCGCGGACCGCATTCAGAGCGGCGCGCAGCAGATAGGTATTGTTCACGCCGGGTATCTCTACCGGATACTGAAACGCCAGGAAAACACCGGCTCGTGCTCGTTCTTCCGGTTCGAGCTCCAGCAGGTCTTGGCCGTTGAACGTGACATCGCCGCCTGTGACGGTGTAGTTGTCGCGTCCTGCAAGCACGTTGGCGAGCGTACTTTTGCCAGATCCATTCGGTCCCATAATAGCGTGGACTTCGCCAGGCTTGATCGATAACGAAAGTCCCTTCAAGATCGGTGTTTCTCCGACACTCGATTGCAAATTATTGATTTCGATTAGTGTTGACTGGCTCATCCTACGGCCCCTTCCAGGCTAACATTCAGCAAGGCTTGTGCTTCAACCGCAAACTCCATCGGCAGTTCGCGGAATACATCTTTGCAAAAACCGTTCACGATCAGGTTAACGGCATCCTCTTCACCAATGCCGCGCTGGCGACAGTAAAATAGTTGATCCTCACCGATCTTCGATGTGGTTGCTTCGTGCTCCACTTTCGCAGATGCGTTTTTCACTTCCATGTACGGAAAGGTATGCGCGCCGCATTCCTTGCCGATCAACAATGAGTCGCATTGGGTGTAGTTTCGTGCGCCTTTCGCTTGCGGCATGATTTTGACGAGTCCACGGTAGGCGTTTTGTGCCTTACCCGCGGAGATGCCCTTGGAGACGATCGTGCTGCGCGTGTTTTCGCCAATGTGAATCATTTTGGTGCCGGTGTCTGCCTGCTGATAGTTGTTAGTAACAGCGACGGAGTAGAACTCGCCGACCGAATTATCGCCGCGCAGTACGCAGCTTGGGTACTTCCACGTGATTGCCGAACCGGTCTCCACCTGCGTCCACGAGATCTTGGAGTTCTTGCCGCGACAATCTCCTCGCTTAGTGACGAAGTTATAGATGCCGCCTTTGCCGTTCTCGTCCCCGGGATACCAGTTTTGTACGGTCGAATACTTGATCTCGGCATCATCGAGTGCCACCAGTTCGACGACCGCGGCGTGCAGCTGATTCTCGTCGCGCATCGGCGCGGTGCAGCCCTCGAGATAACTGACATGGCTGCCTTCTTCTGCGACGATCAGCGTGCGTTCAAACTGGCCGGTGTTGATCTCATTGATACGGAAATACGTCGAGAGCTCCATCGGACAGCGTACGCCTTTCGGGATGAACACAAACGATCCATCACTGAACACCGCTGAATTTAGTGCGGCGAAGTAATTGTCGCGCTGCGGTACCACCGAGCCCAGGTATTGTTTGATCAGCTCGGGGTGATCATGCACTGCCTCCGAGAATGAGCAGAAGATGACCCCGGCCTCCATCAATTTGTCGCGGAAGGTGGTTGTTACCGAAACGCTATCAAACACCGCATCGACAGCAACGCCCGCGAGGCGGGCCCGTTCGTGCAAAGGAATACCTAGCTTGTCATAAGTTTCCAACAGCTTCGGGTCGACCTCATCAAGACTCTGCGGCTTATCACTGTCTTTTTTGGGCGCTGAAAAATAGGAGATGGCGTTGTAGTCGATCGGTGGGAAATGCACATGCGCCCACTCTGGTGGCGTCATTTCTTGCCATAGTCGAAACGCTTTCAGGCGCCATTCGAGCATGAACTCTGGTTCGTTCTTGCGCGCCGAGATAGCGCGAACGACAGATTCGTCCAGACCGGGTGGGAAAGTGTCCGATTCGATATCGGTCACGAAACCATGTTTGTATTTTTTGTCGACGAAATCTTGTACGTCGTTGGCAGAAGAGCTCATAGTTTTAGATTGCCTTCGATGACGGTGTTGGTGTCCTTACGCGCCGCCTTCAGGCTTTGCAAGGGCATTAACGGGAATGTGTTCGGAATGTTGCGATTGCTACACAGGTCTTCGAGCGATATGTCGTCCAGTGCGCTCCAGATAGCGGCATTGATGCGTTGCCAGGCGGAGCCGAGGTTGCAGACATCGGCCAGATTGCAGGCGGTATCGTCAGCAGAGCATTCAGTAATGGCGACCGGTCCCTCGAGTGCATCGATGATCGCCGCTGCCGAAACCTCGGCGGCGGGCCTCGCCAGGCGATAGCCGCCGGCGCTGCCACGGCGCGACTCAACGAGTTGCGCGTGAGACAGCATTTTCAATATCTTGCTGACCGTCGCGAGCCCGAGTCCGGTGCGTTCAGCGATGTCGGACGCGCTGGCGAGAGTCGTGCTGCTCGCATGCAGCTCGGCGAGCACCAGCGTAGCGTAATCCGTCATTTTGCTGAGTCTGAGCACTTTGCACTCCACAGACATTCAATCCGTACTATTTTAGTACTGTTTCGCAGACGACGCCATATCGGACACGAAAACTCCCAGTTGTGAGATGGCTGTTGTTATAATGTTGCTAGACGAGACTAGCGTGTGTCGCTCTACTGCCCTGCCTATCGCAGTGTGCTATTCGATATGTCGCTAAAAAGCAACACTAGCCGTGTGCGTGGTAAGGGCACGGCTTGGCGGATTTTTCGGGGCAATGCACAAAGATCATATCGTTGAAATTGAGGATCTATACTACGCACGCGGAGATCGACCGATCTTCAGTGGTTTGAACCTCAATATTCGTCGCGGCGAGGTCACTGCCATCATGGGGCCCAGCGGCACCGGCAAGACCACGCTGTTGCGACTGATTACCGGTCAGTTGTTGCCGGACCGCGGCCGTATTCGCGTCGACGGCCAGTGGCTGTCATCCCTGAATCGCAAAGGCATATACAAGCTGCGTAGAAAGATCGGCATGCTGTTCCAGAACGGTGCTTTGCTGACCGATCTCGATGTCTTCGAAAACGTCGCGTTTCCGCTGCGTGAACACTTCGATCTGCCAGAGCGCCTGATTCGCCACATTGTCCTGACTAAGCTGCATGCTGTGGGCTTACGTGGCGCGATTGCGATGCAACCCGCCGAGCTATCCGGCGGCATGGCACGTCGCGTCGCGCTGGCTCGTGCGATGGCGACCGACCCCGAAGTACTCATCTACGATGAACCATTCGTCGGGCTGGATCCGATTTCGATGGGAGTCATCGTACGGCTTGTGCGGCGGATGAACGACGCGCTTGGCATCTCGTCGATCGTGGTCAGTCATGACGTGCAGGAGATCAGCTCGGTAGCTGACAGCAGCTATTTGATCTCGGAAGGCAAGGTGGCGGCATCGGGTAGTCCGGATGAGCTCAGCAATGCGCAGTCAGAGCTGGTGCGTCAGTTTATGCACGGCATGGCGGATGGTCCTGTACCTTTTCATTTTCCGGCGCCGGATTACGCGAGCCAGTTGCTCGGTTCAGCCAGCCCGCCGGGCGACGCTAGCGAGCCGGAGAAAGAGCAGTGATACGCGACATTATCGGTGCGCTGGTCGGCTTTCTGCGAACGTTTGGTGCGTTCCAACTCTTTTTTATGCGGTTGCTGGCGGAAGCACCGCGCGCGTTGTTGCGCCCGCGTTTGGTCATCTATCAGATCTTTAATGCGGGCGGGTTATCCCTGGTGCTGATAATGACCTGCGGCTTCTTCGTCGGTGCCGTCGTCGGTCTGCAGGGGCATAGCAATCTCGCGCGGTTTGGCACCGAGGATATTCTCGGCTTGTTTGCCGCCATGTCGCTGATCAAAGAGCTCGGTCCGGTAATTACGGCGTTGCTGTTTGCGGGCCGAGCCGGCACCGCACTGGCCTCCGAGATCGGGTTGATGCGCACAACGGACCAGCTGTCGGCTATGGAAATGATGGCCGTCGACCCGGTGAGTCGGGTCGCTGTGCCACGTTTTCTGGGTGGTGCGTTTTCGATGCCCTTGTTGGTCGCGATTTTTTCGAGCATCGGCATTCTTGGCGCCTGGTGTGTCGGTGTGCCACTGATGGGCGTCGACAATGGCGCGTTCTGGACACAAATGCAGGACGGTGTCGCGCGCGCCGATGTCATCGAAGGGATCATTAAGAGTATCGTCTTCGGTCTAGCAGCCAGCCTGGTGGCGGTGTGGGAAGGCTACAATGCAATCCCGACCGCCGAGGGCGTGGGTCGTGCAACCACGCGTACGGTGGTGATCACCGCGGTGGTTGTTTTGGTATTCGATTTCATGATTACAGCTATCGCAATCAGCTGAAGGATCAAGAGCTATGCAACAGACAAGAGCGGTTGAAATTGGCACTGGCGCATTCGTTGCGTTGGGGTTCGCGGCGCTGTTTTTTCTCACAACGCAAACGACCAATATCCAGAGCTTCGATAACGGCTATTACGATGTCACGGCACGCTTTGAAAATATTGGTGGCCTGAAGCCGCGCTCGCCAGTGAACATGGCGGGTGTGCGTATCGGTCGTGTCGAGTCGATCGAGTTCGATCCCGTTCAGCTTGACGCTGTTGTGGTACTGCGGATCGACGCGAACTACGACCAGTTGCCGGATGATACCGATGCGAGCATCCTGACCTCCGGTTTGCTCGGGTCGCAGTACGTGGGCTTGCAAGCGGGCGGTTCCGACATATATCTGGAAGATGGCAGCGAGTTGTTGTTCACACAATCCGCGATTGTTCTCGAAAACCTGATCGGCAAGTTTCTGGTGAACTCCGGCGACGAATAGCGGTCTGTTGAGTGCATAAACCAACTTGAAATGGTGTTTTGATATGCTTCGTAAATCCTTGTTTTTGTTTACCGCTGCGTTCATTTTCTCGATACAGCCTAGCGTTGCTCAAGAGTCTACGCCGGACGCTGTCATCACCGGTGCGTTAGAGGCCGTCCAAGCAGGGCTGGCCGGCCAGCGCGAGGCGCTCGAGGCTGATGAGGCCAAATTGATCGAATTTGTTGACGGTTTGCTCGCGCCGCGATTCGACCGCAACTACGCCGGCCGCCTGGTATTGGCGCGTCACTGGCGCGGCGCGAGTGCTGATCAGAAGCGTCGATTTATCGATGGGTTTTATCAGGCGATGCTGAAGCGCTATGCCACTGGTGTACTCGAGTTTCAGGAGGATCGCATTGAGATCCTGCCCAGTCGCGGCGAGCAAAAAGGCAACCGTGCCAACGTGCGCACGATCGTTACGCTCGACAATGGTGAATCGGTGCCGGTCAACTACGGTCTGGTCAATCGAAAGGATGTGGGCTGGAAGGTTTACGATGTGACGATCGAAGGCATCTCCTACATTCGCAACTTCCGTACTGAGATCGATTCAGAGATCAAGAAGTCGAGCCTCGACGACGTGATCGCACGTTTCGAAGCGGAAGCGGTCGGTAACGATGGCTAGAGACCGCGACAGTGAGTCCGTTGTCCTGAGCGATGAAGGCGACGGACACTTTGCGATCAAAGGCGAGCTGACGTTTGATACGGTCGGTCGCTTGCTGGACGACGGTCAAAAGCGCTTTGAAGAGCACAGCCGTATCACGGTGGATCTCGCGGAGGTCGCCGATGCTGATAGTGCGGGGCTCGCATTGTTGCTGGAATGGGTGACCTGGGCCAACCACACCGTTCGCGAGATCAATTACCTGAACGTGCCTCAGCGCGTGACCAATATCGCGTCGATCAGCGAGGTGGATGGGTTACTCAATGCGGCTGAGCGCTGGCGCGGGTTTTTATAAGTCGTCGTCGAAATTGTCGAGGTCTTCATCGAAGTCCTCGTCGAATTCAAAGTCTTCTTCATCGATCGGCGGTTCGCCGTCGTAAACTAGAAAATTGCGCCGTTGCAGGTAGGCCTCTCTGACGAACAAATAAGGATCGTTTGAGGCGTTAATCTGTGCATCGAGCGGCAAGAGACTGGCACGAATCGAGATGATCTGCAGCACGGTCAGTTTGTCTTCCAGGCTGGCGCTATCCAGATGCTCGATCAGGTTGACGGCACGGTCAGCCGGCGCGCCGAAGGCATCCCGAACCGTCGACGGTCCCAGAAATGGAAGTACAAAGTAAGGACCGCTGGGTACGCCCCATTTGGCCATCGTCTGACCGAAGTCCTCGTTATGGCGCGGCATACCAGATTTGGAGGCCACGTCGAATAACCCGCCGATGCCCATCGTCGAATTGAGCAACAGTCGACCGGTATCGCTGAGGGCGGCTACTGGCTTGCCCTGCAACAGATTGTTCAGAATATTGACGGGCTCGCCCAGATTAGAAAAGAAATTGCTGACCCCGCGCTCCATCAGATCGGGCGTTACAGCGCGGTAACCCCGAGCCAACGGTTTGAGCAGAACTCTGTCCGCACCGTTATTGAATGAGGTCATGCCACGGTTGTAGCCTTCCCACGGATCATTATTTTCGCTGGTCGTCGCACATCCGGTAAGCCCGAGTGACAACATGACCAGCAAGGCGAGGGGGCTGCGTATCATCAAAGCGTCCTTACTGCTGAGCGTTGATTAGCGTTGTGCGACTGAGGCAGAACGGTCGCGACGGACTTCGAGCTTCTGCTCCTCAGAGAGATATTCACTGACGAAATCGGCACGCGCAAGAAAACGGGCCCGTTGAATGGGTGTGGTCTGCTGTAGGCGCGCGCCTCGCCGCAACAAAACAACCGCTTGCACCAGGTTGCCGGTCATAATGTTGTATTCCGCCATGTAGTAATGCGCCTCAGCGACTTGCTCGGCATCGATGGCGGCACGGGCGATCAGCCGGATCTGCTCCGGCGTCGGCGGCACGTTGTTCAAGAGGTCTAGCAGCAGTTCGTGCGCTTTGGTCGCCTGGTTGGTTTCCAGCAGCACCTCGGCATGGCGGATGGTGAGTGGCACATTACGCGGGAACAGCTCTTGCGCGCGTTCGAAGGTTTCGAGCGATGAGACGATCTGGTCGTTGGCGGCCTGCGCCAAAGCGAGCCCGATGTGATAGGGAATCACTTTGTGTTGTTTCTCGATTAATTCCTCGAAAATCGCCTCTGCCTCGTCGGGGCGATTATCTCGCATTGCCGCCAATGCGCGGCCATAGCGCACGGCCCGTTTGTACTCGTCAGAATCAGACTCGTCAGCGTCTTTCGCAAAGAAATAGCTCGCCCGTTCCGGTGTGTCGGCATATAGCGCATGGGTGCGGGCTTTCATTAGCTCGTAGCTGATCGAGTTGGGGCGTGCGTATTTCGGATAACGATCAGCACGGGATTTTGCCTCTGCTGTGCGCGAGCTCGATACCGGGTGGGTTCTCAGATATTCGAACTGGTCTCCTGGCATCAGCGAATTGCCGGTCTTGCGCCCCATGCGCGCGAAGAAATCGGCCATCGCAGTGACGTCGAACCCGGCATTGGCGAGCGTTGCAATACCCACACGATCGGCCTCGTACTCATAGCCGCGCGTGAAGTTGATTTGATTCTGAATGGCGACGGCTTGCGAGGTGGCCAGCGCGCCTTCCATGACCTCGCCACCAGCGCCGCTGGCAGCACCGAGCGCGATCGCACCCAGCATGGCCGCCATCGTGAACAGGCTGGCGCGCGAGTTGTCGTGGATCGTCCGCGCGATATGGCGCTGGGTTACGTGCGCGATCTCGTGGGCCAGCACACTCGCAAGCTCAGCCTCATTACGCGTGAGTTGCAGCAGGCCGGTGTGAATGCCGATATAACCGCCAGGCAGTGCGAACGCGTTGATGCTCGGGTCTTCAACGACAAAGAACTCGAAACCCTGGTCGCCGGTCGCGGCATTACCGACCAATGTGTGACCGATATCGTTAATGTATTCCGTCAGCTCCGGATCCTGAACGATGCGGCCCTGATCATGAAACATGCGCATCATCGCGCGGCCGATGCGGGCTTCCTCGGTTTTTGGGAGCAGGGCATCTGCCGGGCTGCCGATGCTCGGCAACTCAAAGGTCGATTGCGCATGCACGACGACGCTGGCCGATTGCATGCCAAGAAACGGGATCACGGCAGCAATGGCGTGCAACCAGGATCTCCGGATTGTGTCGGTAATCTTCATATCAGTGTTTCCGACTCTATTTGGCGTGTGTCGTTCCCCGACACGCGACGATCGACTAACCCTTGGTCAGCGCTTCGGCGTGCCCCTTGACCTTGACCTTACGCCATTCCTCGCGAAGCTTGCCGTCTGCGTCGATCAGAAAAGTGCTGCGCTCGATGCCCATCACTTTCCGACCGTACATGTTTTTCTCTTTAATCACATCGAAATAATGGCACAACTTCTCGTCGCCATCGGAGATCAGCTCGAACGGCATCTCGTACTTGGCTTTGAATTTCTCGTGCGATGTCAGCGAATCGCGTGAAATGCCGAAAATGATGGTATTCGCACGTTTAAATTTGGGGTGTAACTGACTGAAATCAATGCTTTCATTGGTGCAGCCTGGCGTGGAGTCTTTCGGATAGAAGTACAGCACAACCTGCTTTCCGCGCAGTGTCTTCAGGTGCACCTGGCTGCCGCTGGTCGCATCTGCTTTGAAATCCTTGACGACGCGGTTCAGAGTCGCTGTTGACATAATCCGTCCTCTCCTGATGATGGGTTAGTGTTTGATGGGCTCAAGCAGCCCGTCGATGTTCATATGGTCGCAAAACTGCATGAATTCTTCACGTAGCTGAGCGATCGGTATATCTGCTGGCACATTGATATTCGCCTGAATGCTGAACATGGATGTGCCGGTGTGTGCGGCGGGGTAGGAGCGCGTGCTGAGCTCCGCAATCTCGATTTGCCGCGCGGTAAAGAAACCCGACACATTAAATACAATACCGCCCTGGTCCATACAGATGAGGTCGCACGCATAGGGAAGGCGATCTTCGCGTGCGGATTTCTCATTCGTGGCGCGCACCGTCAGCAGTAGATTCTCGGTGGCGGCGAACTCATCGAGCGCCTGTTCAAGCTTGCTGACCGTATGCCAGTGACCGGAAACCAGCAGCAACATGGCGAACTCATTGCCCAATTGGCTCATGCGACTCTCTAGAATGTTGCCTTCGTGCTTCAGTACGACTTGTGCGAGATCATGAACGATGCCTGTGCGGTCTTCGCCGACGGCTGATATCACGAGCAGTTGTGCCATGTGTGGGTTTCCGTTGTCTCTGCGCAGTTTCTTGCGTTGAAAACACCAGATTGTACGCGCAAAGCGGCTTGCCGCGAAGCGGCCTGAGCGATTAGACTTGCCGGCTGTTTTTGGAGCATCCCATGTTTGCCGCTAGCCAGGTAGCACTGATAACGCCGTTCGTTCAGGGCGAAGGGGTCGATTTTCCGGCGCTGAAGCGCCTGATCGACATGCATGCCAGTGCGGGCACCGGTGGCTTGGTCATCGGTGGCACCACAGGTGAGTCGGCGACGCTGACCCGCGATGAGCATGCTGAGCTGATTTCGCGCGCTATTGAGATGATTGGCGGCCGCATGCAGCTGATCGCCGGCACCGGCTCCAACTCGACGGCCCAGACCATCGATCTGTCGCGCGCCACTGATATCGACGGTGTTGATGGGTTTTTGCTGGTAGCGCCGTATTACAACAAGCCGCCACAGCGGGGGCTGATCGAGCACTTCACAGCGGTCGCGGATGCGGTCAGTAAACCTGTGATGCTCTACAACGTGCCCGGTAGAACGGTCAGCGATATTCAACCGGATACTGTGGCGTCGCTGGCCGCACATGAGCGTATCGTTGCCCTGAAGGATGCGACCGGTGATCTGGATCGGCTGGCGGCACAGCAAGCGGTGTGCCCGTCGGACTTTCAGTATTTTAGCGGTGACGATTTCACGAGTTGCGAATTTATGTTGCGTGGGGGCCATGGCGTGGTGACCGTTACGGGCAATATCGCGCCGAAGCTGATGGCAGATTTGTGCCGGTACGCGACGGGCGGTATGCGCAAGAAGGCGCGGCTTGTTGACGCACGGCTAGCGGCGTTGAACGAAGCTTTGTTTGTGGAGTCGAATCCGATACCCGTGAAATGGGCATTAGAAACTATGGGTTATTGTGATGGTTCGCTACGGCCGCCGTTGTGCAGGCTCGAGGAATCACATCAATCGACGGTGCTGACGGCACTGAAAAATGCGGACGTAATATGAGAATTGAGAGAATTGTCGCGATGGCAGTGTTGGCTGGTGTCGCGTTGAGCGGCTGTGGCTTTGGCGTGCCAAATATGTGCGAACAACGCACCGATTATAAAGCGGTGCGCCAGACGGCGAAGATCAAGGTACCGGCAGAGCTGGACCCGATCCCGGATATCACTCAACTCGAAATTCCTGTATCTTCCACGCCGCCTGACGAGGACCAGACCTGTCTGGAAAAGCCACCGCGATACTTCTCGGAAGAGGGCGAAGCGGGCGAGTCCTAGGCAAACTAGGCAACACACAACGGAGAGGTGGCTGAGTGGTTTAAGGTGCTCGCCTGGAAAGCGAGTGTGCGGTGATACCGTACCGGGGGTTCGAATCCCCCCCTCTCCGCCAGATTCAAAAGCCCCTCAATGGGGCTTTTTCATTGGCCAGAGGGGGATCGGGATTTGAACCCTGTTCG
>JBCCBP010000061.1:0-14494 GCA_039033995.1 Pseudomonadota bacterium | reverse complement strand
GATCCCGCGCTCGCATTCCCGACGCCTGAGCCGCTAGGCGAGATCACGCTGGCGGGCGAGATCCTCGACTCCAAGTGCTGGTTCGGTGCGATGCGCCCTGGCGAGGGCAAGGTGCACAAGGCGTGTGCAAGTCTTTGCATCCGTAGCGGTATTCCGCCGGCGTTTTTCGCGCGGGACGCGCGCGACAACGCGGCATTGCTTGTGATGACGGAAAACGGTGCCCGCTTCGGCGAGACGCTGTTGGCGCATGTGGCGGATCCTGTCGAGGTGACCGGGACGGTGTCGCGCGTTGGGGATGTGTTCGTGTTGGACGTGTCCGCCGATTCGGTTCGACGTGTTTAGCGCGTTACTGCAAGCGCTGGCCGAATGAGATTCCTTGCCGTACTGACTACGATCGATGACGAGATTCGGGCGCGTGCGTTGGCCTCGGCGCTCGTTGAGCAACGGCTTGTGGCCTGTGCACAGATTTCACGTATTGAAAGCGTGTATCGCTGGGACGGCGACGTGGTGCAGGAGCCGGAGTACCGTTTGCTGCTCAAGACTACCGAGGCGCGTTACCCCGAGCTCGAGCATGCGATCGGGCAGCTGCACCCTTACGAGACGCCAGCCATCATGGCGTTGCCCGCCGAAAAGCTTGAGGCGGCATTCGGTAACTGGGTGGTTTCGGAGACCCGGCCGGATTAGAACGCGCAATTGCTAGGCGCAGTTATTAATGGTTCGCCGAGCCCGGTAGATACCGCCCGCCGTCCAAGAAATCTGTGGGTAATCGCTACCACAATTGACCATATGTGGCCCCTAGCATTCAGAGTTAGTCACTAAGTGTTGTTCGATTTGCGCAAAACGCAGGACGACTTCCTCTGCGCAGCTATCTTAGACACCAAGGTCATGCGTGTTCGACACGGCGCATAAGTGGCTGAATAAATCTAAAAAAGAGATGTTAGTCAAGGACCCGCCATATGTGCGTGGATGCGCGCATATTTGCACCCACTTTCCATAAGTGATTCGTTTGGGTTGTCTCGCGTCGCCGTCGCTCGTACGGCGACCGGACCGACAACAAGAACGGCCATTTGGGAGAGATGGAATGCTGCGAAATTGCCTTTTGACGATCGCCGCGGCGACCGCGTTCATGATGGGAATCAGTGGTTCGGCCTATGCAGGCGCGCCGACCTGCAGTACCCATTCAAGCGGACCGTTTTGTCAGTACGTGGGAACCGCTAGCAAGGCCTACATCAACGACGGGAATATCATCCTTTTGTACTTCGATACAAAGATGGATCTAGCCCAACCGTCTGGCGTCGGAATCACCGGGGTAACCGCAGGTTTTGCTGCCGGCTATCGCATTACCGACAACCCAGACATCGCAAAGATACTCTATTCGACGATGCTCGCCGGGCAGTCGCTAAATGCAACGGTAACCATCCAAATGCGGGGCACGACTGCCGGTTACGTCAGGATCGATCGTATCTGGCTGGACGAGAACTAGTCGGTTCTCGAGGCTCTACACGGTCACGAATGCGGTTGCCGCCGCCGTGTCATTTGCTTGCAGCTCAGCACCCGCTAAGCCGGTCGTTCGTCAGACCCCAAATCTTCTCGATACCACTGAGCCGCTCACGCGGCCGTTGTTTTCGCTTCACTTGATCAGGAGCTCCGCTATGCGTCTTTCGACAGAATCTACAAATAGTCTCCCGGCCGCGTTCGCGGTCGCGCTGATTTACTTGTCCATGGTGATTCCGTTACCAGCACATGCTGAGACTGGGCCGTGGACCACTATCACGCAGATCTACTCGCGCACCGGAACCGGTAGGCCGTTTATCTATCTGGCGAGCGGTGCGATGCCCGGTTGCCACAACGACCGAGGCGGCTACCTCGGCAATGAAGATCCCGAACACGCGAAAGCAACTTACTCAACGCTGCTCGCGGCATTACTCGCAGATCGAGAGGTCCAGATCTTCTACACCATTACGGGTGTGCCATCGGGATGGAGCATGTGCACGATCACAGCGGTTTACATCCGATAGCAGTTGCACGCGCCAACGAATCGATCGCTGAGGAAGGGCGCATCACTTAGGACAAAGAATCCATGGCGCAAGTCCTCCAGAAAACAGCACTAGAGTGTTCACTATGAAAGAGACTTGTATTGCAAAACTTTCCAGGCACGCGTCGTCGGTATTCGTTGCGATGCTGTTGTCGCTACTTGCCTTACCAGCATCAGCTGGGTGTGACACAGGAAGTTGCGTTGGCATCGGGAAAGACGTGCTTGCCTCGGTCTACCCGACAAGCGGCAGGGTGTACTTGGAACCGCCAACGGCTGCTGACAAAGCAGCATTAAATTGCACGTTGGTCTCCGGTCACTACATGACGCTCAAGACGTCGCACGACAACTACGACACCTTGTACGCGACGATCCTCACCGCCATCACGGCGGGGCATGAACTCCAGGTCCGAATTTCAGAGGGCAGTTCAGACTGTGAAGTGCTCTACGTGCGTATGACCCTTTAGGCATTTCAGGCGCGATACCGCAACACACGTCTCTCTGCTGCCAGTGAGCAGTTCAAAGCAGGACAAAAAGCCATGAAGAAAGTCCTCCAGAAAACAGCACTCATGATCGCCACGTCACTTGTGGTGATTCTCTCGGCACCGACGTGGGAGCCGCAGTCGCGCGCGTTTGCGGTGCCATCGGTGCCCGACATGGCGAACCGCATCGAGCAACTCTCCGGAATTCCGGCTGGGCAGATCGATGGCTTGTACGCCGTCGAGCAGCGCGCCGAGTTGGTCTTCGTTGACTTCGAGATTGTGATTCCGGTGGTGCGGACGCCGGCGGCTTATTACCTGTTGGTGCGTGATTCCGTTACGGGCGACTGGCTTCGTGTGCTGGTGGATGCTGCTGAGTGGCGTAATGACTTTCGACCGTACTTTGAAAGCGTTGGGGTCCAAATTCACAAGCAACCGCCAGGTACCTTCGAGGGCTTAACAGCTGCGGCGGAAGCAGACCTTCTCGCTCCTAATGACATAAGCGCGGTAACCAACGCCAACCTCGCGATCTACGGCAGTGTTGTGGGTGCCGCAGGCGCACCGGAGGTCGCGCCGCAACCGTTCGACGCACCGTTCCCTGATCCGGCCTCATCGACGGACTCGGACAAGGTCGGGATTACAGCCGGCAGCATCCGTGTCAACGAATCCGGTGCCGCAACCTATTCGATCCCGCTATCGCTGCCAACAGGCACCGCCGGCGTCGCACCAAGCATCAGCATTAGCTACTCAAGTGCCGCCGGCAATGGCCTCTTGGGCTTGGGTTGGTCGCTGGCCGGTCTCTCGGAGCTCTCACGATGCAGAGCAACGCTGGGGCAAGACGGTACGCCAGCGCCGATCACATTCACGAACGCAGATAAGTTCTGCCTCGACGGTCAGCGGCTGCTGCTGGTTGCGGGAACACATGCACAGGTAGGCGCCACCTATCGCACCGAAATTGATTCCAACGCAATCGTAGAGATCACACAGGTCGCGAATGGTGAGCCAGACACCTTCACGGTCATGCGTTCTGATGGTTCCACGTCTTACTTCGGCCGCGGTCCACTTGGCGATGCCAGCAATGAGGCAAAACTCAGTGTCGCGGCGGGCAAGACGGTGTCTTGGAGTATCCGCACCTTCATGGACAGCGTTGGAAACCCGATTTGGTTCGATTACCAAAGCAGCAACACGGAACAGCAGATCAGCAAGATCCGCTATGCATTCACCGCCAGCGAACGCACTAGCGCTACAGCAGCAGGCCACGCTCAGATTGACTTCGTCTACGAAGATCGCGATGACAAGCGTCGCAGCTTTGTCCGGGGCCATGAATTGGTTCGTACAAAGCGCCTGAAACGCGTTGACGTAAAGAACAAGACCGGTGGCACGCTCGAGCTCGTGCGCGAATACCGTCTAGATTACGGGCAGTCGTATGCGTTCGAGAACGGCGAGCTCGTCGGTATCAACTTGCCATTGCAGGACAAGTTGAGCCGTCTTGTCGACGTTACAGAGTGCGTGGGCAGCGTCTGTCTCACGCCTACCCATTTCGAATGGGCGCGGCCGATGGAGGAGGCCGTTTCCTTCTACTTAGGTGGTCAGATCACCTGGGAAGGTCGGAGCCGTTTTATTGAGCCACAGTCTCACAATGTGAGTTTGCTAAACAACGACCACAAGCTGGCGGCTTATCGTGCGGCGGATGTAAACGGTGACGGGCAAACTGACTTTGTTTGGGTTGAGGCAGCCTACGGCAGTGATCCGCTTGATTACACACCGCGTCTGAACTACGCCCTGAAGGTCGGCGAGAACATCGAGCAGGGTACCTTCGTTGGCGGTAACACGTGCACCGGTGCAAACGACAAGGAAGTCTGCCTGGTTAAGGTGCCGTCTACTGATTCGGTCAAGCTGTCTGTACTCGACTTTAACGCCGACGGACGGTCTGACGCTGCACTCTACGACCGCGTCGCAGCCAAGTGGAATATCTACTTGTCAAAGCCACAGTCCGACGGCAGCTGGAAACTTTCAAGCGTCCCGGTCGTGTCGCCCGCCGTCGACGGGCAGCTCAGCGACTTCGATGCTCAGTTCATTGATCTCAATAGTGACGGTTTGCTGGACTACGTGCGCATTGGAATCGGTGGCATTTCGGTGAGCTACCTGGAGCCCGATCCGGCCGCCGCAACAAGCTCGAGTGAGTTCTACAAGTTCGCAGCAGCGCAACCGCTCGTTTCGGATACGCCGCTATTCTCAAACGAAGTGGCGATTTGGGGACCGAAGTACGATGAACTGAAACTTGCAGGCGGTGGCGCTGACTTCAACGGGGACGGCCGAGCTGACTTCATTCTGTTTGGTGAGATCGACAATAACTGCCATGACGAGAACGACCCGAGCATAACCTGCCCGGCCGTCCAGTCCATCAAACAGTTGGTCACCATGACAGGCGACTACAGTTTCGATCGATATGCGGACCTCGGCCCGCTGGACCAAAGCTATCGCGTACAAGCTGTTGATCTGAACGGCGATGGACTTACGGATATCGTATCGAGCACCCATGCCTCGCAGTCGAATACCGACAACCTCTATTACATGTTCAATGAAGGCGATGGGACATTCTCGAACCCGGTGTTCTTCAATGAGGCGACGCTCGGCAAGTCACCAGCTGCCGAAACGGATCCACTTGAGAACAAGCCGGGCGCGGACGAACCGCAGTTCTATGACTGGAACTACGACGGCTATCTGGATTTGGTCTGGAAGACTGTCGTTACCGATCCTGGCACTGACCCCGGCCTGAACATCCGCTATTGGGATCCGAAGGACGGCGTATTCGCGCCGACCACGCCATCGGGTATTCCCGGCATCTCCGGGCATCCCGATGTGTCTGTATTTGCGGCGGATATGGACGGCAGTGGTGCATTGAAAGTCGTCAGCTTTAGTGGCGAGGCAGGACAAATCAGCGTGATTGATCGACCGGGCCTCCCGCTCAACAAGGTTACGGACATCATTGACGGGTTCGGTGCGCGTACCACCATTGAGTACGAGACCTTGGCCCAGACAGACCGCTATGACGCGGTCGAGCTGTCTTCGACCTCGACCCCCGTGCAGGGAGTTTTCTGTGAACCGGATTCGGACCCACTCCACGAAGAGATTTGTAGTTTCTATGACTACTACATTGCCGACTTCGGCGTGTTCTACGAGAAGCTCAACAGCGATTGGGATCTGCCGGCTGGGTCACAAGGCATCTCCCGGTATCAGCCCGTGCTGGAGTATTCGGCGCCGACCTACGTAGTCACGTCCCTTGAGAGCAGCGCGCCGGCATTGGTCACCGACCAGCAAGGCAATTACTCGGTCGACAACGATGCTGTGAGCCGCATCTCCTACCACTACGCCGAAGCGAAGCTGCAAGCGGCAGGTCGCGGCATGCTGGGCTTCCAGCAATTGCGCTCCGTGGATGAGCAGTCCGGGATCGTCACGACCACTCGCTACCGGCAGGACTGGCCGTTTATCGGATACCCGATCTCTACTGAGACGCGCACGAGTCAAGGCAACTTGCTCAGCAAGTCCGAAACTAAGTACGAGATGCTCGAGTACGGCGCGTTAACGTCGCAGTTCTCCGGGCAAACGCTTGCTGATGCAGCAGAGGCGTCCGGTACGGCTGTTCTCGGGCCGCTTCAGCTCGTCACCGTCGAGTCGGAGTCGTACGGATACGACTTCGTGCAGGACGGTGCTCAACAAGGCGCACTGCTGACACACAGCAAGACGGAGACCACCGCATTCGATACGGAGGCCAATCCGCAGACGATTGTGGTTACAGACTACGATGCCACTGGCTCGGTCCTCCGCACGGTGACAAGCACCAACAGCTACTTCAGTGACACGGTCTTCCCATTAATCTGGGCGCGTTTGCAGACCGCGACGGTGGATACAGTTCGCACGGGCTATACGGGCCCGGGCGATACCCAAAAACAGTCTGCATTCACGTACTACACGACATCGAACAAGCTGGGCTTGCTCGAGTCAGAGATGGTGACGATTCCGTCGGATACGTCGCTTAACGTCACAACAACGCACGACTACAACGCGCTCGGTGTGCGCCACTCCTCCATGGTAAGCACCGCGGAAGGTAATCGCTGCGCGGCCTCTGGCGGGGTAGGTCAGGTCGTCGCTGAATACGATGATACGGGTCGATACGTTGACGTAACACGAGACTGCCTCGGCCGCGACACCAGTCGTGTCATTGGGCGCAACAAGTTCGGTGAGCCGACAACGGTTCACACCTACGTGGATGTCAACTCATCCGCCGGTCACATCACGACCGAGGTCGCCTACGGTGCGATGGGCCGAGAGTACTTCCGCAAGACGTCTACGGGCGGCGCGACTTACAGCTACCTGGATACCAACACGACGAATTGTCCGGCGGGAACCGTCTATCGAGAGCTCAACTCATCGACGGATGGGTCTGAAACGATGACCTGCTTCGACAAGCTGGGTCGCTCGACGCGCGAGCTGGCGCGCGGTTTCAGTGGCGCCTGGGTTGCGTCCGATACGCAGTACGACTCGAGCAGCCGGAAAGAACGGTACTCGGAGCCTTACTTCCTCTCGAGCGGCGCCTCACATTGGACAAAAGCCACGTTTGATCGACTCGGTAGACCGACCAGCATGTTGCTGCCAGACGGCTCTAGCGGGTCGACGGTCTACAGCGGGTACACGGTCCAGACCATCAACGACCTGGGCCAATCCCGGGTCGAACACAGCGATCCTCTGGGCGACCTGGTCATGGTTGTCGACAACCTGGGCGGGCAAACAAGCTACAGCTACGACCACCACGGCAACATGGTCACGATGACCGACAACGCCGGCAATACGACGACGATCGGCTACGACATCTTCGGTCAGAAGCGCACCATGGATGACCCCGACAAGGGCGTCTGGTCTTACGACTACAGCGCCTTCGGTGACCTCGTTTCGCAAACCAATGCGAATGGTCACTCGACTAAGATGACCTATGACGATCTAGGCCGTATGACGACCCGCCTCGATTGCATCAACACGGCTGCGGCGCAATGCGACGCCAATGCCATGTTGGAGGGCTCGACGACATGGACCTACGACACGGGCGCCAACGCGCTTGGCCAGCTCGTATCTGTCGAGGACACGATCTCTGGGTACTACCAAGCGGTCGCATACGACGGATTCGGTCGCAGCTCAGAAGTGTCCACGAACTTCGATGGCACCTTGTACAAGGAGAAAACGACCTACGACGAATACGGTCGCGTCTTCCAAGTTTTCGATGCCGCTGGAGACGGCACTTGGACAGACAGCGGAATCCGCAATCGATACAACAGCTACGGGTTTCTGTTCTCCGTCGAGGATGCGGTCCAAGTCGCCGGCGCGTCGCGAACGGTGTACCGCTCCATCACAGAGATGGACGCGAGGGCGCAGGTCAAGGCTGAGGTGCTCGGTAACGACGTCATCACCTCGCGCGGCTATGACGCCGCGACGGGGCGCCTAAAGGCGATCACAAGTACGGGCGCCGCCGTCAATATCCAGGACCTGGACTACCACTGGGACACCGTCGGTAACCTCAATTGGCGTCGGGACCAAAGCGCCGGCAAGGACATCACAGAGACCTTCCAGTACGACGGCCTCAATCGCCTCAAGCAGCAGGCGGTTGCGGGTGAAACCCCCGTCAACGTGATGTACGACGCCGCGCACATCGGCAATATCATCAACAAGTCAGATGTTGGCGCCTACACTTACGGCACGGCGGGCCCACACGCGGCAACCGATATCGATGGCGATGTCTTCACCTACGATGCGAACGGTAACAATTTGAGTGGCGACGGTCGCCAGCTGAAATACACCACGTTTGATAAGCCCTACGAGATCACAAAGGGCACGGACCAGGTCAACTTCTTCTACGGCCCCAGTCGGTCGCGGTACAAGCGCGAGGACATCTCTTCCAGCGGCACCAAGGTCACGCGCTACATCGGTTCGGTAGAAATCATCTCGATGCCCAATGGCAATGAGGTACGCAAACGCTACATCGCGGGCGTGGCGATTGAGACGTCGACCTATCAGAACTTCGGTCAGGCGCTCATCGACAAGCAGACCGTCTACACACACAAAGACCACCTTGGCTCGATGGATGTGATCACGAACGAGTTCGGTCAGGTTGTGCAGACCATGTCGTTCGACGCCTGGGGGCAACGTCGCAACGGCAATTGGCAAATCCTGCCGGCAGTACAGGCCATTGGATTCGATTCGAGTGTGACAACGCGCGGCTTCACCGGCCACGAGATGATCGACAGCATGGGGATCATTCATATGAATGGCCGCATCTACGATCAGAGGATTGGAAGGTTCTTGCAGGCTGATCCAATCATTCAGGACCCCACTAATGGGCAGAGTCTGAATCGGTACTCCTACGTTTGGAACAATCCCCTCAATGCGACTGATCCCAGTGGGTACTTGGTATCGCATCTCCTTGTGCAGGCCTTCTACAGAGTCTTGCCGGCGGAGTTGCACGGACCAGTCAATGCAGTCCTAAACATCGCGGTAGCCAGCGTATGCCCAGCGTGCGTCACGCTTACAGCGACCTACACAACTGCACAGTCCACATATGCGCTCACTGGAGACTTCAGCACGGCCATAAGAGCTGGTGCATTTGCCGGCATAAGCGCAGCGGCATTCAACGCAGTTGGTAGAGGATTCTCGGAGGGAGCATTCTCAACCCTAAACGGCCCCAGCAGAGCCATTGCGCAAGTTGCGCTGCACGGGTTTACTGGAGGTGTTCTAGCAGCAATTCAGGGAGGGAATTTTGGTCATGGGTTCATTTCCAATGCTTTTGGGAAAGCAGCGACAATTGCATCTTTGGGATTAGACGTTGGACCACGGTTTATCATTGCCAGCGTAGCTGGCGGTACCGCAAGTGAGCTGGCGGGCGGCAAGTTTTCGAATGGGGCGGCGACCGCGGCGATGGCATTCATAGCGAATGAGGTAGCAACGGGAGGTGATGCCGACGAAGAGGAAGCTCAGAAAATCGACCGCAGTTTTCTCGATAAGAAGGGTGCCCGTGCGGCAATTGACAAGGGACTTAGACTTGCCAGGCAGGCGTCGTTCAACAAAGAAGCAACCGACCGCGCATTAGACATAAACTCGCAGCACGACCCGGACAAGCTGAGACAGGCGGGAGCCCTTATCGAATTGAGAAAGTTTTGGCGGCCGTTTAGGCTTCGCCCGATGGTTACCGAGTCAGAGGTTGGCCACCGTGTTGCATTGGGTGCGTTCCACACTGCAAAGTCTTGGCATAGAAACTCCACAAACATGGGGGCGAAAGTAAGGATTAGTAGTGGATTCGCGGTTGCAATTTGGGTTCCGCCCAGACCTGGATTCGATTTTTCGAAATTACAAAGAAACTTCAGTCATGTGCCCGATTTACCTCTAATCGTTGAGTATCAGGGAAACCGATACCTATTGAATGCTGTATCACCGCCAGAACCGTATTAGGAGACTCCAGTGCGTAGGCTCATTGTTGCAATTCTTCTTTGCGTTTCACCGACGATTGCGTTGGTTGGATGCAGCAAAGGCATCGGATCCGAAGTCAAGACGCTAGTTAGGGCGATTGATGGGCACATAGACCTCAATGTCGCTAACCTCGAGGTTATTGCGAATTACATGGCCGACAAGCCAAATCTGTATCTGTCGATTGGCTCCCTTCGCGGCGCCTTTGAACAGATGGACGAACAATCTGGTGCTACTACTTCTGTTTCGGACCAGCGATTGCTGCTGGCACTTCGTGAAGTGAGTGTTTACTCGGTTCAATGGAGGAATGATGGCGTACTTAGCATCCATTTAGACATTCCGCTTCCCGAGCGCCTGCAGATTCGTCAGCCCGGGGCTTTCATCGAGACATTTGTCGAATCGTCTCGCCTTGCGGAATGCAGCACAGTTGAGGCCAACGCTGAGGAAATTCACTGCCGGCATCAATCGAATACGGATAGTCGGTGGTGGATTCGCGTAGATGTTCGATCTCTGTGATCAACATGGTTAATTTGTATCTTTGAGCGCAAGGTGCTTAATCCGAACAGATCCCTATACTGCGGAAAGTCCAAAGTGCGAGTAGAGCGATGAGGACTACTGAGTCGTGCGGTATTGCCACCTGGCACACGAGGCTCAGTGGCGCATCAGTTGGAATAGAAGTATGTTCACTTCTGCTATCTCTTAAGCGAGACGCATACGGAATTAACATCGACTTAGTCGGCAGCTAGGAGAGCATCTGCAGATCGCGTGGATTCCCGTTCAGTGAGTGCTTTACAGACACGCTCTCTCGAGAGTGAGGTGAGAAAATGCCCAACATTCATTCAGCGATTTCGACTGTCTCGGTGTTGCTTCTGATTGGGCTCTCCATGACTGCGAACGACGCCGACGCCGCGGAGGTCTGGATTAGTCAAACCAGAATCACTAACCTGTATCCGACCTCGACGTCGCTGTTCTTCGTGACGGAATATGCAATGCCGCTGAGCACTTGCGACAACGGCAGTCGATTCGAGATCCCAATGTCGACACCCAACTACAACGTTTTGGCGAGCGCGCTGTTCGCTGCGTTTCACAGTGGGCACCCAATCCGAATGAACTTTGACGATGCACCGGGCCCCCGCTGTGACGTGGTGATTAATCGGTTCTTTGTGGACGAATAAGTAGGGCGCCCTTGCCCCTCGGTGTGTTGGTTGGTCGATTCGAATAATCAGGAGTAAGAGTATGCTTAATCAGACATCTCGAAACGGGCGAAGTGTAGTGCTGTCCTTTGTGTTAGGGGCTCTGCTCCTAATTGCCTCCCCGCCGGCTATGGCGGGATGCAGTGCCAATAACTGCAGCGGAATTGGTGACCAAGTATTGAAGTCGTTCTACCCGGCAAGTGGACTGGTCTATCTGGAGCCACCCTCCGCCGCGGACAAGGCGGCACTAAACTGCACACTGGTTTCTGGTCACTACATGACACTCAAACAATCGCACAACAATTACGATGTCATCCTGTCTACCGTATTGACTGCGATTGCCGCAGGACACCACCTCACGGTGCGAATTGTCGAGGGTTCCGCTGACTGTAAAGTTTCGTATGTGCGGATGTGGCTCTAGGAATTCCGACAGAGCACAGTCGTCCAGGGACATCGGCCAGCCGGCTTGGCGTAATCGGACGCTATCCATTGACTCTAGACGCCGCACAAGCCCTGCCACAGAGGCCACGCTAGTGTAGCTTTTGAGAGTAACGCCGCCGCTGCCCGTGTTTCGAGCAGTCAAGTTGACGCCGATCTGGGGAGCAGGGGCAGCAATATGGGCGCGCATTATCTAGAGACGCGGCTTACGTATTGTGTTCGCCTTTAGGTAAACAGGCGTTCGAACGGTACGGCAGATCGACTTTTCGGGAACACTGCGCGCTCTACAAATGCGGCGTCGATTCCAAGATGCTCGACCAATACCGCTTTGCACAAGGCGCGTAGGTCAGACGTCGGGTAGAGATCACGATTCTGGTAGAGGTTGTTTGCGTTTAGGCCCGGCCAGTCGGCTACCACGCGACCACCCTGCACGTCGCCGCCAACAAGTAAAGCAGCGCCTGCCGTACCGTGATCGGTGCCTCGTGTACCGTTCACGCGCACCGTGCGACCGAACTCGGTCATGACGAGCACAGCGGTGTCGCGCCACGCGTCACCCATACCTTTGTGGAACTCGGCGAGCCCGGCGTCGAGACCGCGGAAGCGATTCGCGAGCCCACCCGTGGCGGCGCCCTGGTTCGCGTGCGTATCCCAACCGCCTGAGTCGACCACGGCGATGCGTGGCCCGTTCTCGGCCGTGAGGAACTTAGCGGCCTGGCCCAGTGTCTGGCGGAACTGCTGTTGCGCGTTGCCGCGGCGACGTTTGCCGTCCATGTTGCCGGCATCTTCGGCGATGGCCTGAGACTCCATGGCCTGGGCGAGGCGCGCGTGCAGGAATTCATCGTTCTCGTAGAGTCGCGCGAGGCGCGCCAGCGTGTCGTCATCGACGCCGGGCAATCGTGACGGTGCCCAGTTGGCGACACGCGTGTCGCCGCGCAGCAGCAGGGGGGTGGTTGTGCCGATGGCGATTGCCGTTTCGTTGCCCAGCGCGCCACCCAGCGGCGCGATGGCGCGGTTGAGCCAGCCGTCACGTTTGCCCAGTGCGGTCGCGGTGCCGTTCTCGAGCGCGTCCTGGCCGTCGAAGTGCGAGCGTTCACGGTAGGGGCTGGCTACGGCGTGGACGGCCAGTGCGTCACCGGCCGAGAAGCGCTGCGCGAGCCAGTCGAATGCGGGGTGCAAACCGAACACACCGTCGATCTTGTGCACACCGTCACTAGAGCCGGGGGCGCCAATAGCGAGCTGGCCGCGAAGGCTGGCGTAATTTGGATCGCCGTAGGGTGGTATCCAGGACAAGCCGTCAGCGGCACCCCGGAGCAATACAACGAGCAGGCGCTTGTCCGTATCCGCCTTAGCGAACGCCAATCGAGGACCCAGTGCCGCGGTGGCGATGGCCGCTTGAATCAGTGTGCGTCGGTCAAGCATCGCCTATCTCCTCAGAAAGTCGGGTGACGCGAGCAACAGGGCCAGACCCTGGCCGCCGCTTTCGGCACCCGCCAGCGCCTTGATCGTGCTCGTCGACAGGCTCGGCCCCAGCACGGCACGGGCCAGCGGTAACGGCTTCGCGCGCGTGCCGGCCCGGTCGCCAACAGCGCCCGCCCATTCGATGCGCTTGTAGAGCGCGTCCGCGCTGCCCCAGTCGTCGGCCGTGTCCGGCCAGCCTGCGGGTGAGCCCGGGCGGTAGGGCGCTTGCCCCAGTTGCTCGAGCATCGCGAACAGGACCTGCGGCTCATCGGGCGCGTAGTCGAGCGCGCGAAACGATGACACGACGAATTCATGTGGTGATTTGTATTTCTGTTTTTCCTCGGTCCAGCTGGCGTCGTGGTTGACGAGTGTGTTTGCCACAGCGCCAAGGTCGCCGCCCGTGTCGAGCCAGACGGACTCAAGTCGAGCAACGAGCGCCTTGGGCGGTACATCGCTCACGAAGTGGCGTGCGATCTTGGTCGCGAGGTGGCGCGCCGTGGCGGGGTGCACCGCGAGGTCTCGGAGTACGGCCACACCCTGGTTCACGCCGTTGTCAGGGTAGCGTTTACCGAGGACGCTTTGTGTGCCTGGCTCGTGTGCGCGTGAACGGAAGAAGAAGGCGCCCACGGCGTCGGCGCTATTGCGGCGGACATCGGTGTCGGCGGCCACGGACCAACCCGTGATGACTTTGGCGAAGGTCGTGACGTCGGTTTGTGTGTAGCCGCCATCAACACCTAGCGTGTGCAGCTCGAGAATCTCGCGCGCCAGGTTTTCATTCAGCCCGATGTTGCGCTCGGGTGCCCGCCGCGCCGCGGCTTTGCCCGCGCGTGAGCCTGGCCCGATCGAGCGCTGGTTGTCGAGGTAGGTCAGCATCGCGGGGTGCTGCTCGACGGCAATGAGCAGGTCGGCAAAATTGCCGGTTACGTTTGGCCGGATTGCCTCCTGCTCAAACAGGCCCGCGATGGCCGGCATCGGTTGCTTGTCGGCTGATACTGCGAAGTGATTCGTGAAGAAGTGCACGAGGCGCTCACGAAACGGGGCGTCCGTGTTGGCAGCGTGTTGGTAGCGGGCGAGCACCTGTGCCGCGTAGTGCTTGCGCACGGTCTGCGCGTACTCGTTGACCATGTCCTTGCCCGCCTTGCGCATCTCGTTGCGCTGGCGCCGCAGCTCGAATATCTCGTTGATGACGCTGGGTGAGTCACCGAGATCGCGCAGCACGGGGTCGGGTTTGCCGGCGCGCGCGATCTGCCCACGCAGCCAGTCCTGCGGGTCGCCCATGCGATCGAGGTCGCCGGGGCGGGCGCCCAGGCCGAATCGATTCGCGGCGATGGCGTGTTCTAGAGTCACAGCAACAACCTCGTGCAACGACGATACCTGTCTACCTC
>JBCCBP010000060.1:0-16979 GCA_039033995.1 Pseudomonadota bacterium | reverse complement strand
TCACCGTTCGACAAAACGGAGAGCAGCGCAAGCTGCTCATGGTGTGACCGAAGCCAGGAGGAATCTATGGCATTAAGTTTCGAAGACAAAAAAGCATTTGTTGCCGAAGTTAACGCGGTTGCCGGTGAAGCTCTGTCTGCCGTTGCGGCGGAATACAGAGGCCTGACTGTAGAAGCCATGACCCAGTTTCGTAAAGAAGCACGCGATACCGGCGTGTATGTGCGAGTCGTCAAAAACTCGCTCGCGAAACGGGCATTTGAAGGAACCGAGTTTGAGTGCATGAACGACTCACTCAAGGGACCTTTGTTGTTGGCTTTCTCCAAGGAAGATCCGGGTGCTGCCGCGCGGTTGGTCAAGTCATTTGCGAAGGAAAACGAGGCGCTGAAAACCGTTTCGTTGGCCGTTGGGGGCGAGCTCTACGGAGCCTCAGACCTCGGCAAGCTGGCTGATCTGCCGAACCTCGACCAGGCGCGAGCGATGTTGCTCGGCTGTCTGGAAGCGCCGCTATCGCAACTGGTCCGCACGCTGGCAGAACCGCCTGCGATGTTGGCTCGTACGATGTCTGCGCGTGGCGAGCAAGCTGCTTAGAGCAACGCAATATTCTGATTTAAAAATTATTTGTAGGAAAAAATATCATGGCAATGTCAAACGAAGATCTGTTGAAAGAACTGAGCGCGAAGCCAATCATGGAAGTGGTTGAACTCGTCAAAATGCTCGAAGAAGAGTGGGGCGTTTCAGCCGCTGCTCCGGTCGCTGTCGCTGCTGCTGCTCCGGCAGAGGGTGGTGCTGCTGCTGAAGAGAAAGACGAGTTCGACGTCGTAATGACGAGCTTCGGTGGCAACAAAGTTGCTGTCATTAAAGCGGTTCGCGCGATCACCGGTCTTGGCCTGAAAGAAGCCAAAGACATGGTCGAAGGCGCTCCGGCGACCGTCAAGGAAGGTGCTTCCAAAGACGACGCGGAAGGCTTCAAGAAGCAGCTTGAAGAAGCTGGCGCGAGCGTGGAGCTCAAGTAATCGGACCTTTCAACAGGTTCATTGCATGCTGTCGGGTGCAGGCGGGAATCACCGCTTGCATCCGACCGCTTCGCGGTTGCTGACGCGCCGCGACCAACCGGCTTGCCGAAAACGGCTCGCCGGTATTTGTGTTTTGTCGGTCTTTGATCGGATCGACACAGCCGTAGACAGGGTGCCCGGCCTGCTCTGCGGTCATTATTGAAAATAGGATCGAGGTAACAACATGGCCTACTCGTTCACCGAGAAAAAGCGTATCCGCAAGGACTTTGGCGAAAAAACCAGCATCCTTGATGTACCGTATTTGTTGTCTATTCAAATCGACTCTTACCGTAAATTCCTGCAGGAAGGTAAGAGCGTAGAAGAGCGCGACGATATTGGTCTGCACGCTGCCTTTCAGACGGTATTCCCGATCGTCAGCTACTCAGGCAATGCCGCTCTGGAGTACGTCAGCTACCGCCTCGGCGAGCCGGTATTCGACGTCAAGGAGTGCCAGCTGCGAGGTCTGACGTACGCGGCACCGCTGCGCGTCAAGGTTCGCCTCGTGATCTACGACAAGGAAGCGAGCGGCACGCCGAAGCCGGTGAAAGATATCCGTGAGCAGGAGGTCTATCTCGGCGAAATGCCGTTGATGACCGATAACGGAACGTTTGTGATTAACGGCACCGAGCGTGTCATCGTGTCGCAGCTGCACCGTTCACCGGGCGTGTTCTACGATCACGACAAGGGCAAGTCACACTCTTCGGGCAAACTGCTGTTCTCAGCGCGCATCATTCCTTACCGCGGCTCATGGCTCGACTTCGAGTTCGACGCGAAAGACGCCGTCTTCGCGCGTATCGACCGTCGTCGCAAGCTGCCGGTCAGCATCATCCTGCGTGCGCTCGGCATGACCAACGAGGAAATGCTCGCTACGTTCTTTGACACGGTTCGCTTCGAACTGAGTGAAAAAGAAGTGCGCATGGAGCTGGTTGCGTCGCGCTTGCGTGGCGATACCGCCCAGTTCGATATTAAGGTTGGCCGCAAGGTGATCGTCGAAGAAGGCCGCCGCATTACGGCGAAGCACGTTCGCGATCTCGATAAGGCCGGTATCGAAGAGCTGGTCGTACCGACCGAATACCTGGAAGGCCGTATTCTCGCGCACGACATCGTCGATGAAGAAACCGGCGAGGTGCTGGCGAGCGCCAACGACGAGCTAACGGAAGAAAATATTCCGGCGTTGATCCAAGCAGGCGTGAAAGAAATTCGTACGCTGTATGTCAACGATCTGGATCGCGGTCCTTACATCTCGAACACGTTGCGTATCGATCCTTCAACCACGCGCCTTGAAGCGCTGGTCGAAATCTATCGTATGATGCGCCCGGGCGAGCCGCCTACTAAAGAGGCTGCAGAAAACCTGTTCCAGAATCTGTTTTTTAACGCCGACCGCTACGATCTGTCTGCCGTTGGTCGCATGAAGTTCAACCGCCGCGTCGGCCGGGACGAAATCACCGGCACGGGCATCCTTGAGCACGACGACATCCTCGACGTGCTGAAAGTGCTGATCGACATTCGCAACGGCTACGGTAGCGTCGATGACATCGACCACCTGGGCAACCGCCGCATTCGCAGCGTCGGCGAGATGGCCGAGAACGCGTTCCGCATCGGCCTGGTGCGGGTTGAGCGCGCGGTCAAAGAGCGTCTGACGCAGGCTGAGGCCGAGGGTCTGATGCCGCAGGAGATGATCAACGCGAAGCCGGTCGCGGCTGCCGTGAAGGAATTCTTCGGCTCAAGCCAGCTGTCGCAATTCATGGATCAGAACAACCCGCTGTCGGAAGTTACTCACAAGCGACGCGTCTCCGCGTTGGGCCCGGGTGGCCTGACCCGCGAACGCGCGGGCTTCGAAGTGCGCGACGTACACCCGACGCACTACGGCCGTGTCTGTCCGATTGAAACGCCGGAGGGGCCGAACATCGGTTTGATCAACTCACTGGCTGTCTACTCGCGCACCAATGAGTACGGATTCCTGGAGACCCCGTACCGTAAGGTCGAAAACGGCAAGGTCACCGACACGATCGAATATCTGTCGGCGATCGAAGAAAGCCAGTACGTCATCGCGCAGGCGAATGCGCCACTCGATGGCAAAGGCGCGTTCACGGATGAGCTGATCTCCGTGCGTCACCGCAATGAGTTCACGCTGGCGAGCCCGGATGCCATCAACTATATGGACGTGTCACCGAAACAGATCGTTTCTGTAGCGGCCTCGTTGATTCCGTTCCTCGAGCACGATGACGCCAACCGCGCGTTGATGGGCTCGAACATGCAACGCCAGGCAGTACCGACTCTGCGTTCCGAGGCGCCGCTCGTCGGCACCGGCATGGAGCGTGCGGTCGCGGTCGACTCGGGCGTGACCGTCGTTGCGCGTCGCGGTGGTATGGTCGATTCGGTTGACGCTTCGCGGATCGTCGTTCGTGTGAACGACGACGAGACCAACGACGTCGAGCCAGGCGTCGATATCTACAACCTGACGAAATACACGCGTTCGAACCAGAACACCTGTATCAACCAGCGTCCGTTGGCGAAAATCGGCGATTCAATCTCTAAAGGTGACGTCCTGGCCGATGGCCCGTCTACCAACCTGGGTGAATTGGCGCTGGGACAGAACCTGCTGGTCGCGTTCATGCCGTGGAACGGTTACAACTTCGAAGACTCCATTCTGATTTCAGAGCGTGTCGTTCAGGAAGATCGCTTTACGACTATCCACATCGAGGAACTGACCTGTGTCGCGCGCGACACCAAGCTCGGTTCCGAGGAAGTCACCGCGGATATCCCGAATGTGGGTGACTCAGCGCTGGCCAAGCTCGATGACGCGGGTATCGCGTTTATCGGTGCGGAAGTCGGTGCCGGCGATATTCTGGTGGGCAAGGTCACACCGAAAGGTGAAACCCAGCTGACGCCGGAAGAGAAATTGCTGCGCGCTATCTTCGGCGAGAAAGCGTCCGACGTGAAAGACTCGTCGTTGCGTGTACCGCCGGGTATGGACGGTACCGTGATCGACGTGCGCGTGTTCACGCGCGACGGCGTTGAGAAGGACACCCGTGCGTTGGCCATCGAGCGTGCCGAGCTCGAGAGCGTACGCAAGGATCTTGACGATCAGCTGCGCATCCTCGAAGGCGATATGTTCGCGCGTATCGAGAAGCTGTTGCTTGGCAAAGTGGCGACCGGTGGTCCGGGCAGCCTGAAGTCTGGCGACAAGATCACGAAAGCGTATCTGGAAGGACTGGATCAGGCCAAATGGTTTGAGATTGGCCTGAAGAACGACGACGCGAACGCGCAACTCGAACGCGCTGCTGAGCGCATGAAAGTGCAGCGTGAAGAGTTCGACGCACGCTTTGAAGCGAAGAAGAACAAAATCACGGTCGGCGACGATCTGGCACCGGGCGTGCTCAAGATGGTTAAGGTCTACCTCGCGGTTAAGCGTCGCATCCAGCCGGGCGACAAGATGGCGGGACGTCACGGTAACAAGGGTGTGATCTCAACGATCGTTCCGGTCGAGGATATGCCGTACACCGAAGACGGTACACCGGTCGATATCGTACTGAACCCGCTGGGCGTACCGTCGCGGATGAACGTCGGTCAGGTGCTCGAGACCCACTTGGGTTGGGCGGCGAAAGGCGTTGGTCAACGTATTGAGAAAATGCTGAAGGCACAGGCGGCGATCAAGGATCTCCGCAAGTTCCTGCATGATGTCTACAACACCACGGGTGGTCGCAGCGAAGATCTGGATAGCTTCTCTGACGAGGAGATCATCGAGCTTGCCGGCAACCTGTCGAGAGGTGTGCCGATGGCGACACCGGTATTCGACGGTGCCGCGGAAGAGCAGATCATCAAGATGCTGAAGCTCGCCGAGTTACCGGAGACCGGCCAGGCGGAACTGCGCGATGGTCGTACCGGTGACAAATTCCAGCGCCCGACCACGGTTGGCTACATGTACATGTTGAAACTCAATCACTTGGTTGACGACAAGATGCACGCGCGCTCAACCGGGCCGTACAGCCTCGTCACACAACAGCCGCTGGGTGGTAAGGCGCAGTTCGGTGGTCAGCGCTTCGGTGAGATGGAGGTCTGGGCGCTCGAAGCGTACGGCGCTTCCTACACGCTGCAGGAAATGCTGACGGTCAAGTCGGACGATGTGCAGGGTCGGACGAAGATGTACAAGAACATCGTCGACGGCACGCATCAGATGCAGGCCGGTATGCCGGAGTCATTCAACGTACTCGTCAAAGAGATCCGTTCACTCGGTATCAACATCGAGCTTGAAACGGAGTAAGGTGAACCATGAAAGATTTATTGAAACTGTTTAAGTCGCAAACTCCGGACGAAGACTTTGATGCAATTCGCATCGGGCTCGCGTCTCCGGACATGATTCGCTCGTGGTCTTTTGGCGAGGTCAAAAAGCCTGAGACCATCAACTACCGGACGTTCAAACCCGAGCGTGACGGTCTGTTCTGCGCCAAGATCTTTGGCCCGGTCAAAGACTACGAATGCTTGTGCGGCAAATACAAGCGCCTCAAGCATCGCGGCGTTGTTTGTGAAAAATGTGGCGTTGAAGTCACGCAGACCAAAGTCCGTCGTGAGCGCATGGCGCACATCGATCTGGCGAGCCCGGTCGCGCACATCTGGTTCCTGAAATCGCTGCCGTCGCGCATCGGTTTGATGCTGGACATGACGCTGCGCGAAATCGAGCGCGTGTTGTACTTCGAAGCGTTCGTTGTCGTTGAGCCTGGCTTGACGCCGCTCGAGCGTGGTCAGCTGTTGTCGGATGAGGGCTACCTCGAGGCGATCGAACAATACGGTGATGAATTCGACGCTCGCATGGGCGCCGAAGCCGTTCACGAAATGCTGTCGACGATCGATTTGCAAACCGAAGTCGCGAACGTGCGCGAAGAAATCGGTGGCACCAATTCCGAGACCAAGATCAAGCGTCTGTCGAAGCGCCTGAAGCTTCTTGAGTCGTTCATCGAGTCGGGCAACAAGCCGGAGTGGATGGTCTTGACGGTGTTGCCGGTTCTCCCGCCGGATCTGCGTCCGCTGGTACCGCTGGATGGTGGTCGCTTCGCGACGTCTGATCTCAACGATCTGTACCGCCGCGTGATCAACCGTAACAACCGTCTGCGCCGCCTGCTGGAGCTGAATGCGCCGGACATCATCGTGCGTAACGAAAAACGCATGCTGCAGGAATCGGTCGATGCGCTGCTCGACAACGGTCGCCGTGGCCGTGCGATCACCGGCACCAACAAGCGTCCGCTGAAATCTCTGGCGGACATGATCAAAGGTAAGCAAGGTCGCTTCCGTCAGAACCTGCTCGGTAAGCGGGTCGATTACTCCGGTCGTTCGGTGATCGTGGTCGGTCCGACACTGAAACTGCACCAGTGTGGTCTGCCGAAGAAAATGGCGCTTGAGTTGTTCAAGCCGTTCATTTTCTCGAAACTGCAATTGCGCGGCGAGGCGGCGACCATCAAGGCTGCGAAGCGTCTTGTCGAGCGCGAAGGTCCGGAAGTCTGGGATATTCTCGAAGAAGTCATTCGCGAACACCCGGTCATGCTGAACCGTGCGCCGACCCTTCACCGTCTCGGTATTCAGGCGTTTGAGCCGGTGCTGATCGAAGGTAAGGCAATCCAGCTGCATCCGCTTGTCTGTACGGCGTTCAACGCTGACTTCGATGGTGACCAGATGGCCGTTCACGTGCCGCTGTCGATCGAAGCGCAACTTGAAGCGCGTGCGTTGATGATGTCATCCAACAACATTCTGTCGCCGGCCAACGGCGAGCCGATCATCGTACCGTCGCAGGACGTCGTTCTCGGTTTGTACTTCATGACCCGGGAGCGCATCGGCGCCAAAGGTGAGGGCGGTACATTCGCGGACGTGCAGGAAGTGCATCGCGCCTACGAGGCGGGCATGTGCGAGCTGCAGGCGAGAATCAAGGTCCGGCTGAATGTGCAGACGGAAGGCGATAGCGAGCGAGCGGTGCGCATGGTCGATACGACCGTGGGTCGCGCGCTGTTGTCGGAAATTTTGCCGGAAGGCCTGCCGTTTGACCTCGTCAACCAGGACATGACCAAGAAGGCCATCTCGAATGTGCTGAACCAGTGCTATCGCGTCGTTGGCCTGAAAGAGTCCGTCGTTTTTGCGGATCAGCTGATGTACACCGGCTTCCGGTATGCGACGCGTTCCGGTGTCTCCATCGGCGTGAACGACATGGTCGTACCCGCATCGAAAGACGACATTCTGGGTGTCGCCGAGGCGGAAGTGAAAGAGATTCAGGACCAGTATGCGTCCGGTCTCGTCACCGACGGTGAGCGTTACAACAAGGTCGTCGATATCTGGTCACACACCAACGATCAGGTCGCGAAGGCCATGATGGATAAACTCGGTACTGACGAAGTGCAGGACGCCGAGGGCAACACCGTTGCACAGAAGTCGTTTAACTCGATCTTCATGATGGCCGATTCCGGTGCGCGTGGTTCTGCCGCGCAGATTCGTCAGTTGGCGGGTATGCGGGGTCTGATGGCCAAGCCGGATGGCTCGATCATCGAGACGCCGATTACGGCGAACTTCCGCGAAGGTCTTGACGTACTTCAGTACTTCATCTCGACTCACGGTGCACGTAAAGGTCTGGCCGATACCGCGCTCAAAACCGCCAACTCCGGTTACCTGACCCGTCGTCTCGTTGACGTCGCGCAGGATCTGGTGGTGACAGAGATCGATTGTGGTACCGAAGAAGGACTGGTGATGATGCCGCTGGTCGAGGGTGGTGATGTCGTCGAATCGCTGCGCGACCGTGTCCTCGGTCGTACGCTGGCAGCACCGGTGCTGCAACCCGGCACTGACAAGGTCGCTATCGACAAAGGTACGTTGCTGCAGGAGGCGGAAGTCCGTCTGCTGGATGATCTGCAAATCGACCAGGTCGTGGTTCGTTCGGCGATTACCTGTGAGACACGCTACGGCGTTTGTGCGCAGTGTTACGGTCGTGACCTCGCTCGAGGCCATCGCATCGCAATCGGTGAGGCGGTCGGCGTTATCGCAGCGCAGTCTATCGGTGAGCCGGGCACGCAGCTGACAATGCGTACCTTCCACATCGGTGGTGCGGCGTCTCGTTCTGCCTCGGTCAACAGCATCGAGATCAAGAACAAGGGTCAGATTCGTCTCTCCAACATCAAGACGGTGAAGCACGACAAGGGCTACCTTGTCGCCGTATCGCGTTCTGGTGAGGTGATTGTCTCTAACGAGGCGGGTCGTGAGCGCGAGCGCTACAAGGTGCCTTACGGTGCGACGATCAGCGTCGAAGATGGCGCTTCCGTTGAGTCCGGCGATATTGTCGCGAACTGGGATCCGCATACTCACCCGGTTATTACCGAAGTGAGTGGTGTGATCAAGTTCAAGGACTTCGTAGACGGCGTTACGGTGAACGAACAGGTCGACGAAATCACCGGCTTGTCGAATACCGTCATCGCGGATCAGAGCCAGCTCGGCAGTGCCGGCAAGGACCTGCGTCCGGTGGCGATGCTGGTCGATGAAGACGGCAACGAAATGTGTTTTGCGAACACCGACATTCCGGCGGTCTACGCATTGCCGCCTGGTGCGATCGTGACCCACGAAGACGGCGCCAAGGTTGCCGTGGGTGATGTGATCGCGCGGATCCCGCAGGAGTCGTCGAAGACACGGGATATCACGGGTGGTCTGCCGCGTGTCGCCGATCTGTTCGAAGCCCGCAAACCGAAAGAGTTTGCGATTATGGCTGAGCACACCGGTACCGTCAGCTTCGGTAAGGAAACCAAGGGCAAACGTCGTCTGGTCATCACGATGGAAGGTGGCGAGTCTTACGAAGAGCTGATTCCTAAGTGGCGTCACCTGAACGTGTTTGAAGGTGAGCAGGTCACGCGCGGTGAGGTCATCGCCGATGGTGAGCCGAATCCGCACGACATTCTGCGATTGAAAGGCGCGGCATCGCTGGCCGATTATCTGGTGCGCGAGATTCAGGACGTTTATCGCCTGCAGGGTGTGAAGATCAACGACAAGCACATCGAGGTGATCATTCGCCAGATGCTGCGCAAAGTGATCATCACGCATGCCGGCGAAACCAACTACCTGCGTGGTGAGCAACTCGATCGCGCCCGTGCGCTGGAGGCGTGTGAGCAGATGCAGGCAGCTGGCAAGGAAGAGCCGCAGTACGAGTCAGTGCTGTTGGGTATCACGAAAGCGTCTCTGGCGACCGAATCGTTTATCTCTGCTGCTTCCTTCCAGGAAACCACACGGGTGTTGACGGAGGCTGCGGTTCGCGGTCTGCGTGACGACCTGCGCGGCCTGAAAGAGAACGTCATCGTTGGTCGTCTGATTCCGGCAGGTACCGGTTTTGCACACCACGCAGAACGCCGACGTACTCGTGAGCAGGAGCTGGCGGACGAGCTGGCTGGCCTCGAAGGCAGCGCCGAAGAAAGCGCAACCGACACGGAAGCGAGCGCTGAGGTAGAAGAAACAGCGGCAGAATAGTCGACTGCACTCGCCGGGCCGTCTGTGAAGACGGTCCGGCGGGCTTTTCGACGTCAGGTTTCACTTGACACTAAGGGGCTCGCATCCATAAAATGCCCGCCCTCACCAATGAGTCTGCGTGTTTTACGCGAGATTCGGCCCCGGCGAAGTCGCTTGAGGGCACCGGCGGACGCAGACCAACTGCGTGCATACCGGATCAGGGATTACGTAGTCGGGGTCATAGTCCTCGATACGGTAGCGTGCGCTCCGGCGTTAACGCTTTTTTGTGTTTAGATTGCAACGAATAGAAGAGAGGGCCAATGGCCACTATTAATCAGCTTGTTCGTAAGCCACGCTCCACCAAGCGTGAAAAAAGCAACGTGCCGGCGCTCGAGGCGAGCCCGCAAAAACGCGGTGTGTGCACACGCGTGTATACCACGACACCTAAGAAGCCAAACTCGGCGATGCGTAAGGTGGCTCGTGTACGGCTGACCAATGGCTTCGAAGTGACAAGCTACATCGGTGGTGAGGGACATAACCTCCAGGAACACTCGGTCGTGCTGATTCGCGGTGGCCGTGTGAAAGACTTGCCGGGTGTGCGCTATCACACCGTACGTGGCACGCTGGATTGCGCGGGCGTTAACGATCGCCGTCAGGGCCGTTCCAAATACGGTGCCAAGAAGCCTAAGGGCTAGCCCCCATTTTTTAGACGACCCCAGATGGCGATCAACGATCGTTATCAACCATCGCGAACTGGGACGAGTAAGTGGCGAAGCCGCTGAAGCATTGAGAGTAGAGAAACATGTCAAGAAGAAACCAGGCCCCGAAACGCAGCATCCTGCCGGATCCTAAATACAAATCGCAGTTGCTGGCGAAGTTCATGAACATGGTCATGAACGACGGCAAGAAATCAGTTGCCGAACGCATTATTTACGGCGCCCTTGACCGCATCTCCGAGCGCTCCAGCGTATCTGAAGAGCAGTCGCTTGAGACGCTGGAAGCAGCACTCGAAAACATCAAGCCCGCCGTTGAGGTGAAGTCACGCCGCGTCGGCGGTGCGACCTACCAGGTGCCGGTTGAAGTCCGTCCGCAACGCCGTCAAACATTGGCGATGCGTTGGGTCATCGACGCCGCGCGCAAACGCAGCGAGAAAACGATGGCGCATCGGCTTGCACATGAGCTGATGGACGCTGCTGACAACCGCGGCGCGGCTGTCAAGAAAAAAGAAGATGTACATCGCATGGCAGAAGCGAACAAGGCTTTTTCTCACTACCGCTGGTAGTGGAGTGTGCTTTGAGCATTTCTGAGGCTTTTGTAGGTGGCTCGTACAACTCCGATTGATCGGTATCGCAATATCGGCATCATGGCTCACATCGATGCTGGCAAGACGACCACTACTGAACGCATCCTTTTCTATACCGGCGTCTCCCACAAGATTGGCGAAGTCCACGATGGCGCGGCCACGATGGACTGGATGGAGCAGGAACAGGAGCGGGGTATCACGATTACCTCGGCTGCGACGACCTGTTTCTGGAGCGGTATGGATCAGCAGTATGACCAGCACCGCATCAACATCATCGATACACCGGGCCACGTCGATTTCACGATCGAGGTAGAGCGCAGCCTGCGCGTGCTTGATGGCGCAGTGACCGTGCTGTGCTCGGTTGGCGGTGTCGAGCCACAGACCGAAACTGTCTGGCGGCAGGCCAACAAATATCGCGTCCCGCGTATGATTTTTGTCAATAAGATGGATCGCACAGGCGCGGACTATTTGCGGGTGGTTGAGCAGGTGAACGAGCGTCTGGGCGCGACCGCCGTTCCGGTGCAGCTGCCGATCGGTGCCGAGGAACACTTCGAAGGCATCATCGATCTGATCGAGATGCGCGCTATCTACTGGTCACCCGACAACATGGGCGTGACCTATGAGGCCCGTGACATTCCCGAGGCGTTGCAGGCTGAGGCCGAAGAGTGGCGCGAGAAATTGGTCGAAGCAGCTGCTGAGGGCGACGAAGCATTGCTCGATGCCTATCTCGAGACTGGCGAACTGAGCGTCGCTGAAATCAAGCGTGGCTTGCGCGCACGTACGCTGTCGAATGAAATCGTGTTGACGCTGTGCGGCTCCGCGTTCAAGAACAAGGGCGTGCAAGCGATGCTCGACGCCGTTATCGACTTCATGCCATCTCCGATCGATGTGCCGCCGATTACCGGTATCGAACGGGACGAATCAGAAGGGGTACGCGAATCCCGTGACGACGCGCCGTTTGCCGCGTTGGCGTTCAAGATTGCCACCGATTCGTTTGTCGGGAACCTGACGTTCTTCCGTGTTTACTCGGGTGTACTAAAGTCCGGCGATACCATCTTCAACCCGGTCAAGGGTAAAAAAGAACGCATCGGCCGCATTTTGCAAATGCACTCGAACAACCGCGAAGAGATCAAGGAAGTCCGCGCGGGTGATATCGCGGCGGCGGTCGGTCTGAAAGATGTCACGACCGGTGACACGCTATCGACGCCGAGCGATGTCATCACCCTGGAGCGTATGGAGTTTCCGGAACCGGTTATTTCTGTTGCTGTTGAGCCACGTACCGTTGCCGACCAGGAAAAGATGGGGCTAGCGTTGCAGAAGCTCGCAAAAGAGGACCCGTCGTTTCGCGTGCATACCGACGAGGAGTCGGGTCAGACCATTATCTCGGGAATGGGCGAGTTGCACCTCGAGATCATCGTCGACCGGATGAAACGCGAGTTCAACGTAGAGGCGAATGTGGGTAAACCGCAGGTGGCCTACCGCGAGACGATTCGCGGCACCGTGGAGCAGGAAGGCAAGTTCGTCCGGCAGTCCGGTGGGCGCGGCCAGTATGGCCATGTATTCCTGAAAATCGAGCCCAAAGAGGCCGGCAGTGGCTACGAGTTTGTTAACGCGATTGTTGGCGGCGTCGTGCCAAAAGAGTATATTCCCGCCGTCGATCGCGGTGTGCAGGAACAAATGGAAAACGGCGTGCTGGCCGGTTATCCATTGGTCGATTGCAAAGTGACGCTGTATGACGGTTCCTATCATGACGTCGACTCTAGTGAGATGGCGTTTAAGATCGCGGGCTCGATGGGTTTCCGCGAGGGTGCCGGCAAGGCGAACCCGGTGCTGTTGGAGCCCGTCATGCGGGTTGAGGTTGTCACGCCCGAGGATTACTTCGGTGATGTGATGGGTGATCTGAATCGCCGCCGCGGGCTACCGCAAGGCATGGATGACTCGCCTGCGGGCAAAGTGCTGCGAGCGGACGTGCCACTGTCTGAGATGTTTGGTTACGCGACCGAGTTGCGTTCGATGTCTCAAGGGCGCGCCAGCTATTCGATGGAATTCGGCGAATACGCCGAGGTGCCGCAAAACGTCGCGGACACCATTACGAATCGTTAATTGTTGTTAGATAACCGGACCGGAGACGAGGTCAATGTCAAAAGAAAAGTTTGAGAGAACCAAACCCCACGTGAACGTCGGCACGATTGGCCACGTTGACCACGGCAAGACGACGCTGACTGCGGCGCTGACGAAGTGCATGGCAGAGAAGCACGGCGGCGAGGTTCGTGCGTACGACCAGATTGATAACGCGCCAGAAGAGAAAGCGCGTGGTATCACGATTGCGACGGCGCACGTTGAGTACGAGAGTGACACACGTCACTACGCACACGTTGACTGCCCCGGTCACGCGGACTATGTGAAGAACATGATCACGGGTGCGGCGCAGATGGACGGTGCGATCCTGGTGGTGAACGCAGCGGATGGCCCGATGCCGCAGACGCGCGAGCACATTCTGCTGGCGCGTCAGGTGGGTGTTCCGTACATCGTTGTGTACATGAACAAAGCGGACATGGTTGACGATGAAGAGCTGCTGGAGCTGGTTGAGATGGAGATCCGTGATCTCTTGTCGACGTACGAGTTCCCGGGTGATGACACACCGGTGATCACGGGTTCAGCGCTGAAGGCGTTCGAAGGCGACGACTCAGACATCGGCGTTCCTTCGATCTACAAGCTGATCGATGCGATGGACAGCTACATTCCGGAGCCGGAGCGCGCCATTGATGGTGACTTCCTGATGCCGGTAGAGGATGTGTTCTCTATTTCGGGTCGCGGCACGGTAGTGACGGGTCGAATCGAGCGCGGCATCGTGAACGTGGGCGACGAGATCGAGATCGTCGGTATCCGCGATACGGGCAAGACCACGTGTACGGGTGTTGAGATGTTCCGCAAGCTGCTGGACCAAGGTCAGGCGGGCGACAACGTGGGCGTATTGCTGCGTGGTACGAAGCGTGACGAGGTTGAGCGTGGTCAGGTCCTGGCGAAGCCGGGTTCGATCACACCGCACACGAAGTTCGAAGCTGAGGTGTACATCCTGAACAAGGAAGAGGGTGGTCGTCATACGCCGTTCTTCAAGGGTTACCGTCCGCAGTTTTACTTCCGTACGACGGATGTGACGGGTGCGTGCGAGTTGCCGGAAGGTACCGAGATGGTGATGCCGGGCGATAACGTGCAGATGGTGGTAGAGCTGATCGCACCGATCGCGATGGAAGATGGTCTTCGCTTCGCGATCCGCGAAGGTGGCCGTACCGTCGGCGCCGGTGTTGTCGCTAAGATCATCGAGTAATTGAAGATGTTGGCGGGCTCGCGTAGGGCATAGGCTCTACGCGGGTCTGCCGCTGTCGATTAACTTTTCAAGAAATAAAGCGCAGCTTGCGAGCCATTCCTGAAAAGTTAAATCGAGAGTGGCAAATGAGAAATGGTAGCGTCTCGATCGTCCTTTGACGGTCAGGCCAAACTGGGAAAGAGATTTCGGGGGCATCCGTTTCGGTTGCCCCCGGGGTCGTTAAATCAGGCGCCCCGAGCGGGTGCCGCAGCGAACAACGAGAATGTGAAGGCCAGTAGCTCAATTGGCAGAGCGGCGGTCTCCAAAACCGCAGGTTGGGGGTTCGATTCCCTCCTGGCCTGCCAGTCTTTTCAGGCTCGTTGATGAAGATAGATAGCATGAACGACACAACAGAAATTGAAAGCGGTGGCGCGCTCGACAGCATCAAGCTGATTCTGGCGATCGGACTCGTTGTCGGCGGTTTGTACGCCTACTATGCGCTGCCGGATCTGGCGCTGCCTTTGCGTGTCTTGTGCGTGCTCGTCGGTGTTATCGCCGGCTGTGGCGTGGCATTGACCACCTACAAGGGCCGTACTTTCGCGAAGTTTGTGCAGGGCTCGCGGGTGGAGATCCGCAAGGTCGTCTGGCCGACCCGCCAGGAGACATTGCAGGTCACCCTTGCCGTGTTCTTGTTCACCGCACTGCTAGGCGTGTTCTTTTGGGGGCTTGATTCGTTGCTGCTGTGGCTCACCCGCATCCTGACGGGCCAGATTTAACAGCACGAGAGTGCAGACAGAAAAAAGGGAAGCGAACGACGTGTCTAAACGCTGGTACATAGTCCACGCCTACTCGAACTTTGAGCACAAAGTGAAGGGTTGGCTGGAAGAGCGCATCAAACTGGCCGGGTTGGAGGAGCGCTTCGGCGAGATTCTCGTGCCCACGGAAGAGGTGGTGGAGATGCGTGAGGGCCAGAAGCGTCGCAGCGAGCGTAAGTTCTTTCCAGGCTATGTGCTGGTGCACATGGAGATGGATGACGAAACCTGGCACCTCGTTAAAGAAGTGCCGAAAGTGCTTGGCTTCATCGGTGGTAGCAGTGACAAACCGGCGCCGATCACCGAGCAGGAAGCGAACACGATTCTGCAGCGTGTGCAGGAGGGTGTGGACAAGCCACGGCCGAAGGTATTGTTCGAGCCGGGCGAGGTGGTGCGCGTAACGGATGGTCCGTTCAACGACTTCAATGGGGTTGTTGAGGCGGTCAATTACGACAAGAGCAAGCTGCGCGTTGCCGTGCAGATTCTTGGTCGCGCGACGCCGGTTGAATTGGATTTCGGTCAGGTCGAAAAGGCCTGATCAGTTGAGTAGGCCGCCTTTGCGCGGCGATGAAACGGGGAGCCAGTGCGGCGTTTGCACCCGGGAGAGTTAACATGGCAAAGAAAGTCACAGCTTATATCAAGCTGCAAGTGGGAGCCGGTAAGGCCAACCCCAGCCCGCCCGTCGGACCGGCGCTCGGTCAGCACGGTGTGAACATCATGGAATTCTGTAAGGCGTTCAACGCCGAGACGCAGAATCTGGAAGCCGGTCTCCCAGTACCGGTTGTAATCACCGTATACAACGACCGCAGCTTCACCTTCATTATGAAGACACCGCCGGCGGCAATTTTGTTGCTGAAAGCGGCGGGTCTGAAAAGCGGCTCAGGCGAACCTAACACCAAAAAGGTGGGCAAAGTGACTCGCGCTCAGCTTGAGGAAATCGCGACCACCAAAATGCCTGACCTGACGGCGGCAGACATGGACGCCGCAGTCCGCACGATTGCCGGCACCGCACGCAGCATGGGGCTTGAAACAGAGGGAGTGGTGTAATGGCTAAGTTGACGAAACGCCAGAAGGCCATCGCTGAGAAGCTCGAGCCCGGTAAAGTTTATGATGTTGAAGAAGCATTCGCGCTGCTGTCTGAGTTGGCGAGTGCAAAATTCACCGAGAGTGTCGATGTGTCGGTCAATCTCGGCATCGACCCGCGTAAATCGGACCAGACGGTTCGTGGTTCAACGGTACTGCCAAACGGTACCGGCAAAACCGTCCGTGTGGCCGTATTCGCACAAGGCGAAAACGCCGAAAAAGCGACGGCTGCTGGTGCAGATGTGGTTGGCTTCGAAGATCTGGCTGAGACCATCAAGGGTGGCGAGCTGAACTTCGACGTCGTGATTGCGACGCCCGATGCGATGCGTGTCGTCGGACAGTTGGGCCAGATTCTGGGTCCACGCGGTCTGATGCCGAACCCGAAAGTGGGTACGGTTACGCCGGACGTCGAGGGTGCGGTCAAGAATGCAAAGGCCGGCCAGGTGCGTTACCGCGCTGACAAGGGCGGCATCGTGCATTGCTCGATCGGCAAGGTAGGGTTCGACGCGGCGGCGTTGAGCGAAAACCTGACGGCCCTGATGGCAGACCTGAAGCGCGCCAAGCCGGCGTCCGCTAAAGGTGCTTACTTCAAAAAACTGTCTGTCTCGACCACGATGGGGCCGAGTGTGATGGTCGATCACGGATCGCTCGCGATCTAATAATCAAAAATTTGCGGTCCGGCTTCGGCCGGGTTGCAGGTGCGCGAGCTTAGGCTCGTGAATCGTCGAAGACCGCTGGCGCGATTGTATTTCGGTGCAGTCGCTTAATCACGAAAGCCCGCGCAGATGGTGTCACCGAAGTCAGAATACTGGCGGAGGTCACCGTTCGACAAAACGGAGAGCAGCGCAAGCTGCTCATGGTGTGACCGAAGCCAGGAGGAATCTATGGCATTAAGTTTCGAAGACAAAAAAGCATTTGTTGCCGAAGTTAACGCGGTTGCCGGTGAAGCTCTGTCTGCC
>JBCCBP010000059.1:0-17282 GCA_039033995.1 Pseudomonadota bacterium | reverse complement strand
TTCTTCTCTATAACTGGGCCAAAGCCCCCAAATAGGACCCCGTACAAAAGCCGCACCTATACCGGCCATGTAGGCAAACAGAAATGCAAGACCAGTTAGGGACATAGCACTTTCTTATCCATGGCTACGCATCTTTTACGACCGAGACACTGCGGCTAATCATAGCGCTAAGTGACGTTTGTCTGGCGAACGTGTGGTCCGCTGATTCAATCGCGCATACATCAGCACTCTGGACAACGTTGGCCCAGGCTGCATCCGACTTTGTCAGGTCGCGGAATTCTGCAGCAGTCAGGTCAGTGTCACTGAGCAGAATGTCTGTCCGACCAGTAAACCGTTCAAGTCCGCGGCGCATACGCTCGATGAATCCAACCTCTTCATCGGCAGCGCCAGCGCGTCGGCCTGTCGCCTGGCGCAATTTACTGAGCAGCCCGCCTAGCGCACCAAGCACATTGACCTTGCCACTAAAAAAGCCGCGCCAGAAATCCGCCTGCATCAAACGTCGCGGATAGTAGTACCAAACGAACGCCTTGGCCTCGCCAGCTTCCGTGTGCACCCAGGGGTTCAGCAGCAAGACGTGCTGCACACGGTCGTCGCGATCCGCATAAATCGCAGCGGCAGACGCACCATCACACAGACCTGCGAGCGAGATCGATATGCACTCCGGCACCGCGGCGAGCAATCCATCACAGGCGATTTTCAGATCGTCGGATACCTGGTCGAAGCCAGGGAAGTCGCCGGCGCTATCACCCATGCCTCTGAAATCAAATCGTAACGCCGGAATGCCAGCATCCGCGAACGCCCTCGCCAGCAGTACAAACATGCGATGGCTACCCACTCGGTATTGCGGACCGCCAACAACGATCACGACAGCGCGGTCACTGGTGATCTTGTCGGGGCGATGCAGTATCGCCGTCAGTTCGTGACCGGGTTTGCCAAGCGTCATGAAGGTTTCCATCACGCGACACCTCCGGCAAAGAAATCTACCGTTTGTTGCACCAACGTATCGTGGACCTCGGGCTCGACCGCCGTCCAGAAGCGCTGACCGTCCATTGCGTAGCGCGTATGTGTTGTGGGCGTTTCTTCCGGTGCTTTGCCCCACTCGAATGACGCCTGGGCAGCGGCTGTACGATCCGGCCACGCAAACGTCGCAGCATTGATCGCGCTCGCGAGCTTAGGGTGGAACGCATAGCCACCGACTTCGATCGGTTCACGGTTCAGTGTGTTCTGCAAATCGGCGAGCTTTGTCTTCTCACCCCATGTCACACGGTCGGACATCACCTTCATGCGCAACAGTTGCCGCAGCGCGGTTGCGCCGTCGTACTCCGGTTGCCAGGCAGCGATACGTGTGTTCGTGTCTGCCACGAAAGAATTAGCGTCTTCAGTGAACAAGCACGCACCCAGACGAACTAGCAATGCATGTTGTTGCTCGATGCCCTGTGCAGCGATCCACTGGCGCGTCGCGCGCATGTCTTCGGACCAGGTTTGCCAACGCGCTTCTACGAAATCACCGGTGCTATCTCCGGTGCCCATCAGGTCGGGCACGACCGTCATGATGCCGTGCGCTGACAACTGCTGGCCAAGCGCCCACACCAGACGACGGGATTTATTCATCTCTTCGGCGAGTGCCGGGAACACGACGACCGCGGCGTGCGGCGTAGACTCGGGTTGATGGCAGACCATCAAGATGCGCCCGGCGGCACCATTAATGAATTGGCCCGCGATGCCCACGGTCGCTAGTCGGACTGTTTGTTGCGAACGAGTGCCGCGAGCGTGCCTACGGTTTCAAACACATCAGCGTCGACGTCATCGTCGTCGATCTCGATGTCGAACTGCTCTTCGAGCGCGAGCAAGACATGCAGCACGGCCTGAGAATCGAGCTCCGGAATACTGCCGAGCAGCTCGCTGTCCGCGGTAAGTTCATAGGCTTGCTGACCGAGACCCAACGTCTCGTCCAGGACTGCCTGTACGCCCGCCAGAATCGGATCGGCGCCAGTTTGTTCAGAGGCACTTTGCATGGTGCTTATTCTCCCACTCGTGCTGTCGTCCAGATTTTGTATTTCTTACCGGTCATCGCCTCGATGATGCCGACGGCAGCGGCGTAATTCACGAGGCAAAAATAGAACGGAATACGAAGCCAGATCGGTTGTTCCTGCCCTCTCCGCGAGTAGCCGATAAACGCCAGCACATAAAACGCTATCTGCCCCGCTAGGGTAATCCAATAGATATTGGACCGATCCAACAAAAAACAATTGCTAATAAAGGCGCCAACCATGAATGCCGGCACCCACCAACGCAATACTTTATGCGACCAGAGTTTCATTGAAAACCAACCAAATCTCATTGGGTTCAGCATTTCCTTCAATGACAGCATTGCATTCCAGGCGCGGTTCACAATACGTACCTTGCGCCGGTACTCTTTGTGAAAATCCTCTGCGGCCTCTTCGTAAGAGATCGCCGTCGGCTCATAGACACAACGGAACCCGGCACGCACGACCTGCAGCGGGTTGACAAAGTCAGACAAGGCGTCCGGATGCAACGGAATATACAACGCGCGACGAACAGCGTAGATCGCACCATCGCCACCAACGACCGAACCGAGCCGGCTCTCTAAAGCCTTAATCCAGACCTCATAGTCCCAATACGCAGTCTCGGCCTTACCAGAATCGGTTTCCGGCGGCGTGTAGGTAGACTCGCCAATCACCGCACCGATGTTGGCATCCGCAAAGCGCGCGGTGAGTCGGGTGACCGCATCAGGGCGGTACATGGCATTCGCGTCGGAGAAGATCACAATCTCCGAATTGGAATTCTCGACAGCGGCATTCAGGCCGACCGTCTTGCCACCGCGGTCTTCCATACGAATCAATCTCACACCGCGATCTGAGAACCCGTTCACAATCTCATCTGTGCCGTCGTCGGAGGCATCTGAGATGACCAATACATCGAGTTTGTCTTTCGGGTAATCAATGGCTAACGAGTTTTCGAGTTTCTCCGCGATACAGTCCGCTTCGTTGAACGCAGAGATCACGAGAGTCACCGTCGGGGGTTCTGCAAGCGCGGGCACGGGCTTCTCGCGCCCGGCAGCCTTGACGATCGCCGCCAGCAGCAAAGGGTACCCGGCGTACACGTAGACAATGGTCGCCGACAGCACCCAGAAGACTATTTCAATTATCATGAGTTATCCGCAATAGATGAATTTACGCGTTGCCTTGTCTCTGCAACTGCGATCGGGGGCTAATATACCTCACTCAAACCGCTTGATATACGATCAATTTCATAGTTTTTAGTGGTCATCGTCGGTAATATCGACGCCGATTTGGGGATAGTTGAATAGTCATGAAAAAACTCTACGCCTGCCTGACAGCAGCCGGCCAGACCCTGGGCCATCACACGCACCTGCAAGACGATATTAGCGACGATATGCCGGTCAGCGGTGAGGCCTTTGGCAGCGCTGGCGCCGTGGTGTGTGCCCTGCGCGGCTATGCCCACTACCGGGGCGAATCAGGCTGTTCGAATGCCCTAGCGGAACGCATTGCCGCCGATTATCGCACGCAGGGAGTAGCGTTACTGGATGCGCTGTCTGGCTCATTCGCGATCGTCATCATCGACCGCGACGCGCGGCAGTTGCTGGCCGCTGTCGATCGCATGGCGCAACAACCCTTGTGCTTCGCAGAGCACGACGATCATCTATTCGTTGCATCGTCCGCTGCCGCGGTCGCTCGCAGTGCTGATGCATCGCCACAGGTCAATCCACAAGCGCTGCATGACTTCATGCTGAGCCACATGGTCGCGGCACCAGACAGCGCGTTCGTCGGCGTTCAAAAACTACTCGCTGGCCATGCGCTGATCGCAGATGCCACCGGTGTGCGCACACAGCGCTACTGGCAACCCGACTTTGCGGCAAATCGTGATCGTCCTCTGGCGGAGATCGAGGCGGATGTGCTCGATACATTGCAACGCGCGATCGAAACGGATGGACCGACCAATTCCAGCGGTACTTTCCTGAGTGGCGGGCTCGACAGCTCGACGGTAACGGGTTTGATGGCGCGTAGCCGCGGTGACAATGTGCCGGCATTCTCTGTCGGCTTTGGCGTCGAGGAATTCGATGAGTTGCACTACGCACGCGTTGCGGCAGAACACTTCAAGTGCAATCACCTGGAATACAACGTCACGGCGGATGACATCGTCAACCTGATCCCGAAGATCGCAGCGGCGTACGACGAGCCGTTTGGAAATTCGTCGGCGGTGCCCACCTATTGTTGCGCGCGTCTCGCCAAATCGCATGGCGTAGACCACCTATACGCCGGTGACGGCGGCGATGAGCTTTTTGGTGGCAACGAACGCTATGTCCGGCAGCGCGTGTTCCAGCACTACTGGAAGTTACCCGGCTTTCTGCGCAGTGGTGTTGTTGAGCCGCTGGCCAGCTTATTCAATCCTGACGAAGGCTTTAAGCCAGTTCAGAAATTTGCGAGCTATGTGCGTCAGGCCAAGGTCCCGTTGCCAGACCGTTTCGAAAGCTGGAATCTCATTTTCCGTGAAGGCACCGCCAACGTCTTTGACAGCGGGTTCCTCTCCAAAGTCGACGTTGAGTATCCACTCCGGAAGATGCGCGAAGTATGGGCCTCGTGTCCATCGGATGATTTGCTCGACAAAATGCTTTGGTACGACTGGAAGTTCACCTTGTCGGACAGCGATCTGCCGAAAGTGTCAACGATGTGCGAATTGGCCGGTGTACGGGTGTCGTATCCCATGCTCGACGATCACTTCGTCGCGCTGAGCCAGTCTGTACCAAGTGACGCAAAGATTGCTGGTGGCGAGCTGCGCGCGTTTTTCCGGAATACAGTCAGTAAGTTCTTACCGGCAGAAACGCTGGTCAAGGACAAACACGGCTTCGGGTTACCTTTCGGCGTTTGGTTAAAGACGCACGAGCCGCTGAAGCAGTTCGTCTATGGCAGCCTCGAGTCACTCGGCAACAGGAACATTCTGAGCGACGCGTTTTTGTCGCGCGTGGCCGAAGAACACAAGAGCGGACATGCCGGCTACTACGGTTACGCGATCTGGGATCTCATTATGCTCGAGCAGTTTTTCCAGGCGCACATCGACGCGACCGGCTAGCGCGATTTGCACTCAGCTCGGCAATAGGCTCTTTACGTATATCCGCATGAGTCCGTCGAGACCGTTCCGACCAAACCGCCACCATGGTCCAACGCGAGGAATGTGGTAGGCGTCGACGCGTCCAGCACTCACCGCCCATTCGGTGGTGACAGCGACTTCGCACCCAGCATCACGCGCCTGACCCGCGTGCTCGGCCTGGAAGTCGACATTCGGCCGTCCGTTCGGATAAGCAAAACTGAGCGGTTGTTTGCCAATCACACCTGCGACCCAGCGCACAGATTCCTCGATCTCTTGCCGTGCCCCTTCACTGTCGAGTTTCGCGAGAATGGGATGACTAACGGTATGCGCACCAACGTCAAACCCGCGTGCCGCGAGATCAGCGACGTGTGCGGGTTGCATCATCTTCCTCGGTAATTCCGCGCCCGCATTATCCTTGTAGAACTGCTCAGCCATCTCCCACCGCACGTCCAGTGGCAGATATTTGATGTTGTCGATAATGCCTTGTGCGATCTGCTGCGGCGACATCGTCGTACTAACCTCTGGCGCGTGCTCACGCAAAGCTGCCAGATCTGGGAGACCATCACAGGCGGCGACGGCGTCAATAATCAGATCATTCCACATGACCCCTTGCTCAACGGCACCACTGGTGATGAAGAAGGTCGCGGGCAGATTCCTCGCTTCGAGAGCCGGCGCAGCGAGCGAGTGGTTATTCAGATAGCCGTCGTCAAAAGTAATGCAAGCCGCGCGCGGTGGCAGCGTACCATTGCGCATCGCTTTCGCGGCATCTGGCAAGCTCAGAACATTAAACCAGGCGGCAATGCGATCGATATCCGCCTCGAACTCTTCAAGTGTCGGCTCGCCTGGACGCAACGGGTCCGTCGCCTCCAGAACCTGGTGGTAACAAAACACGACGAGCTTGCCGCGTTTGCCTGGCGGCGAGAATATCCGCGCCACCCAGCGACCAAGCTTCTTTTCCCAATGGGATGCCTGAGACATCGTCCTCTCCCTTCAGGTAATCGTCCGACCACTCAGCCGCTCGTAGACGGGCAAGTATTGTCGGGATATCTTCGACCAGCGGCGCTCCTCGCGCACAAACCGAGTCGCCGTTTCAATCATACTTTGGTTCGCGTCCGTCTTGTTCAAGCCCGCGATCAGTGTCGCCGTCAACGCCTGTCGGTCATCGGCTTTGAACAAACGCCCGGTCTCGCCATCTCGAATGAGCTCTTGATGCCCACCAACATCGGAGGCGACAACCGTCGTACCTTGCGCCATCGCTTCCAGCGGCTTCAGCGGTGTCACCATGTCGGTCAGACGATGATGAATGCGTGGAAACGCCATTACGTCAGCGGCACCGTAGAAGGCGCGAACTTCGTCGTGTGAAATTCGACCTGCAAAGGTGACGCTAGCCGCAACACCAAGACGGTCGGCCTGCTGCTTCAGCGCATCTTCCTGGCGACCGCCACCCGCCAGCAGCAGGTGCACGTCTGGCACGCGTGTTGCGACCTCACCGATGACATCGATCAGTTGATCGACACCTTCCCATTCAAAAAAACTGCCAAAAAACCCGATGATCTTCTTGTCCTGAAGACCGTAGCGGGCTCGAATTTCGGTCGTAGCCGCGATATCGGGCCGCTCGAACATGGGTTCCGGCAACGCATTGGGCATCACGAAAATCTTGTCGCCATCGATGCCACGAGACAGCAGCTCCTGGCGCAAGCCTTCGCAAATGACCGCCACTGCCGGCGCTTTTTTAACGACCCAAGTTTCGAGCGCTTTGGATAAGCGGTAGCGCGCGGAGCCCTCCGTCGTGGTACCGCTGGAAACAGCAGCGTCTTCCCACGACGAACGCATTTCATATAGCAGTGGTTTACCGAGACCCAACGCGGCAACGCCGTTCAGACACGGCGAGTGTGCATGCAACACATCAACCGGTGATTCAGCGAGACGTGTCTTGATGGCTTGTCGTGTCACCTGGATCGTACGCAATTGCCCTGCCGGACCAGAAAACGACTGCGCCGCATCGAAAGTCGCGCGCCGGTAGTCAACACCGTCAAACCGCGCTGGCCCCGACTCGTCCGCACCATGCTTTGGTCCGGTCACAGCCTCCACGGAGACCGGACCTGCCTGCAAATTGGACAGGATCGAGTGACTGCGAAACACGTAGCCGCTCTGTTGTGGCAGCGAATGATCGAGTATGTGCAAAATCTTCATAGGCTCTCGTTGCTGATATCAGGCGACGCGTTGAGCGATACCCGTTCGACTCGCGAGTTGATCGAACAACACACGCAACGCGTCAGCGGTTTGCTCCCAATCAAAGTTCGCAATGTCTGCCTGTACTTGTTCGACCGACGGCGCCGCGGCAAGGATCTGGCGGACCGCCTCGGCGAGCGCATTCGGGTCGCGCTCTGCGATCATCTTCGAAGCCTGCGACGCGCCCAGAATCTCTGGTACACCACCGACTGCGGTTGCCACCACGGGTGTGCCGCACGCCAGACTCTCGAGGACAACATTCGGCATACCCTCCGCTCTTGACGGCAACACCAGGACGTCCGCGGCATTGTAATACTGGACGAGCAAATCCTGCGACACCTCGGTCACAAATCGCAGTCTGTCGGCACAACCGAGCGCTTGGGCTTGTGCCTCCAGCGTCTGTTGATTCGAGCCACGACCGACGATCACAACCTGGCAATCCGGCATGCTCGGCATTGCCGCGATCAGTAAGTCGTGCCCTTTAACGTCAACGAGATTGCCGACAGACAATACGATGTTGCCGTCCAGATCCAGCGTACGACGGCAATCGCCGCGATCCAATGACTGAAAACGCCCCCGATCTACACCATTGCGCAGGACATGCACTTTCGATTCGTCGGCACCGAGGACTCGGAATTGCTCACCCAGTGCGGCAGAAACGGCAACGGCTGCATCACAGCATTCGACCGCCTGACGAATCCATGGGCCTGCGAACCGGTCGGCAGGCATCACATTCAAATCCGATCCGCGCGCTGTTGCAACAACAGGCAGACCCAAAGCACGTCCCACCAAGATGGCCGCCGCCGCGTCCGGAAACATGAAATGCGCATCGATCACATCGAAAGGGCCGAGCCGCTGCTGCCGGAGTGTCCGCAACACGGCGTGCGCATAGGTGCGTGGCGCAAAGCGTGCACCAATCTTCGGTAAGAGAAAATAGCGCGGGTGATAGACAGTCCGGCCGGCATCATCGCTGGTCTTCGGTACCCGCGCGAATTCTCCGTATTGACCAAACCGTTCGGATGCGACGGGAAACCACGGCACCGGCGCAATAACGGTACAAGACACGTCGCCACCCTGTTCGACGTAGCGAAGCCGTTCACGAACGAATACGCCCTTGCGGGGCTGCACCGGGTTGGGATACAGGTTGCTGAGCGTCAGGACGCGCATCATCAGTCGCCTTTCGCGCTACGCCTGTGCGCCAAGGAAGCCGTCAAACATCAAGAGCGCCCAAAGTACCGCGCTGTAGTCGCGACGACCGCTGTGGTGATCTGCAACGATTCGCCGCAGCGCATCGGGCGAAAAATAGCCGCTATCGAGCATGCGTTGACTGGTAACCGCATTTTCCATCCGCTGCTTTAACGAATCCCGGAACCAGACGGAAATGGGTACGGCGAAACCCATTTTTTCGCGATACAACACTTCACGCGGCAACACAGGCTCAAGCGCTTTTTTCAGGACATCCTTGCCAGACCCCTTGCGCAGTTTAACGCTGGACGGCAATGAAGCGACCCACGCCACAAACTCGTGGTCGAGGAACGGTACGCGCACCTCCAGCGAGTGTGCCATGCTGGCACGATCGACTTTCGTCAGAATATCGCCAGGCAAGTAGGTTTTGAAGTCGAGATACTGGACCAGTTTCATTGGATCGTTGAACTGTTTGTCGCTGATCGCGTCAGCAAATACCTGGCGTGACTGATAGCCCTGCAGATCCGATTTCAGCCGATCCGAAAACAGCATGTCTCGACCTTCCTCGGGGAAAATCGACACGCCGTGTAAGTAGGCATCGGCGGTCGAGCGCGCTAGTGCCTGGAAGGTCGTTTTGCCACGGAACACTCTGGGCGCCCAATCGAGTTTCGGATAGAAGCGACCCAAGGGCCCAAAAATCGCGCGACGCAGCGATGCCGGCAACATCGCGCGAAGCTTCTCTTCCATCGCGAACAATTTGTAGCGTCGGTAGCCGATGAAGTTTTCATCACCGCCGTCACCAGACAGCGCGACAGTCACATGTTGCCGCGCGAGTTCGCACACACGATAGGTCGGTATCGCCGAGCTATCGGCATACGGCTCGTCGTAGATCGACACCAATGTATCGAGCAAATCGTAGTCGCCTGCTTCGACAACCTTGTGTTTGTGGTTAGTCTGTTTCGCTTCGGCGACCATCCTCGCGTAGCGCGACTCGTCAAATTTTGGCTCCGAAAAACCCATCGCGCAGGTCAGCAGGTCCGGCGTACCGATATCGCGCATCATCGCAACTACCGCGCTCGAATCGATGCCACCGGACAGAAAAGCACCCAGCGGAACATCAGCGACCAGCCGCCGCTGTACCGCGGCCGCCAGCCGCTCGCGCACGGCAGCGTGCATCGCTGCTTCCGAATCGAAGGATATCGTTTCGCCATCGAGCGGCACATCCCAATACTGCGCGGGTTCAGCCAGTGGTGCGCCACGCTTGAGCTTCAGATAATGACCCGGCGCGAGTTTTTTGATCGAGGCATAAATGCTCCGCGGATCGGGTACGTAGCCAAACGTGAAATAGTCCTCGATCGCTTGCGGATCCAGATCGCGCGCCAGACCGTTGACGGCGGTCAATACCTTCAGCTCCGAACCGAAGATGATATGGCCCTGATCATCGAAACCGTAGTACAGCGGCTTGATACCGATGCGATCCCGCGCGATGAACAAGACATCCTGATTGGCATCCCAGATCGCGAAAGCAAACATGCCATTGAAGCGATCCAGGCAGCGCTCGCCCCACTCCTGCCAGGCGTGCACGATGACTTCTGTGTCACAGCGCGTTTGAAACCGATAGCCTTTTGCAGTCAGCTCATCCGCGAGCTCCTGAAAATTGTAGATTTCGCCGTTGTAGGTCACGACGACACTGCGATCTTCGTTGTATAGCGGTTGTTTGCCGCCTTCGAGATCGATGATCGACAGTCGCCGGTGCCCCAGGCCAACGCCTGGCGAAAAGTGAAAGCCGTCGCCATCCGGCCCTCGGTGCGTGAGGCTCGCATTCATCCGCTGTAGCAACGCTTCGTCGATTGGGCGCGTCGCCTTGAGATCAACAATTCCGGTTATGCCACACATCGTTTTTGTTCCTATTGTTTTGCTGCTGCGTCGTACAGCGCTTCGTAGTGATTAATCATGGTTGCCAGTGACAATCGTTTTTCCGCATCGTCACGGGCCGCTACCGAATGCGACTGGCGATAGTCACCATCATGTACGTACCGCGACAGCGCAGCTGCCAGCGCAGCGGAGTCTCCTACCGGTACCAAAGCGCCGGTTTTACCGTCCGTCACAAGCTCCGGGTTCCCGCCGGTATCCGTCGCCACCACCGGTACCCCACAGGCCATCGCCTCCAGAATCGTATTCGATATACCCTCACGGAGTGATGGCAAGGCGAACACATCCATGCAGGGTAACAATGCGGGCACATCGTCGCGACTGCCTGCCAACCATACACGGTCCGCGAAGCCGGACTCCGCAACACGCTGCTCGACGGTTTGGAACAACGCGCCATTGCCGACGTAAAGCAAACGCAATCGTTGCTGATCCTCAGGGTCCTGCTCTGCCAATGCAACAAAAGCGTCGATCAGGTTCAGCGGATCCTTGATCGCTTCCATACGGCCTACACTGCCAATCACGATGGCGTCAGCCGGGAACACGTCGGCGGGCAACAGACCGGATCGCGCCGCGGCCTTGTCCACCGGTTTGAACCGCTCGGTATCCACACCATTACAGATGTGATGCAGTTTCTCCGGCGCGATGCCAACCACACCAACCATCCAGTCTCGCAATTGTCGTGACACCGTCATGAAGGCGTGTATGAACACGCCAGTGATCTTGCGCATCCATCGGTACTTCGGGTTGGTGCCATCGGGGTCGTGCACGTCCCATCCATGCTCACCATGAATGCAAACCGGTACGCCAGCCAGACGCGCAAACGGCACCGTATCGATAGTACCGATGTTGCGCGAATGATAGATGTCAGGACGCACCCGACGTAACACGCGCATCAGGCGGCCGTACATGGGCAGGTCTTTGCCAGGTCGTTTGTGCAACGCGATACATTCCACATCGTCCGCGGTGATGCGTTGCGCGAAATCCGTCACCTCGCTGAGCGCAATAACAACGTGCCGATAACGACGGCTGTCGGTGTGATTGATCACGTTGACAATACCGTTTTCCATACCACCATAGTCGAAGCGAAAAACGACATGCGCGATCGTCAGGCGACGCGATGATTGATCCGTCATGAGGCATCTCGCGCGGTGACGTCGATGTGCTGCTCGAGGAATTGCCGAGCCGCTGGTCCCTCGCCCGGATAACGGGTCGTGACCAGATACAATTCAGCAATGTGCCGCTTGCCCGATACCGAATACACGGCTTCCCAGAACTTTGCGAGATAACGATTTGATGTCGTCACTGACCCGATCGCATACGCATACCAAACCAGACGAAATCCGCTGGGCAGGTCCAGCGAAAGTTCGCCGAGCGTCATCGACTCTTGTGCATGCTGCAATGCATGCGTCGCAGATGTGCCACGACTGGCCCAGGCTTCCGGCCAGTAAACGTGTTGACGATTGACGACCTCCGAGCCGTTGGCCGGATCGTCGAACTGAGCAACGATAAAATTGACGACCACATCATCACAGTCAAAACTCTTCGATGTGGCGGACATAGCGCCAGACAATTTGGGCTCAAATGCGTCATCCCAATTTCCGATCAGCTCGCAGTCTGTGACGACCAGTTGCTGTTTGGGCTCAACAACGATCGACGGATCAACCACCAACAACGCACTCGCCGAACGTGACACGCCGAACGTCAGTAAGGCGACAGCGGCGGCGCGTCGCAGTATCGGCTTGACCGACCATGGCAATCGCACGGCCGACGCGTCGCCGGAGGCTTCGGTTGGGCGATCCGAAAACCGTTGTCCGATCAGATACAGACAGACTGTCAGACAGATGAATAGAAACTGACCAAAGTAGACATGGTCCCAGCCGGTGAACCAGCGCATCTCGGTTGCGTTAGCCACAATCATGACAAGGAACGCACGAATCCCGTTCAGGACGATGAAAGTGATTACCGTCAACACCACAAAGGCAATACGGCGACGGATTGAAACGAATGTTAGATACGCATACATCAACGACAGGATGAGGCTGGCGAGCACATAGCTGATGCCACTACAGACTTCAGCGACGTGGAACACGCCGTTGGGTAGCGTAATGATCGCACCCTGGCGAAACGCGGGGACGCCTGTCAGTTCCAGCAACGCAGCCGCGATGTCGGCGGTCCAGTCCATCAGTGTCGGAATCAAAAAATCACCGACCGGCACAGCGGCAGCGAGCAATGCAACAGGAAACAGTATTTGCCGGAACTTGCGCCAACCGATCACCGCCAAAATTGCCGTCATGACTGTCGCGACCAGCGCACTATGCTCCAGCGCGCGAATCGAGGCACGTTCCGCGACAAAAATCGTTAACGCAAACACCGGCAGTATCAGCATCGCGAGCCAGTTGATCGAAAATGGCTGTGCTTCTAGCGCACGGCTTTGGTGACTCATCAGAAACAGCGCCAGCGGCGCTATGATCCAGCAATGCCGATAGACACTCACGCCCCACATATCGATCATATCCGCCGTGGCTCGAGCAAACGCGAGAATGACGAGCAGCATCACCGCCGTCACTACCAGGACGGTGCGATGTTGCTGCAACAGATCGGGCAATCGAGTGCTCATGCCGCGCTGGCTACACCGAGTTCCTTGAGCTCGACACTGATATCGGCCGGACTACGCCCATCCACAAAAATCCGAAACCAGATCTCCAGGTTCATCAGCACCAGAATCAAGTCTGTATTGTCTTCCTTGCCGGCGTCGTGCGCCCGGCATATCTGCTCGACCGCGTCGGCCGACAATACACCGCGCGTATCATTAACACTGCGCGACAATAAAGCGTTGCGCAGTGGCAATAGTTGGCTCTTGAACCACGATCCAACAGGGGCACCGAAGCCGCGTTTGCGCCGATACAGGATATCGTCAGGCAACCGCTGGCGAAGCGCCTGCTTCAGTAAGCTCTTGAGCTCTTTGCCCGGGCATTTCTGATGCGCAGGGATGCTCGCGGCCAATTCCGCGAGACCTTTGTCGAGGAAGGGTACGCGACACTCGATCGACTGCCCCATTGTCATCTTGTCCGTTAACAGCAGCAGGTCTTCTGCCATCTGTGTCTCGCAATCAACGCGCATCAAGCGCAACAGATCATCACTCGCGGTCTGCTCGCCTAGCACACGATCGAGACCGTCAGGCTCGCTGACGGGGTCGAGCATCATGGATTGCAGCGATGCCTCAGATTGAATCGCCAAATAGGCCTTATAGCGCTGATCCCAGGGTAGCTCTGCTGACAGCATAAACTCACGCGCGTAGCGCATCAGATCCTGAATACGGCTTTGGCGGCTACTCGGCAAGCGACGCGCGACCGGCGTTAACACACCACGACGAATCCAGCTGGGTACCCGCTGATACTTGGACAAATAGTGCGAGCCCAGATAACGGTTGTAGCCGGCAAACAACTCATCACCACCGACGCCCGATAGAATTACAGTCACCGTTTTTGCAGCCAATTCAGACACGAGATGCGTCGTCGTAATCGCACTGTCGGAAATCGGCTCTTCCAGGTGCCACAACAAGGCGGGCAACAATTCGGCGACGTCTGGCTTAACGGCAATCTCGTTATGATTGGTCGAAAACTGCTCCGCTACCTGAGCCGCGTAAGACAGCTCGTTGTAATAGGCTTCCGTGGCGCCTCCGCTGTAGCCAATCGAATAGGTATTGATCGGCGCACTGCTATGCTCCGCCATGGTAGCGACAATCGCGCTCGAATCGATACCGCCGCTCAAAAACGCGCCGATAGGCACATCACTGACCATTTGTGCCCGAATCGCGCGATCCAGTTCAGACTGAATACGCTCGATCCATTCCGGCTCCGAGACGCCCTGCTCAGTCTCGTTCGGCAAGTCCCAGTAGCGGCGAACGCGATACTCGCCCTGTTCAAACACCAGCATGCTGGCCGGCGGTAATTTTTTGACACCATCAAAAATCGTGTGTGGTGCAACACAGTAGCCGAGACTCAGATAGTCCTTGAGCCCGCGAGAAGAAACAGATGCCGACAAGCCGTCGAGTTCGAATAGCGCTTTCGCTTCGGAAGCGAAAGCAACACCGTTTTGCCAGGCGGCGTAGTAGACCGGCTTGATACCCATATGATCGCGCACCAGCAACATGCGCTCGCGACGTTTGTCCCACAACGCAATCGCGAACATGCCGTCAAGATGCTGAACAAAGTCATCACCGTATTCGAGATACAAATAAACGATAGCTTCAACATCACCATCGGTCGAAAACACATGGCCCTTCGCCTGCATCCGTTCGCGAAGTTCTTTGAAGTTATAAATCTCGCCATTGCAGACAACGACAATGTTGCCGCACGCGCTGGTGATCGGCTGCTGTGCGCCCGACAGATCGATGATCGCGAGCCGCCGCATGCCCAGCACAACGTCGTCAGCATCGAAAAAACCCTCATCATCCGGGCCACGGTGCACGATGGTCCCCGCCATGGCGCGCACCGCATCTCTGTCCCGGTCTCGAAGACGACCCGGTGCTACAACCCCAACAATTCCGCACATAATCTATTCCAATCGTTCGCTGACGTTGACCTGCCGCCGACAGGCACGCGATCGACATATCCTAGCAACGAACCACACAGGTTTCGTCCACCAGCGTCACAGCCAGACAGTGCCAACCGCATCACAGTTCAGGCCCACTAGGGCAGATTCTTGACGATACGCGGGCCAATCGCATTTGCAGCCCAGACTGGTAATTTCTGCCAGGCGCGTACGGCGAGTCCATAACGGCCGTTATTGGCGTTGAGTTGTGGCGCCTCCCCACCATCACGCATCCAGTAGTGCCAGTAGAGCTGTTTGGGCTCGGCACCCCACTGACGCTTGAAGCGGTGCGTGCCGCTGTCGGGCGTTGTGCGACCGAAGTCAAACATCTTGTAGCCCTTATCGATCGAGAACTGCATCATCTGCCAGTACAGCAACATATTGACGCTCAGCCTATCGGCTTCTCGAAGGCTCGCGGCATACGGCACCTCAATACCCTCGCGATAGCCGAGCAACAGGCCCGCCGCCACCACCTTGCCATCGAGCTTAACGGCCGCGATACAACTGTCGTCGGGACGCCAGTCGAGCAAGGCTTCGAACCACCGCTGGCTGTAGATCGGCACGCCGAGATCACGATACTTGCGGGAGATAATCGCGTAGAAATCGTCGAGCAACTCCTTGCCGCCAACGAACGACTCAGCGCCCGCCTTACCCGGTCGTCTGACCTGTGCGCGGAGTTTGGAGCCAATCGCTTTGAACAACACATCAGGGTCACCAGGTAACGCGAGCTGCATCGTGATCTTGTCGGTGCGAACTGCCAGATCAGGCAGTGGGCTTTCGTCACGCAGCTCAAGATGTTGACAGCCAAGCTCACGCGCACTTCCGATTGCATGTGTCACCAATGCGTCTCTAACGGCGGCTGTGTCGAACAATGCGCCACCGTACGTGACATACGGCAGCGACGTCAGGAAGTCGCCAAACAATGCACTCTTCAAACGCACGACAGGTAGGACGCCAACAACGGCATCACCTTGTCGCGCTAGCCAATAATAGGATTCACGCCCAAATGCTGCTGTGACCGCTTGACGGAATCCAAACAAGTGATAAACAGACGACTGTGGGTGCTGCGAGACATAGTTGTCCCAGATCGTCCCATCAGAACAGGATTCAACGTGAATCTCTGTACTCGGCAGAGACTCGAACGCGGGATCTTGTTGTTCTGTAGTCGGCGTTGTAGGAGACTGATCAGCCATCGTCGCGCAAGTAGATTTCGTCCATTCGCGACCAACGAAACTCGCTGGCCAGTCTGGTCAGCCGAGACTCGAATCGCTTCAGGTTAACGTAGTGACGGAAACGCGTTTTCAGCGGTATCCCCTCGACGCGTGGCTGATCTGGGTCTATTTCCCACGGATGGAAATAAAACACCGCTGGCATTTGCTCTGCCTGATTGACATGGCGAATGCCGCCCGCCGTGTAGGCGTAGGGGAACAACCGAAAATAGCCACCGCCCGCGCAAGGCCAGTTGCGACCAAATCGCTGCACGGTAGTCGGCGGTACTTCCAAAAGACCATCATCGCGAAACTTGAACGGGAAACGGGGTGCCTCAGGAAAACCGTAGTGATCATGACTGACCGGGAAAATGCTGGAGCTATATTGATAGCCCGCTTCCTGTAACAGATCATGCGCCCACAAATTTCTGGCACCGATGGAAAAACTGGGTGCTCGATAACCCGTCACAGCAACGCCCGACGTGTCTTCCAGCAGCTTCTTCGTCGACGAGAAATCCTCGAATGCCTCGTCTGGCGTTTTGGTCCAGACGCGTCGATGATCATCACCATGACTGGCGACCTCGTGCCCCGCTTCCGCAATCTTTTTGATGACCTGCGGCAATCGACGGCACACCCAACCTAGAATAAAGAATGTCGAACGCACCTCATGCTCGGCAAACACATCAAGAATGCGATCCATGTTGTCTGCGATTCGGGGCTCGATCCCGGCCCAGTCGTCGCGGGAAATGATGTCATCGAATGCTGAAACCTGAAAGTAGTCTTCCACGTCGACACTCATCGCATTGGGCAGGTCCTTACCTCGATACGCAGCACTGCAATCAACGAATTGGAATGGCGCATTGCTTGCCGAACCAGGAGCTGCAGAGTCGCTACCCGGTAATCGGTGCGCGACACTTTGTGTGGTGCTCATAATTGCATGCCTATCGTCAGTGTCGCTCGGTCAACATCGAATCCGGCGCCATTGCCACCGGTGCCACCGCC
>JBCCBP010000058.1:0-17865 GCA_039033995.1 Pseudomonadota bacterium | reverse complement strand
GATAACCGCGCTACCGCTCTCCGTGATGCGAATCCAGTCGCCGTGTTGCCAGATGTCTGGATACATCGAGAAATAGCTATCTCGATAGCGACGTTTGTCGTCGTCTCCCCAAAAGTACAACGGCATCGATGGCATCGGTTGTGTGATCACCAACTCGCCCACCTCGTCGATCAGCGGTTGCCCGTCCGGATCAAACGCGGCGACCGCACAGCCGAGCGAGCGGCACGCGATCTCGCCGCGATGCACCGGCACGGTCGGTGAACCACCGACGCAGGCCGTCGCGAAATCCGTACCACCGGAAATAGAACTCAAATAGAGATCGCTTTTTACGGACTCATAAATCCAGTCGAAGCCTTCGGGTGACAATGGTGAGCCGGTCGAACCCAGCGCGCGAAGCTCGGTCAGTGGCAACTGTTGATTCGGTGTGATGTCCTGCTGACGACACGTATCGAAAAACGCAGCGCCCGCACCAAAGCAGTGGATACCGAGTTCATCGACCATACGCCACAAGCGATACAAGTCGGGCTTGCCTGGGTTGCCATCGAAAATGCAGACCGTCGTCCCCGTAAGCAACCCGGCGATGTTGAAGTTCCACATCATCCACGCCGTGCTCGAATACCACAGGAAGCGATCGCCGGCGTTCAGGTCGAGTTGCAGTCGCACCTGCTTCACATGCTCAAGGACCACACCGCCATGCCCGTGCACGATCGCCTTCGGCGTACCGGTGGTGCCCGACGAATACAGAATCCACAGCGGATCAGAAAAACGGGTGGGCGCGATGTGCTCGTCGGGTTCTGCCTGCAGCGCCTGGTCCCAAGACATCGTCGACGTCGAGTAAGCCGCGTCGGCCGACTCGCTCAACACGTTGACCTGAATACAGGTATGAACGGTCGGCAGCCCTTCCAGAATGGCGGCGACTTCGTCGTGCCGATCGAATGGCTTGCCGCCGTAGTGATAACCATCGCAGGCGATCAACACCGAGGGCTCGATTTGTGTAAAACGGTCCAGCACACCTTTGCTGCCGAGGTCCGGCGAACACACCGACCACACCGCGCCCACACGCGCTGTGGCATGGAACGCGACGATGGTCTCGATAATGTTCGGCAGATAAGCAACGACACGATCACCAGGCGAGACACCCTGCGCGCGCAAGGTCGCCGCAAGGCGTGCCGACTGCTCGAGCAGATCCGGCCAGCCAAGCGTCGTGCGTGCGCCGGCATCATCTTCGGCAATGATGGCAGGCGTCGGCGCGTCTCGGAACTTGACCACCTGATCCATGTAGTTGATGCGTGCACCGGGGAACCACTGGGTGTCCGGCATCGCAGCGCCGTCGGTCACATCGCTCGCATCACGCACCGGAATATCGAAGTAATCGATGATGGCGCGCCAGAATTCGGGCGTCGCATTGACCGACCAATCATGCAGCTCTGCGTAGTCCTTGGCATCAGTAATGCCACGCTCACGCAACCAGTGAATGAACGCCGTGACGTTAGCTGTTGCCACCCGATCCGCATCGGGTTGCCATAGTAGAGAAGTTGACTCGTCTGACATCGAAACGCTTTGTCGATCGTGAAGCCAACAGTATAGCGCCGTTATCTGTCGCACCCCAGATGACGACCAGCACGCGGTCGGCTACCATCGACTAGCAATAGATGGAGTCGTCAACTATGCGCTACCTGCCAATTCGCAAGCTCATCGCCACCGTGTTCGCCGTCGGCATGACGGCTCGCGCAGTCCCTGACTCACCGTTAGCGCCCGTCACGGACCAGCGTTGGCGCGAGGCTGTTGTCAGTGTGACTGACCTCGATCGCAGCGCGCAGTTTTTCAAAGAGATCGGCGGCTATGTCGAGCACTGGCGCGGCGAGTTGTCGCCCTCCGCGCTGAAGAGCTGGAACCTGCCTGTCGACGGCGCAGCCACTGCAATGGTGCTCGGGCCGGCGGACACCAGCACCGGCTTGATCCGCTTGATTCGCTTTGAGACGGACACACCGACACAACCGACACGTCCCGGCGCGCATGCCTGGGACACTGGCTGCTATTTCAGTTTGATGGTGCGCATGAAGAACATGCAAGCGATCTACGATGACGCGATTGCGTTGGGCTGGTGGACAGAAACACCCATCACCTACCTCGAGTTCGGGCAGTCCAAACTCAATGTCATGGTATTCAAAGGCCCCGACGGCGTGCAGGTGCAGGGGTATGAGCGGCTGTCGCCGGCGCTGCCCGCTGCGGTCGGTGAGTTTGACCGCATGACCCGTCCTTTCAACATTATGCAGATGGTCCGCGACCGCGACACGAGCTACGCGTTCTTTCGCGACGTGTTGGGCTTTGCCACCTTTTACGCAGGCCCGCCGTATCTGGCGCCGAAGCCGACACCGAACCCGATCGCCATCCCGACGAACCTCACTACGACCGTCAGTTACAGCGCCGGCATCGTCTACCCCCAGCCCGGTGAATTCGGCCGCATGGAAATGATCTCGATCGACGGCATCGATGGTTACGATTTCGCCGAACGCTGCAACGCGCCCAACCTCGGTATTCTCGCAGTACGGTTTCCGGTAGACAGCCTTGGCGACGCGCGAGCGATCATCGAACGCCGGGGTGGCAATATAGAAGGCGTCGACGTCACGGCGACGCTGGGCGATATCGGCACCGTCAATCTGTTCAACATCAAAACACCCGACGGCGCCAACATTCAGTTTTACGAGAGCGTCGATGAGTAATGCATTAAACGAAAAGGGCCTTGGGTCCTGGCAAACGGTCACCGTCAGTGTCGCCGACATGGAGACAGCGCTGGCGCTGTGGCGCGACCAGTTCGGGTTAACTGTGGTCGCGACGCGGGACGGCCCCGACACCGGTCTCGCGACACTATGGGCAATCAAACCATCGGATATTCGGCGGCAGGTCTTGCTCGCGACGGGCGACAGCCGTCACGGCATGCTGCATCTGATCGAGTTCACGGAGCCCGGCGATGCGGTCCGCGACGGTGCCGCCGTTTTCGACTGGGTACCGAAGAATCTCGATATCTACGTGCAAGATATGCCCGCGCGGATCAACGAGCTGCTTGCTGCGGGCTACGCCTTCCGTGCGGACCAGTTCAGTGAGGTCACTGCACCGGACGGCACCCGTTTTCGCGAGATCCATATGCCGGCTCATGATAGCTTGAACATCGTGTTGCTCGAGTTGCTCGATGACTCACCGCCGCTGACCAACAAACACTATGGCGCAGTCGGTCCGTTGATCACGATCGTCCCGGATGCGGCGCGCGAGAAAGCGTTTGTCGCCGACGTGCTCGACATGGATCAACTGAAAGACAACACACTGGACGGCCCGGAGATCGAAGCGATGATCGGCTTGCCGTCGGGCGCGGCGCTCGATGTCAGCATCTGGGGCAACAAGACACAATCGCTCGGATGGCTGGAAATCATCGAGTACCAGGGCACGCAGGGCAGTGATCTTTACCCACGAGCGAAACCACCCGCGACCGGCATTCTGCAGGTGCGCTACAGCGTATCGGATCTGGATGCCATCGCAAAAAGCCTGCAACAACACGTGCCACTTGATGCGTTTGACTATCTCGACCTGCTCGACGGCAGTGACCGACTCATCGCGCTAACAACACCCGCCGGCCTGCGACTCGAAATCGCGCAACAGCGCTAGCGTTCCAGTTGCCGCGATTTGGTATAGCGCTTCGAATACTTGAAAAAAGTGCCAGTGGCGCCAGCCCACGCGATCACAAGACCGCGCCAGCCCGCCAGAAACCCAAGCTGCAGCACGTAGCTTCGGAAAAACCGGAACTGTGCCCGGATCAACGCGAAGAACGGATGCTGCAACGCTTTCGGTTTCACATCACGCGCGTTTAGCTCCGAGTAGTAGCTGATTTTCTGCAGAAACTGATCGAGCCGCACGACGGCATCGTGCCACAACACGCCATCGAGTCTTGCGACGCTGACGCCGGCCGTCGGCTCCACTTTTTCGTGCACCGGTTTGTCATTAAAGGCGGCCGATTCGCGATGGAACACACGCAGCAAAATGTCATTGCCCCAGCCGCCTTTGTCGACATGACGGCCGCAGAACCGGTTTTGGCGCAGCACGGTGTAGGCGACGCCGCTGCTATTGCGATCGATGCCGGCGATCGCTTCCACGAGCTGTTCGTTGGCAAACTCGTCACTATCGAGCGAGAACACCCAGTTATTGCGCGCTGCCGCGACCGCCGCGTTCTTCGTGGCGCCGAAACCTACGAATTCGCCCTGAACGAGGGTGACATTTTCAAATGGCCGACAAAGGGCTTCGGTGTCGTCCGTGCTGTTGTTGAGATAAATCAGCACCTCATCGAACCGGGCCAATGAAGTACAGCACTGCGTGATCGTCTCGGCAGCATTGCTGCAGATCACCACCGCGCTCACTGGAATTTGCGACATAAGCACCGCCCGGAAGAAACAAGCATGATTATAGCGCAACGACCGGCGCTGGCTGCTGACACGCAGGCGCTCCGTGCAGTACCATCAATGTGTCATTTATGCCACGCGGCCCGATTCACGCATGTCCACGATCAAAGCTATTCAATACGCCTTCAATCGCTTCGTGCTGCGTCGAGACTTTCTGACCGCCGAGACCAATGGCCTGACGTTCCGCGTGCGCACCACCGATGTCGTGGGTCGACACATCTACAAATACGGCCAGCATGATCCGGTCATGAGCGACTATCTGCGGCGCACGCTGCAGCCAGCCGATGGGGATCTGCTGATCGATATCGGCGCCAACATCGGCTGGTATTCAGTGCTGTTCGGCCATGCGACCCGTGAAGTCGATGCCAAGGTGTTGTGTTTTGAGCCTGACCCGACCAACTACGCGCTGTTGGCTAACAACATCGCGGTCAACCGGCTCGCGGAGCGGATCGTCGCCAAATCACTCGCCCTCGCCGACAATGCCGACGGCGCGACGCTGCATTTGTTTGGCGACTCCAATCTCGGTCGTCATTCGTTGTTGCCGATTCATGGCGGCGACACCGTCGATATTCCGACGGCCCGTCTGGATGACGTGATCGCAGCCACCGCCGAGCTCGCAGATCGCACGCCGCGTCTGATCAAGATCGATATCGAGGGTTTCGAATACGTGGCCCTGCAGGGCGCCGCGCGCACGCTGTCGCGTTGCCCGCGCGTCGTGATGGAATACTCGCCGCACTTCATGCGTAAAGGCGATCTTGAACCCGCAGCCCTACTCGACCTGATGATCGATGCCGGCTTCGAACCCGGTAGGCTCGACGACCAGCAGCGCGTCGGTATCACACGCGACCAGCTGCTCAACGATGACCGTCAGATCGATCTGATCTGGCACCGCCGAGAAGCATGACCCGACTGCTGTGTCTGACCTCGCATGCGGATGCACTGATCAGCGTGCGTCCTGAGGCCGAATCCTTCATCGGTTTGGCAGCGGCCGGGGTCTCGATGCATGTCATGACTCAGGCAGACACGCCCTACGTGCAGCGCATGCGTGATGCGAATATCCGCGTGGCGTCGTTCGAACCACGCGGCAAGATATCACCGCGCGCGATCCGACAGATTCGCGACTACGTGATCGCTAACGCCATCGATATCGTCTATGCGTTTAACAACCGCGCCATCAGTAATGCAATCTGGGCCTGTTCGGGGCTCGACGTCAAACTCATCACCTACCGCGGGCAGACCGGCAATGTCGAGCGGTTCGACCCAAGCGTGCTGCTGACACATCGTCACCCGCGCGTGGACGGCATCATTTGTGTGGCTGACGCGATCCGACGCTATTTGCGCCCGCGTATTGCGCCGCGTGTACCGATCGCCACCGTTTACAAAGGGCACGACCTACGCTGGTATCAGGATGCCCCGGCGAGTCGCCGCGACTTCCAGATTCCGGACGATGCGATTGTGATCGGTTGTGTCGCCAATAATCGGCCGCGCAAAGGGGTGGAATACCTGATCGCCGCGTTTCGAAAGTTGGCGTCGGATAAACGGCTGCATCTGATGCTGATCGGCACAGGTATGGATGCACAGACGCTGATGGCGATGCCGTCGGATCCCGGGTTACGCCAACGCATCCATCTGCTCGGGCGACGCGATGATGTTGGTGCGTTGACGCAGCTTTTCGACATCGCGGTGTTGCCTGCACTACGCCGCGAGGGTCTGCCGAAAACACTGATCGAAGCGATGGCCTATGGCGTGCCTTGTGTGGGCACCGAAACCGGTGGCATCCCGGAACTGATCGCTGACGCCGAGAGCGGATTTGTTGTACCGGTCGCCGACGCCGATGCACTGGCGGCGGCTATCTCGCGATTAACCGATGACCGCATGTTGCGACGCCGGTTCGGCGAAGCCGGACGTCAGCGCATCGTTGCGCACTTTAGTCCCGACGGCACCGTTCGCGACACACTACGATTTTTTGATCAACTCACAGAGACCGCTTCGGCGTTACCAGGGTAGCGGCTCGCCATCGTAACCGATGAATTGACCGCTACCCGTGAGGTCCAGCGAGTCAATCACTTGCCGCATGCCGGTGACCGACTCCGTCGCCGACAAATGCGCTTCGCTGCCGCCCATGTCGGTACGCACCCAGCCGGGGTGCAGCGCGGTCGCGATGACTTCATCGTCTGCGAGATCGATCGAGAGCGATTTGATGATCGCATTCAGGGCCGCCTTGCTCGCGCGATAACCGTAGATACCGCCCGCGTTGTTGGCACCGATACTGCCGAGCACACTCGAGATTGCGATCACACGGGGCTGGCTGCTGCGCTTTAGCGCGGGCAGCAATAGTTCGGTCAGTGCGAGCGGCGTGTAAACGTTGATAGCGAACAATGCTTCCCACTCTTTGCGGTCGAATGTACCGAGCGCCTGCGCCGCTTGCCCGGCCTCACCGAACGTGCGTCGGCCCATGGAGCCAGCATTGTGGATTAGTACATCCAGCGCGTCGATGCCGAGCGTTGCCAGGGTGTCGCGCATCGCGTCGTCGTCGGTCAGGTCGCAATAGCCCACCGCCAGGCGAGCATCACCCGCCTCATTCACTAGAGCCGTCAGCGCGTCGCTCGGCGCGCGCTGCAGCACGACGACACGCCATCCGTCCTGCAAATACTGACGGACAAACTCGAGGCCGAGGCCACGCCCGGCGCCGGTGATTAAAACAGTCTGTGCCTGACTCACTGCACAATACTCATTGTTCTATTCCTGTTTCTCGCATGCTGTCGATCGCGACAGTTGCGCCATGATTTTGATACAACGCCTTGCGGCGCAGGAAGCGTAACAGACCGCTCGCCCCCATGCGCGATGCGCCTAAACCCGATGCACCGTACGCGCTTTTTTCCGCTTCGAAAATCATAGTCGTCATACCCGCGTCGTTCACACTCACACCGCCCGCATTCAAGCGGTGCGCGACGTCGCGCGCCGTGGCCATGTCCTGGCCAAACACCGCCGCCGATAATCCATAAATAGAGTCATTGGCCAAAGTCACCGCCTCGTCGACCTCGCTGTAACGCATCACCGGCATGATCGGTCCGAAGGTCTCCTCGGTCATGACGGTCATGCTGTGATCGACATGGCTGAGGACCGTCGGCTCGACATAGCAGCCGCCGTCGAGCTGTTGCACTTCGCCACCGCAACGCACCGTCGCGCCTTTGGCAACGGCATCGGCCAGATGCGCCGCGATGATCTCCGCCTGCCGGGCAAAAATCAGTGGCCCGATCGTACCCTCGTGGGGATCCGGAAAACTCAATGGTACGGCCTCGGCCTTCGCGGTGAGCGTTGTCACAAAATCATCGTACTGACTGTCGTGCACATAGACGCGCTCGAGCGATTGACACGCCTGTCCCGTGGCCGCCACGGAGGCCCGCAAAATGGCCGTGGTCGCACGGTCGATATCGCTGCCGGGCAACACGATCGCCGGGTCTTTACCACCCAGTTCGAGAAACGCGGGAATCAATCGCTGGGCCGCCGCCACTGCGACTTTTTTGCCAGTTGCGACGCTGCCGGTGAATGCGACGGCATCCACAACATCGATCAGCGCCGCACCGGTCGCGCCATCGCCGCTGATGATCGCCAACACCTCATTCAATGCCGGCACAGAGGCAATGGCCTCGACAATCGGCGCTGCAAAACGCGGTGTGACTTCGCTCGGTTTGATGATAACGGCGCTACCGGCCAGCAATGCCGGCGTCGCATCGATGAACGACAACAGCATCGGGAAATTCCACGGGCTGATCGCACCGAGTAACGGGAACGGGTCCAGTTGCTGGCCGATCATCACATCCGGCATCGCCATCGAAGGCGTGTCCTTGGTTTCCAGCAACACAGGCGCTTGTTGACACCAGCGTTCGATCGCACCCACCACGCCAAAGAACTCACCTTGTGCCAGTCGGTGACGGCCGGTATCGGCAGACAACGCGGCAATGATGTCCTGCTGATGACGATGCAAAGCGGCAACGAAATCTTGCAACACAGAGACGCGGTGGGTGACGCCCGCTGCGAGCCATTTCTTTTGCGCGGTTCGCATCCGCTCCGCCAGTGGTGCGATCTCTGCGGAGCCAAACCGCGGTATCTCGTAGTCTGCGGCGCCGCTACGTGGATTTCTTACAGCCAGCCGTTCGCTCATGCTTCCAATTCCTCGAGAAACTCATAGACGGCATCGGCGAACGCGCCGGGTGCCACATCAATAAAGCCATGTCCCCATTCCGGCCGATCCACGCGCCGGCCCTGTTGCAGCAAGTCATCAGAGCGTCTAGAAAACGTCTCACAATCGTCCGCCGGGTTTAGAACAAGCACAGGCTGACGCAGTGTCGTCAGGCGGTCGCGATAGCGCGCCGCATAATTGAAGGCCGCACGATGCCCCCATTCATAGTCTTCTCCGCCGCGCAGGTTCTCCGCCATCGACACAGCGGCCATCTCGAGTGTCATGCCAGGACCGCGGTGCGCGAGAATCCGCTCCCACATTACCCGATACCGCGTGCCGTCTTCGTCGATCGGTATCGGAGCATAGGTCTGATGCATCGATGCGATTTCATCATCCGTCAAAACCGGTGCTGACACCATGACGATGCCACAGACATCATCCGGGCGCTGCGTCGCCATTTCGGTGGCGACCATCGCACCGGTATGGTGGCCCAGCAGGTAGACCGGCGTCTTTGCGAGATGATCGACCACGTGCCACATCGCGGTGGCGTAGTCCTCGATCGTCACTGCGGGCTCGGCCGGTGGCGGTGCTGACTCACCCATGCCCGGATAGTCGGGCGCAAGCACCAGCCGATCGCGCGCCAGCGGCGGCATCGCGGCTTCGAATAGTCGCCCGGACTTCGGACTCATATGCAAGCAGACCAAAGCCGGTTGCCGGGTCTCAGCCGGGTGTTGCGTACGACAGTGAATCTGACCGTAAGGGCCTTCGATGTAGAGCTTGTGAACCATAGCGCCAGAGCCGAGATGACTTGTCTTATAGATATAACATTATAAGCAGAAGCGCCTGGGGTGTCGCGTGGTAAAGCGGGCGGCGAACCCGCCGCTAACAATAACTGATCGTTACCGTTTTCCAGCGCCGGTAGTCATCGATGACAAGGACACGCGGATCCCCATGCCCTATGAAAGTACACAAATGCCTACTTTGGCATCGCAAACGGCGCTGCAACGCCGCAGCCACCTGCGACTGTGGCAATGGCTTGTTGTGTTGTTCTCGATGGGCCTGACGCTGTTCGTCTGGCGCTATCTCGATGGCCGGGCTGACGGGGAGAACCGCGCCTTGTTCGAACGCGAAGCGCAGCATGTTGTCGCCATTATTGCGGATCGACTGCACACCTACGAGGAAGCGCTGCGTGGCGGCGTGGCGGCGATCAATATGCTGGGGCATCCACCCGAGCGTGATGAATGGCAGGCATTCGCGGATTCGCTGCATCTGCACACCGGCGCGCCTGGAGCCACTGGCATCGGTGTCATCCAATATGTGCCGCGCGAACAAATAGCGGATTTTCTGCGACTGCGCCGCAGTGAGTATCCCGGCTACGAGATTCACCCGGCTGTCACGCGCGATTATGCGTATCCCATCGCGCACATCGAACCCGTGGACCGCAACTGGCAGGCAGTCGGACTCGACATTGCCCATGAGTCGATGCGTCGCACGGCGGCCAACCTCTCGCGCAATCAGCAAACATCCCAAGCCACGGGTCCGATCAACCTCGTCCAGGCCGAACAGACAATGGCCGGATTTCTGTTGTTTGCACCGTTCCGGCTACCGGCCAGTGATACCGCAATGGCGGTCGATGGTTTCGTCTATGCGCCATTTAACGTCTCCGAGCTGATCGATGACGCGCTCGGCACAGAGGATCGCATTATCGACTTCGCGATCCACGACGATAACGAACAGATCTATGGCGTCGCTGATGACACCAGTAGCCCATTGTCGACGACGATAGTCTTGCCGGTGTACGGGCGTGACTGGCGTTTCGAGCTGACCAACGCGCCAACATTTCCAATTTTGGCCAACGAAACTTACGTGCCAACCATCGTATTGATCGGCGGACTCACGCTATCTGGCCTGCTATTGGCATTGTTGTTAGGACTCAACCGCGCCAACCGCCACGCCATCGTCGTTGCAGAAGACATGACGGCAGCATACCGCGTCAGCCATAGCGCCCTATCACGTTCGAACGAAGACCTCGAAAATTTCGCAGCCCTGGCCGCACATGACCTGCGCACTCCACTGCGTGGCATTGCCAGTCTGACCGAATATCTCGAAGAGGATCTCCACAACTACTTTGAACAGGCCAATGCAGAACCAGATGTCGCCAGAAATCTCAGCCGTATCCGCGAACGCATAGAAAAGCTCGATTGCTATCTGCGTGGCCTGCTCGACTATTCCACCAGCGGTTCGGAACAAGGTGAGGCACATCCGTTCTCTGTCGCCAAGTATGCGCAGGAACTACGCAACCACTTCGACCTCGCGCCAGAGCAGCTGTTGGTCAGCAACGCGGAGAATCCCATCGTGGTGGACCCGCATCGTTTGCGGACCGTGATCAGCCAGCTCGTCTGCAACGCAGCGGACCATCACGACAATGCCAGTAAGCTGATCATCCATGTCAGTGTGGAGACGACCGACGAACTCTATCGCATTTCGGTCAAGGACAACGGGCCTGGCATTCCTGAGCAATTTCGCGAACGCGCCTTCAAGCCGTTCGAGGTGCTGACGGGCCAGGACGACCCATCTCATGTTGGCGTTGGCCTTGCCATTGCACGGCGCATTACAGAGTCGGCGGGCGGTCGTCTGATACTGCTTCCAGCACAAGGGCGAGGCTGCCGCTTTGTCATTGAATGGCCTTCTAGAGGACAGTCTGGATCTTCCACCAACGAGAAACTTGTCGCATGAAATACAGCACCAACTACTCGATTCTGTTGATCGAAGATGACGACCTCGACAGGGAGAAGGTCGAACGCGCGATCGCGCGCCTCGGGATCGACAATCCGTTGTTCCACGCTCGCGACGGTATCGAGGCCCTGCAGATGCTCCGTCAGGAGATTCCTGGTCCACCGACCAGCGAGCCGATCGTTGCCTTACTGGATATCAACATGCCACGCATGAACGGCCATGAGTTTCTTGATGAGATTCGCAGCGACAGCAAGCTGAGACGGCTACCCGTATTCGTGATGTCGACATCGGATCGCGTGACAGACGTCAATCGCGCCTATGACCACTGCGTCACCGGCTACGTCATCAAGCCATTTTCGATGCAAGAGACTTACGACACGATTGAAGCGCTGGTGGGTGCGTGGCAGCGACTCTGTTTCCCCACCGACCAGCCGACATAAAAAAAGCCGACAGCGAATGCTGCCGGCTTTTCGCACTTGCTTTGACGGGATCGACTATTCGCCGAAACGTGCCGTGAAGTTAACACCCCAGTGCGCTTCGCGGCGTGCATAACCCACGAAGGAGCGACGGAAGCTGCCACTGGCATCCGCGTACCGAAGGACCAATGGCGAGGAGTTTTCGTTAGCCAAGTTCCGACCGTACGCCATGATGCTGTAGCGACCGTTACTGAGACCAAAACGCGCACCCAACAAACCGGCATCGCCCGTCTCGATCAGGTTGTGAACCTGCGCAAACTTGCTGCTCTCGAACGTGTAATCAACACCGGCATACCACTCCCAGCTGTTGTTCAGCTGGCGGCGCAGTTCGGCGTCGATGTAGAACTGATGCTGCGCGGTACGCGGCACTCGGTTGCCCGCGATGGATCCGAACGCTGAGTCTTCACAGTCAGCGACCGAACCAAATTCGGCACCCAACGAGCAATTGACAAGGCCATCGTCGGCCACATCGTTCAGCACACCCTGATTCTGGTCGGTGCCACGGCGGAACTTCGCATCCGTGTAGGCATAGTTAGCGGTGAGCGTCAGACCATCGAAATCGGCAGGTCTCGCACGAAACTCAAACTCTGCACCATTGATCCGCGCGTCGCCGACGTTGCGAATGATCGAGACGGTACCGAACTCTGTCTCCGCGTTTTGGGTCAGCTGATAGCCGGTCACGGTGTTGCTGTAAAGCGCGATGTTGGCGATCAACTGATTGTCGAAGAAGGTGTTTTTGGCGCCGATCTCGATCGATGTCAGATCCTCTTCGTCGAACGTCGGCTCACCCGCCTGCAGACCGGCTGACCCGTTTGAACCGCCTGGCTTGGTCCCGGTCGCAACGGCCGCGTAGATTAGCGTCGTGTCGGTGGGCTTCCAATCCAGCGAATAACGCTGCAGGTAGGAATTAAAGGAGCCGTCGACGGTGGTCGTGCTATCGATGGGACCACCGAGGTTTCGCAACACGACGGTGTCGGTGATGTCCTCTTCCTGATAGCGACCCTCGATAGTCAGGCTCACGGTATCCGACAAAGCGACATCCACGTGGCCGAAGAGCGCCGTGTTTTCGATTTTTTCGTTATCCATATTACGGGTAACACCGATCGTCGGACCGAAGAATGGGACGATCGAGCCGCAAAGGAAGTTGGCGGCGCACACGCCCTGCATGCGGCCGAACTCTGCGCCGAAATTCGCACCCGCGATTCCGGCTGCCGCTGCCGGCAGATCTCGGACATCGCGTCCTTCTGTTTCACTGTCGAAGTAGTATCCACCAATAAACGCGTTCAACTTGTCGCTGGAGTACGTCAATCGAAGTTCTTGCGAGAAATCTTCGTTCTGATCCCAGCCTGCAAACGTGAAATCAACAATCTGGCCCACGTAGGCGTAGTCAAACGGGGGGCCATCCGCGAATCCGCCAAACGGGAAACCGTTCGGCGTGAAATTAGCGACCTGGAATGATGTCGGCGAATAGTCGCCGTCGGTGATCTGCACCGTATCGCGATCGATAAAACCGGTGATGCTGGTCAGTGTCCACGCGTCGCTAAAGTCGTAATCGATGCGCAGGCTGGTCTGCAACGTTTGTTGCTCTTCACGCGCATTGGGCGCACCTACCGAAAAATCGGTGTTGATCGATCCCGGACGCAGCGTGCCGCAGTAGTAGCGGCCTAACCCATTGTAGAAGCTGCCGTTATCTTCAAAGCAGTTGTTCTGTGTCGAGTCCTGAGCAAACAGCGGTGGCTGGCCATCGTTCAAATCGTTGTAGTAGGCCCGGAAACGCGCTGTCAGGCGATCCGTTGGCCGGAACTCAAGCACCCCAGAGACCGAGGTTGACTCCTGCAAACCGATGTCCGAACCGTCGAATTCGTTGGTCCAGGCACCGTCCAGCTCAAACTGCCGCACCGACAAGCTGCCTGATAATACGTCACCCCAGATCGGACCACCGATCGTGGCGGCGAGTTGGGTTTCATTGTCGTCGGTTGCCGAGATCGTCACATCGGCACTGAAACCTTCGCTCGGCGAGCGGGTGATGATGTTGATCGCACCCGAATAGGTGTTACGGCCGTATAGCGCGCTCTGCGGGCCTTTGACCACCTCGATACGCTCCACCTCATTGAGGTTGAAGTCGGCAATCGAACCCTGGAAATACACACCGTCGATAAAGTAGGCGACGCCAGAGTCACCCAGTATGTTTGCACCGCCCCGGATAACCGGACGGTTTGATGTGCGACCGAATTCCTGATCGAACAATAATCCCGGCGTCAATTTGGAAATATCTGACAAATCGCGCAGATTTCGCTCCAAAATTTCGTCGGTGGTTACCGCCGTGACAGCAACCGGAATTTCTTGAATATTTTCTGCGCGTTTTCGCGCGACTACGACGATCTCGTCGACAAATTGTGCCGCCAGATCGTGACTGACCAATGCACCGGACGCTGCTGCCGCAATCAGCCACGCCGCGTGCTGTCCCCGTTTCCAAAACATAAGTCACCCCTTAGAAAAATCCACCTCTGAGCTGTGGTTGCCTTAATGTTATACATATATACGTTTTGGTTACAAGCATCGTTGCCTGCGACCAACAACCCGCAATTGACTAATGTCACTGGCGATCATTCTGCAGCCCTGCGATAGTCTCGCTTAAACACGTGAATACCTTGGACTGACATGTCAGATAACGATACACAACGCGGCGCTGCTGATGATGTCTTTGAGCACCGTGGCGCGGAAACAACAAGGCTCGAAACATTTGTGGATGCCGCTTTCGCGTTCGCGCTGACATTGCTCGTCATCTCGTTTGATGCCGTTCCAACAAGTTATGCTGAATTGACCATCGCGCTACGCAGTATTCCTGCGTTTTTGTTCGGTTTCGCGATACTGATGATGTTCTGGATCGCGCACCGCAACTGGTCCAAACGCTATGGCCTCGATACGACGTTTAGCGTGCTGGTCAGCCTCGCGCTGATTTTCGTCATCATGGTGTATGTCTACCCGCTCCGGGCGATGGCGACGGCAGCGGTTAGCGCTATGACAAACGGCTGGCTGCCGACCAACTTCGTCATCCGTAGCGAAGCTCAGGCACTCGGTTTGTTCAGAATCTACGGCGTCGGATTTATGTTGTGCAATGCATGCATTATTGCGCTGAATTGGCATGCGCTGCAGATGCGTGACCCACTCCGCTTGTCACCTGCAGAAGTCTTTTTGACACGCACCGAGATCGTCGCGTGGTGCATTGTCGGGGCCTTCGGTCTGACCTCATTCCTATTGACGTTTGTCGTCTCTGGACGAGGAATTGCGTTGTGCGGTTGGGTTTATGCCGGACTTGGTATTGTGATGCCGTATCTCGGCTTTCAAATTGAGCGTCGTTTCAATCAGCAGTTTCCGTCATCCGCTAGCTAAGCGAACGATTCGCGCACCTGCGCCATCGAGCGCATCAGGTTGAGTGAACTGTCATGCGGCATCACTGTAGATTGCGTAGCGCCCGCGCGGACGTCTTCCATGAATGCAGCGATCTCAAAGTTCAGCCCGATGGTCTCTCGCCGATCATGAAACTGATCCACCAACTTATCGGTGCGCCATAGCCGACACTCGCTCGCTGCCCAGAATTGCGGCAACTCGATCCAGCCAGACTCGCCCGCGATGAATGCGGCATTGGGCAGCGTCGTGCGAAAAGAGGCACCCGCTAACGCCATGGCACCGTCGTCGTACTCAAGCCTCGATTGAAAAACATCTTCTACGCCGTTCGGTGCAAAACCAGCGCTGGTATGCAGGGACGCCGGCAGGCGCTGAAACACAGCCCAGGCGAGCGCGAGCGGGTAAATACCCATATCGAGCAAACAACCGCCTGCCAGGTCACGGTTGTACACACGCTTGTTCGGCGAATACGGTCGCATATCGAAACCAAAGTCGACCGTGAGCTTGTGGACGGCGCCAATACGCCCGGCCTGAACCCAGCGGATGGCCCGCTGCCATGCCGGTAGGAAGTAACTCCATAGCGCCTCGGTCAACAATACCTGCTTGTCAGTAGCGTGCGCGAGCAGCGCCTCGCAATCCGCGACGTTAGTCACCAATGGCTTTTCACACAACACGGGCTTGCCGGCATCCAGCGCCGCATGGGCTATGGCATGGTGCGCGGTATGCGGTGCAGCGATATACACCGCGTCGATATCGGCACGATCCAGCATTGCTTCCAGCGTCGGTGCAACGGTGTGCACACCCCATCGGTCGGCAAAGGCCTGCGCACTCGATGCGCTGCGTGATGTGACAACGGTGATTTCGGTATCGGGTAGTGTGGCGAGATCGGTCGCAAACGATCCGGCGATATTCCCGGCCCCTACGACACCCCAGCGGATCACGAAGAAGACGCCTCGCGACTCGCCAACGCCAGCTTGATGGCGTAACCGCATAACGCGAGCGATATGACGGCACCAAAACCAAACAACCCGCGCGCAAAAAGAACATTGGTCTCTTGACTGACGAATGGCAAACCGCCCTGAAGATTTTGCAAATCCGAAATCAGTGTTGCCCAGATGCCCACAGCCGCGAAGCCCGCCAGCATCAACGCCGCCAACCAGTGATGCAGCATCGACTCTGGTCCAAGCAACATCAGCAAGCCGGCGCCCGCAAACACCAAGCCGACCGCACCGATCACCCACATGGGCGCATGCACATCATTCGGGTCGACCGTCAGCCAACCGGCAGCGATCGCAATCAGCATCGCACCCGCTAGCAGCGTCAGCACGGCGAGCGGCCACGGCGCCTTTTCGGTGGACTGCGTCACTGCGACACCGCCTCCTCGGGTGGTAAGTGCCCCGTCTTCACGTAAATCAGACATCCGGCTTCTGAAAACGGCGTGTGTCGGGATCCGTGCGGACTACGAATCCAGCTTCCCGCCGGGTAGTCCCCATGCTCATCCTGGAAAATACCGTCGACAACGAAAATCTCCTCACCGCCCCAGTGCTGGTGCAGCGAAAATTGCGTGCCCGGTGCCCATCTCACCAGAGCAACCGACTCATGTTCAAACTGATGGAGTGGAAGCACCGTCAATCCCGGCGCGACACCCGGCGAAAATGACGCATTGCGGGTGTCTACGGAGAACTGTCGGGTATCGTCCGCTTCAAACTGTTGCAGCTTCACAAAGATCGTGCAGCCAGGCTCGGTGTGCGGGGCGTGGCTTGTGCCGATCGGATTGCGCACATAGGTCCCAGCCGGGTAGTCGCCGGATTCATCGGAGAAAACGCCGGACAACACGAGGAACTCCTCACCGCCGGTATGCGTATGCGCACTAAAACTGGCACCCGGCGCGTAACGCACCACAGAAGTCGCGCGCGCGACCTCGTCGCCGATCCGGTCGAGCATCAAGCGCTCGACACCCGGCAATGGAGACGCGACCCAATCCACGTCGCCGGGACGCACGACAGCCCGTTCGGAAAAATCTGCGTTGATTCTCATTGACTACTCCCCAGCAGGCACCGCACCCGTCGTGGTCGGCGCTTAGTACGGGCGATGCGGCGTCGTGAAATGACGTAATAGCGTGAGCAGAAGTATGCCGAGTGCGACGTACATTGCATAGCGCCACAGGCTTACGCCAGCACGCAGAATCTGAAACTGCTCGACATAGATTGTCTCGCAGGCGCCGTTGCCGGTATCGGTGCGTGTCGTGCTGGTACCGCGTCGCCCGCCACCGGGACTGACATAGCTCGCGAGCTTGCCGCGCACGCGAATCTGGTCCCCGATGCGAATGTCGGACACCGCATCGCGAATCGACGCGTCTGCCGAGATGAGATGGTTATTGGAGATTTGATAAATATCAAAGGCGGCCCACGCGTCGCTGTCGCGCGTCTGGAAATTGCAGGTGAACACACCGTTCCAGAAATCGATCCGATTCAATAACGGGCTCGCGGCCGTCTCACCCCACACCACACAAACATCGAGCATATTGAGCTGATCGTTCGCACGACGATGCATGCGGCTATTGCCGTCCTGGTGCCGGAACGAGACGATCAAACCGGTCAGATCGTAATCGTAT
>JBCCBP010000057.1:0-17936 GCA_039033995.1 Pseudomonadota bacterium | reverse complement strand
TCGTTACACTAGCGCCATGGCGGGAAACAGAAAACAGGGTCAGGTCAGGATCATTGGCGGCGATTGGCGTGGTCGGAAATTGCCGGTGCCCGATCGCCATGGTCTGCGTCCGACGTCGGACCGTATTCGCGAGACAGTGTTTAACTGGTTGCAGCATCGCGTCGTCGGCGCACGCGTACTCGATGCGTTTGCGGGCAGCGGAGCATTGGCTTTCGAGGCTTTGTCGCGCGGTGCGCGTCACGCCGACCTGATCGAAGCGGATCGCGATGTCGCCGCAATGCTCAACAAGAATATCGAAACGCTGGACGCTGCGGCACGCGTGCTGGCCGCCGATAGCTACGTGCATCTGCGCCGTGCTGCGACCGATAGCTACGACCTCGTGTTCCTCGATCCCCCGTTTGTGGATGTCGATTTACCGGCGCTGCTGCGCGCGTTGGCCGAGCAGGGCTGGCTCGCGCCGAATGCGATCGTTTACATCGAGCAGCCGCGAGATCGGGGCCTTGTATTGCCGGACGGTTGGCAAGCGTGGCGAGAAAAGCGCGCTGGCGGTGTACAATTCGGCTTGTTAACGAATGTGGTCGAGGGGGTCACATGAAACCAGTATGTGCGATGTACCCGGGAACGTTTGATCCCATTACGCACGGGCACGAAGATCTCGTTAAGCGCGCGGCGAATCTGTTCTCAAAAGTCGTTGTTGCCATTGCTGCCAATCCGGGCAAATCACCGATGTTTACACTCGACGAACGTGTGGATATGGCCCGCCATGTATTGCGTGATATCGATAATGTCACGGTTGAGGGCTATCACGGTTTGACGATCCAGTACGCAGAAGAGAAAGGGCTCGGCGTCATCGTGCGCGGCTTGCGTGCAGTATCGGACTTCGAATATGAATTTCAGCTTGCCAACATGAATCGTCACCTGACGCCGGAAGTCGAAAGCGCTTTTTTGACGCCGCAGGACAAATATTCCTACATTTCATCGTCGTTGGTACGCGAGATCGCAAAGCTGGGCGGTGACGTGAGCCAGTTTGTGTCGCCGATCGTGCGCGATGCGCTGGCCGCTAAGTCTGGCAGTTAGTGCAATAAAACGTTGAGCGCTGTCCGATAACGCGCTGCGTCATCGGCTTCTCACACACGGTGCACGGCTCTCCGGCACGCCCGTAGGCCAGCAGCTCCTGCGTGAAGTAGCCCGGACTACCGTCGCTGCCATAAAAGTCTCGTAGCGTCGTGCCACCGGCTTCGATCGCTTTGGCCAACACCCGCTTGATCTCATCGGCTAACCGCTGCATGCGTGCTAGAGAGACTTTGCCGGCCGGCTTCAATGGATGGATACGCGCGCGAAACAGCGCCTCGCTCGCGTAAATGTTGCCAACACCGACGACGACCTTGGCATCCATGATGAACGCTTTGATCGCCACTCGGCGCTTGCGGGCCCGCTGCCATAAAAAATCGCCATCAAAATCGTCGGAAAGCGGTTCGGGGCCGAGTGAGGCGACGAGCGGATGTGTTTCGGGTCTAGTGCTGAACAATACGCTGCCGAAACGGCGCGGATCGTTAAGTCTCAGAACATGTTCATTATCGAGCACGATGTCGACATGATCGTGCCTTTTCCGAGGGGTTGAATGCGGCATCACTTGCAGTCGGCCCGACATGCCCAAATGAAGTATCAAGTGGCCAGGACTCGCGTCGATAAAAAGGTACTTGGCGCGACGGCGCACGTTGTTGATGGTGTGTCCAACCAATTGCTGCACCGCATCAACCGGCACAGGCCAGCGTAGGCGCGGCTCGTGGACATGAATGGCCTCGATGCGTCGACCGCGCACATGTGGCAATACGCCGCGCCGCGTCGTTTCGACTTCAGGTAACTCAGGCATGGTCTGTGTCAGGGTTTTGTGAACCGGAACGCGTGCGTCGCGATTCGAGAGGTTTATAGTGGCCCAATAGTTTGACATACTCACAGGCCGACAGGCGTCCGATCACTGACGCCGCAATCCAGCAGGAAAGGTGCAATGGATCAATTCGTCGAATTCTTTATGACTTATCTCTACGGTGGCTTGCTCGACCTGGGCCCATGGGGCTACGTGCTCGCAAGCTTCATCATGCTGCAAATCTCCATGATGGCCGTGACGCTGTATCTGCATCGCGATCAGGCACATCGCTCATTGGATCTGCATCCCGCATTGCGTCACTTTTTCCGATTCTGGATCTGGTGTACATCCGGCATGCTGACCCGCGAGTGGGTGGCCGTGCATCGCAAGCACCATGCTTTTTGTGAAACCGAAGACGACCCCCACAGCCCACAGATCTATGGTCTGAAAAAGGTCTTGCTGGAAGGCGCGGAGCTCTATCGCGACGAGAAAAACAATCGCGAGACGGTTGAGAAGTATGGACGCGGTACGCCGGATGACTGGCTGGAGCGCAACGTCTACGAGAAAGTGCCGTACGGCGGTATCATTCTGTTGGTTCTGGCGGATCTATTCTTCTTCGGTGTACCCGGCATCATCCTGATCGCAGTACAACTGGTCTCCATGCCGCTGTTCGCGGCTGGCATCATCAACGGTGTTGGGCATCACACCGGCTACCGTAATTTTGAGTGTGACGATGCCGCGCGCAACCTTGTGCCGTGGGGCTTGCTGGTTGGTGGCGAAGAGTTGCATAACAACCATCATGCATTCCCGACATCCGCGAAGTTTTCGATGCGCCCATGGGAATTCGATATCGGCTGGATGTACATCACCATCTTCAAGACTTTTGGCCTCGCCAAGGTCAAGAAAGTGGCGCCGCAACCAGAGCGAGACGTGCCGGCCACGGAAATCGGGCTGGAGCAGGTGCGCGCCATTATCGTCAATCGGATGCACGTGCTGCGTGATTACACCCGTGAGGTTACGCTGCCGACCCTCGATATCGAGAAAACGAAAGGGGCTGAATGGTTGCGCAAGGCGCGCAAAGTGCTGGTGCGTCAGCCTGCACTGCTGGATGCCAAGGCGCGCCACCGTCTGGATCAGATTCTGGAAAACAGTAGCGCGTTGCGCACTGTGCACGAATTCCGTGACCGCCTGCAGCTGCTGTGGAAAAACAGTACGGCTATCAGCAACGAGCGCCTGGTGGAGCAGCTCAAGCAGTGGTGTGAAGAGGCGGAAGCCAGCGGCATCCGTGTTCTGCAGGACTTCTCAGACCGCGTACGCGGCTATGCGATGAGTGCACAGCCGGCTCGCGCCTGATCTAGGACGTAGGCTAAGGCCACAAAAAAGGCCGATGGAGCGTGAGCTCTATCGGCCTTTTCTTTGTCTGTGCGCTTAAGTTCAGCGCAAGACCCGTTACTTGATCTTGGCTTCCTTGTAGATCACGTGCTTGCGCACGACCGGGTCGTATTTTTTCGTTTCCATCTTTTCAGGATGAAGACGCTTGTTCTTGTGAGTGGTGTAGAAATGGCCGGTTCCGGCAGATGACACCAAACGAATCTTGTCACGCATATCCAAACCCTCCGTTATACGCGCTGACCCTGCTCACGCAGGTCGGCGACGACTTTCTCGATGCCATGCTTGTCGATGATGCGCATGCCCTTGGTGGATACACGCAGCTTCACATAGCGCTTCTCTGACTCGAGCCAGAAGCGGTGTGAGTGCAGATTCGGCAGAAAACGGCGGCGCGTCTTGTTGTGCGCGTGCGACACGTTGTTGCCGGACATTGGGCCTTTGCCGGTCACCTGACAGACTTTAGACATGATGTGTTCCTGAGTTTTCAAAGACGGAGCGATTGGCCCGTCTACTGTAATCCTGGCCGGTCAGAGCGCTGACAGGCGTAAAGAGCCGCACTTTATACCGGATCAGGCCTGTCATGGCAAGCCACCAGGGCGCTAAATCACACCGCGGGCCGCCAGTGAGACGGTCTCGGTGTCCCCCACGACGAAATGGTCCAGCAGCCGTATATCGACCAGCGCCAGTGCGTCTCTGAGGCGGCGTGTGATGTGCTCATCGGCCTGACTCGGCTCCGCGACACCGCTCGGGTGATTGTGGGCGACGATAACGGCGGCCGCATTGTGCCGCAGCGATTGTTTGACGACCTCTCGCGGGTAGACGCTGGTGCCGTCGATCGTGCCGCGAAACAGCTCCTCGAAGGCCAGCACGCGGTGTCGGTTGTCGAGATACAGGCAGCAAAACACCTCGTAACTGCGGTCGGTCAGGCGCGCCGACAAGTACCGCTTGCTGTCGGCCGGGCTGTGGATGGCGACGCCGCGCTCGAATTTCCCGCCCGAATAACGCCGAGCAATCTCCTGCAATGCCTTCAGCTGATCGACCGTCCGGCTGCGCATGCCCGGTTCGCCGAGCAGTGCCAACGGCTCGGCTCGCAGCAGAGCAGCGATGCCGCCAAACGCGGCCAGCCACGCGGAAGGGTCGATGTCGGCGCCACCGATTCGGATGAGTGCCAGCAGTTCGCTGTCGGTCGCGTGTCGCAGTGGGAGTGTTGATCGGGGGCGTTGGATTGCGGGACGCATAGGCTGGCTCAGGATCAAAGAGCCACCATTCTCTGTTGAATTGTTACCACCAACATGAAGCAAAAAACGAGGATCCCACTCGTTTCGCAGCCGCAATCAGGGCGTCTGCCGATTGTCGCATTGGCCGATCGGCCACCAACTAAAGCCTACTCCATGTTGGCGACGCTGTATCGCTGCTACTGACTACCGTATTGCTAAAAGGGCGGGCTATGTCTCTGGATTGTGACGCCGAACAACGATCATCTAACCACAGAAACTAATCGCAATGTCCTCGCTAGCCGCAGAACGCTTGCTTTGCGTGCAAAAGTGACACGGGTGACGGTTCTATTGCCTATCGCTTTCGCCTTTTCTACTTGATTTTTCGCGCGTCGATTGTGTTGTCGACGCGTCCGCCGTTTGCTAGGTTCTGAGGAAGAAGCAGCGGCTATTCCTGTCGAGATTTGCCGCGCAAGACAGCCACCATTGGCAGGGAGAGCCATGATCATGCAAAGAAAGCGCACCAACGGTTTTCATTTTTCTGTTTTCGTTTGTTTTCTCGTCGCAACTACGGCTGCCGCGAATGTCTTGTCCGCAGGTCTTGTCGGAAAACTCCCGGCTAACTTCTCAGTTTCGAATACTGGGGCAGCTCAATACTCGATACCGATAGAGGTGCCGCCAGGGGGCGGCGGACTTACCCCATCACTCTCTTTCGAATACAACCACGCCGGTGGCAGCGGAATTGCCGGTCAAGGATGGACAATCGGTGGTTTGTCCCAAATCTCCCGATGCCCGCAAACACTCGCCCAGGACGGTCAGGTCGGCGCGGTTCGTTTCGACGCCGACGACCGATTCTGCCTAGACGGGCAGCGTTTGATGGTGACTACGGGAACCTATGGGGCTTCTGGTGCTGAGTACCGAACTGAGATCGAGAGCTTTCGACGAATAGAGTCGTTCTACCAAAGTGGTAGTGGTCCGAGTCATTTCATCGTTACTGACCGTAATGGCACAAAATTCTACTACGGTAAAAATGGCAACTCAGCAATTGTCGATGGGGCAACCAACTCCATCGTGCGTTGGTCGCTGGATCGCGTCCAAGACCGGTTCGACAACCAAATTGACCTTTACTACGTCACGGTTCAGGCGACAGGGCAACAATGGCTGGGAGAGGTGAGTTACTCGAAGAAGGATGCAACGGGCCAGCTTGCCCGACATGTCATTTCATTTGAGTATGAGGATCGCCCAGTATCAGACCAGCGCGAGGGATACCGGTTTGGTGCCATCTGGTCCTCGGTGAAACGTCTGAAGAAAGTCACCGTTCGAGCGCGGGACGGCAGCGACGTCTTTCAGGAGCATTCCCACTACGATCTGACCTACCAGACTGGCGTATCCGGTCGTAGCCAACTCATAGAGATCGAACGGTGTCGGCTTGGAGATTGCCTATCGGCAACGACCTTTGATTGGCAGGATGCCGCGCTCGGTTGGGGCGCAGAATCCTCAACTGGGCAGTCCAGTTCCGGCCATGGCTACCCCCTGCCCGCCGACTTTGATGGTGATGGTCAGGTCGATCTGTATGTGACAAAAAATGCTCGCTGGCATGTATTGCAGGCCAGCAATGACAGTTTTGCTGCGCCTATGGATACGACGCGGTCAGCGTCGTTCGCGAGTTGCGCGAAGACACTCGATTTAGATGGCGACCGGCGCACTGACATATTAGTCAAGGCGACCGATGGTAAGTGGCATGTGTACCAAGCGTTGGATGGCACGGGCGCATCGTCGTTTACTGACATCAATACCAACATCGCGGCGGGAGACTGCGATCTTGTCTACGTCCAAGATGTTGATGGTGATGGTAGGGACGACCTTTTGGTAGCTAGCGGAACCAGCATCTATCTCTACAAAAGCGTCGGAACGACATTCGCATCGACTTACTCTGTCGTGTTGTCGGGCAGTCAGCAAATCTCAGAGTTGCGTGGCCTCGGTGACGAGAAAATGCATGGTCGCGTTGACTTCGATGGCGATCAACGCGGCGACTTACTCGTCAAGACCGTTATCTTTACCGGCCCGCCGTGGGAGCCGATCGAAATCGAAAACTGGGATGCTTATGTCTTTGACGGCGCCAGTTACGACCACTACTACGACTTAGGTAACGGTTACGTGCAACGCCGTGTCGCCGATTTCAATGGAGACGGCTTACATGATGTTACCGGGTATGAGTCCGGCAATGGCTGGACCTACCTCACGAGTACTGGAAAGACCTTTAACACCTCCACTGCACCAGCCGTTTCCGATGCTTACTCGAGCAGAGCCGTTTTTGCCGACTACAACGCCGACGGGCAAGAAGACCTGATTCGAGCGACGACGAGTGGCTGGGTCGTGCACGTTTCCGATGGCGACAGTTTCGCGACGAGCGGTGTCAATGTTGGCGGTTCAAGTCCCACCTCAACACCGATCCTGCCGATCGACTTGAGCGGCGATGGAAATCTAGATTTTGTGGTGAACCACGGCAGCACCTGGAAACTCCGAAAGCATCTTTCTCCGCTGCCCGACGTGGTTGATCGTTTCGAAGACGGCTTCGGCAATTTCTACGCGCCGATTTACGCGCCATTGTCGACAACGAATCACTACCTGCAGTACTACTTTGGTTCCCCGCCAGATGATCAGAGCTATCAAACCGCGATGCACGTAGTGACAGACTACGCGACCAGTGACGGTGTTGGCAGCTCATACACAATATCCATGTACTACTACGGTGCTAAAAAGAGCCTACGAGGCCGCGGTTTCCTCGGCTTTCGACAAGTGCGTCGATACGACTACAGAGACGGGACCCGCTTCCAACGGGATATATTCCGGCAAAGTTTTCCTTACATTGGTAGATACGAATGGCGAGAGAGGCGACGCGGAGATTGGACGTGGATTTCTCTCAACTACCCGGGATGGACTCATGTCAACCTGCCAGCGGGCGTGGTCTTCGTAAAACAGAATAGTCAAACGTTCTACGATTATGAACTAGGGAAGACCCAAGTCGGTGACTACTATCGACTGACCCGAGACACGCACACTTACGACAACACTTACGGCAATTTGAAAAAAAGTGTTGTCACCGTCACTTCTCCGCAATTCTCTGGGACGTACATCACAACAACGGATTTCGCATACGATAACTACACCACGCCGTGGTGTGTAGGACTACCGAAAACTGTATCCGTCACGCGCGATACGCCAGACGCACCCGCTACAACGAGAACGGTCGCCAATACCTTCAACAGCAGCACGTGCCGCTTGGAGACAAGCACGAATACGACGTTAGCCGCAGCGAGTGATCAACTGAAGCGAACCTATACATACGATAGCTTCGGTAATGTCCGTTCCGTATCCCTCGATGCCGCAGATGGGAGTGCCGACGACAGAAAACTGGAGACGATCTTCGACACCTACGGCCAGGTCGTCAACACAGAGATTCGTCACGTTGATGGGGCGCCGGATTATACGACATTGCGCACTTGGGACCCGGTCCTCGCTGTGCAAAAGACAGAAACTGATACGCGAGGTCTAACAACCAGCTGGCAGCACGATAGCTTCGGCAGAACGACGCAGACCACCGTGCCCGATGGTACCGTCGAGACTTCAACGCTACTCGATTGTGATGTTCCGTCAGCGTGCAGTGTATCGGCGCAATTCGCTGTCGACATCTCTCGCAACGATGGTTTTGATGCGCGGCAGTACTTCGATGCATTCGGTCGCAGTACGACCGGCTGGCAGCGACTACCAACGGGCACGAAGTCCTGGTACCAGATTGACTTCGATAATCGCGCCCGCGTAGCACGCGAATACCTGCCCTGGGTGCAAGACGGGGCAACCAATGAGCCGAAGTTTTACGTCAGTTTTGACTATGACATCATCGATCGACCGACGCTGATCGACAGACCGATCAGCGAGTCTGCTACTTCTGGTGCGACGACCACTATCAATTACGCAGGCCTGTCGAGAACCGTGAGTGTCAAGTCGAACGCGGCGGAGACTCAGACCACGACGTATGCCAGCGATCCCGCTGGCCGGACGCTGACGATCACAGACCCCGGTGGTGGGATTACGCAGTATCGATACACCGCGTACGACGAGTTGCGGCAGACTTACAACATGCATGCGCCGTCGGATACGATGACGTTGATCGAGTACGACGGTATCGGTCGCAAACAGTCTATGGTCCTGCCGTCGGCGTCGACACCATCCTGCAACAACAATAAGAGTGTCTGGAATACGTATACGGTCTTTAACGAGATAGAGACAGAGAATGACGCGAAGTGCAACCTAAGGACCTATGCCTACAACCAGCTCGGCTTGATGACCGAGCGCGTAGAGCCCGAGGGTCGCTGGGATTGGACTTACTACACCACGACGGACCACAAGCTCTGGTTGCTAAACACGGTCACGACCACCGCAACCACACCCACGTACTGGGAGTCCTATAACTACGACACGCTGAGTCGATTGAGCACCTCGAGTGTCGATGTTGGTGGTTTTACCTATACCACTGAGTTCGACTACTACGCTTCGGGTAGCGGACGCGGCAAACTGCAGCGAATTACGTATCCCACCAGCACGAGTAGTTACCGATTCCTGGTCGACTATGAATACGACGGTTTCGGTCTGCTCAGTAAGGTCAAACGCGGTGACGGGCCAGGCACGGTCTACTACGAGTTACTGGAGGCAGATGCGCTGGGCCGTGAGCGTTTGTCGATACTGGGTAACGGCTTCAATGAGGATCGCACCTATGACCGTGCGACAGGTCGCCTCAAGCGCATTGAGACGGGCCCCACGTTTTACAACAACAAACAAAATCTCAGTTTCGAATGGGACTACATTGGCAAGCTCACGCGTCGCGATGATCTCCGTCAAGGGGTTTATGAGACATTCGACTACGACATCTTGAATCGTGTCACGGATGCCTATCGCAACGGCAGCACATCGCCGAGTTTGTCGCTCACTTATGACCCACTTGGGAACATTCTAACCAAGTCGGATGTGGGGACGTACGGTTACTCGAGCAGCAACCCCTACGCGGTGACGAGTACGACCGGTGTTCGTACGGGAAGTTACGGGTACGACGCCAACGGCAATATGTCGAGCCGAAATGGCGACACAATCACATGGACGAGCTTTGATAAACCCTCTCAGATCAATGCCGGCAGTGACTTTTCGCAATTCCAGTACGGGCCGGACAGGCGTCGGTTCCGCAATCGCAGCAAAGCGGGCAGTACGACGACAACCACGCACTATGCCGGCGCGCTGTTTGAGCGCGACTTTATTGGCGGTCTACAAATCAACCGTCACAACATCATGGTTGGCGGTCAAACGGTGGCGACCCACACCCGGGAGAGCGTTGGCAGCACGTACGAGCGCTATTTGCATCGCGATCATCTTGGCAGCGTGGAGTCGATCAGTGATCCGGTCGGCGGCATGCTCAATCGCTACAGTTTTGATGCGTTTGGTAAACGTCGTAACAGCGACTGGACAGCGGATTCGAGTGATACCTTGTTGTCGACACCGCAGGCTTTTGATCGTGGCTACACCGGGCATGAGCATCTCGATAACACGAAACTGATTCACATGAACGGTCGGGTGCAAGACCCGATTCTCGGCCGAATGATCAGCGCTGACTTGTTGGTGCCCAACCCTGCGCTGTCGCAAGATTTTAATCGATATAGCTATGTTCGCAACTCGCCGCTGAACTACACCGATCCGTCGGGGTTCCAGGTGGCCGACAATTTCGGAAACCCCTCACGCACGGGAATACCAAACTACATCTACACACCGAGCGACCAGACGATTCAAGAGCAATTGACTCAGAATATTAGACGGGAAGCGCTAGGTCTTGTGTACGATCTGCCACAGAACAACGAAGAGTTTCGAGAGGCCTTTGTTGCGAATGTGAAGCCGTTCTTGATGCGGTCTGGTCGTGATGCAGTCACGGCTGGAGATATCGCGTTTAGAACGCTCGCCATTGACTACAAAGACCCATTCCTTGGTGACATACGAGCAGAGATATTGCTTGCGGTCACTCCATTGAAGATTCTGAAGCTTGGCAAGCTTACTCGGTACAAGACTTTCAGTAGGGGCAGCGGTGGGGCTCCGAATATTAGTCTTGAGGAAGCCGAGGCTGTTGCAAGAAGAAACGGCATAGACACAAGGCAGTTTAAACTTGAATACGAAGACGGCCCACACTTTGGTTTCATGAGCCAATTAGGCGATGGGTCTGTTTTCAGGGCTGCCGACGGTCGATTTGTCATCACGTTGCAAAACGCAGGCCTAGAGAATGCAAGAGCTGCGCTCGAGACTATTGCACACGAGCTTAATCATATTCGCGGCGTATTGAAAACAGGCCAGCCAACTACGGAAGACGTTGCAGAAGCCGCTGGCAAGGCGGCCGGAAAATTTGGGAGATGAAGCATTGAATGAGTACTGGCAAACAATCGTAGACGCAACTGACGAATCCGTTGCCCTAGAGCTATTCGAGAAATGGAAGCGAGATAACAGGACTATCGCTCGACAGCTAGATAAAAGAGATGTACGCAAGGATTTCATTCGTACAAGCGATGGCGACCTGGTCCGTATTCAAGTTCGTTGTACCATTTGTGATTGATTGATCGAAAGACTTCAGACCGGTAGATGACCGGTAGATTGGACAGGCACAAAGCTTTTTCGGAAGCCGAACCGTCACTGTCCCCCGTCTCTCTGTTAACGCTTGAGCGAGACTTTTCTTGGGTAACTCATGATAGGACCGGCAACTTGTACAGGCAGTAGGTGTCGGCTGACGTAAATTAGGTTGAGTGGTGGACAATTTGGACAGGCACAAGACTTTTGCGGAAGCCGAACCATCACTGTCCCACTTCTCTCTGTTAACGCCTGAGCGAGGCTTTTCTTGGTCGAGTCGTAACAGAACGAGCTTCGAGCAGGAGTCAAGCTCGAGCCAAGGCTCGCTTGTTTTGGCATGAATGCGGTTACTTCGTTTTTCTTCGAACGATATCGCCGGCTCGATAGTGATTCTTGAACTGTATGGTGGCGCTAACGAATCGCTCCGTGTCACTACTCAAACGCTTTAGTATCGGCTCCACAGAGTCGGCGATAGATCCACGCTTACCCTGGATCGCGACACGCCCTGTTGCGTCGACCAATTCAATATAGTCAGTGAGCGTCATGGGCAGTGCCACAGCAGGTGAGTTCTCCTCACGCGCATCAGATTCGCTCTGAAACTTGAGTAGAGGTTTTAGCGTTGTTGGTCGATGTCGTATCTTGCCGGTACTCAACAATTGTTGTACCGCCTGGTTCAGGATATCGCTTGACCGATTTGGATTGCCGAACGCCAAGAGCCTTTCCTTGATGCTGGTGTACTCAGAGGATTCCGGTGTCTCCGCGATCCCGGCGCGTATTGGGTTTAGGTCTACATAGGCCATAGCACCAATGAGCGCTCTTTGCGTTTTCAGGGCTTGCGAGATAAACCGCGACTCCCAGAAATGTCCGGTACACCGATCCTCTGCATTCGCACGCCGTGCAATCGGTTCATTCAAGCAGCGCATGAACCAACTCAGTGACGATAGCCTTTGCCTATAGACCTCGACGATTTCGGTAAGGGTCTGTGATTCGATGGAACTCAGGGCATTGCCAGCCAAATACTGCTGTACTAGCAGCGGACCCTTGAACAAAGTGGTCCATCGATGGAGTACCTCGTCAACGGTCCACGCCTCCGGTGCTGTAGCGTCAATGCGTATCACTAAGTGATAGTGATTACTCATAATTGCGTAGGCACAGACATCTACACTGAAAATGCTTGAAAGTACGTGCACACGATCTTGAATCCACTGCCTGCGATGTTCGTAGCTCTTGCCAGAGTAGTGATCGACACCGCAAAGAAACGCACGCCGCACGCAGCGAGACATGACATGGTAGTAAGGCGTGTCGTCAGGGCAAACCAGTAGTTTCCGTGGTCTGGGCATGCTGTAACGATACATATTTCACCGTGCAGCTGACCATTCGATTTCTGGTCCGATGCTAGTTTATGTGGGTGTCCACTATCGGCAATCGACGCCGAGCGATCTCCTGCAATGCCTTCAGCTGATCGACCGTCCGGCTGTGCATGCCGGGTTCGCCGAGCAGCGCCAATGGCTCAGCCCGTAGCAAGGCGGCAATGCCACCAAAGGCGGCCAGCCAGGCGGAAGGGTCGATGTCGGCGCCACCGATTCGGATGAGTGCCAGCAGTTCGCTGTCGGTTGCGTGTCGCAGGGGGAGTGTTGATCGGAGTTTTTGGCTCGCTGCTGTCATTCGGATGCTCTTTGGATAATCCAGCTGTCACTATGACGGTCTGGTCAGCGGTGAGCCTTTCGATAAATGTTGCGATGCGTGCTAATAGTCTGGCGGTGGCAGCAATTCCGCTGAGGACTAAGTCGTTTCGTCCTCGATCACAAAGTCTTCCGCATTCTTGATGTAGACAATGAAAACGGCGAAGAACAGCAGATTGATGCCGACCCAGAAAAGCTCCAGGTTTCTGACCAACCAGGATGCATTCTCGCAGCCGTGCATACAGCTTCCGAGTCCCGCGATCAGGAACATGAAGTCCACGACCAACAACAAGAGCAAAAACGCGGTCAATACCATGCGCCGACCCTCCACGCCGATCACCGCCATGAAACCGGTCATCGGTGTAACGAGCAACATGAGCATGAAGAGTGCGGTCATGAGCGGCGTTAGCTCGCGCCAGACCCAGGCGCGACATTGCCCGTGCTGAATCGCCGCGCGAGTCGATGACCCACCCACATGCCCAGAAGTGCGGCGGCTAATCCGCCAATCCACCCTGCCGGGTTGTGAGCGATGATGTCCCAATAGGCCGTTGTTGGATCTGCGGGCAGCGCTACGTCGCGGAGGATCTTAATGACGACGAGGGATAGGCTGATGTGCACAATGATGCCGACCAAATAGGGATTGTGACGCAGCAGATAGGCGCCAGTGGCAAAACCGAAAAAATAAGTGATGCACGACTGAATATTCAAAATCATCAACGTGCGTTGTTGCCAAGCGTCGGCTTCCGCGGCACTCATCAAAAAATTGGATGGGGTCAGCAAAGGCTCTAGCACCAAATCGCTGATAAAGCCGATCGCTCCGGTCACTGCAATCAGCCCGAGCAACGTTAGGCCGTATCGAATAACGAGTTCTGGCAGTAACTCGCCAAGCTTGGAATGTCGTTGAGTGTTGTCCATTGATTTCGGTAGCCAAATTTTGCGTTGAGAGCGTTACGTCTAAGCGATCGCCGAACCACCGCTTGTTGGCAAATGCGTCCCGTCAATCGGGAATATGCACTTCCAAATGCCGCTCCGGCACGAACTCTATGATCTCTGTGCGTGTCATGCCTTCGAATACGGTGTAGTACTCCGGCTGATCGGCTGCTTTTAGAGCCGCATTGGGGTCTTCGACCGCAAATGTCTCAATCTCCGAAAAACGGAGCGTCAGAATCGCCGCGAGCAATTTCTCTTGTTCTTCTTTGTCCAGATCCGCTGACATGCGCTGAACGCTGCGATCGAACGCAGCGGCTGAAGAGGTATCCGCGGTTACCTGCTCTGGCGGGATAGTCGGAGCGAGTGCTAACGACAACGATAAAAGTAACGTACTGATAAACATGCCATTAGCATAGCATGCTGTTCGTTACTGATTGACTCCTGACCTCGACAGTTAATTGACACGCCGTACGGGGCAGTTCAGTGCCTGCGGCGATCTACCATGCCTACTTGTCAGTGCTCGCCACGCAGTCAGCTTCGACTTCGACGAGCCAGTGCTTGTCGATAAATCGGCTGACCTCCACAAAGGTGCAAGCCGGTTTGATGTCAGCGAAGAATTCCCTGTGCGCCACCGCTGCGCGCTCCCACTCGTCGATGTTGGTCAGCATGATCCGTGTGCGTATGACATCGGAGAGTTGTAGCCCGGCCTCGTGAACCGCCTCGGCAACGAGCTCGAAGCAGCGCCTCGTTTGTGCGTAGACATCGCCTTCATGTGCGACTTTTCCATCAGCACAGATCGGCGCTGTGCCAGCGATGGCGAGGTAAGGGCCAACCCGACACGCCCGAGAAAAGCCGATGCGATCTTCGAACGGAGAGCCTGAATTGATCTGTTGGCGCATAAGCTCTTTGTCCATTCCAGCTAGCTGAGTTGGCACGGTATCAAACGACACCGCGGGTGTCAGACCGGTATTTGCAGCGCTATTCGCAGCCCGGGATTGCCACCTGCGTTGCGACGTGTCGGTGCTTTGAGTCTCCGCTCCGGTGACATTTTCGAGAGCCGTCCGGTCGCCTTCTCCGAACACAAATCACGCGATACGCAAGGATAATCGGTGAGCAGCGTCGATCTGACTGCTAGAATTGCGGGATAACGAGGAATCATCACTGATGAACATATTACTTGGCGTTACCGGTGGTATCGCCTGTTACAAGAGTCCAGACATCGTACGTCGGCTGATGGAGTACGGCGCGAACGTGCAGGTCGTCATGACCGCCGGCGCGCAGGCGTTTGTGACGCCGCTGACCTTCCAGGCCGTTTCGGGCCGGATCGTGCGGACTGATCTGTTCGACGAGCAGGCTGAGGCGGCGATGGGCCACATCGAACTCGCTCGCTGGGCGGACAAGGTGTTGATCGCCCCCGCCAGTGCCGATTTTATTGCGCGGTTCGCGGCCGGTATGGGCGATGATTTGTTAACCACCGTTTGTCTCGCGACCGAAGCGCCGATTGCTATGGCACCCGCGATGAATCGCCAAATGTGGGCGAACGCGTCAACCGTTGAGAATGTCGCGACACTGGCTGCCAGGGGTGTGACGCTGCTCGGCCCGGGCGAGGGCGATCAAGCTTGCGGCGAAGTGGGCGCCGGACGGATGCTGGAGCCTGCCGATATTGCAGCGCGATTGATGCAACCGAACACCGGCCCGTTGGCTGGGCGTCGCGTGGTGATCAGTGCCGGGCCGACGCGTGAGCCGATCGATCCGGTGCGTTACCTGACCAATCGCAGTTCGGGCAAGATGGGCTACGCGCTGGCTCAGGCAGCGCTGCGTGCTGGCGCCGATGTCACATTGGTCAGTGGCCCCGTCGCGTTGGAACCGCCAAAAGGCGCGCATCTGATGTCGGTCGAGACGGCGTTGCAGATGGAAGCGGCCGTCAATGCCGCGGTCGATGGGGCTGACATTTTTGTTTCCGCAGCCGCAGTCTCCGATTACCGACCGGCGGCGCCCAAGACTGAGAAGATGAAAAAACAGGCAGAGACGCTGTCGCTGGATCTGACCCGGTCACCCGATATTCTGGCGCAGGTTGCGGCTAGTGATGCACGACCATTTTGTGTCGGTTTCGCGGCGGAGACCAACGATGTTCGCGAGCACGCGCTCGGCAAGATGCGGGACAAAAGACTGGACATGATTGTTGCCAATCGTGTCGGAGAAAACCTGGCGTTTGACCAGGACGACAATGCTGTCACTGTGTACTGGCCGGATGGGGAGCAGTCGTTCCCGCGCGAAGCCAAGACGACGCTGGCGGTCGGCATCATCGACTGCGTCGCGCAGCGATTTGCCAGCACACAATAAGAAAAAGGGACTCACCATGAAGCAACGATTGCAGGTAAAAGTGCTGGACCCCCGGGTCGGCAAGGATATCCCGCTGCCGGCGTATGCGACCGACGGCTCGGCGGGTATGGATGTCAGGGCATGTATCGACGGGCCGATGATTGTCGACCCCGGCACCACCCATTTGATACCGACCGGCCTTGCTATTTACGTCGAGGATCCGGGCTACGCGGCGATACTGCTGCCACGCTCTGGTCTTGGCCATAAGCACGGCATGGTGCTCGGTAACCTGACCGGTCTGATCGACTCGGACTATCAGGGCCAGCTCTATGTGTCGATGTGGAACCGAGGCTCTGTGCCGTACACGATTGATACCGGTGAGCGCATTGCACAGCTCGTGGTCGTGCCAGTGGCTCAGGTGGACCTGCAGGTCGTTAACGATTTCCAGGCGACGGAGCGTGGTGCCGGTGGCTTTGGCCACTCGGGCAGCAACTAGCTGGATCTAATTGTTTCTGGCGCTGGTCAGCTGTGTGTAGCGGTTGATCGCGAGCTGGAACTCATCACGCAACGATTGCGCCTCGCGCCGGTGATTGGCGATGCGAGACTCGTAGGTGATGATGCGATCCTTGGTGTCTTTGATGTCTTCGGCTAACACCGGTCGGATCATCGGCGCATCCGGGTCCACGGTATACGGCTTGAAGTCCGACGCCTCATCCAGCAACGACACCAATCGCTTACGCAGGTTGCTCAGATACAACTCTGATACCTGTGCCTGGGCTTCCAGCAATTCGACGCGACGATCACGATGGCGTTCGATCTCGTTGACCGACAAATACGTGGCCAGCAACGCGCGGTCGGCCCGCATGGCGCGTTCCTTGGCAGCTTTCGCTTCTTCGGCGGCACGCATGGCGGCGAGTTCTTCGGGCGTCGCCCGACCGGCGATGCGGCCAATGCGCACGCCTTCTTCATTCATGATGATTTTTTCCTGCTCAGCGTACTCCGCCGGAACAGAATCACCGAAGTGCACCTGCCCGTCTTTGTCCACCCACCGGAACACCTGCTCGGCGTGCACTGAAGTGCCAGCGAGCATCGCCACGGTCAGCAGAAAAGCGGAAAATCGCAGGTTCATAATCCCAAGTTTACCTAATGTTGTTCACCCAACAGAGAGGTACATCACGTTTTGGCATGATTTTAGCAGATCGACCTTATTTGCCCTACAGAATGCCGTATTGCTGCCGATAAGCTAAAATTCGCTCCAGCGCGCCATTTTCAGCGCCACTTTCCTCTAAATGTGTCACCAGATCGGCCAAAGTCGCAATCGCCGCGACGCGAATGTCCATGGCTCGTTCGACCTCCTGCACCGCGGAAAGATCCGTTAACCCCTTTTCCTGACGGTCGAGCAGAATGACGATGCCGGCCGCGGTGGCACCGGCGTCGCGGATCATATCGATGCTGTAGCGAATCGCCGTGCCGGCGGTCATGACATCATCCACGATCACGATCTTGCCGCTGAGCGGGCCACCGACGATGAGGCCACCTTCACCGTGATCCTTGGTCTCTTTGCGATCAAAAGCATAGGGCACGTCGATGCCATGATGCTCCGCGAGTGCGGCTGCGGTCAGCGCAGCCAGCGGAATGCCTTTGTAGGCGGGCCCGAAGACCACATCCAGATCCGGGAAATGCGTTGCGATTTGTTCTGCGTATGCTCTAGCGATCATCGCTGCCGCTTTACCACGTGCGAGCATCCCCGCATTGAAAAAGTAGGGGCTCTGGCGACCTGACTTCAACGTGAATTCACCGAACTTCAGCGCGCCCATGTCGAGCGCCATGTTGACGAATTGCTGCTGCGTTGTACTCATGAAGATGTTCCGGTGATGG
>JBCCBP010000056.1:0-18457 GCA_039033995.1 Pseudomonadota bacterium | reverse complement strand
TACCCTTGGTCTTACTCGCTTTCATCGTCGCACTGTGGCGACGCCCTTCGCCTGCGGCCGTCGCTTTCTTCGTCTGCGGTGTGTTTGGGCTGGTCATGCTGTCGTTACAACAACGGTTGATCTACTTCGGCATCGCACCGCTACTGATCGGCAGTGTCTGGCTGTGCGCCCAGGCCACCCGCGCTATGCCGCGTAGCGGTACGGCGTTGATCACGCTGATCATCATTGCCATCGCGATACAGCCTGGCTTACGTGGGCAGATTTTTAAACACTATCCGCTGGGTCTCGATCGCGACTATGAGATGACCTATGACATCTTCCGCGCAGCGGGCGCGTTGTGTGCGCAGGAACCGGGCCTGATCATCGCAAGCAACAATGATGGTCACCCACTGCGCTATCACAGCGATTGCAGTGTGCTGACCAACAACTTCATTCTGACGCCGCAGCACGAGGCGAAGTCGCTGCAGCTGCAACGCCTGCTCGGCCTCTCACCCACTGCATTTCTGGACGCGATGCCGGATGACACACGCTACCTGATGATTCGCCTCGGCGGGATGTTCGAATTCAGTGGTGGACAAGTTGCGGCGCGTCCAGTGGCAGCGCTGCGCCAGATTAACCCGCCATTGTTCATGGCATTGGCAGAGGCCAACACGGTGCCGGCGGGATTCGAGCTGGTCGCACAATTACGCGTGCCCGATGCACGCGACTTGCCGATGGTGCAGATCTATCGCGTCACTAAGCCTATCGATTGAAGGGCGGTGATCGCAGGCCGATCGATAGCCTGTAAACGGTTAGCTTTCTTCGACGAATCCGTCGGGCTTGGCACTGCCTTCACCGAAAAAGAATTTTTCCATCTCGGCTTCAAGAAATTTGCGCGCCTCCGGTTCGATAGGCGTCAGTCGATACTCGTTGATCAACATGGTTTGATGACCGAGCCATTGCTGCCAGGCAGCCTTGGAGACCTGGTCATAAATGCGTTGCCCGAGTTCCCCCGGGTACGGTGCGTAATCCATGCCTTCCAGCGTTTCACCTTTCAGCGCACAATTGACAGTACGGCTCATGTTGGTCGCTCTTTAATTTGATGCCGCTATTGTAGCGATTTGACGAGTCGTTCGACAGGTCGCGGCACACCCAATGCCGAGAGCTCGGCGGGCTGAACCCAGCGACCTTCCGTGTCAGCAACCTGCTGCGCACGCAGCCGACCATCGATGAGCTGCGGCGTAATCGTCAGATCGAAATGCGTGAACTTGTGCGTGAACGCGGCAAGGGTCTCGGCACGCTCGGCATCGAAACCCGCCGGAACCGGTGCTTCGCCTTCAAACTCAGGAAAACAATACAGGCCACCCCAGATGCCGCTGTCCGGCCGACGTTGCAACCACAACGCACCGTCCTCTCGTCGCAGCAACAGAAACTGGGTCTGTCGTTGTGGGTTCGGTTTCCGGGCTTTCCTACCGGGGTAGTCAGCAATCGTGTCCGCGGCATGCGCGCGGCAGCTGTCGACCAATGGGCAATCGCCGCAGCGCGGATGCGCTCGAGTACACAACGTCGCACCGAGATCCATCATCGCTTGTGTGTAATCAGCGACGCGTGTATCCGGTGTGTAGTGTTCAGCCGCTGCCCATAGCGTCTTCGCGACGGCCGTCTTTCCAGGCCACCCCGCAATCGCTTCGTGACGGGCCAGTACGCGTTTGACATTGCCGTCGAGAATCGCACACCGCTGGTTATCGACCAGTGCAAGGATAGCGGCGGCCGTGGATCGGCCGATACCTGGCAAAGCCTGCAGCCCTTCCTGCGTCGTCGGAAACGCACCTTCGAATTCGTTCACGACCTGCTGCGCGGCTTTGTGCAGGTTACGCGCTCGCGCGTAGTAGCCGAGCCCCGACCATTGCGCGAGCACCTCATCCGGTGTAGCACGGGCCAGCGCGTACACGTCGGGAAACGCTGTCATGAAGCGTTGGTAGTAAGCGATCACACTCGCCACCTGTGTCTGCTGAAGCATGATCTCCGAGACCCAGACACGGTAATGCGTTTTATCGTGCTGCCACGGCAGATCCTTGCGCCCATGAACATCAAACCAGCGCAGCACGCGGTCTGCGATCGCCGGTGCTGCGTAGGTCATAGCGTCTCGAAGCCCGACAGGCCCCGTGCGCGGAGACTGGCGGCGTCTGCCGTAGAGGCATTGGCCAGACGCTCGATGCGTTGGATCGCATCTTCACCGCCTTTCGCGAGCTTACGTTTCATCATGTAAGGCCCGATCACGGGCGGTACCCAAAAAGCGGGCTTCATAACGACTTGATATACGACCCGCGTACCACCGCGCTCGTCGGTCAGCTGCCAGGTCGCTTCGCTGTGGTGAAAGTCGGAGTTGTTCGGCTCGACGACCGTGCGGATGGTATCGTCAGCGCTATTCTCAAGACGCTCGAGGCGCTCCATTGTCTGACAAAAAAACAGGACGCAACCCTCGACCTGCGTAAACACGCGGGGCGTACCGTCTTCAGCCGGAGACTCGAACCGCGAATCGGTATAGACGCTCGAGATCGCGCGGAAGTTGCTGTAGTCGGTGAGCACATCGAACACGCCAAGACGTGGTGCATCGAACCAGGTCACACTGGTCATCGTATAAGTACCGTCGTCGTGCACAACACTGACCGACAACAACTCTGCCGCGCCCGCGGGTGCCGCCGTCAGCAACACAGCCATCACCGCGATTGCACGCATCTCAGAAAATATCCTTGAGTCGCTTCTTGAGTTCGTCTTCTTTGTCTTTCAACGCATCGCGCACACGATCTTCCGCACGATCACGTTCTTCCTGAATCTTGCGTTCAGCAGCCGCCTTGGCCATGCCGGCCACATCCGGTTTGATCGACGGCGACGCGACCGGCCCCGTGATCTTCATCGGAATGACGGCCTCGGTGTACTCGTCCAGCTCCGCCTCCGACACATTTGTCAGAAACTCTGGCCGCTCCAGCACACGCGCGTTCATGCCGTAGTCGATCGTGGCATCGCCGAGGTCGACCTCGCCCGCACCCGTAAGCTGCAGGAAGGGTAACGCCGCATAGAAGTCATCGTTGCGAGCTACGCCTTTGCTCACAACCGCAGTACCGCGTAGCTCTGAGAATTCGGTACGGGCCGGTGATGGTGCGGACGGCGCGGCCTCTTGTTTGAACAACGCGCGCGCGCGGCGAATCTGATACCAGATATCGGTGCCTGCCAACGCGCCATCGGTCAGCGAAAAGCGAACATCGCCGTCGAGACTGCGACGGATATCGGACAGCGTGACTCCGAGGCCAGCCAGCTTGAAGTTGCCAGCGAAGGTACCCTCGATATTGTCTTGCTCCCACAGCAGTCGCGCGAGCTCGCCCATGTTGAGACCGTCGACGGACTCGTTTAGTGACAAGCGTGGGACATCATTCCGGGCATCAATCGATACATCGCCGGAGTATGTGCCCTGCAATACCGTCGCCTTGATCGGTTGCAGACGCGCCGTGTTGTTCGCGACATTCAACCCGAGATCGAGATTGTCGAAGGGTAAACCACCCAGTGTAACCCGCTGCATGCGGAACCGACCCCGCGCGTCCAGACCTTGAATCAAATCGACCGGCAATGCGCTCTCGGCAAGATTGTCGCCGGCATCGTCGGCTACCGTTTCATCAGCGGGTGGCAGATAGCGATCGAGATCGATATCGCTACCTGACAAGTCAAAGCGTAGCGCCTGTGTTTCGAAATCCGCAATCGACACACTGCCTTTGAGCTCTGTCGAATCGATACGCAGCAGCAGGTTGGTCAACTCAGCCTGCGCGTCGGTCAGTCGCAGGTCCGCAGAGAACGCCGCCTCGTCCAGCGCGTCCGGGTCGGTCAGCACAGGGGCCTTGCCGATCACGGCCTCCATCGTACGCTTGGGCGCAAACGGTGCGACATCGATCGCGCCAGTCAGCGCCAGCGGTTCGAGCGTCCCATCTAGCGTTGTGCTCGCGGAAACACCCGCAGCCTTCAACACCATGTCTTTGACGGAAAGCGTATTCGCAGCACCATTGATGGATAACGATGCCGCTTGCAACATAACTTGCTGTGGCGAGGCGAGATCTGGCGTCGAGACTGTCGTCTCCAGATCCAGACCGGTGAAGTTCACCGGTTGCTCGCCATCCTGTGCCTCACCGAAAGCGACCGTCGCTGAGAAATCGACGTCGGCTTCCAGCTTGTCAGCTGCGGACTGTAATTTGAGGCCACCGACAACGTCAGTCGGTGTCGTCAGATCAACACCGCTGATCTGAATGCCGGCCTCGCTGATGTCGTAACGGCTGCCCGATTGCTGATCGTCGTAGACGATGGTGGCGTTATCGAGAATGAAGCCTGCAATTTTCAGATCCAGATCGGTGCCGGCATCCCCGGCTGCAGCAGCGTCGGCGGTATCACCGGAAGCGGTATCAACGCTGTCAGCGGCACCGATGTCAGACCAATTGTTGCGGCCATCCGGTGCCACCGTCAGACGTACGGCCAGATCTTTGACGGTGACCATGCCAACCTCGACAGAGCCAGACATCAACGGCATCAGGCGGACACTGGCGCTGGCGCTGCCCAGCTCGAACATCGGCTCGTCGCCAAAACCCGGCGCATCCGACACGGTGATGCCCGCCGTTTCTATCGCGAGCCACGGAAACACGCTGAGAGACAGATCACCCGCCAGTGCGACATCCCGCCCGGTCGCATCACTCAGCGCCTCCGCAATCTCGTCGCGGTAGTCGTTCGGATCGAAAAACAGCGTGACTGCGATGACGACGATCACCAACAACAACACAACGAGGCTCGCTGCCGCGAGCACCAATCTCAATAATTTGCCCATGTCTATTAGGGTATCAAAACCCGATTAAGTTTCGGTCTCAAAATGGTCAATCTTTGAGACCGACTACGCTACATCGACTCGAAGCCCGCAGAGAGCGTCTAGTCAGAATCATCAAAATACCGTTCGTAGAAGGCCTCATTGAGTTCACGGTACAGCTCGTCTGGCAAGTCACGCGGTGAATAACCACGGCTGCAGGCTTCTGATCTCAGGAAGGCACGCCAGTCCGGGCCGTCAGCAGGTTGAAACACCGCGATACGGCCGGCATCACGCATTTCCTCAATGACACGCTGTCTGGCTTGCGGGTCACGTTCGTCAATGAACATCTGGCGCAATCCGACCAATGCTGCGGCCATGCCAGAGATGAGCAACAGAACCGGTACAAACTGTAGCCAGCCAAAGGGTTCCCGACTGGTCCCGCGCCAGTAGCTCAACAGCTCACTTGCCCACCAAAGCGACAGCAGCCCAACTACGACGCTCAACATATTGAATGGAGCAAATGACATCTCGGGGTTGAGCCAGAAATCGCTCGGCTGCCAACAATACTCGGCCGCAACGATTTGAACATGCAGCGCCCAAAACATCAGCGCCACACTCATGACCACAAAAACAAGAAACCAGAAACGAGGGTTGATTGACGCTGGCCGCAACATGCCATCGTCGGACTGCTCAAGACCGTCAAGGTCGCGTCGGGCGAAGGACAACCGCCTGATCCATGCCCCAAGTAAAGCACCCGCCAGAGACATCACGGTGACAAAGATGATGCCCGGCCAATCATCGTCCACAACGGACTCCAGACGTCGAGCCGCTTCGCGCTGGATCAGGTAGTCATTGATCACCAACCCGAGCTTGGCGAAATAGAAAACAACCACCAGCGGAACTACAGCTCGGCGCCCAGCGATCATGCCTCCCACCAGGCAAGCGACGAATACAGCTATCTGGACGCGCGTGTAGAACGCGATAAACATGGCGATTCGAGAACCCGCATACTTCCCAGGGAAAAATGCGACATCGATAGTGCGTATGAAGAAGAACACACCAATGGCCACAACAACTGCTGCTGCCACGCGCGACCACGAAACTGCTTCGGCTGCGCTCTTCGGCGACAGCGTCACTTCAGCACCCAGCCGAAGCTGAGTACGTAGCGTGTGCCAGCATTGACGCGGGACACGCTATGCGGCTGCTGATCCGGGCGAAAGAACTTGATCCGTCGACTAGCGAAGATCGGCGCTTCACATTCGAACTCGCCGCCATCCTCGGCCTCGGACAACACCACATTAACACGGTAGTGCTTACGGCCATCCACCGGATCAGTGTGCGACGGAATTTCAGCACCTTCTTTGTAACGCATGAGATAGCAATCCCATGGCACGATGAATGGGTTGATGCCGAGCAACATCTTCTCGTAGCCCGTCTGCTGTCGACCACCCCGCCAACGCAGAAAGCCATCGGCGAATGTCGTTAGTGTAGATTTCAACATCCAGATCGCTTCCTTGAAATGGCCGCCCTAGCGAACACCAGCCACGTGGTTACGCGCTGCGTTCGCTGATGACTGCTATCTTACCGACAATACTGGTATTCAGCGCATCCAAGTCTTCGGCAGGAATCCACCATTCGGTGTGGCGCGAAGCACCAACAGTCTTGATCGGGTAACGATCTGCGAAGGTTTTTTCTACCTCAAATCGGGTGACATAACCCTTGCCAAACTGCCGGACATTCCAATTGTTGACCTCTTCGGCATACTCAAGAGACGTCACAGGATAAAAGATTGGTTGCTCAGGCAAACGCGGTGGCCACGCCGTGAAACCCGACGCCTCAACCAACTTAAGTTCGGCTTCGCCGCACGGACGGTACATGGTGACGGTCTGTGTCATTGTTCTCTACGTGGATGTCTTTTGATCTGCTTGCCGCAGTTCGCTCGACGACGAATAGCTAGCGTACAAAAGCTCACTGACTAAAAAAACCGGTGCATCTTACTGTTCAGGAGCGCTATCAACTCGTCGTCCATATAATCGTAGTTATCCGGAATGCCCAGGACGACCAGACGCTTACGTCTAAGGAGCTTACCGAATTTCTTGTTCAGACGGTTGCGATGTGACTTTTCCATTACTGCAACGAGATCCGCCCATTCAATAAGGTCCCCGCTTACAGTTGTCGGCGCATCCCGATTTGGTGCCAGCACCGATTGCCTCGATTCCTTGATGACTCTGAAAGACAGTCTCGGCCGTCGCGCTACGCAGACGATTGGCTGAACAAACGAACAGAACTTTCATGTCAGGAGCGCAGAATGCTCTCCATCTTCTTACCGCGTGCCAGCTCATCCACAAGCTTGTCGAGATAACGGCACTGCTTGTGCAATGACTCTTCAAGCTCCTCGACGCGATACCCGCAAACCACGCCCTTGATCAGATGCGCATTCGGATTGAGCTCGCACTCATCGAAAAACGTCTTGAAGCCGATCTCGCTATCGAGCAAGCGTGCGATGTCGGCCTCACCGTAGCCCGTCAACCACTCGATGACCTGGTTGAGCTCTTCTTTGGTACGACCTTTCTTTTCGACTTTGTTGACGTAGTGCGGGTAGATCGAGGCAAAGGTCATTTTCGCGAGGCGTTCGTCGATGCCGGCCGGTGGCTTGTTCATGGTCGCTCCGTGTAAATTTATCCCCGACTTAACCCTAAGCCGGTTTCAAATCGCTCGCAACCGTGGCACGCGTCACTCGGCTAGCAATGCCCTCAGCACTTCGCCGCGCAGCCGGGCTGCGCGTAGCAAGTCATCGCGAGAACCGGCAAACGCGGCCTCGACCATCAGTTTTTGTAGCACTGGGGGTATGCCAGTATTCACCCAACGGATTCCTGTCAGATACTGGGACGACGCATTGCGTGCATCACCGGCATCCAGAAAACTATCACCGGCGCGTAGATAGCAATGCGGAATCTCTTCGAGGTCGCCCTCTTTCTCACAGCCGGCGCTGTGTGATGGTACGCTGATCAATAACGCCATCGCGGCGAGTGCGTGCAGCAGCGGCGATCGCTTCAGACTGCTTGTCGCCATTGCGTACGAACGATTAGTCGTCATCATCTGTGTCGACATACCAATCGGTATCGTCGTCGTGGCTGCCATTCCCAACATGATCAGGACGCAGCAAAATGAGCAAACCGAGGCCGGTGCAGGCCCACCAGAAAACGTTCATCGGGGCGGCAGTCAGTTTCCACACGCCGAACAGCATTATCGCCAGCCCGCTAATTCTCGGAGAGCCAATATTCAAAGGCTGGTGTAGCCGTCGATCAACCGTAGCAATCGCACGCTAATCCATGCACAAATCGACACCGCCGTTGACCGTGCCGGCACGGATGCGACCTTTGCCGCCATCGCCTTGCTCGAAGTTGAGCGTACGACCCGGCCCATAACGACTCGTCCGAACCGGCTTAGGCCCAAAACAATTGTCGATGCCACCGGTGAGTGTCGAGATATCGACACGTCCACTGAAGCCTGCATGCAATGACAACTCGATGCTGCCACTGACGCTCTCGGCATCCAGATCGACGTCAGGAGTCACTGCCTCCATGACCTCGATGGAACCAGAAACCGCATTCAGTTTGACGGTATCGAGGCGACTCTCTGCGACTTCGATATCGCCACTCACCGTCGACGCGTTGAGGTAACCCGCCAGACTGAAAGCCTCGACGCTACCGCTCGTGGATGACAGTTCGGCCTTGCCGTCCGTGCTGCCACCTTCCACTTCGACATCGCCACTGGTGCTGCTGGCCCAGATCGCGTTGCTGCGCGTTTCGACCTGGACATCGCCACTGACCGATTGCAGCGACAAGCCGCCATTCACACCATCCACGCTGATATCGGCTGAAGTCGCACTGACCTTCAGGCCAACACCCCGCGGCACAACAATCTCCAAGCTCGTGCCACTGTCGCGACGCTTACTGCTGTCGTAGACCACCTCGATCTTGATGCGATCACCGCGCTCTTTGATGTCCAGCCGCTGCACCCGGTTGCCAATGCTTGCATCGATTTCACAGGTGTCCGTCGTGGCGCCAGTGATTTCGATATCGCCAGCGGCATTAATCACGTGGATCAGCGGCGTGCCACTGCAATCGATGCTGCGTTCGATACGCTCGCCCGCGCCGACGTTGGCGGCCAGCGCAAGTGCTAAGCCAGTCAGGAGTGTCTTGTTCATATCGTTGTCCTTATCTGTTCTGCACCCACAACGCTGTCACGTACCATCGAGATAATCGCCATCTCCTGTCGATACGCGAGTTGCAGTAGTTGCCGCAGTTGCACGTTGTTGGGATCGCGGTCGATCGCGGCGTTAATCTCCTCAATCGACTCTCGTACGATTTCCAGGTTGCCCGCGATGACCTCGCGCGTGCCCGGCGGCAATGCGTCGAGTTGCTCATCGAGCTCAGCGATCGCCTCACGATAGTTAAGCAAGAAATTGTCATCGAAGGGCATGTGGCGAACCAGCTGGGCGTTCAACGATGGCAGTGTCGCGGCCGCTTTCCCGGTGTCTTTGCCCTCCTCGGGCGAACCGAGCATCAAGCCAATCAACACGGTCGCAGCAAATACACTGGCGGCCAATCGCAGCTGCCAGAAACTCGAACGCTCAGGCGTTTCGATCTCTGCGGCAATGGCGGGCCACAAATCCCGCTCGGGCGCGATCTCGCGTGGCAGCGCTTTTGCTTGTTGCACAATGTCGTCAATCTTTTCCATGGGCCTAATCCAGTTGCGTCGCGAGCATCTGTCTCGCGCGATGCAGATGGGCTTTGCACGTGCCCACCGCGATATCCATCGTTTCTGCCGCCTGCTCGTGCGTGTAGCCGTACACGCCCACCAGCACAAACACGTGTCTTGCCCGCGCCGGCAGCCCCGCAATCGCCTGCTCGATATCCGGCAGGTGCTCCTGTTGCTGCGTCACCGCGGCATCCTCTGCGGGCAATTCCTTCAAACCCTCAAGCTCACGCTTGTTCTTGCGTATCGCCGTCAGTACGACGTTGACTGCGATGCGATGTAGCCAGCTCGAAAATGCCGCATCTCCACGGAAGGAGCTTAGCTTGCGCCAGGCCTGTATGAATGCGTCCTGGGTCGCATCTTCCGCGGCCTGCTGGTTGGCCGTCATGCGTAGACACAACGCATAAATCTGCCCGTTGTAGCGCCGGTACAGCCGCTCATAAGCCTGTGTGTTACCCGCGGTGGCCAGCGCAATATCGTCATCCATCGATATCGAAGCGTGGTCCTCATTGGCAGCGGTATGGCTCATGCTGAGCAGCATATCTGATCCTGTCGCGACATTTGTGGATTAGACGTAGCGGACACGCAATGGGTTTAGTTTCCCGCGAAGATTTTCTCGCTGTAGTTCTGCTATCATTCGTCAAACCCATTGGAACAATAACAATATGCCGCGCCCAAGCGACCTCATGAACCAATGATCTATCCGGAAGAGCAGCCGGGTATGCGCGTTATCTTCCTCGGCGAAATGTCGGTTTCCGCTCGTTCACTGCTACGTGGTCTGGCTGGATTGTCAGACGTCCAGCAAGTGGTGGAACTCACCGACCCTGAAACACTCCCACACCATCTGGCCGCACATCGACCGGATGTCCTGTTGCTCGACGTTGGCATCACCGAAGAGGGCACAGACCGATACGACCCTGACCATATCCTGCCGATGATCCCTGCCTGCCCCGTGATTGCCCTGACCTCGGCCGAACGGGAGCAACGCGGCATCCGTGCGGTATTGCAGGGCGCGCAGCGCTATTTGTGTGTCGATCGGTGTAATCCGGAGCGGTTGCAACAGACACTGCTGCATACACGAGATGAGCACGCGTTTATCGACACGCTGAGTGGCCCGAATGAAGCCTTCAATGCGGTTGTTGAGGGACTGCATGATGGCGTGATTGTGGTCAATCGCGAGGGCCGCGTGGTCACGACCAACGCCTCGGCGCGCCGGCTGCTGGGGATCGACCGCGAGCAGCTGGAGCGCAGCGCGTGGATCGGCGATTTCTGCTCGATCGATGCCGAGACGGGTGACCCACTGCAGCAATTTGAATTGCCGTTGCAGCGTGTGCGCCGCGGCGAGCGCTTCAACGAACTGCCATTGCTGCATCATGTCGATCATGTTGGCGACATGGTATTCGCCGTCAGCGGCCACGGTCTGCGCAACCAACATCGAGAACTGATCGGCGGCATTGTCAGCTTCCGCGATATCACCACCAGCTTTCAGCGCTCGCATCAGCGTACACAGCAGTTTGACCGCATGACGCAACTCGCCAATCGTGGTCTGTTTGGTGAACAACTCGGGCAGGCGGTGGCGCGCGCAGAACGCTCGCAACGTACGCTCGGCGTAATGTTGGTCGATCTCGATCGATTCCGAGTCGTCAACGATTCGCTGGGCCACGATGTGGGCGATCTATTGCTGAGAGAGACCGCGCGACGACTGCAAGGTCTGCTGCGCAATGGTGACCTGCTGGCGCGCGCTGGCGACGATGCCTTTTTCATTGCGATCGAGAACCTGACCAGCCCACGTGATGCCGCCGCCGCCGCGCAGAAGATCATTCGCGGCCTTTCAGAGACCTTTATCTGCGCTGGCAACGAAATTTATATTTCTACAAGCGTCGGCATCGCGCTCTATCCGGAGGCCGGGGATACCGCGGACAGCCTGATGGCCGCGGCTGAACGCGCGACGCGTCAGGCAAAGGACGCTGGCGGCGCACGGCTACAATTTTATTCGGCAGCACAAGCGCCGTACGACGAACATGCGGCCGAGCTCGAGGTGGGTATTCGCCATGCGCTGCTGCGACGCGAACTGACGCTGCGGTTCCAGCCGCGCGTCAATTTGAGTAACGGCCGCCTGCTGGGCCTGGAAGTGCTGCTACGTTGGCAGCACCCGCGATTCGGCCTGTTACCACCGGCCCGTTTTCTATCACTGCTGGAATCGACGGGCTTGATTCACTCGGTCGGCGAATGGGTCATCAAGAGCGTCTGCGCCCAGCTCCATGCCTGGCAACAGCGCTATGGTGTCCCGGACCTCACAATCTCTATCAACCTGTCACCGTTGCAGCTCACCGGCGGCCGTTTGGTCGAGTTTGTTGCCCAGACGATCAACGACTACCAGCTTGACCCGGGCTGCATCGAGTTCGAACTGGGCGACGGCGCTGGCTCGCTGCAACGACCGCGTGAGCTCGAGACGCTGCAGGCGCTGCGCAAGCTCGGTGTCGGCATTACGCTCGATCATTTCGGCACGCACGACATTTCGTTCGCGGCGCTCGACAGCACCGTCATCAGCTCTTTCGTCCTGCATCAATCATTGATTCAGGATGTGACCGAAAACGAAAAACATCAGCGTATCGTGCGCGCCGCGATCGCGATGGCCGACGGCCTCGACATCGCCATTTCGGCCGAAGGCGTTGAAACTCCCGATCAGCTCGAGTTTTTGCGCAGCTCAAACTGTGCCGCAGCACAAGGCTTCTACATCAGCCATCCGATGGAGAGCCATAAAATCAACGCGCTGCTGCATACCGAGTCACTAGGCGGCAAGATCGTCGAGCCGCAGATCGCCTGAACCAATGAACGACAAGCAGCGAGAGATTCGCAGCTTTGTGCGCCGACCGGGCCGCATGACGCCGGCGCAACGGCAGGCTCTGGAGCAACTCAGCGACACCTACCTGCTCGACTACAGCGACCAAGCCGTCGCACCCGCTGACCTGTTCGGTCGCGCGGCACCATTGCTGCTCGAAATCGGCTTCGGCAACGGCGACAGCCTGGTCGAACTGGCGGCGGCGGAGCGCGAATGGAATGTGCTAGGTATCGAGGTACACGAGCCAGGCATCGGGCACTGTTTGCTCGTCGCCGAAAAGGCCGAGCTCTCGCACTTTCGCGTCATCATGCATGACGCTATCGAGGTCCTGCGTGAGCAGCTCCCGGCGCATTGCGTCGATCGCATCAATGTCTACTTCCCGGACCCGTGGCCCAAGAAACGGCATCACAAACGTCGTTTGCTCGCGCCCAAGTTCCTGGATCTCGCCGTGCGCGTGTTGAAACCGAACGGACATCTGCACATCGCAACCGACTGGGCTAACTATGCCGAGCACATCGATGAGCTGATGGCATCAGACTCGCGCTTCACCCTTGAAACACGGGTACAACACGATGGCAGCGAACCGTTGATGCGACCACAAACGAAATTTGAACGCCGCGGCATGCGGCTAGGACACGAGATTGTCGACTGGCGGTTTCAGGTATTAAATAAAGTTGATTGAGAAGCTAACTGTGACTTTGCGTGTTTAACTTATTTCCTAGACAATTTCCTTGCACCATAAATATTCATTTGGTATACCATGCCCATCTGAGGAGCTTTTCCTATGGCATTCTTAATGAAAAAAGAGTCAGACGCAGCGCGCATAACTGCGTCTGGAAAAAGTGTTGTTGATCCGGCATTGCTGTTGCAATCCGAAAAGGTTCAAAGCGATCTAAAGATCATCCGTCAACTTTTCGAAAGTAGCTTAGAAAGAGCCAAGAATGCTGAACAGACACTTCCGGTGTCTGTTAGTAGTCCGACTATTGATGAAGAAGCCGTAGACGATCAAGACGGCGCTGAAGCAACTATTTGGTGACTTAGTAGCCTCGGGATATCGGCGAAAAGCTCCTGAGTCCGCCGGTTCAAAAAAGATCAGCACGAAAGCTGACAGGTCAGGTCAATGTGGTCGATGCCTACGCAATAAATCTGATGATTCCGTTCGCCGGGATTATCGGCGGCTATCTTTTCGTAACGACCTGCAATGTAACCAAAGTTTGGTGCTGGCAGTACACCGGCCATAGATTGTATTTCGCTTACGCGACACTAGGGCTATGCCTGTTTCTTGCAACTTCGCTCTTGATGCCATTCCTAACCGCCGCATCAGAACGCGCTATAGTGGCCGGACAGGTCGCACGTACCACATTGGCTTGCGGGTGCCTGGTTTCACTGTTGCCGGCTTTCGTCACTCATGTATTAGTTAGAATTGCGAACACAAAAGACTTCGATTTAGGCAGCTTTTTATCAATCGAACGTCTCCGTAACATCTCATTTTTCTGCCTGATAGTTGTTATCAGCCTTCTATGGAATCCGCTTGTCAAATACGTGACGAGAGAGTTTTGGCTGTCATTGTTTGAATGTTCAATTTTTACGGTGTTGTTAGGCTCTATTCTGTATGTATCGTTAGCCCTTGTTACCGCGCCAAGATACCGCAATAGAGTAGAGCATATAGAGGGGAAGTCACCGCTTCAGAAAAGGCTCTTGACCGTTTTCCATCCTGACTTCTTTAGTGGTTACTACCGAGGCTGGGGGATTGTCTCGCTTAGAATTAGCCTATTGCTATTCTTCCTTTTTTTACTGACGGTATTTGTACTGAGTAGTGACCATCTGATTCCGGATACGTTAAAGAGTCTAGCGCCTAGACCAAGAGCTGAGGCGGAGTTTCTGAGAATTCGCGATTGGGTTATTACTGTGAGCGCATACACGGTTCTTCTTGGGGGGATAGCCGCGCTGTTGACGAACGTCCTCATTCCGAAAGAGGTTGCAAAGGACTATTCGACACGACGCGGTTTTGAAGATGATTTGGAAGTATTGCTTTGGCGGGCCTCATCTCGGTTGCACCTAGTTTCCTTTTCATTGGATCACGGCAAAATCTACGCTGGTTACATACTTGAGAACCCAGCAAATTTAAGCTTTGACCAGAACTACATTATGATTCTTCCGGTGATGAGCGGCCATCGCGATCCTAATACTCAGAAGGCGAATTTCACGACCTATTATCACGCTGTTTTTGAGCAAAACCCCCATGGCACGATTAATAATCGAGCTCTACGTGAACTGGCATCTCGTTTCAGAAAAATCCTGAAAGCTGATCGAATTATTTCAGCTTCACGCGTGGAACTAAGCTCATTGCTGCGCGCAGCGAGAGAACAGGATACAGCAGGAACTGCGGGGGAAACCGAAGCTTAGTTTCATCCGCATCGAATAGGTTGGTTTTTTACTATCCCGGCTGGAAGAACAGCGAGATCACACCGTCCACGACGTATTGCACAGCGAGCGCGACCAGCACCACGCCGAACAAGCGACTGATCACGTTCGCGCCGGTCTCACCGAGAACGCGCATGACCGGTGTGGTCAGCAACATCAATATCAGGGCGATCGCCAGTACCAACATCGCCATCGCCATCAGCCCGAAAAACTCAGGCCAGCTGTTGCCCATTTCGACGAGCAGCAGCATCAGGGTAGCGAGCGCACCCGGTCCCGCGATCAACGGAAACGCAAGTGGAAACACAGAGATGTCTTCGCGATAACGCGCTTCGTCCTGCTCGCGAACCGTCGTCGAGCGCAATCCCGACTGACGCGCGAACACCATATCGACGGCCATCAGAAACAGCAGAATGCCGCCGGCGATCTTGAACGCCTCGACAGAGATACCGAGGGTTTCCAGTAATTTCTGGCCCGCCAGGGCAAACACCCAAAAAATAACAGCGGACAAGCCAATCGACTTCAGTGCCATCTTGCGCCGGAACGCATTGTCAGCACCCCGCGTCAGGGCGCCAAAAATAGGCACTAGCGTGATCGGCTCGATCACGACAAACAACACGACGAAATGTCTCAGCAACTGGTCCAACGTTTTCTCCACGAAAAAACCGCGTTGGATGCGGATTTGGTGCGCAGTATATGGCCGAAAGTGCGCCAATCCAACACAAAATCAGCAACTTTCGGCTGATTTCGGCAGGGGCACGCGCAGAGGCGTATAAACAAGACAGGCAGACAGAGAACAGGAGCAGGACATGGCTGTATTGTTTCCCACTGTCGGACGCTGGTACCAACGCCCGGGCAGGGATTCTTTCGAGGTAGTGGCTGTTGATGAAGCACAGGGCCTGATCGAGATTCAGTATTTCGATGGCTCAGTCGCCGAAATCGACTGGGAGCATTGGCCACGGCTGTTGATTCAACGCGTAGCCGCACCAGAGGACTGGAGCGGGGCACTCGACGTCGCACCGGAAGACACGGTGCGGGATCACGATGGGCAACTACCCCACGATTGGTCAGACCCGCTCGAGGTGCTCGAGCGCGAACGCGACCACGACGTCGATCTGATTCCGAATTAACTACTCCATCGTCGCGCCAGTCTCACACGTGTGTGGTCTGTACCGATGTTCAGATTTGAACGCGTTGAGGACGCATCCGTGAGCTGTCTTGATCGCTCGAAATCACTCGCTCTCAAGCCACTCCCGGATGCCACCTAACTCAATGCGAACTTAGACCTCGATAGCAATCAGGGAAGTATTCTTCGAGCGAACCTCATTGAGCGAGAAAAGTAGATCGTTGGCTGCAAGCTAGTGAGGCCCTGATTCAGCCTCCTGACGATTCACTATTCCACGGCGCCACTTTGAACAGCAATAACATGCCCGGTACGGCCATCGCGGTACACAGAATGAAGAAACTGACCCACCCTATCTGTTCCACCAGAAAGCCTGTGACCGCACTCGCCAGTGTTCGCGGCACGGCCGCGAGTGCCGAGAACAACGCAAACTGCGTCGCGGCAAACGCCGGACTGGTCTCGCGTGCCATGAACGCCACCATCGCGGCGGAGCCTAGCCCAACACCCAGGTATTCGAACGCCGTTGCGGCACCCAGCATCCATAGATTCTGACCGACGATCGCAAGTAGTGCGAACCCCAGAATACTGATGATCTGTACGAAGCCGAACAACCATAGAGCACGGTTGATCGACATCTTGACCATAACCAGACCACCCAGCAGACCACCGGTGATCGCAGCAATCAACGAGGCGAACTTGGCGACTGTCCCAATTTCTGTCGCTGAAAATCCGACGTCGACAAAGAAGGGCGTTTGCAGCGCTGTCGCCATGCTGTCGCCGAGCTTGTAGAGAAACAGGAATGCCAGCACGAGCAGCGCATGATGGAGACCGGCGCGGTTTACAAACTCCCGAAAAGGCTCGACCACCGCCGCGCTGAATGTCTTCGGCGCGTCCGGGTGACGTGGTGGCTCAGCGACCAGCAATGTCATGACGACGCCGACCAACATGAAGGCCGCGACAACAATGAACACCGAACTCCATGGTAAGTGATCCGACAAGATCAGCCCGAGTGATCCCGGCACCAGCCCGGCGAGTCGATACGCCTGCACATGCACGGCATTACCGAGGCCAAGCTCGGTATCCGGCAAGATCTCACGTCGGTACGCGTCGAGCACAATGTCCTGACTGGCACTAAAAAAGGCAATCGTCGCAGCGAGGAACGCGATCAATCGCAATGACAACTCCGGCTGTACAAAGCCGATCGCCATCATGCTCGCGGCAAGCGCCAGCTGCGTGATCAGGATCCAGCCGCGACGACGACCGAGGAATGGCGGCGTGAACCGATCCAACACGGGCGACCACAGGAATTTCCAGGTGTAGGGAAAACCGATCAGCGCGAACAGACCGATTTCTTTCAGCCCAACGCCTTCAAATCTCAGCCACGCGGGTACCAGCTGGATAAGCAAATACAGCGGTAAGCCAGATGCGAAACCCGTCGCAACACAGATCAGCATCCGCTTGTTGAGCAGAGCCTCACTGATAGTCGGTTTGCTGGTCACCGGACTGGGTTCAACGGCGAGTTAGGACGGAAAGTCGTAATCGACAGTGACCGGAGCGTGGTCCGAAAAGCGTTCGTCCCGATAGATATCGGTTGCCAGCACCTTGCCGCGCAGGCCCGGTGTCGTCATATGGTAGTCGATGCGCCAGCCAGTATTGTTCGCCCAGGCCTGGCCGCGGTTCGACCACCAACTGTATTCATGCTCTTCCTGCGGCAACTCACGAAACGCATCGACGTAGCCCGTCTCATCGATCAGCGTATCCATCCACGCGCGCTCTTCTGGTAAGAAGCCGGAATTTTTCTGGTTGCTACGCCAGTTTTTGATGTCAGCCTTGGTGTGGGCAATGTTGTAGTCGCCGCAAATCACATACTCGCGGCGGCGGCGCTTGAGCTTCTTAACATGTGTTAAAAAGTGATCGAGGCTCTCCATCTTGAACGCCTGACGCTCATCGCCGGAAGTACCGGAAGGCAAATACAAGCTAACGACTGCGAGACCGTCCAGCTGCACCTCGAGATAACGCCCTTCGCTATCAAAGGCCTCCACACCCATCCCGCGCACGACCTTGCTCGGCTTCTCGCGGGTGTAGATCGCCACACCGCTGTAGCCCTTCTTCTCGGCATCTTCGTAATAGCAGTGATAACCATCAGGCCGGAATATCGGGTCGCTGAGCTGCGACTCCTGCGCTTTGGTTTCCTGAATGCAGACAACGTCCGCATTCTGTTTGGGCAACCAGTCAAAAAAGCCCTTGCGTGCCGCTGCGCGGATGCCATTGGCGTTGAGGGAGATGATTCGTTTCATAATGATCGCAGCTACTGGGCCTCGGATGATCGCGTTATGATACCAAGTCAGTCTTGCCATCACCGGAACATCTTCATGAGTACAACGCAGCAGCAATTCGTCAACATGGCGCTCGACATGGGCGCGCTGAAGTTCGGTGAATTCACGTTGAAGTCAGGTCGCCAGAGCCCCTACTTTTTCAATGCGGGGATGCTCGC
>JBCCBP010000055.1:0-19305 GCA_039033995.1 Pseudomonadota bacterium | reverse complement strand
GTGTCGGTCATTCTGGTACGCGCAGGCACCCATTCGACCGCGTTGCTCGTGGATGAAATGCTGACCAGTCGGGAGATCGTCGTGAAATCGGTCGGGCCGCAAATCGCGGCCATTCCCGGCGTGTCCGGCGCGACCATCCTGGGCGACGGCAGTGTTGTGTTGATTCTCGACACCCCGTCACTCGTGCGCGCGCAGAACCGACCGGTCGCTCAGGTTGATCAGAGCGAACAGCCATCGCGGCAACCGTTGGTCATGGTTGTCGATGATTCCATTACAGTCCGACGCGTGACCGAGCGGTTCCTGTTGCGGAATGATTTCCGTGTCTCGACAGCGAAAGACGGACTGGATGCGGTCAGCGTGATCCAGGAGCAACAGCCCGATGTGATCCTGCTGGATATCGAGATGCCGCGTATGGATGGTTTTGAGTTTGCGATGCATGTGCGCAACGATCCGCGCTTTGCCGACGTTCCGATCATCATGATTACGTCGCGAACCGGCGAGAAACACAAGGCACGAGCGATTGAAATCGGCGTGAATGACTATCTCGGCAAGCCCTATCAGGATCGGCAACTGCTGCAAGCAATCGCCGATCAAATCGGTGGTAGAGGGAGCAGCTTATGAGCGCCGTTGTGGAAGAGCTTTATAGCCTGTTGGTGCCGCTCGCCGACGATCGCCTGATCGTACCGCGTGCCTGCGTTGCGGAGGTGGTTCGACTGAGTCGTCCAGAGCCTGTTGCCGGTGGCCCGGATTGGCTGGTCGGCATGCTCGACTGGAACGGTCGCTCGGTACCGGTCGTGTCGTTTGAGGCGATGCTTGGGCGTGGCCTGGCTGAGAGTTCGGCGCGCACTCGCGTCGTTGTGTTCTATGCGGTCAACAACGACCTGAAAGGGGGCTTCTACGGCGTGCTCACGCAGGGCTTCCCGCAACTCGTGCGCGTCAATCGTGATGTCATTCAGGTGGACCCGGGCGTGACCTACGCCGACGACGAGCCGGTCGTCACACGTGTCAGAATGATCAACGAGTATCCGCTGGTGCCGGATTTGGAAGTGATTGAGGCGCGTCTGATCGAGGCACAACCCTAGCGATCATTGTGCTGTCGTGACCAGTCACCGCGCGCGGCCTGAATGGCAGCCAGCAGACTGATCGCAGCGGTCTCGGTGCGCAATATACGTGGGCCCGCGCTAACGGCGGTAAAATCCCGGTCTCTCAGCGCTGCTGTATCAGACTCACTGAAGCCTCCCTCCGGGCCTACTGCCAGCGTGATGCTGTCCGCGGTCGTATCACTCAGCACATCCGTGAGTGTCACTGGCGCACCTGGATGCGCGAACACGTTCAGGCTATCCGCTTCGGCGAGTGGCGCTGCCGCAAGTGACGCGGGTCGCCCCAGTGCCGGCAGCTCCGATCGCCCGCACTGCTGAGCCGCACCGATGATGACGGCCTGCCAATGCGCCATGCGCTTACCCAGTTTTTCGTCGACGGGTGCAGCGGTGCTGTGCTCGGTGGTGACAGGCTGCAATGCACTGACCCCAAGTTCGACCGCCTTTTGCATCACCCAGTCCATTTTTTCGTTGCGGCTGAGCGCCTGCCACAGCGTCACACGACACGGGGATGGTGCGAGGCCGGGGCGTGACTGGCCAATCGCCAGTGACACTTCGCGGCGCGATAGCGCCGTAATGCTTGCCTCGAAGACCTGTCCGGAGCCATCGAACAGCTCGAGCGTATGGCCCACACGCGCGCGCAATACCCGACCGAGGTAGTGGGCCGCAGTGCCGTCGAGTGTCATGGCGCTATCGGCCGACAATGGGGTGTCATGAAAAAGACGGGTGGTTCGCATGTCAATCCGCGCTCGATGCTTGACAGCGATGGTGTGCTGTCCTGACTATGGCGCCATGGTATCGCATTCGTCTGCTCCGGGTTTCGTCGTTGCTGTCGACTCGGGTTTAATCGCCCCAGCAAGACAGTGCCCGTCACCCAACTGCGATGCGCGACCCGACGGCGCAACACTCGATCTCATCGTTATCCATGGTATTTCGTTACCGCCCGGCGAGTTTGGGAATGGTTGTGTCGCCTCGTTTTTCTGTAATCAGCTCGACCCTGCCGGTCATCCGTATTTTGCCGAGATTGCCGCACTAAAGGTATCCGCGCATTTGCTGATCGAGCGCGACGGTGGCGTTATCCAGTTCGTCCCTTTTCTGCAGCGCGCCTGGCATGCGGGCGTGTCGCAATGGCAAGGTCGCGAGCGTTGCAACGACTTCTCGGTCGGTATTGAGTTGGAAGGCACGGACGAGCTCGCCTACAGTGCCGCACAATATGCGACACTGAACGCGGTATTGAAGGCACTGCGCACCGCTTATCCCTCGCTGGCCAATGCGGCGGTGGTAGGCCACAGCGATATTGCGCCGGGGAGAAAGACTGATCCTGGTTCCGCTTTTGACTGGGGGGCGCTGCGACCCGTTGAAGGACACTGAGTCCGCGGAGTATGAAGAGCAAACGATGAAGATAGTTGCGTTATTTGTTGCACTGATTCTCGAGCGTCTGGCAACCCATTTATTCCACTGGCGCGAGCTTCGCTGGCTGGACCCGCTGATCGATTTCGGTTTACGTCTCAGTCATCGCTGGAAGCAGTTGCCGTTTCTCTGGTTGATTGTCACCCTGACGATTGCGATATTGCCGGTCGCGTTATTCCGCTTGACGTTACAAGGCACGCTGCTCGGTCTGCCGTATCTCGCGTTGTCCGTGTTCGTATTGTTTCTGTGTCTTGGTCCGCAGGATATTGGGGAGGAAGTGGATCGCTGGCGTCGTGCGATTGACGAAGGTGATCGTGAAGCAGAGCGGATGAACGCGCGTGCGCTGCTTGAGCGCGGCTTCAATGACGTGGTGGGCGTACGTGGCGATGTGCCAGGGGCTGTGTTTGTGCAGGCCAACAATCGGATGTTCGCCGTGATTTTTTGGTTTGTATTGCTCGGGCCCGTCGGTGCGTGGTTGTACCGGGTCACGGATCTGATTCGACGTCGTGCTTTGTTTAGCGCTCAGCGGGCAGCGCCTGGGGTGCAGATTGCGCCGGACTGTGGCGCGCGCGCATATGCGTTGCAGGCCGTGCTGGCCTGGGTGCCGGCGCGTCTTTCGGCGCTCGGTCTGATTCTGGCGGGTCATTACGATGCCGGCCTTGATGCCTGGCGAGCGTTGCGACCGACAACCACACTTGGCCGGGATAACGAGCAATTGCTGACGCGCGTCGGTCTCGCGGCATTGCAGTTGTCTCAGGATCAGGAAGAGAGTGCGAGTGCGTTTGCCACTCGACGAGCGCGTGCGGCCAAAAACCTGGTACTGCGGACGTTGGGCTTCTGGCTCGTCGGCATCGCAATTCTGACGCTGGTCGGTGTCGCGATTTAGTCGCCTTGTTGCTACCGCCGACGATGAAATCACGCAACGCTTTCAGTGACCGGCAGGGTTGCCGACCCGCCATGCTGATGCTGCTTGCACTCATCACTGCGTGCCGCGGCGAGGCACCGGTCGAATCTCCAGCGCCGTCGCAACCGCGGCTTGTGACGCTCGCGCCGCATCTGGCGGAGCTGGTCTATTCGGCAGGCGCGGGGGACTATCTGGTAGGCGTCAGTGCTTACAGTGATTTCCCCGAACAGGTGTCCTCGCTGCCGGTTGTCAGCGATGGCTTTCGTATTGATGCGGAAGCATTGTTGGCCGCCAGGCCGACGCTGGTGCTGGCCTGGGGCGGCGGCGGACAAGTTTCGTCGCTCGCTCTGCTCGAGCAGTTGGAGATTCCTTTCGAGGTCATCGAGTCCCGCCGCCTGGCCGACGTCGCTCCGGCAATTCGGCGTATCGGCCAGATCGCGGGTTCCAGCGCTATCGCGGACTCGGCTGCGACAGCGTTTGAGCAGGCGATGTCATCACCCGGGCCGAGCGACAGTAAGACTGAGGCGATCACAGTGTTCTACCAAATCGGTAGTGAGCCGATCTATACGGTCAGCGGTGAGCACTTCATTAGTGACGTGCTCGCGCTGTGCGGTGGCCGCAACGTCTTCTCGTCGCTTGACACGGCCGTTGCAACGGTCAGCGTCGAGTCGGTCGTGCTGGCAGATCCGGAGGTCCTGCTAGGGGCTGGCGACAGCAGCGAGCGACGCGCCGTCTGGCAGCAATTTTCCACCATGCAGGCTGTACGTGCCGACACGATCTATGGTGTTTCCGGTGATGCACTGGCGCGTCCATCTGCCAGGCTTTTGCAGGGCAAGGCGGAAGTGTGTGCCGTGCTCGATGAGGCGCGCAGCAAGCGCGCGCCGGATTAGTCCTGGCCGCGAACCCGCTGCGACTGCCAAAGCACTTCTTGCCCGCCATCCGCTCTTGCGAGACACCGAGCAATGACAAACAGTAAATCGGACAGACGGTTTAGGTAGCGTACGCCTTCAGCATTGACAGCGGCATTGCGTGACAGTGTTTGAACCCGACGCTCAGCGCGACGGCATACCGTACGCGCGAGGTGACACGCTGCGGCTGCCTGACTCCCGCCCGGCAAGATGAACTCCTTGAGGGCCGGTAGGTCTTCATTGAGCGTATCCAGTGTCTTCTCAAGGCGCGTGACGTGCGCTTCTGTGATCATTGTATGTCCGGGGATACAGAGTTCGCCGCCAAGATCGAATAGGTCGTGCTGGATATCGCCTAGCGCGTTGACGATGCGGGGGTCCTTGATGGGCTGCGCCAGTACCATACCGATCGTGCTGTTCGTTTCGTCGACGGAACCATAGGCCTCGACGCGCGCGTCGTCCTTGGCCACGCGGCTGCCATCGCCAAGGCCGGTCTCGCCCTGATCGCCGGTACAGGTGTAAATCTTGCTCAATCGATTGCCCATCGTGATATCCGCTGGAAGCTGCTCGGGGGCCCGCGAATGTAGGCGCTGATACGCGGCAGTGTCAAGCTTGTGCGGTGCGCAGCACGCGAGACTCGATACGTGGCGCGCCCGGCGTGCTGTCATGTTGCACAGTGGCCGAGGATACTGCGCTAGAATCTTGGCTTTCTGGTAACAAGCGCGACACCTGCCATGGATCATCAGCAGCTCGAACCGTTCAAGCAGGCCGCTCTGGAGGCCGCTCAGGCCGCAGCGTCGGTGATTCGTGCCGGCTACGGCGGCGGTTTTTCGGTGACGACCAAAGCGGACCGTACGCCAGTCACGGATGTCGATGTTGCCGCGGAGCGTGCGATCCGAGAGATTCTCGAGACGCGTTTCCCCGCGCATGGCTTTTATGGTGAAGAAACCGGACAAAACCAGGCTGACAGCGACTATCTGTGGCTGGTCGATCCTATAGATGGCACTAAGGCTTTTGTCCGCGGTTATCCGTTTTTTTCTACGCAGATCGCATTGATGCATAAGGGAGAACTGGTGGTCGGCGTGTCGAGCGCACCATTGGTTAACGAAGTCGCGTGGGCTATAAGAGGTGGCGGTGCCTGGCTTGATGACGTGCGTGTTGCTGTCGGCGATGTTGCAGCGATCGATGACGCCGCTATTTCACTCGGCAATACGCATCGGTTGGCAGCGAGCGCGGCCTGGTCACGGCTGGGCGGGATCGTTGCGCGCTGTGATCGCATTCGCGGTTATGGCGATTTTCTTCACTACCATCTGCTGGCCAGCGGGCGCATCGATGCGGTCATCGAATCGGATGTCAATATTTTGGATATCGCAGCCCTGACGGTTATTGTCAGAGAGGCGGGTGGCGTGATGACCGAACTGGATGGCAGTCCGATCGATTTGCAGACCACCAGCGTGCTCGCAGCGAACGGGCAATTGCATCGTCAGCTTGCGAGCGAGCTTGGCAGCCCAGACTAATAGGTCGCGACAAATAAGCGCTGGCTGTCCTCGCCAACCTGTTTGAATGGCGTGCCGTACAACTCGCTGAGATGATGCGTTGTCAGCAGTTGCCCGGCCTCGTCAAATGCCCAGCGGCCGTCACCGTAAAGCAGCAATACATGTGTTGCGTAGCGCGCTGCCGCGTTGACATCGTGCAGCGAGCTGACGATGGTTTGGCCCGTCCGTTGTCGCTCGGCTAGCAGAGCGAGTACCAATCGGGCGTGGTTGGGGTCCAATTGACTGACGGGCTCGTCCAGCAGCAGCAGTGGGGTCTGCTGCACCAGCGATTGCGCGATCGCTATTCGCTGTCGTTCCCCGCCCGACAAGGTGCGTACTTCGCGTGCTTCGAATCCGTCCATGCCCAGTTCGGATAGGACGAAAGCCGCCAAGGCGTGATCGTTATCGCCCGGACGCTCGAATTTCCCAAGATGCGGATAGCGACCCAGCAGCACATTCTCCCAAACGGAATTCTCGAATGCGTCGTCCTGTGTTTGTGTCACCAGCGTGACTGATCGGGCGCGTTCCCCGGCTGTCATCGTGTGCAGCTCGCGCTGCTGCAGTTGGATGCTGGCGGGTGTTGCCGGCAGCAGTCCAGCGAGCGTTGCCAGGGTCAGCGACTTACCCGCACCGTTCTTGCCGAGCACGGCCAGCCAACTCGCCTGCGGCAGCGTCAGCGATAACTTCGCGACCAGCGTGCGTTCTGCAATGGCAATGGACAGATCGACACAACTAAGCGCTGCGTCGACGGCGCTTGAATGGCCAGACATGATTCTCGTATCGGCGACAGTGTGCGCCGACGATACCACAGCGAACTGCGCTGCTGCGTCGCTGGTTAGCTGGGATTCGCGAGGTGAATCAACAGATAGCGCCGATCATTGCTCGCGACGCCGCGCCATTTGACGCGACCGCGTGCGAACCACGCGCCACTGCCCACGACCTGTTCGGCGTCTCCGTCCAAGATTTCGCTGAGCTTGCGTGCCTCACGCTCGCTGACGTTCTCGACCATGAGCACGAGCGCGTCGCTGATGTCCATCGTGCCATTGCCGTCGAGGTCAAAGCTGAATTCCCCTCCGGGGCCGGAGGCGACGATCAGTCCGATGTAGGCTTCACCATCGAAAGGATTGCTCAGGGGCTCTACCAGGTAGGGGCCAGCCCATCCGCGCAGCCCGCTCGCGTTTGTGATCAGACCGCTGGCATCCGGAGCAGCGGAGTCGAACAGGGGCATACGCCCGGTATCGCCATAGTGACTGATCGCCGCGGTGCGCCAGGCGTAGATATTCTCAACGAAGGAACTAATGCGGGTATTGCGCTGCACGTTGAGGATCATCGGCGTAGAGATGGACACCAGCACGCTGATGACCGCCAAGACGCTAATCACCTCCGGCAAGGTAAATCCTGTTCGTCGCTGCCGCATGGGCTTTTCCTGCTAAGACCGATATACAGGTAAGCGGCAAGTGCGGCCAAAAGTGTAGTGCGTGCCCACTCAGATCGCATGGCTGCTGCGCAAAAAAATAAACCCCGGTAAACCGGGGCTAAACAGTTTTATTCTTATTGTTTTTCGCTTATCAGACTTAGGTCTTGCTGGTGTGTTGAACACCTTGTTGTTGTACACGCTTATTCTTGATTTCCAGGATTGCCGGTACTCGTCGTGCCCCCCTGACTTTTCACGCGTCTGATAATCGTTGCTTGGGCACAGTGTAGTTAGCAACCTCTGTGCCAGAATTGAGAAACGTCATTAAAATCAAAAACTAATGTAGGTATCGAGGTGATTTTGTGCACAGCGCCGTAATGCAAATGTAAAATTTACCGACACCTTTGCAGGGCTGGCCGGGTACCTGGGTGACGCTATCGGTCGGCGGCTTCCAGGATCTGCGGAATACTCATGAATCTGCCGCGAGATACGATGGCCACCGGACTCAATAACGTGGCCGGATTATCCAGTGGGTCATCATCGACAATCAGCAGGTCTGCCCGATAACCCGGCACGATATCGCCGGCGTCACTGAGGCCTATCACCATCGCGGCACGATGCGTTGCAGAGGCCAGCACTTCGGCCATAGCGACGCCGTGGGCATGTAGGGTAAGCAATTCGCCAACGGTCGCGAGACCGGGGGGTAGGCCGGACTGGCCGCTCGCGATCACCATCAAGTGTTGGTAGGCCAATACCTGACTGCCGGCCGACGCTTGCAGGCTCGGCGGTGTCTGTTCTGCAGGCCAGAGCCGGTGTTGCTGCAACTGCTGCATGACGGCGCGCGGTGTGCTGCCGCGTTGCGCCAGGTGGCTGGTCACTCGCGTGTTGCTGCGATTCAATAGCAGCTGCTGGTCCTCATAGGTGCTCACGGCATGACGGGTAAACCAGCTCAGATCGAGCAAGGCGGCCCCAAACATCAGATCCGGTATCAGTTGATCCGTGAGAAACCGTGTACCGCGTTCGGCTTTCAGTCGGCGTAGTCGCTGTGCGTTGTCAGCAACAGCGCGAAGATCATCCGGTGTGAATGTCCACGTGGTGCTGCCGATCGCATCATCGGCGACCGCTGGCAGCGGCGCCGACAAGCTCGCCACGGTGGTGACGCCGGCGGCAAGCCAGCGCGCTGCGTGCGCCGCCTTGAAGTCCGCATCGATATCGATCAGACCAGGCATCACAGTGACGTCGCCGAGGTCGATCAGTGGCAATGCCTCTTGCTCCCCCCAATCGACGATCGCAGCAATCCTGCCATCCCTGATCACCAGGTCTCGTTGTGTCAGGTAACGCCGTTCTCCGCTCAAGTACACGCGCGCCGCCCGCAGCCGGTAAGGCGCGTGTCGTGCGAGCGGTGTGGACGTGAGTGTCGCCGGGTCAGCCCGGGGAGCTGGATCTTGCGTACTCAACCACGCAACGAAAGGTAACGCGCGCTCGCTGTGGCTTGCGAATTGCCGCTCTACGAGTCGGCCATCAGCGATGGTCAGATAATAGTTGCGCGTGCGCCATACCGGTGGATGCGCTTGTGTCGAAGACAACTCGCGAATGGTCTTTACGACATGTTCGCCGACGGGAAGTAGTACGTCGATTGTCGCGCGGTCGTTCGGTAAATGGCGAAGAAATGTGACCACTACACCTGCTTCGCGAATGTCGGGATGACTCAACCGATGACCGGAGCGGTGCAAGACTTCCGTCGTGCCCGAAAAGCTGTGTTTCAGCAGCCGCCACTCGTCGGTGGTCTGATCGACGAAAAGCACCGCCGCACCGCTCGGATCGACGACAGGATTGGCGACGGGAAAGCGATGTCGCAAGACTGGTGCTGCGGTGGTCGCGGCGATCGCCACACGCCACAAGCCGGGTTGTCCACCCCGGTTTGAGACAAAAAGGATAGAGCGGCTGTCCGGGTGCCACGTCGCGTCATAGTCCTGCCAGTCACCATTGGTCACTTGTTGCAGCGCGTTCGTTTGTCGATCGAGCAGCCACAAGTGCCGTCTGCCTTTCACCCAACCGCCTTCCGCGACGATGTATCGACCATCCGGCGAAACCGCGGGTTGGTGGAGCGATAATCCGAGCGGTGTGAGCGGTGCTGCTTCACCGCCGTCGCCAGGCAATTGCCACAGTCGCTCCAGCAATGACAGAACGATGATGTCGTCGTTGGCATCGTAGTCGAGTGACAGATCGGTGCCCTGCGTGATCATCAGTTCCGCGGCACTGAGCGTGCTGATACTCGATAACACCATCAGCAGCAGCGCGACAAACGCGTGACTCGACCGTTGTGAGGGCGTTTGGCGTTTACTCGACGTCGACGCTGACATGTTGCAGTTCGTCACCTGTTGTCACGATCCGGATCTGCATGGGTCGGCAACAGACCTGACAGTCCTCAACATAGCTGCTGTCGCCGGCCGAGATGTCGATCAACAGGTCGATTGGCTCGCCGCAAAACGGGCAGGTAGCGTCATGTTCGATCAGTTCTCGAATCATGGTTGCAGGCGCGTTGCTTGCCAGCGCCCATCGTCCTGTCGGTCGAACTGGGCGCGGTCATGGACACGCCCGGCGCCTTCAACCCAGAGCTCGCAGCGCTGGACATGGATACGAAAGCCACCCCAATGTGATGGGCGCGGAATGGACGCGTGATCGTCGGCGCCGAACCGCTCGACGCTGGCGTCGTATTTGTCTAGCAATGCTTGCCGACTGTCGATCGGCTCGCTTTGGTCACTGGCCCATGCACCGATCTGACTCTCACGCGCGCGGCTCGCGAAGTATTGGTCGCTCGCGGTTGAATCGAGTTTTCTGACGATACCCTCGAGGCGCACCTGGCGGCCCTGATGATCCCAGTGAAAGACAACCGCGACGCGTGCGTTATGTGCGAGTTGCTGGCTCTTGCTCGATTGGTAGTTGGTGAAGAACGCAAGCGTCCCGGCATTGGCGTCAAAATCTTTGCACAAAACAACGCGGGCGGACGGCTGACCGTGTGCGTTGACGGTTGCGAGCGTCATTGCATTGGGGTTGGGTTGATCACCGCGCTCGCGTGCTTCTATCAGCCATTCGCTGACTACGGCGAGCGGATTGTCAGGCAGTGCGTCGTCCAAAAATGCCGCAGCGATGTTCTCGGGCAACGGAGTGCTCCTGTTGGGGTCAACGGGTCGAGATTATCGCACAGTTGCTCGATGAATCGTTGTGCCACCATTGCGGCGACTGTCGGCTGCGGCAGTCAAAGAGAGGTCTGACGCAGCGTTGTCTAGCAGTGCCGCACCGACGCCGCCAAAAAACATGCTCTTGCTATCAAAACACTGCACGGATTCGATGTCGTGCGCGCCGACACGGGCATCCGGTTCGCAATATAGTGTTTCCGGATAATAGCCATCGGCCAGTACTTCCAGCGCGGCCTCGACGTGCAGACGCGGTGCTTCTACAGCCGACGACAAAGTCTCACCATCTATCAGAAAACGTTGTAGCGTTTGTGCCAGCGCGCTCGTGATGCGGTCAGCGCCAGGGGATCCGATGGCGAGCAGTTGATGTGCCGTACGCGCCACCACCGGCGACATATTGGAGGGCAGGCGTGCGCCAGCCGGGCCTGCATCCAGGCCGCGGCGATTCAATTCAAGTTCGCCAAGGCAATTGTTGAGCCACAGACCAGTGCCCGGTGGCACCTCACCACTGCCGTACCCGGATGACGCAGTGATCGCGCAAGCGAGCCCATCGCTATCCACCGCGGAGGTGTGCACGGTCGCCGCGCTGATGTGCTGGCCCAGTCTGTTGGCTTCGGCCGCTGCGACTTCGAGTAGCTGCTGCGTGGCTGCGGCCAGATCTGTTGCGTAGTCGAGATTGCCGCGTCGATGCTGCAGGCTCTTGCGTAACATCGTCAGTAGTGTCTGACCTTGTTCGATGCCTTGCAGAATCGCGGCGAGCATAGAGCCGCCGATTGAGGGCGGTGGGTTGACGGCGATCTGCCAGTCCGCGAGATCGACAACATGGCTAGGGCGTACGTCGACTTTGTAGGCTGTCAAATCCTGGCGACTGAGACGACTACCAGTCGATCGCAGATGGGCAACGATCACATCGCCCAGTTCGCCGCCGTAAAGTGCCTCAATACCGTTTTCTGCGAGGCACTGGAGCGTGTCATCCAGACCCGGCAAGCGCACGAGGTCACCGGCGCGGAGCAGCGACTCGCCATCAGGATGCAGCGCCCGATAGGTCGTTGGGTCGCGCCCGAATACCGGTTTCGCGGAGTAACCGAGGTAGTGATGACAGGCTGCGGGCAACGGAAAGCCTTGGCTCGCCGCACGAATACTCGGCACGAGTAGTTGCTTGAGCGAAAGTCTGCCAAACCGTCGCCGCGCGGCCTCGACCGCCATGGGCGATCCGGGAACGGCGACGCTACCGGCACCGATGGTCGTCGTGATACCCCCACCATAGGCCATTGTGACCGACTCGCTGGCAACCGTATGTGCGCCGCCATCGAGCCCGGGCACCGTCACATAGCCATCGAAACTAATTGGTGCGTCATTGGCGGGCCAGATGGTGATCAGGGCACCGCCCGCCAGTGAACAGACGCCCGGCTCAGTATTCATCGTCAACAATGATGCGGCCAATGCTGCGTCGACGGCATTGCCGCCTGCCTCAATGATTTCGGTAGCGGCATCAGCGGCGAGCGCGGAGCTGGTAGCGACAGCAACTCGGGTCATAAGGGTCGATGTATGGCAAACGATGGCGCATGCTCGCATGCCTCGCCGCGCTTCTCCACTGTCGATTCAGCACGGGTTCAGGCGGTCGGGTGGAAACTGGCTCCGCAGTAATGAGAAGGAGCTGAACATGAAAATGTTGATTGCCGGCATGGCGCTGGCACTAACCCTGGTGGGCGTCAGCGAGTCCGCCGATGCCCACCCCGGTCACGATCGCTATGACCGGAAAGACCGCGTCGAGCGTCGGATCGACCGCCGTATCGAGCGGGCCGACAGACGCGCATGGCGTCGTGCAGAGCGGCGAGCGGAGCGACACTACCGCAAACGCATACGCCAGTATCGTCGCGTGAATGAAAGGCACTACCGCCGTCACTATCGCGGGCATCGGCACGGTGTAGCGCCGCGATTCTACCGTCAGCATGCGTTCTCTCACCCCTGTGATCTGCGCTATCGACATTTCCATGGGCGACAAGCGTACTTCGGGTCGCTCGAGGCGGTTTTGCTCGGCGAGGTTGCGCGCGAGGTCGTGTACCAGATCTACGATGATTGAGGTCTGTCACCGCGAGCCACGGATGGCTCGTGTTGTGACGATCTCGCGCGACAGTGTCGCTGGATTATGCGACAGTGCTCGACCGATGGGTCCTGCGGTGACAGTGAGTCACGAGCGCGAATGTGTCATGAGTGATTTAGCCAGCGATGCGCGGCGCTTGCGCCAACAAATCCAGCAGATGCGCGACGAGGCAAAGCAGAATGAGCTGCTGCTGCGCAAATCTCAACAGCGCGAACTGGACATTTTGTCGGCTGAGAGTTTAGCCGGACTTCTTGATGGGCTCACCGTCGGCTTGGCGAAGAGTTACGCGGTCGACGCAGCAACCCTTGTACTCGCTGACCCCGACCACGCCATTCGGCACTTGTTGATTGCAGAGGGTGCCAAACTGCGTCGACCGGCTGCGGTGCAATTTGTCGATGCGCTCACCGGACTTGCGCCGCAGTATGCGCGACTCAATCGTCCGTGGCTTGGCGCGTATGCGGCCGCGGATCATCAGATCATCTTCGGTGACGCCGCGTACGCCAGCGTTGCGATGATCGCCTTGCAACGACAAGGCAAACTGATCGGTAGTATTAATCTTGGCAGTCGCGATCCACAACGCTATCGACGGGGACTGGCGAGCGACTTTCTGTCGCATCTTGGTGTGATTGCATCGTTCGCGATCGAAAACACCGTCAACCGCGCGCGCTTGTTGCGCAGCGGTTTTACCGATGTGCTGACCGGATGGCACAACCGGCGCTATCTGCAGGTTCGGCTTTCCGAAGAGTTGGCGCGGGCACGTCGGCAGCGCCACGAGATCAGTTGTCTGTTCATGGATCTCGATCACTTCAAACAAATCAACGATACCTACGGCCATCACGCCGGCGATCTGGTACTGGCCGAGTGTGCGCACCGTATCGACGCTGAGGTGCGCAACAGTGACGTCGCCGCTCGCTTTGGCGGGGAAGAGTTCGTAGTGGTTTTGCCCGATACCAATACCGATGCCGCGCTACACCTCGCAGAGCGAATTCTCAACGCGGTCAATCGGGCGCCGGTGACATTGCCAGATGCTGATGCCGTGCAAGTCACCGTGTCCATTGGCGTTGCCAGTATTGCGCCGGCGACGTTTGACGGAGACGAAAAGACGCTGGGTGAACAGTTGCTGAGACGCGCCGATCTTGCGATGTACGATGCGAAATCAGCGGGTCGCAACTGCGTGCGACTGGCGGCAACGAGCCCGACGTAGGCCCAACACTAACGGGTGTGCGGTAGTGGCTGACTATGCCGCTTCAGGAGGTACAGGAAGAGCGGCACGCCAACCGCCGCTGTCAGCACACCGACAGGCAACTGGCGCGGCGCGAGGATTGCCCGCGATAGTGTGTCGGCGACGCATAATAAGGCGCCGCCGGCGAGCATGGCGGCGGGCACCAGTCGACGATGGTCCGCGCCGGTAAAGCGGCGCATCAAATGCGGTACAACAAGTCCGACAAAGCCGATCGAACCTGCTTGAGTTACGGCAAACGCGCACAATAGAGAAGCAAGCAGCAACACGGCGATGCGAGTTTGTACGATCGATAAGCCCAGCAGTTTGGCCCGTGTTTCGTTTTCCGCCAACACGTTTAGATGCGGCGCCAACAGCACAACGGCGATCGTCGAAACCACTAGCAGACTGAGTATCGGAGCAGGATGCAACGCAAGGCTGAAGTCCCCCATCAGCCAAAACAACATGCCGCGCAGCGTCGCGTCATCACTGAGCGCCAGCATCAAGCTGACCAGCGCGCCAAATCCTGTCGCGATGACGACGCCCGTCAGCAATAAGACGGCCGGTCGGAAACCACCGCGCAGCCCGCCGATACCGAACACGATCAGCGTTGCGAGACAGGCCCCTGAAAACGCAGCCAGATCGAGCGCGTAGCCCGAAGCGCCCAGCAGCATCGCCAGAAGCGCGGCACTGGCGGCACCGCTGGACGTGCCGAGAATGTACGGATCGGCAAGCGGGTTACGTAGCAGCACCTGCATCAATACACCGCACAAGGACAACAGCCCACCGACTGCGAATGCGCTCAGCGCTCGGGGCAGTCGCAGTGTGGTGACCAGTGTGTTGTCCGTGGCACCCAGACTGCCAGCAAGCCATTGCCCGGCGAGTGTCGGTCGGAAGCCGTCGGAACCCAGCGTCATAGCGAGCGCAACAGCGGCGAGGCTGATACAAAGCAGCGTTGGCAGCAGAGTAAGCAGGCTGTAACGTTGCGTCATAGCGGTCCGGATGCGCCTCGCGAGTGGAGGCAGTCGAATGATTGTGGAAGAATACCAGTAGTCCGCTAAAAAAGTACGAGCGAAGGTTCGCATGAGTTCCGACCAGATCGACGAAAACGGCTATCGCGCTAATGTTGGCATCATCGTGGCCAACGACTCGGGCAAGCTGTTACTCGCTGGTCGGGCAGGCCGCAAGGGCTGGCAGTTCCCACAGGGTGGGGTATCTCCGGGAGAGGATGCGGAACAGGCCATGTTTCGCGAACTATACGAGGAGCTGGGTCTTGAGCCGGGTGATGTCCAGTTGCTCGGCGCGACGGAAGAATGGATTCCGTATCGCTTGCCGGATCGCTATCTGCGCAAGAACAGTAAACCGTTGTGCATCGGGCAAAAGCAACGGTGGTTTGTGCTGCGGCTGATCGCGACAGAGGAGAAGCTCCGCTTCGATACGACCGAAAAACCAGAGTTCGACCGCTGGCGCTGGGTGGACTATTGGCGGCCCGTCAACGAAGTCATCTATTTCAAGCGGCGTGTGTATGCGCGTGCTTTGCACGAGCTTGCCCCGTTGCTACATCCCGACGGTGCCCCACCGCAGCCTCGCTGGTGGCCGCACCGCTGGCGCTCGGTGTTTCGCAAGGATTTGCAAAAAGCGGGTCTGTTGACAACAGAAGCGCAGCAACCGTCTAGCGTGAGTGACCCGGTGAGCCGAGACGCGGACGGCTGATTCAGAACGCCTTGGTGACCGCCAGCAAAATGATGCTAAGCAAAAAGATGACCGGCACCTCGTTGTACCACCGCAACCAGGTATCCGAGCGCGTACAACGATCTTCTGCCAGTTCGCGCATGATTTTTTTGCAGAAAAAGTGGTAGGCAAACAGGCCGACCAGCAGTACCAATTTCGCGTGGAACCAACCCATGGAAAACAGGCCAGGATTAATCCATAACAACGCGAGCCCAAGCACGAGTGTCACCGCGGCACCAAGCGTCATGATCGCAAACAGCCGCTTCTCCATGACAACAAAACGCTCGAGACTGATCGCATCGGTTGCGTCACGGTGGTAGATGAACAATCTGGGCAGATAGAAGAGTCCCGCAAACCAGGTGACCATAAACGCGACGTGCAGGCCTTTGATGACCAGGTAGTGCATGTGGATTGTCTCTTCCGAAGCCGGGCGCACAAGCGTACCATGTGGCTGGTCACGGCAGACAGGTAGATCACGGTGAACGGCCCAAGAATTGTCATGCAGAATGGCTCGCCAATGCGACATCGCATCATTTTGGCGATTGCTGTTGTCGCCGTGTTCGTCGGCGGGTATCTACTGTACGAAATGGGTCGTATCCATGCGGGCTACAACCGTTTTTCGGTGGAGGCAGAACTCGAGCAGTTAAACGACCGGATCGCGGCGCTCGAAACTGAGAATCTCAACCTGAATGAACAGCGTATCCAGCTCGAAACATTGTCGAAAACCGAACAGGAAACCTATCGTGAGGTGAGTGGTACGCTTCGCGAGCTGCAGGCGAAGATCCAGGAGCAACGCGAAGCCATCGCCTTTTATCGTGGCATTATTTCTCCCGACGAAAGTGAAAGCGGCTTACGCATACAGGATCTCGAAGTCCTGCGTGGTAGTGGGCAATCCGATTACCGGCTGCGCATGGTGCTGGTGCAGGTGAAACAACACCATCGCGAGGTCTACGGTAAGGTTAAAGTCTCTATCGATGGTGCCATGGACGGTGAAGCGGTCAGCTTGCCGATCGCACGACTATTGCCCGATGGTGCCAGCAGTCGCTGGAATTACGGATTCCGGTATTTCGAAGACTTCGAGCGTGAATTACAGATGCCGCCTGGCTTTCGACCACAGAAAATCAACGTAGAGCTCGAGCCGATCGGCCGCGGCAATACCGGTATCAGACAGACTTTTGACTGGTCGACGTCGACCGGTTAGCGCAAGGAAAACAAAACACGGGGTAAACCATGTTGAGCCGCAAGAATAAAAGAAGTGCCACCATTGAGACGTTGGTCGGTGCTGCATCGCGTGTACAAGGCGATCTGCACTTTCGAGGCAACAGTCATATCGATGGCATCATCCATGGTGGTGTTATGGCTGATCTCGAGGGCGAGTCTGCGCTGAGCGTCAGCGAGCAGGGCGAGATCCACGGCAACGTGAAAGTGCCCAACGTCGTGCTGAATGGGCTCGTCAAAGGCGACGTCGTCGCCACCGAGCGTGTCGAGCTCGGTCCTACTGCGCGTGTGATTGGTAATGTGTATTACAACCTGATCGAGATGGCGATTGGTGCCGAAATCAACGGCAAATTGGTGCATCAGGTAGATTCGGTCGACACTGCGACAACGACCGAGTCCGACGACACCGACGAAGATGAGGCTTGATTCACGCGCGGTATGACACCAGTAAGGTACACTAGGGGTTAACAATTTAGGCGGCAGTCGGTCGCCAATGGACTTAAGTTATGACAAGCGTCACTACAGCACCCGCACCACCTGCAGCTCTCGTGTTCACCGATTCGGCGGCGACAAAGGTCGGACAACTGATCGAAGAGGAAAAGAATCCCGCGCTGAAATTACGGGTGTTCATCAGCGGCGGCGGTTGCAGCGGATTCCAATACGGCTTCACGTTTGACGAGGCCATCGAAGACGGTGATCTGCAGGTCGAAAACCAGGGTGTCACACTGGTGGTTGATCCGATGAGCGTGCAATATCTGATGGGCGCCGAAATCGACTACAAAGAAGACCTGGAAGGTGCGCAATTCATCATCCGCAACCCCAATGCGACCACGACCTGTGGTTGCGGATCTTCATTCTCGGTCTAGCTGCTGGTTGGTGACACACTGAGCCCGGATACCTTTCCAGCAGGCGGCTAACAGTATGACCGTGCGTGGATCGTCAGCATCGATTTCGGACCACACGACCGAAGCACGTGCCACCCCGGCGCATGATGGCGATGTCATCGCGGCCGTAGATCTCGGTTCCAACAGTTTTCATATGGTGGTCGGCACCTTACGCCACGGCCAGATCACGATCATTGACCGGTTGCGAGAAACCGTGCGCCTCGCTGAGGGTCTGGGTAGTGATCATGGCATTGCCGCACCGGCGCGAGCCCGCGCACTGGATTGCCTGTCCCGCTTCGGTGAGCGCCTGCGCGGTATGCAGGCCGGGCAGGTGCGGGCAGTCGGCACCAACACGATGCGTCGCGCGCGCGCTGATAGTGGCTTTTTGCGAGAGGCGTCCGAAGCGCTGGGTCACGACATCGAGGTCATTTCGGGGGTTGAGGAGGCGCGTCTGATCTACCTCGGTGTCGCTCATAGCTTACCGCCCGAGCCGGGCCGACGACTCGTTATCGATATCGGCGGTGGCAGCACCGAGTTGATCCTGGGCGAGGGCTTGCAGTCCCAGACGCTGGAGAGTCTGGGCATGGGCTGCGTCATCAAGACGGAGCGCAATTTCCCGGACGGCCGTATCACTGCCGATCGATTCGCAACCGCCCGTGTCGCCGCGAGCCTGAAACTCAGACCGGTCAAGCAGTCATTCCGTGTGGCTGGCTGGAACAAGGCGATCGGTGCATCGGGAACGATCCGGGCGACTATTGCCGTCGCCCGTGCAATAGGTCTGTTAGATGGTGATGATGTCTTACGTCGCGAGCATGTTGAGACGCTCATCGAGAAAGTCATTGCTGCCGGGCATATCGCCGCACTCAAGATGCCGGGACTGTCGGAACGACGTGCGCAGGTCTGGCCAGGCGGTCTGGCCATTTTGATCGAGGTCATGGATACATTGAATATCGATGGCCTCATCGGGTCGGACGGCGCGCTGCGAGAAGGCGTATTGTACGATCTCGTTGGCCGCTTGCAGCATGCTGATGCTCGGGTCAGAAGCGTCGCCGCATTAGGCGATCGGTTCAATATTGATCACGCGCAAGCGGATCGTGTCAAAGACACCTCCGAGCAGCTGTTACATCAAGTGAAGGACGCCATCTCGTTCGATATCGATTGGGCATTGAAACTGCTGCGCTGGGCTGGTCACTTGCACGAGGTTGGTCTCGATATCGCTCACGGAGATTTCCATCGGCATGGCGCTTATGTCGTGGGTAATGCGGATATGCCCGGTTTTCCTGCTACCGAGCAACAAATGCTCGCATTTCTATTGGCGAATCAACGAAAGCGGCCTGCGGCACCAACACCGGATGCATTGCAGCAGTCGTTGGAGCCCGCGTTACGAAGGCTGTGTGTCATCCTGCGTTTGTCGGTGTTGTTACATCGCAATCGCGGCGATAGCGACGTTGTCGTACCAACGATGACGTTCGCTGGCCAAAAAATCGTGTTGCATTTTGATCACGCGTGGCTCAAGAACAACCCGCTCACGCGAGCAGATCTGGAACGTGAGCAGGATTATCTTGCGGCCTGGCAGTTCGACTTCGAGTTGCTAGATTTCGGCGCTTAACTCACTCAGTAACTCGGCCTGTGCGCTGCGCTGGATATCGTCATCTGACGAGAGCCGCACATAACTGCCGTCCGCTTG
>JBCCBP010000054.1:0-20591 GCA_039033995.1 Pseudomonadota bacterium | reverse complement strand
TGCAATGAACTGGAACAGGCCGTGGCTCACACCTTCGGCAACATCGGTCGTGAACTTGAGGCGGCCGGCTTCGCGATTGCGGGCTATGTAGGCATCGAGGCCCGGTTCATAGATCGGCACCTCGCCCCTATTAAGGCGTTCGATCTTATCCGCGTCGATGTCGACACAGACAACATCGTTGCCCATTTCCGCCATACAGGCGCCCGTGACGAGACCCACATATCCTGAGCCAAAAATTGTAAGTTTCATTGCGAGATTCAGGAAGTTCGATCGCGCGGATTAAATCACACTGAAGCCCGTGAATCCCACACCGATATCACGAAACTACCCATTTGCGGCAGCGCGTCGCCGGATTCTGCGTACCAGCCGCAAGCCCGTGTCAACAACGACGCCGCAACCTAGCCACACAAAGAAAACAACGTGATCTGCGGCACCCGTAATCTCCAGGGCCCAGCAAATCGCGAATACGGATACAGAGGCAGCCAGCAGGACCGCGAGCGTCTGCCGTCGTCGGAAGCCGGCTTCCTGGAGGATGTGATGGTAGTGGTTTCGATCGGCCGACATCGGTGACCGCCCGTCGATGATTCGACGGAAAAAACACGACGTCAGGTCGTACAATGGAATGGCTGCGAATCCCAGCGCGACCGCAGGCGACACGTAGCCATTCGGCGCTTGCGTGACGGAGATCATGAGCGAGGCTGCGATAAAGCCCAGCACGGTGCTGCCGCCGTCACCCATGAAGGTCCGTATCGATCGGTTGATCTTGAGCGGGAAATTGAACGCGAGGAACCCGATAACCGCAGCCAATCCGACGACCGCGAGAACCGTTGCCGAGCCGCCCTGACCCGCCAGTGCGACCCCCAGTAGCGCCACGAAGGACATCCCCCCGGCGAGCCCGTCCATACCATCGGTCATATTGATGGCGTTAATCAGAGCCAAGGAAAAGAAGACGGTCGCAACCAGGGAAAAAGGCTCGACGCGAATCTCGCCCAATCCAAGCGGGTCACCGAACGAGGTAACCGCGACGTCCCCACCGAAGTACATGAGCAGTACGACACCAAATTGGGTGCCTAGCCGCACAGACGGAGGAAGATCGTATCGGTCGTCGAGAAGACCCACGACAAGAAGTAACAGTGCCCCGAGAAGGAGGTACCCTGTTTCAGCGGAGGGAGCGGCGACGATCGCGCCAGCAGCGAAGCCAATGTACATGGCCAGACCGCCGGTCAACGGCACCTTACCGATGTGACGCTTGCGGCCTCCCGGCGTGTCGACGAAATTGAGCGCAATAGCTAGAGGCCGCAAAGCCATAAGCAATATGACGCAAAACAGGGCCGCAATCAGTGCGCCCGGGACCATCCTGATGTCCACCGTGATTCACCACAGATTTCCGAACTATGTAAACCCCCGTCAGCGCTTGCATTGTAATGCTGGGCTCCAGAAACACAAGCATGTTCGGGCACATATCGCATATTTCTGGGGCCCAGCGCACCATTGGCCAGTGTCCGAGTGAGCGCCGTGGCAGGGCTACCACCAGGGACTAGCGTCAGTTTGCTCCAGGTCTGAAGGGCGTCGCACGAACTGGCTGAGCTTCGTCAGGTATTTCTGGCCCAGCTTGAAGATGTTGGTGTCGATACCATTGGCCCGGCAGGCTCGAAGGTTTTCCTTGAGGATGACCCAGTTACTGCCAAGACCTCCCGTACTCGCCCCACCGGTGCGCATGAAGACGAGCGTTCTATCCATATGCGAGGCGCGCGCGCTGCCCTTGACCATATGGCGCGCCACCAGCTCGAAGTCGCCGCCGATGCGGTAGCTCTTATCGAAACCGCCGAATCGCTCGAACACGGTGCGGTCAACGAACATGGCGGGATGCGCCGGCATCCACCCGTAAGCGATCCGGTCGGGGCGGAACTGGCCTGAGTTGTAGTAACGGACAATTGGGCGCTGCGGCTGAGCATCCGAGAACATCGCAACATTGCCCATCACAATGTCTGCATCGCTGTCGCGATGGTGCGTGGCGACAAGACGAAGCGTGTCCGAGCTCGCGTAGTAGTCGTCTCCGTTAAGGAATGCGATCAAGTCGCCGGACGCGATAGCGAGTCCCTTGTTAAAGGCATCGTAGATCCCCTCGTCACGTTCACTGTGGATCTTGTCTACCGATTCATAGGACGCTGCAATCTCACGCGTCCGATCCGTGGACATCCCGTCCACGACAATATGCTCCACGTTGTCGTAATCCTGACGGGCTACCGACTCGATAGTCTCGGAAATGGTGTGCTCGCAGTTATACACGGCGGTGATCACACTGATCTTCGGTGACGCCGCTTCCGAATGGTTCGGCTGGGCGTGGGTCTCCTGCCCTAGGGTGCGGTCACTCATGCAGGAAGCAACGCTTTGAACCAGTCGTACGTTTGGGCAACACCTGCTTCGAGTGTCACCGAGGGTCGCCAGCCTAGCTCTGAGATACGCGATACATCGAGCAACTTGCGCGGCGTACCGTCAGGTTTACTGCTGTCGTAGACGATGTCGCCCTCGAACCCAACCACGCGAGCAATGAGCGCAGCGAGTTCTGCGATAGATACGTCCGTTCCCGTTCCGACATTAATCGGCCCCGGGTCGGAGTAGGCTTTCGTTAGAAAAACGATGGCGTCTGCAAGATCGTCCACGTACAGAAATTCTCGTCGCGGTGTCCCACTCCCCCAAACAACTACGTGGTCGCTACCACTGACCGTCGCTTCGTGGAACTTTCGAATCAGTGCCGGCAATACATGAGAAGTTTCGAGGTCGAAGTTGTCATTGGGGCCGTAGAGATTGGTTGGCATGAGCGAAATCGCATCAAAGCCGTACTGCTCGCGATAGGCCTCGCACATCTTCAGACCAGCGATCTTGGCGATCGCATACCATTGGTTAGTCGGCTCCAGGGCGCCGGTCAGCAACACATCCTCGCTCATCGGCTGCGGCGACAAACGCGGGTAGATGCAAGAGGAGCCCAGGAACGTGAGCTTCTTGACGCCCGATCGGTACGCGCTATCGATAACATTGCCCTGGATCTCCAGGTTGTCGAATATGAACTCCGCCGGGTATTCCGCATTGGCCTGGATACCGCCAACCTTTGCCGCCGCCAGTATGACCACGTCGGGGCACTGATCTTCCATGAACGCAGAAACCTGGGTCCTGTCCTTGAGATCAAGCTCCTGCCGTGTCGCGGTCAACACGTTGGAATGACCCGTGCGTTCCAGGCTCCGCACCACCGCCGAGCCAACGAGGCCGCGATGGCCCGCGACGAAAACCTTGTCGTCCTTATTCATGGTACTTGTAGGTCGTATAGCCTTCGCGAGCCATTAACGCGTCGCGACGCGCAGCTTCCAAATCATAGGTCATCATGTCCGCAATCAGATCATCTATAGACATGCGTGGCGACCAACCCAGCTCGCGGTGCGCCTTGGACGCGTCTCCCAAAAGTGTTTCAACTTCGGTCGGACGGAAATAGCGGGGGTCAACCTTAATCAAGGTCTCGCCGCTGCCGGCATCGACACCCACTTCATCGACGCCTGATCCGCGCCATTCGATATTGATACCCGCCACAGCAGCTGCGCGTTGAACAAAGTCTCGAACGGAATACTGATGCCCGGTGGCAATAACGTAGTCCGTGGGCGTGTGTTGTTGCAGCATCAGCCACATCATTTCTACGTAGTCTCTGGCATGACCCCAGTCCCGCAACGCATCCATATTCCCCAGGTACAGTCGCTCCTGAAGTCCCAGACTGATTCGCGCGATGGCACGGGTGATCTTGCGCGTCACGAACGTCTCGCCGCGCCTGGGTGACTCATGGTTGAAGAGGATGCCGTTGCAGGCGTACATGTCATAAGCCTCGCGATAGTTCACGACGATCCAGTACCCATACAATTTGGCGACAGCATACGGCGACCTAGGGTAAAACGGCGTGGTCTCTGACTGTGGCGTTTCCTGAACCAGCCCATACAATTCAGACGTCGAGGCCTGATACAGCTTGGTCTTATTGGTCAACCCGAGAATTCGAATGGCCTCGAGGATACGCAGCGTACCGAGCGCGTCCGAATTCGCTGTGTATTCTGGCGACTCAAAGGACACCGCAACATGACTCTGCGCCGCGAGGTTGTAGATCTCGTCGGGCTGGACCTCTTGGATGATACGAATCAGGTTCGTCGAATCCGTGAGATCACCGTAGTGCAGAAAGAAGGACACATCGTCCTCATGGGGGTCCTTATAAATGTGATCGATGCGGTCGGTGTTGAATGACGAACTACGACGCTTTATGCCATGTACCTCATAGCCCTTCTCCAGAAGAAACTCTGCGAGGTATGAACCATCCTGTCCCGTGATACCGGTGATCAACGCTTTTGGTTTCACCTATAGACTCCAAAACCCGGTCCTTTCCAGACCGTAATGCGTGGGGGGGCGAATTATGCGCTACCCAGTCGCGAGACGCAGCGCGCTCATCAATCTCGACGCGAAGTTTTGAGACGCCGCAATCGGCAACACGACATCTCGCGCTCTTCGCCCGTAGCGCTCTTGCTCATCCTTTGGCATATCCGAGAGCTGGTACATGGCGGCAGCCATCGCCTCGCAGTCTCCGGTCGGCACGACAAAACCACTGCGGTCGTTTTCGACGAGCTCTACAGCAACGCCAACATCGAATGCCACGACCGGGCATCCGGTCATCATCGCTTCGACGACCATCATGGGGCCGCTATCCTCAATGGACGCGCTGACAAAGCAATCGGCTGACTGGTACAAAGCGGCCAGATCTTGCTCGGATTCGGCAAACGGCACCGATTCGAACCGAATTCGCAAACGCGCGCTCAATCGATCGGGTACCGGCCCGGGATGGCACACCAGAATCTCCGCGGGATCGCGACCGCCAGCCAGCAGCATGCTCTCGAGCGACTGCAGCGCCTGCTCGAATAAGTGACTGCCCTTGCGCTCGTCCGCGTCGAAGCTTGAGGCAAAGAAAACTCGAAATCCAGGCCCAGACGCCGCCGGCGGGCCCGCAGACGGACAAAAGACGCGCTCGTCGACGGGCAGGTAGCAAAGCGGAGCCTCTCCGAAAGGCAGCGCTGAGCGTGCTATCTGGGATTGCACCCAACGATTCGGCGCCAACGCGCTCACACCGCTGCGCTGCACCACCCGCGACTTCTCAGCAAAATACGCGTGTACCTGACGCCGAGCCGAGCTGCCCTTTGCCGCCGGACAATCGCCGCACTCAGCCTCGTACTGGGCGCAGTCCCATGCAAAATGACACCCGCCAGTCAGCGGCGCCATATCGAGGCAATACCAAAACACGGGGCACGAATACTGCTCGTGAAGTCTTTTGATGTCGGACAGCGAGACAAAATCTGCAACCCAGTGAAGCAATATCGCTTGCGGCTGAAATCCATCTGAACGGACCTCGGTGCAGTCGCCGAGAAACGTCCGATCGGCGACGCTGTACATGTGGAATCGTTCAGAAAACCTGATACGTCGCATGGCCACCTGCAGTACCTTGCGTGGAAGGCGCAGTCGCGGCTGTGTCGAGGAAACAGCGTGCACATCAGCAACGCCAGACCGGCTATCGCGCACCAGAAGCCGCGATGCGACACCATTTCGCATCAACGCCTGGTGGACGCGAAGCGAAGCGCGACCGGCACCGCCATAATCAACCGATGCAAGGTGGAGGATAGCGCTCAAACTAAGCTGCGCCTGGATTCTTCGAGCCGGCGTGTCTGACAGACGCCATCAACCGTGCTTGCGTCAAGAGTTGGCTGCGTTGCAACGCAGCCCGCTCTGGTTCTCGAATGGCGCGCGCGGCCTCATCGAATAGCGTGACGAAATGATTGGACGCTTCGACTGAGATCGACTCTACGACCTTGCCATTGGCGCTAACCTCGACGCTAGGCGCAAACGTCGGCGGCTTGCTGAAAATTCGCTCTGTTCGTAGGTGAGCGCCCTCCAGCCAGCAATCCAGGTCGTTTGCGTAGCTGCCGCCGAACATCCACGCGCAATAGCCGCGACGCCCCGAGACATCACCGATTACAGCCACGCCGCGCGCATCAACTGTGTCGGAGCCTTGAAAGAACTGGTCGGCAAAGAGCACTTCGGCATCGTTGCCGAGCACACCCGAGGCCAAACTCAGAGTGTAGGCACCCGCATCATTCAACGCGCCTCCGGCGAGCGAGGTGCTGTAGCGAATATTGGTCGGGTCGAGGTGCGGAAAACCAAACCGCACCCGCATGTCGAGCAACCTGCCATAGCGCTCTGATTCGATGACGTCGCGTACTGCTGAATACTGTGGATGAAACCGATACATGAAGGCTTCCATGACCATCAGACCACGATCGGCCGCAGTCGAAACCACCTCTTCCGCCTCTTGTTGCGTTGCGAACGCGGTCTTCTCGACGATCACGTGCTTTCCCGAACGCAGGGCACGCTTCGCGGCGTCGAAGTGCGTAGACGTCGGACCGGCAAGGTATACCGCGTCAACTGCATGGTCTTCCAGCAGGTCCTGCGCGTCCTGGTAGTCGATACAATCGTAGCGAGACGCGACCAAGGCTCGCGTCTTTGGGTCTCGCGAGTAGACCCCGTGCAACGCACACAAGGATGCGTCATTGATCGCGGGGAGCGTATTGCGTTGCGCATGCTCGCCGACACTCCAGGCGGCAATTCTAAGAGCGTCAGCCATCACAAGTGGGAAATGATCCCGCGAACGTGCGGATTGACCCACGAGTTCGCTTTGATCAAGGCCTTGATCTGAAAGAGGCTCATCCAAACAAACCCATCGGGAACCGGGGTCTCTGCGCCCTCTGGAACCTCGACCAACATGCCCCTGTTCCGCTTGAGGTGGAGCCGCCCGCCATCCTCGGACATCCATTGATCGAACAACACCGTTGCCGAAACTGATTCAGGCATCTCAAAATACTCGGCAAATCTCGGCTTGTTGCCCCCGTGCGCTCGTTTCAGATTGCTAAAGGTCGCCTGAAGCGTCGGGCTGATCTGCACCTTGTCTGGATTCCCGGGCTCTGCTTTTGCTTCAAGCAAATAATGCGGAACCGCATTGAATCGCTGCCGCAGGATCCCGAGCAAGCCGCCATCGTAGCCAATCTGAGTCAGCATTGGCTGGTCCCAACCTTGCTTGCCGACTTCGCGGCCGGTGCTCATCGTGACCCGCACGCCTTGCACCTTGAAGAACTGGCCCGACTTGTGGCGAATCTCCCCGCGACTCGTATCGTGCTCCCAGTCACGACAGTCATGAAGCGGGAGGTCAGTCACCTGCATCTCGCAAGCATGTTGCTGCGCGAGGAACCACGCCTCGATCGATTCCAAATCATGAAAGCCCGACCAATCCCGCCAGCTTTCAACTTGCGTCTCCAAACGCAGTCTGTCGCCCACTGCTAGCGACTGCGAATCCAGCCAATCCGCGAAAGCGTCAACCTGTCTATCAAACTCCATCGCTATCTCCGAGCGCCGCAATCAGTTCGTTGGCCACCCGTCGCGCATCACCGACCTGCATCCCATTGTGGAAAGGCAATCGCAGTAGTCTCTTCGAATACTCTTCAGTGATCGGCAAATCCTCCGGGCGGTAGCCCATGGCCAGTCCGACCTTTGACGAATGCAGCGGTACGTAGCCGATGTAACACGCTATTCCCAGTGCTTGTAAGGACTCGCGAACCGCATCGCAAACGGCTTCCGAATCAAACACGACAAAGAACGCGTGGTAATTGCTCTCAAAATCCGAGCGATGCAGCGGAAAATTGACTCGACCGGCTTCCCGAATGGGCGTCAATGCCGTGAGGTAGGCGTCGTAGAGCTCGCGCCGATGCGTCACGTTGTCCTGTATTGACTCAAGTTGCGCAGCGAGAAATGCCGCCTGGAGTTCCGTCGGGTAGAAACTGCCACCAATCTCAACCCAGGAATACTTGTCGATAACGCCTTTCAACACGTCTTGGCGATTGGTGCCGCGCTCCCAGATGTGTGTTGCACGATCAAGATCGGCGGCATCGTTCAAGACCAACGCACCGCCCAAGCCCGCATGCAAGTTTTTTGTTTCGTGGAAAGAGAAACACCCCAGTCGACCAAACGTGCCCAGTGGTCTGCCTTGGGAGCGACAACCAAACGCCTGGGCCGCATCCTCGATCATTACGAGGCCGCGTTCCTCGCACAAGCTGCCCAACTCGTCCAGTGGCGCCGCGTGACCGCCATAGTGAACGGCAACCACCGCAACAGTCGTTTCAGTGATCCGATTCCTGACATCACCCGGATCCAACATCATGGTGTCGGGGTTTACGTCGGCGAACTCTATCTCGAAGCCCGCGCGTGCGAAGGCGGAAGCCGTCGTTGAGAAGGTGTACGACGGCACGACGACCGACTGCGGTCGATCCTCACGAACGAGCAACGCTGAAATCTCGAGCGCGGAAGTACAGCTATCCGTCAACAACACGTTAGCCCCGCCCAATTCGCGCCCAATGAGCTCGTGGCAAAGACGGGTGTAGTGACCGTTCCCCTGAAAATGACCGCGTCGAAACACATCCTTGATGTACTCGATCTCATTTCCAGTGATGTACGGCTCGTTAAACCTAATCGGCGTCGACATAACTCTTTTGTTCTAGTCTCATCAAGATGTGCTTTCGCACTGGCGGCAATACCAGTACGCGAGGCCGGCAACATGAAAACCGTTGCCGACATAAAAGTTCAGCGCCCGAAAATTGCTGCCTTGTGTCGCCACGCTTAGGGTCTCGAGCCCACGCTCAAGGCACCATGCGCGCGCCTGCGCAAGCAAGCGCGCACCCACGCCGAGACCACGCGCATTTTTGGAGACGGCAATCAAACCAATCCTCGCGACAAGCGCTCCGGTCGAGCGAAGCGTCACAAACCCAAGCAACTCCGTATCGTCTTTCTCGATGAGGCAGGCATCGTCAAACGCGCCATGAATCGCCTTCTCAGCCCAGACCTCGTAGAGCCTGGACGAATCGTCGGTGGAGAAAAACGGCCTCCTGAACCGGCTCACACCAAAACTGATTCTCGCAACATCCCGCACAGACTCTGCGTCGTCGGGCGATGCCAATACCGGCAATCGCGGCTCAAAAGGCAGCTTGCGCGTCGCACTTGAAAAGTCTACTTCCGTTTCAGCCAACCGAAATCCACGCTCACTGGCAAGATCAATCGCGTGCAGCTGATCTGCCGGTATTTTGCATTCAACGATGGCGAATGAATCCAGCGTGGTTTCATCGACGCTCGCCAAATCAAGCGGATCAAGCCTTCCAATCGACTTTCCGAAGAACTGGCTATCCCAGGCTCTGGCGGAGACCGTCAATTCAGTGCTCCGCCGCTATGCTTCTCAGGTAGTCTGCGTAATCGGTATTGCCCAAGTTGCTCGCGGTCTCGAGCAGACCCTCTGTCGTTAGCCAACCGCGGCGGAACGCGATCTCCTCAAGGCAGGCAATCTTGAAACCCTGCCGCCGTTCGATTGTCTGTACGAAATGTCCCGCATCCATCAGGCTGTCATGCGTCCCTGTGTCTAACCATGCGAACCCACGCCCCAACAGCTCCACATTCAGCAAGCCGCGTTTCAAGTATTCCTGATTCACTGATGTGATCTCGAGCTCGCCCTTAGCGGACGGCTCGACCTGCTTTGCTATTTCGATCACTGTGTTGTCGTAAAAGTAGAGTCCGGTAACAGCAAATCGCGATCTAGGGTGTTGGGGCTTCTCCTCAATCGATACGACCCGTTGCTGACTGTCGAATTCGACCACCCCGAATCGCTGCGGGTCGCTCACTTGATAGCCGAATACGGTAGCGCCTTGACCGGAACCGCGGGCCTTCTCGAGCTTATCCACAAAGCCTTGGCCATAGAAAATGTTGTCGCCCAGAACCAGGCATACACTGCCATCGCCGATAAAGGACTCGCCGATAATGAAGGCCTGCGCAAGGCCGTCTGGCGACGGCTGGACGGCGTACTCAATTCGGATCCCGAAGTCCTCGCCATTGCCAAGCAGCGATCGAAACCCGGGCTGATCGGCAGGAGTCGTGATGATCAATATCTCGCGGATGCCAGCGAGCATCAACACCGACAGCGGATAGTAGATCATTGGCTTGTCATAAACAGGCAGCAACTGTTTGGAAACGCCCCGGGTAATGGGGTAGAGCCGCGTTCCGGATCCGCCAGCGAGAATAATGCCTTTCATGAGTTCACGCGCTCCAGGCCAATTCGCTCCAACCTGTAGCTGCCGTCGAGCACACGTTGCCACCACGGTTCATTTGTCAGATACCAATCCACCGTTTTCTCAAGCCCAGTCTCGAATGACTCCAGCGGTGTCCACCCGAGTTCGGATTCGATCTTGCTGGTATCGATCGCGTACCTTCGGTCATGGCCGGGCCGGTCCTTTACAAACGATACGAGCTGCCGGAAGTCAGACACGCCGTCGGGTTTCCGCGCAATCTTTCTGCTTAAGAGGTCACAAATCGCGAAAACGACTTCTAGATTGGTGCGACAACTATTACCGCCGACGTTGTAGGTTTCACCGACCCTGCCTTGCGTTGCGACCAAATAGAGCGCGCGCGCATGGTCCTCGACATACAGCCAGTCTCTGACCTGCCGCCCATCGCCGTAGACAGGAAGCGGTTTACCTGCAATTGCGCTCAGGATCATCAGCGGAATCAGTTTTTCGGGGAAGTGAAACGGCCCGTAGTTATTGGAGCAATTGGTCACGAGTGCTGGAATGCCAAAGGTACGGGCCCACGATCGGACCAAATGATCACTACCCGCCTTGCTCGCCGAGTACGGTGAACTCGGCGCATAGGGGGTCTGTTCTGTGAAAAAGTCGTCTTCAGCCTCTAGGTCACCGAATACCTCATCTGTTGAAACATGGTGGAATCGGAATCGCTGTGCGGCGTCTTGGCCAAGCCCTTCGTAGTAGGCACGACAGCTCTCCAGCAGCTCATAGGTGCCGACGATGTTGGTTTGAATGAATGCGCTCGGCCCGTCGATGGAACGGTCGACATGACTCTCAGCCGCGAGGTGAATAACCGCATCAGGCCGATGATGCTGCAGGATCCTGCGAACATCGTCGCCATTGCAAATATTACTGTGCTCAAACGTGTATCGATCACTCGATTCCACGTCCGCTAACGACTCTAGATTGCCAGCGTAGGTCAGCGCATCAACATTAACGACCGAATCAGCGGTCTCGCCGATAATGTAACGAATCAGCGCGGAGCCGATGAACCCCGCCCCACCAGTCACTAAGTATTTCATGGGTTGTCTATCTGCCAATGGTCTCAACACGCTGAGCAACCGACCGGCGCCCAGATTTGCCGCTCTAGCGTCCGATCTTACTGCGAATCCAGTTCCGAATCTGACCCGCGTAGCCGCCATTTTGCACCCAGATCGACCGCTTCAGCATCGCCCAGGCTTGCGCATCGACAATGGGCTCTTCGGGCAAATCAACGGGCGTATCTCGCATCACGCTTTCACGCTGACCAAATCGCGTCAACAGGCCCTTGCCGTGAGTTCCGGAACCGTCCATGCCGCGATTGACTACAAGCGTTTGCGGCGGGTACACCACCAAACCACCCGCACGAAACACACTCCAGTACCATCGGATACCCCAAGAATCGAGCTGGCCGCGCATCTGTCGCTTCAGCATCGTTGTGTAATCGTACGCACCATCCAGATTGAATCGGCGCGCAAGCGTCTTGTCCGATATGAGCTGCTCCCAATCGGTTGCCTCCGGATCATAGCGCCGCCATGCGCGCTCCCAAGTCGCCCAGCCCCACGTCGTGGTCAAAGGGAACACGAGCCCTTCGTCACGATCCGAAAACGATGCGACCTCGTAACTGAACCCAGAAACCTGAAGGATTTCTGGACTCGCCTCAAATCGATTCAGCGCCGCGTTCATGTAGCTCAGAAACTCCTGCGACAGCTCCAAATCATCCTCAACCACGATGACACGCCCAAAGCGCTCGACCAGTTCGCCGACACCCGCGCTGATTGAGGCGGCAAGACCCTGATTGCCCTCGGCAAATCGAAACTCGGCGCGGTCCCCCAGCATGTCGACTGCGACACGTCGCGTCGCGTCAACCGCGTCGGCCTCCCCGGAATGCCGCGGGCCGTCTGCAAACACATGGATCGGCGATTCATCGGCCCCACGGCACCTGAGCAAAGCCGCGAGCGTTGCCGCCAAGTGGTCAGGTCGATTGAACGCAAACACGGCGATCGGTGCTGCGGTCGTCATTGGGAACCCCCCATAAGGTCTCTCATCGAACGCGTCACGCGCCAGCCTCGCCGTGTCGAATTTGCAGGACAGCGTGGCCCATCACCAGCGCAACCCGCCATAACAGCCAAATCCATAAGAATGACATCCACACCGTATCTGTGGGGCCACGGAGCAGGTAGAACACCATCGCCGAGAGGACGATGTACTTAGCGACCGCAAACCTCTCGAGCGGCAACCAGGTCGCACGGGGTCGCCAGACTAGGTCTCGAGTGCTGCGGTCGAGGCCGCCAAGCAGCATGCCGAACGGCAGCATCGCGAGCGACCCTGCCCAACCCAGGTTCCAATAAAGCTCGCCGATAAGCGTGATGGGCTGGCTCCCGCCAGCATCATAGAAAGGTCGATTAAACACGAGCGAGAACAGGCGGCTGATTGTCTCTGGTTTCCCTTCCCACAGGGCCCTCGGCACGAATGAGAGGAACGGCTTCAGGAACGTCTCGCCGCCCAGATAGGCGGTGTTCTGGGGCACTTCCTGCATGAGGATGACGATGTCATCGAACACGATGGCAAAATCCAGTTCAATCTCGATGACAGCCACGAACGTGCTGCCAGTCAGCCGTGCCAGCACGTCGCCGATGGCGATCGCATCAGGGGTCCGCAGCCAGACCGCCACTATGAGCCCCGCGGACACCAAGACCGTGCCAGCGAGTAAGACCGTGGCCAGCCGTCGCTGATGTGACAGGGCCATGACGAAGAGCAATGAAAGCAATGCTACAGCGAAGTCGCGTCGCTCTATCGTGAATTGCAGCAGCAGCGCGATACCACACAAACCCACAATGGCAGCCATCCAGCGCCAGCGGCTGCGCGACGCAACCAGCAGGCAGCTTACGAACCCGACTAGTGCTGCGCCAAACAGCAGTCCGAAAGCTTGGAACACTGACGAGAACAAAAAGAGGATTGCGGTGCATACCAGGCAAACCTGCAATAGGACTGCGTAGACGCTGCTACTGGTCGGGCTGACTCCCTGCGCGGCCCTGGGTCGCCGCATGATCATCGAGTAACCGAGGAACGCCAGCAGCAGACAGAGCCAGATAAAGCTCATGACGGGTAACAGATCGCCAGGCTCCAACTTCCGCTGGATGGCATGCAGCGGCGCATAGAGCGTGTTGGTCCCGGTCAATAACATCAGTGGCCTGATGTGCAGGTAGAACAACGCAAACAGGCATAGAACCGCCATGCCCGCACGGCGATCGGAAAGCGCGCGCAGCCCTGTGACCGCCAGCGCGACAAAGGCCATCAACACAGCAACCGTTAGGACCAAGTTCAATGCTGTTCCTCAGTTGACGCAGCGCCAGGCTCTGCGGAACCTTCGGCGACCAAGCGCAGGACCAGATAGGTCAGCGATCCCGTAAACGCCAGCCAACCCGCAACATAGGCAAACAGCAGTCGCGGTTCGCCCAACCATCGCGTCAGCGCGACCGCGGTGCCGATGCTTGCGGCCATAGCAACATAGGCCGCTCCAGTGAGCACAGGCTTGCCAACAGCCTTGGCCGCAACGATGAGCGACGCAGAAACCGCTTGCACGACCGGAACCACCGAGAAGACGAAAACAAACCCGTACCACTGAGACTGGCTGAGATAACCCGGTCGCGCGCCAACCAGTAACACAGCGATCACAAACACCACCGCGCCCGTGGCACCGAGCCAGAAATACCGCATCGCCTCGATTCGAATGCGGCGCCGGATACCGCCGAAGCCAGTCCGAGAAAACAAAGCGCTGAGCTCGACGAGCCGTATCTGACTGATGGCGATCACAATCTGGTAGACAGGGGCCGTCATTTGCTCGAACAGCTTCAACAGACCGACCACTTGGACCTGCCCGAGCACACCGCCAACCCAGTAGACAAGCTGCAATGCGAAAGCACCAAGCACGTTTGAAACAACAGCGGTCCGCGAATAGTGACCTGTGGTCTTCCAAGCGGCCAATGACTCCGCGAGCGTCACATGGGGCCGCCGCAACCACAATAGCGTTGCCGCAATACCACTCAAGGCCACCACAACGGTGGCGCTTCGCACACCCACTGTCGTCGTGATAACGCTCGCTACCGAGCCCGCGACGATGAGTAGCAGGTAAGTGCCGCTCAAACCTACGGCTCGGGCCATGGTCCCGTCTACGTACGCGACCTGCCGCAATAGATGAACGCCCAACTGACCCAGGAAGATCGCCAGCGCGCAACCTGCGAGGGAATACGCAGCTGTGCCCGCCATTAGCAAGAGCACGAGGCTGGAACTCAGGACTGCGGTAATGCCGATAAGCAATGCGCCTGACTTGATGCCATCGCCGTGGAGTCCACTTCCGAGAACGGCGACGGGCTCGATGATCAAGCCTGAAGCAACGCCTTTGGCAGCCGACGACAACGATATCACCAACGCGTAATGTCCGAACGCTTCTAGCCCGGCCTGCCAGAGTATGGTGAGTCCAGCCAGAAAATTGGCGACCGTGTAGAGTCCCTGATCGACGATCGCAAACGCCGTCGGTCCTGTCAGCTGTCGACTCAGGCGCTTTGCATTGCTCTCATTCACTGGCCCTGGCCGAATCGACGCGCTAAGAATGCAGGATGGGATAGGCCATTGATGCCGACCGGTTGCGGCATGCAATTCGGCTAGTCGACCCGCGACGCTCGAAGCGCACGCAGTCCATCAAGAACAAGCAATGCGAGCGCGGACACAATCGCTGCACAGAACAACGCAAACATCAGGACGAGCAATGCTCGCGGGTGAACATAGTCGAATTCGTGTGGCACGGTAGCGGGATCGATGACTCGAAACACGAACTCTGGCCGGGTACTCGCGATCATTAACTCGCCCAGCTTAGCCTCTACCAACCGATACAGGACCTGCTTAGTCTCGAGAGAACTGGTTTCGTTGATCTTGTCGTTGAGGAAGACAATGGCAGCGTCCGACTCGTCGATGGTGCGCTGCCGGATCCGCTCATTGACTGCACGAATGGCCGCGTTTGCCGTCGATGCCGCTGTTTTACGGTCCTCAAGCCGAACCGAGATCGTCACCATGCCACTCGTGACGTCGTTGTCGATCGTCAGAGCCTTATCGAGAAATTGGTGGGTCGCCGACCAGATCGGATCATCGGAATCAGGCTTTGCAAACGCCTCGACCAGGTCGTGATCCTGCACAAACTGGGTCGCGAAGGCACTGCTCTCGAGAACGGCCAGACCTTCTTGAAGCCGACTCTCCTGGCTCAGTCCAGCAAGACCCGCCAAACCGATTAGTCCACCTAACTGCCCGCCTGCACCGCCTAGCGCGCCGGCACCGGAACGCTCCGCATCAGTTACGATGACGCGAGCCTCATAAACCTTGTCGGTGACCATCACGTAGGCGACCGCGGCACCGACCGCGACGACGAACACAAAAAAGAGCAGCTTGAAGTGGCGAAGGGCGGATGCTAACACCCCACTGACGAAGTCGAAGTAGACGGCGCCTTCACCAGTTTCCGCAGCATTAGGCACGGTACACGCTCCGCAACGCCATCAGAAAGAATTGACTGCCGCGACTGCGACGGCAAGGTTGTAGACGATTTGCGTCACACTCGACCACAGAGTCAGTGGCGCGATACGGTCCGCGTCAATTGGAACAACAATCGTATCGCCCGCACGAATCTCTGTGCCACCGACGCGACGCAGCCACGCGGTTGTCGTTCCGGCCACCACCTGGCCGTTCGCGCGGACCACGTAAATCCGACGGTCGTCCGCCTTGACGGTGAGCCCACCGCTTCTGGAGATGTAATCATCGCGATCTAGCTCCGGATCGAACAGGTGAGATGTGGCGTATTGCACCTCGCCGATCACCGTGACCTCCTGGGTCTGCTGAGGAATCAGAAGCTGGTCACCGTCCTTGAGCACAATATCTTCGCTCGAACCGACGCCTCCTTTCAGCACGTCACTGAGGTCGATCACGAGCCTCCCGGTCGCCTGGCTACCTCGCAATTGCGACAGAAGACTCTGGCCGAATGCGAATGCTTGCTGCGCGTCGGCAGAGAGTTGCGCGCCCTGCAACGCCAGTGCCGCGAGGTCAGCCTCGAGCCGCGACACCAAAACGTCGATTTGTTCCTCTTCGCGTCGCTTCAGAATCTCGCGCGTAAACACGCTGCCGTCTGCAAACGAGAGATCCGTGAGGCCACCGGCGCGTTCGATGACGGAAACTAGCGTCTCTCCCCGCTTTATCGGGTAGGTACCCGGGAATCGGACTTCACCCTGCAGCGTAACGGTTTCCTGTCCCCGCCATTCCGGAATTTCCCGAATATTGAGATAGTCGTAGGGCTGCAGCACTTCGTCCGCAAAGCGGTCTCCCGCAAGAATTGCTTGCAAGTCGATGGCGATCAGGCGCGTCTGGCGGGAACCGTCTTCGCCAATGATGTAGCGCGTCAATTCCGCGTCGCCCAGAAATGCAGCATCGGTGAATCCGCCACCCGCACGCAGCAGATCACTGATCCGCATTTCCGCTTCCAACGGATAGTCCCCGGGCGCTCGAACCTGGCCGCCCACGGACACCATACGGAACACGTCCCCGCGCGTACCCTGCTCGCGCAGTTGTTCCAAGATTGCCTCAAGCCGGGCGCCGCGCGCCGGCCCGACTCCGAACACAATAACCTGGTCACGTGGCTGCAGCAGCGGGTTGGACGATGCGGCCGGATCGGACAATGCAGAGAGCAGATCTGTCGATAGTACGTCGATGCGTCCGTCGTCACCGGTTTCCCGCCGAATGACGAGGTAGCTCGTATCTGCCTGCGGTTTCAAAAGCGCCGGCGAGGGAATCAGATCTGTGACGCGTAACTCTTCGCGCCACTCGTATTGGGCCGGCCTGCGCACATGGCCCACGAGCTCGACGGAGTCATCCAACCGATCAAGTACGGGGAATATGCGTAGGACATCGCCGTCGCGAACCAGTACATTGCGGCCACTTTCAGACGACAAATCCGCGTCGATGATCCTTCGATCGCCACTAGACGCTACACGTTCGATCCGCCCGGTCGGCCCGAACGCCGTAGGGCGCAGCCCGCCGGCTAGGCCCACGAGCTGGCCTGCGGTGGTGCGCCCCCGCAGCTCATAGTAGGCAGGTCGAATCACCTCACCTTCCACGCCGACGCGCACGCCAACCGGTGGCACAAAGATGACGTCCCCTGGCGACAGCCGACGGTCGTCTCGTGTATCACCGCGCAATAACAAGTCGTAGAGGTCGAGGCGGCCGATCAGCGTGCCATTGCGCTTGAGCTGGACGTCACGCAATGACCCAGTTGCGTTAACACCGCCCGACAGGAACAGCGCATTGGTCATCGTCGACAAGCCGCTGACGGTGTAAGACCCGGGGCGATTGACGTCGCCCAGAACAAAAATCCTGATCGAGCGCAGCTCACCCATCGTGACGCTGGCGCGAACACCAATCTTCTGCTCGGCGATTCGGTTGACGATTTCATCCCGCGCGTCATCGAACGTCAGACCGGCAAGCGTCACCGGTCCGATTTCAGGCAGAATCACAGTGCCATCCCGCGTCACCGCTGCGTTGATCGTGCGGTTCTCTTTGCCAAAGTACTCAATGCGAAGCTGGTCGCCCGGCCCCATGACGTAATCAGTAGGCACCGGGACGTCGGTTGCCGGTGCGAATGACGTCGGCACGCCGGCAAACAGGTCGTAACCAAAGTACTCAAGCGCGTCCACGCCCGTAGGGGCAAGCGGGAGAATTTGCGCTGTGATCCGATACGCGGCGAGCGCCGGTTCCGCGCCCAGACGCATCGTGATGTCATTCGCACTCAACCCCGAGAGCGAGATGGTCGCGACACCCGGTAGGACGAGCTCGCCGGCGTCCGTCAGCTCCCAGGTCCGAGTCCCATCCAGCGCCGCAATCGCAGGCCTGGACTCGAGATCAGAAGCTGCCTCGGCTTCCAAGGCGGACGCGTCGAAGGAAATAACAAGCGTCTCGCCGCCAACGATCCGGATCTCCGCTGGACTGTCGTCAGGCCCTACGCCGTCTGCGACCGGTTGCCGCACCAACTCCGGGAACGTCGGCGCACTCTGCGCCGCGCTCGTTCCCGCTGGCAGGCCAAACTCTTCGAGGAGCGCTTGCTGCTGATCGGCTGGCAGGGACCGCAGCATCTCGAGCTGCTCTGGCGTGGGCGTGGGTACTTGTGCCTGCGTCGTGGCGACGGCTACTGCGACCAACAACACGGCGAACGGCAGTCTGCAGGTGGAAATTCGGGTCATCGGGGCAACATCAAGTCATTCGGGGCACGTATCTACCCCCTGAAAACCGAGGAAGTATACCGGAGTGTGGCGGTCAGAACGGCATCCGCCAGCTTACGAACAATCGGCTGTCATCCTCTCTACGACCGCTCGCAAGATCCTCGAACCGGGTTGCACCGGCCCCAATCTCGAGCTCACCGAGTTGCAGTACCTTTCGGTGGCTGACTTCGATCGCCGTAAAGTCGGCAGGCGTCGGAGAAATCGTATTCGCCGGGTCGGGCGGGCCGTCATTGTTGAGCTCCGCGACGCGCAGGATGGCGATCCAGCTGTCGCCGTCCGCCTCCACCGCCATGCCCCCCAATGAGAGAACTTCAGCGTCGTTGTCCGCGCTGTGCCCGATGCTGCGTCCCCGATAGCGGTAGCCGGTCTGGTAAATCCCATTGTTGTAACCACAATTGGGTCGTGAGCTTGATTCATAGAACTGACAGGTCGTCCCAGAAAACTCCAAGAAGCCCCGCCAATGGGTCATACCCACGGCACCTGAAGCCTCAATGCCAAGCTGGCCAAGAAATCTGCTCGGAAATCCGCCAGCCTCGTCCTCACCGATCATCTGCATGTAAAACGCACCATTGAGTGGCGCGAAGCCCGGCGCCCAGCGCAAGTCAACCCCAGCGAGCTGATTGCCCGGCTCATTGCTCGTGTCGATGTCATCGTCGCCTTGATTGTCACGTCCCAAAGTGAGCTTCACGAGTGCATCGAGGTCACAGGGCCTGTCGCCATTGCCGCACCATTGGGCCGTGCGGCTGAGACCAATCTCCAGAGACTGCAACGGTCGAAAATTGATTCTCAAGCCAAGCAGTCGGGCGTTGGGCACAGCCCGGTCATTCTCGAGCTGCCCCCAAACGAGGCTCGCGTCCCAAGGGCCAAGCCAGCTTAGCCACTTCGACTTAAATGGCGCCGTATCGTTACGCTCAATCGAAATCGCTGGGACGGGTCGCTGATTGTTGCCGAGGATAATGCTGCCGTCGTAGCCAGGTCCCCACCAACGGTCCATGACGCCCGCAGACACCATGTAGTTGCCCAGAGCCACGCCGACGAATGAGCCATCCAGCCGCACGTCCTTATCATCGTCAGGGTCACTGACCCCAGCAACGCGGACCTCTGCTGCCCACCGATCACCCAGCCAACTCGCGCCGACAAACACGTCGGTCTCTTCCCGTGCCCGACGTTCGAATCCGCGCAACAGACCCGGTGATGAGTCGTATTTGGCATCGACACGGTAATCAACCTGGCCTACCCGTGTTTCCCTGAGACCCCGCCGGCGAACCCGCGTCAACGCAGCCTGCTCAGATTCGCTAAGCAAGGTCAGATCCTCGAAATCCGCGGTGTCGTTAATAATATCGCCCCACGACAGCGGCCAGCTCGTCACCGGCGCCTGGATCACACCGGCATCGGCCAAGGTCTGGATGTCGTGGCGCAGAGCGAGGTCACCAGGCTCGACCCAAGGGCCAGCGGCTGCCGGTCCAGGCAGAACTGTGAGCGCCGCCGCCCACAAGACAATGGCGACATGTCGTTTCATCTTGCAGCTCCCGCATCCTGCGTTTGCATCGGCCATGCGACCGTTCCGGGCAGAATAATACCGCCTATGTCCCCGACACGCGGCCCCAGATGGCAAGGTCACACCATCCGGCACGCGTCGTCAAAATCGAGGCGCGGCAGACGCGGTTGTAGCGTGCTCCCATCCCCGTACCCCAGGTTGCAAAGAAAATTGACCCGGAACTGCCCGTCGGGGAAGAACTCGGCGTTGACGCCCGCCGGATCGAAACCCGACATCGGACCGCAGTCGAGACCGAATGCGCGGGCGGCGATCATGAAATACGCGCCCTGCAGTGTGCCGTTACGCATGGCGTTGTCGTAAATCGATTGCTCGCTGCCCGTAAACCAGTCGCGGGCGCCCGGGTTGTGCGGGTGCAGCTCGGGCACACGCTCATAGAATTCCGAGTCGTAGGCGATGATGGCCGTCGCGGGTGCCGTCATGGTCTTCTCGACGTTGCCTTCGATCAGGTGTGGCTTGAGGCGTGCCTTGCCCGCGTCACTTGTGACGAATACGAAGCGCGCC
>JBCCBP010000053.1:0-20684 GCA_039033995.1 Pseudomonadota bacterium | reverse complement strand
GATACGTAGCGGTCGTTGCCGCCGATCTCTACCTGTGACCCATCGGTCACCGTCGCACCGTGCTCATCCTGGCGTACGACCATCGTCGCTTTGGCGCCACAATGGCAAATCGCTTTGATCTCGTTGAGATTGTCGGACCACGCTAATAGATACTTGCTGCCCTCGAACGGTTCACCCTGGAAGTCGGTCCTTAGCCCATAGGCCAGCACTGGAATACCCAGCTCGTCGCAGACCCGGCAGAGAGCAAACACCTGCTCACGGGTTAGAAATTGCGCTTCGTCGATCAACACGCAATCCAGCGCCTCGCCGTCGTTCCGATTGGCAATCATGGCGAGCAAGTCATCATCCCGTGAAAACGTCTCTGCGTTGGCATCGATGCCGATACGCGATGTCACTTTTCCCTGGCCATAGCGATTATCCAGGCTCGGCGCGAGTACCAGTGTGCGCATACCACGTTCGACATAGTTATAGCTCGCTTGCAACAGCGCAGTCGATTTACCAGCGTTCATTGACGAGTAGTAAAAGTAGAGTTTTGCCAAGCGTTTGATTCCCGGTTGATTTAGCAGCACAAGCTGCGCACTGGTCGGTATAATAGACGATTATTATCAAGGTCGCAGTCGCCAGGTTTCGTTGCCCATCCAGCCGACAGTGCCCTGCACCAAAGACGGAATTGACTGTTGATCGAACGCTGCATAATGAGTCTCTTGTTGATCGCTGCAACGACGGCTTGCGCGATCGGCGACGACGAACCTGCCTCACCTGTTGAGAATGTCGACAGCACCATGGTGTTCGGCGAACTCGACTACCAACTGCTGCCCGAAGCGTCAGGTATGGCGGTTTCCCAATTTGATCCGAATCGGATCTGGTTTGTGAACGACCAGGGCAACGACGCCGAGCTGATTGCAGTGGATTCGACAGATATGTCGCACCACGTCGCGCGGGTGACCAAGGCCAAAAACAAAGACTGGGAAGACCTCGCCGGTTTCTCACTCGACGAGCAGGCATGGCTTGTCATCGCCGACGTTGGCGATAATAAATCGGTCCGCGACAATGTGCGCCTGGTGTTTGTCGAAGAACCCAGCGAGCTGTCTGCCAACAGCAAACTGAAAGGTCGTGTACTTAAGATCACCTATCCCGGTGGCGCTCGTGATGTCGAAGCCATCGCCGTCGACGTCGCCCGCGACTCAATCTATTTACTGAGCAAACGCACCAAGCCACCTGTGCTGTATCGCGTCGCCCTGCGCGAAGCACTGCAACAGGCGCACAGCGGCACGAAAGCGCAGATGCGCGCGCAGGAAATTGGCCCTGTGAGCAGCATCCCCACACCGACAGCGCTCGAACTCAAGCTGTTTCCCAGGTACGGCGAATTCCGTAACCAGCCAACGGCCATGGATATTTCACGCGACGGGCAATGGCTGGCTTTGCTGACTTACGGCGAAGCGTATCTGATCTCACTGGCGCCACACGATGATTGGTTAGCCGCGATGAACGGCACGTTGCAGCGCTTGAACATGCCTATTCTGGCGCAGCCCGAGACCATCGCATTTGGCCCGGATAATGCAATCTATATCGCCAGCGAACGCGAGCGCGCACCGCTGCTGCGCATTGCACCGAATCCGGCCATGCTAAGTCCATGACGCACGCGGCAACACCACCTGAGGCGCTCCTCGATGCCGCCCAACGGGCGCGACAACACGCTTACGCCCCCTACTCCAACTACAAAGTCGGTGCTGCCATTATCGATGAACAGGGCCGCGTATTCGCCGGCTGCAATGTTGAGAATGCCGCCTACCCAGAAGGCAACTGTGCCGAGACTAGTGCCATCGCGGCAATGGTGTCGGCAGGCGGTCGGCACATTCGAGAAGTGCTAGTCGTCGGCGGCTTCGAGCAAACCGGTCACTGCACACCTTGTGGCGGCTGTCGACAACGCATCAGCGAATTCGCCGATGCGACGGCACGCATCTGGCTGGTTGATGCATCGCTCAACTGGACCGTCGTGTCTATCTCTGATTTGCTTCCGGCTGGGTTCTCACTGTCGTCAGATAAGCAAACTGGCTAACGCGGCACTCATCAGATTCGACAAAGAACCGGCAATCACGGCGCGAAAACCGAACTGCCCGATGAGCTCGCGCTGCGATGGAATCAATACACCGAGACCACCCAGCAAAATCGCAATCGATGACAAATTAGCGAACCCGCATAGTGAGAACGTGATGATGGCGGCCGTTCGCTCGCTCACCAGCTCCTTCGCCGTGTTGAAATCGAGGAACGCGACGAATTCATTCAAGATCAGTTTTTTGCCGAATAGACTGCCCGCTATCTGCGCCTCTTCCCACGGAATACTGAGACACCACATCAGCGGTGAGAACACCCAGCCAAGAATCCACTCCAAGGTGATGCCTTCGATACCGAACAACGAGAACACGCCGCCAATCACACCATTAAACAACGCGATCAACGCGACAAATGCGAGCAACATCGCACCGATCATGACCGCGAGACGGACACCTTCCTGAGCGCCGCTGGCCGCGGCCAGGAAAACATTTTTCTCTCGCGGAATTTCTACATTGTCGATGCGTGCGCCAGTCGCCGCCACGGGACCCTCGTCCGGCATCATCAGTTTGGCCATCAGTAAGCCACCTGGCGCCGCCATGAAACTGGCAGCTAACAAGAACTCAATCTTGGCGCCCATGCCCGCGTAAGCCGCGAGCACCGTGCCAGCAACCGATGCGGTACCCGACGCCATAACGGTGAACAGCTGCGGTTTCGTAATGCCACCAAGATAGGGTTTGACGACGAGTGGGGCTTCGGTCTGACCGACAAAAATATTGGCAGCGGCGTTGAGAGACTCGACGGGCCCGGTGCCGATGACCGCCTGCAACCCTTTGCCGAGAATACGCACCAGCCATTGCATGATGCCCATGTGATAGAGCACGGCCATCAAAGCCGCGAAAAACACGATCACGGGCAATACATTGACGGCGAAGATCGGGTATTGCTGGGCCGTGAACAACTCACCAAATATGAACGCAATACCTTCGTTGCCGTAAGCGATGACGGACGTGAATCCGGCACTCAAGCCACGAATGGCGGACTGACCTGCCGACCAGTACAAAACGACAACGGCAATCGCGGCTTGCAAGGCGAATGCGCTGAGCACCACCCTTGGTCGAATCGCCCGCCGGTTGGTCGATAACGCAATGGCGATCACTACCAACAGCGCGATACCTAATAGACTAATCAAGGTTTGCGACATACAGCCCCCAGCTCATGTTGTCGAAATCTGCCTGCGACGGGATGGCGCTAGGCGCTGCGTTGACGCGCTTTGACCGGTGCAATGACCTCGGCCAGTGCCGGCCGGTGTTCCGCCAGCTCTTCCGGTGTCAGTGCGTCGAGTTCATGCGGAAACACCAGCCACTCGTCTGTCTCATGCACGAAGTAGTCCGGCGTGAGTGTGGTCTGATTCCGGCTTGGCTTGAACCACGGCACGGCGATACGAACGTCATCCGCCATGTTGTCCCGCGAGCGCCGCGCGAGTTCTGCGATGACTGCCGCAATGGTGTTGCCGGTATCGAACACATCATCGACGATCAGTAACCGGTCTTCGACATTGATCTTGTTCACAATATAGTCGAGACCGTGAACGCTGACAGTACTGCTGCGCTGGTCCACGCCATGGTAGGAAGACGTCCGGATGGCGATATGGTCCGCATCGCAACCGCAATAGCTCAACAGCTCCTGCAGTGCCATACCAACCGGCGTGCCGCCGCGCCAAATCGCAATAATCAGCGTAGGCTGAAAGCCGCTCTGCAAGATTCTGGCACCCAGTCGCATGGAGTCCTCCATCAGACCCTGGGCCGACAAAACAATTTTTTTCATTCTTCGCTCGCTGAACGGCTCACGCCATCGCTTTGAAATCGTTATACTCGCCATCCTACCGCAGAAATGAAGCCGAGGCACTGCATGGGCGCTGCGCCACCAAATAAGACCTTTGTCGACGCCAACAGCATGTTGGTCGACGCCTTTAAGCTGTCTGTCAAGATCTACGAAAGCGATTTTCGTCCCGACTTCCTGGTCGGCCTGTGGCGTGGTGGTAGTGCCGTTGGTATCGCCGTGCAAGAGGGACTTGAGCATTTCGGAATCGACACCGATCACATCGCGGTACGGACGAGCTATGCGGGGATCGACGCCTATCACCGACAGCGTGCTGACAAAAAATCCGCCATTCGTGTACACGGGCTTCGCTATCTACTCGAGAACGTAAGCTCCACACAATCGTTGCTCATCGTCGATGATGTCTTCTCGACGGGCTCGAGCGCCCAGGCCGTGATCGATAAACTGGCGCGCAAAGCGCGTAGAAACCTGCCGCGAGACATCCGTATCGCAACGATCTGGTACCGACCCAGCGAACAGACGTTACGTCCGCCGGACTTCTATGTTCATGAGACCCGCGATTGGATGGTGCTGCCGTACGAGCTATCGGGGCTCAACGAGGACGAGATTCGCCAGCACAAACCGGCACTGGCCGACATTCTCGAGCAAATTCCAGATTTCTTGCCCAAACCCTGAATCCCCTTCGGCTTGCCCGTGTTGTCTGGCCAGCCTGAAACCGACCGAGTGATCCCAAGCCATGTCTGAATCAAAAGTCGCCCTACTGGGCATCAGCAATGCCATCGTTGACGTATTGGCGCACGTATCCCATGACATCGTCGACCAGCTAGGGGCGCCGCCCGGCTCGATGACCCTCGTCAACGCCGTGGAAGCGCAGCAACGCTTCCTGATGATGGACGACCCGCGGCAGAGTGCCGGTGGTTCCGTCGCTAATAGCATCGCCTGCTTTGCCAGTCTTGGTGGCCATGCAGCCTATATTGGTCGTGTCGCCGACGATATTTTTGGCAATGCATTCGCCGATGATATGCAGTCGCTCGGCGTCGATCTCCGATTGAAGCCAGAGACACGTGAGGCGCCGACGGCACGCTGTCATGTGTTCATCACACCCGGTGGCGAACGCACGATGCAGACCTATCTTGGCGCTTGCGTAGAGATCGCACCGACAGACATTACCGAGGCAACCATCGGTGCCCCGCGGGTGTTGTTATTGGAAGGCTATGTCTGGGACACGCCCGATGGCCCCGAGTCGATGAACAAAGCGGTTCAGCTCGCCAAAGCGAACGGCGCCGATATTGCGCTATCACTATCGGATTCATTTTGTGTAGAACGTCACCAACAAGCCTTCGAAGCACTGGCACAGGGTGACGCTGACATCATTATCGGCAACGAAGCGGAGGTTTTTCAGCTCTTTGGGGTCGAGAACTTTGAGCAGGCCGCTACGCTGGCCGCTGAGTCAGGCAAGTTGTTTGCTATCACACGTTCTGAACATGGCTCAGTGATTATCCGTGGCAACGAGCGGCACGATCAGCCGGCAGATGTGATTGATAAAATCGAGGATGCGACGGGCGCGGGCGATGCGTACATCGCTGGGTTCCTGTACGGCTACACTCGGCAACAGTCATTTGCAGAGAGTGCGGCACTAGCGACCGCGTGTGCCTCGCTGGCTATTCAGCAGGTAGGCGCTCGCCCGCCGGCGGCCGAGCTCGCCGCATTAGTCCGCTAACAGCGCACTACTGCGCGACCGGGTGCCAGGTCGTCTTGATTTCCTGAAAGGCCTGGATGTGATGCGGCCCCGCCCCATCGGCGTCCGCGAGACGCCTGGGGTCCAGATTCACCACGCGCTTGAGGTTCCCCGCACTCTGCTCCGCCGCCGTAGCCCGTAAGACATCGCTACCAGCCGCGAGCGCCAGTGCATTGATATCCATGTGTTCGGCCGCGACAGGCAACAACTCCTCCAGTCTGCCGGTCAGCACATTGACAACGCCGGCCGGTACATCGGAAGCATGCAGCACTTCGGCAAAGCTGATCGCAGTCAGCGGATGCTTGACACTCGCGACCAGCACCGCGACGTTGCCGCCGACGATGACCGGCGCCAGGGCGCTGACCAGCCCGAACAGGCCGGATTCCGGCGCAGCGATGCCGACAACACCCATCGGCTCCGGTACCGAAAAATTGAAATGCGACGAGGCAACCGGGTTGACGCTGCTACACACTTGTGTGAACTTGTCAGACCATCCCGCGTAGTACACGAGCCTATCGATTGCCTCGCGTACATTCGCCCGCGCCGCATCGCGACTCAAGCCTTCTCGTTCCAGCTCCTCTGCAAACTGCGTCGATCGGCCTTCCAGCATCTCAGCGATTCGATAGATGATCTGCCCGCGCAAATACGCGGAGGCAGCGGACCAGCCGGCGACGGCTTTTCTCGCCGCGACGACGGCATTGCGCAGGTCCTTGCGGCTGGCACGACAAACATTGACCGCATCCGCAGAAAAACGTTCATAGCGACCTGACTCCGTACGAGGAAACTGGCCACCGATATACAGCTTATAGGTCTTGGCGACCGCCAGGCGTGTTTGTTCCTGATCGTCAGTCATCAGTGAATCCCATGATCAAATTTCAAGTAGGCGGACAGTCCGTGTAGACCACCTTCACGGCCTACGCCACTCTCTTTGTAGCCGCCAAACGGCGACGTCGGGTCGAATTTGTTGAAGGTATTGGCCCACACTACGCCGGCACGCAGCGCGCTGGTCATCTTGAAGATCCGTGCGCCCTTGTCTGTCCATACGCCACCAGACAAGCCATACGGCGTATTGTTGGCCTTTTCTCGCGCTTCGTCGAAGGTGCGAAACGTCTGGATCGTCAACACAGGACCGAAAATTTCTTCCTGCACGATACGATGTGACTGCGCCACGTCCGTGAACAACGTCGGTGCACAAAAATACCCCTGCTCTGGCACCGCGCAGGGAGACTGCCACAAGTTTGCACCTTCGGAGCGGCCGATGTCGATGTAGTCGTTAATACGCCGCAACTGCTCGCTCGAGTTAATCGCGCCAATATCGGTATTTTTATCCAGCGGATTACCGACGATCAACGTCGAGATTCGATCTTTCAGGCGACTGACCACATCCTCCGCGACCGATTCCTGCACCAGCAGGCGAGAGCCCGCACAACACACGTGGCCCTGATTAAAAAAGATGCCGTTCACGATGCCTTCCACCGCCTGGTCGAGCGCTGCATCTGCGAAAACGATGTTCGCCGCCTTGCCCCCCAACTCGAGGGTATACGGTATCTGCCGGTGCGAGAGGGCTTGCATGATTCCGCGTCCGACCGCAGTTGAGCCAGTAAACGCGACCTTGTTGATAGCAGGATGATCAACCAGCGCAGCGCCGGTCGAACCGTCGCCTGTGACGATGTTGACGACGCCGTCCGGTAAGCCGATATCCTGGAACAGTTCCGCAAGCTTCAATGCCGTGAGCGGCGTCGTTTCAGCCGGCTTGATTACGACCGTATTCCCCGCGGCCAATGCTGGTGCAATTTTCCACGCGGCCATCAGCAGCGGGAAATTCCACGGAATAATTTGAGCGGCAACGCCAAGCGATTCGGCGCGCACGCCTGGGTACGCGTACTCGAGTTTGTCCGCCCAGCCCGCGTAGTAGAAAAAATGCGCCGAGGCGAGTGGAATGTCGATATCTCGTGACTCGCGAATCGGTTTGCCACCGTCCATGCTCTCGATGACCGCGAACTCGCGCGCACGCTCCGCCAAAGCACGAGCAATACGAAACAAATATTTGCCCCGCTCCGCCGCCGGCATTTTTGACCAAACTCCATCGTAGGCCTTGCGCGCTGCACGGACGGCACGATCGATATCGCCGGATGTCGCGCAAGCGACAGACGCAATCGGTTCTGCGGTCGCCGGGTTAACCGTGACAATACGTTGATCGCTATCGCTCTCGACAAAACTACCGTCGATGAACAGGTGATATTGATCCTTCAACGAGACATGATCGGTGCCTTCCGGCGCCGGCGCGTAGTCCCATCCCATGTCAAAGCTTAGCGGTGATTGTGAAGTCATAACCGTTCCCGAAATCAGTCGCGAGAAAAATAATCAGCAGATTGATAGTGCCCGGTATCCTGTTTCACCAACTGCATCAGTACGTCGTTGGCCAGCGAGCTGGCGCCGAACCGAAACCATTGTTTGGTCATCCATCGCGCACCCAGCGTTTCATTGACCATCACGAGATACTGCAGCGCCAGTTTCGCGGTAGAGATACCACCAGCGGGTTTCATGCCCACCATCTTGCCCGTTGCACGGTAGTGGTCCCGAATCGACATCAACATCGTGAGGGTAACCGGCATCGTTGCCGCAGGCTGAACCTTACCGGTAGACGTCTTGATAAAATCGGCACCGGCCGCGATCGCGATGTCGCTCGCGAGCCGCACGTTGTCGAGCGAGCCGAGTTCTCCGGTCTCCAGGATCACCTTCAAATGCGCCTCGCCGCAGGTCTCCTTGATGACCGCAATCTCGTCATATACACGCTGGTAATCCCCGGCCAGAAAAGCGCCACGCGAAATCACCATATCAATTTCATCCGCGCCGGCCTCCACCGCCATACGCGTATCCTGAATCTTGATATCGAGTGATGACTGCCCGCTCGGAAACGCAGTCGCCACTGCGGCCACCGCGATGTCCGGATGCGTCAGCGTCTGCTTGGCCAACGCCACCATCGTCGGATAAACACACACTGCGGCGACCGTCGGCAAACCCGGTAATCGATCGTGTAAATGCGTGGCTTTGGTGCACAACTGGCGCACCTTGCCGGGTGTGTCCGCCCCCTCGAGTGTTGTCAGGTCAATCATTGACAAGGCGAGATGCAGACCCTGCAGCTTCGCATCGGCCTTGATCGAGCGGGAACAAAAACGCGACACACGCTCACCGATGCCGACCGTATCGACGGGTGTCGGTATTACATTCGACAACGCCATTTCAGATCGCTGCCGCCATACTGTCGAGTGCCAATTGAATCATGTCATCAAAGGTGGACGCCCGCTCCTCTGCGCTCAGTGCCTCGCCGGTGCGAATGTTGTCGCTGACCGTGCATATCGCTAAAGCCGCCACGCCGTGCTCCGCACAAATCGGATAGATGCCCGCCGCTTCCATCTCAACGCCCTTGATGTCGTATTTTTCCATCGTGTCGAACATCTCTGGCTGCGGCGTGTAGAAGAGATCGGCGGAAAACAGATTGCCAACGTGATACGGAATACCTTTGGCGCGCGCGGTACTTACCGCGGTGCTTAGCAGGTCATAATCGGCAATGGGCGCATAGTCGAAGCCGCCAAAGCGCATGCGATTCACGCCCGAATCGGTGCAGGCGCCGGCGCCGATGATGACATCACGAAGCCCACCTTCGGCCTTGACCGTGCCGCAACTGCCAACACGCATGATGCGTTGAACGCCATAGGACTCGATCAATTCACTGACATAAATGGAGACGCTGGGAATGCCCATGCCATGCGCCATGACCGAGATGGATTTACCTTGAAATTCGCCCGTGAAACCCAGCATATTGCGAACATCGGTTACCTGGCGCGGCTGGCTCAGATACTTCTCGGCAATGTACTTGGCGCGCAATGGATCGCCGGGCATCAACACACTCGGTGCGAAATCCCCCGGTGCTGCATTCATGTGTTTGGTGGCCATGCTTTTGCCTGTCTGTGAACAACGCCGTTATGATACACCACCACATCAGTAACGGGGTTACCGGATCGCAATGACTGCGCCAGAGTTTTGGACCGATGAACGCTGCTTCATCACGGAGCTGGTTAATGTCGAATCACTCCCAAATGCGTCGCTGGCACGGTGTCGCGTCGAACCCGGTACGCTGACTCAAAAACACGCGCTGACAGTGCGAGAGTGGTACGTCATCATCGCCGGTACCGGCGAAATGTTCGTTGGCGACGCGCGGTCATTCCCGGTGGCGCCGGGCGACGTCGTCGATATTCCAGCCAACACATCACAACAAATTCACAATACGGGAGAACATGACTTGGTCTTCCATTGCTTGTGTATGCCCCGGTTTTCGGAAACCTGTTATCGATCACTGGAAGATGATCCGTCTGGAGAATTGTCATGAATCGCTTTTGTCATCATTGCTTGGCTTTGCTGGGAATTGTCACCGCCGCCGGTTGCGCCGAATTACCCACCGATAATCGCCGCACGGTTGATCTGATCGTCGAGGCCGAATACCTGCTCACGATGACGTCGGAAGCGGTCGCCTATGATCAGGCGGTGGCCATCGATGCCGGCATGATTGTGGCCGTGGATGACGCCGAAACGATCGCGCGCCAGTTCCGCGCCGCAGAGATCATCAGCGGTGAGTCGCGCGTGTTAATGCCAGGACTTGTCAACGGTCATACGCACGCTGCGATGGCATTGATGCGTGGCATCGCCGATGACCTCGAACTGATGACCTGGCTGACGCAGTACATTTTTCCAGCCGAGCTTGAGCTGGTGGATGAAGACTTTATCGCTACCGGCACCACACTCGCCTGTTACGAAATGATTCGGGGCGGCATTACGAGCTTCGTGGATATGTATTTCTTCCCGGATACAGTCGCACAGGCCGTGGTTGATTGCGGCCTACGTGCGATCGTCGTGCCATCGGTCATCGAACAAGCAAGCCCGGACGCCCGTGACTTTACTCAGTCGCTGGCGCAAGCGATCGATTTCGCCGAGCGCTGGCGTGACAAACATCCGCGCATCGTGCCCGCACTCGGTGCGCACTCCGTCTACACCATCGGACGCGAGGCACTGGAAACGCTGGTCGCGGCTGCGAACGACCATGGTCTGGCTATCAGCATCCATGTCGCAGAGTCACCGTTCGAAATGCAGATTACCGCTGACAATTATGGCAAGAGCCCGGTCGCGCTACTCGAGGAGCTCGGTTATCTGGATGTGCCATTGATCGCCGCTCACGTCGTACATGGCGACGCCGATGACTGGCAACGCATGGCCAGGAACAACGTCGGCGCTATCCATAATCCGACGTCCAACTTGAAGCTGTCGTCCGGCGTATCACCGGTGGTCGATATGCGGCGTGCAGGCGTCACGGTTGGCCTTGGTACCGACGGCGCAGCCAGCAATAATGACCTGGATCTCTGGGAAGAGATACGGCTTGCTTCGTTACTCGCCAAGGGCATCGGTATGGTGCCGACGCACTTACCCGCCTACGAAGCTTTGAAGATGGCAACCTCTGATGGTGCTGCAGCGATTGGTTTGGCGGATCGGGTTGGCAGCATCGAAGTCGGCAAACGCGCTGACTTGATTCAGGTGGCCACCGACGATCTCACCTTTGCACCGATGTACGAGCCGATCTCACATCTGGTTTACGTTGCCGATGAACACGATGTCGTTACGACAATCGTCGAGGGCGTGGTGTTGATGCGCGATCGCGAAATTCTCACGATCGACGCCGCCCGGCTGCGCGACAATGTTGCACGGCATCGCGAACGAATACGCGCATTGGTGGGACCGAAAACAGCGACGGACTAACTGACGGCAACCTGCGGCTGTAACTGGCAGGCTTCACCGTAGTCGGTGGGGGGCAGTTCGAGGTATTGAGCAACTGTTTGTCCGATGTCGGCGAAACTTCCGCGCACACCCAGACTACCGCCAGCAACACGGCGACCATACATCAAGACAGGAATAAACTCGCGCGTGTGATCACTGCCCGGCCAGCTCGGATCGCAACCATGATCAGCGCACATGATCAGCAGATCATCATCGCCCATCGCCGCCATGAGTTCGGGCAGTCGTCCGTCAAAATACTCGAGTGCTGCGGCGTAACCCTCAATATCCCGCCGGTGACCGAAGAGCATGTCAAAGTCCACCAGGTTAGTAAAAATCAGCCCTGGTGCGGGCGTATCCTGCATCGCCTGGAGTGTCGCATCCAGCAAAGCGGCATTGCCTGATGCTTTGATCTGTTGCGTGACGCCCTGATGCGCGAAGATATCGCTGATTTTCCCGACACTGACAACTTCACCGCCAGCCGCTGATAGCAAGTCCAGCAATGTTGCTGCATGTGGCGGCGTGGTCAGATCGCGACGGTTGCCGGTGCGTTCGTAAGTCTCTGCCGAATGCCCAACAAACGGCCGCGCGATGACCCGACCGACGTTGTACTCATCGACCAGACCGCGTGCGATCTCGCAGGTATCATACAGCCGCTGCAATCCGAAATGCGCTTCATGCGCCGCGATTTGAAGCACGCTATCAGCGGACGTATACACGATCGGCTTGCCACTCTTGATGTGTTCATCGCCGAGCCTTGCAATGATCTCCGTGCCTGACGCGTGACAATTGCCGAGCACGCCGGGCAGTCGCGCCTGCGCAACCAAATCCGCCAACAGCGCTTCGGGAAACGTCTGCTCTTTGTCGGAGAAGTAACCCCAATCAAACAGTACCGGCACACCGGCAATCTCCCAGTGTCCGGATGGCGTATCCTTGCCGCTGGATAGCTCGGCCGCACAACCCCACGCGCCAGTGGTCGGCAGCGCGCTATGATCCACGTCCGGCCATGCGCCGCTCGCCAGATGCGCCGCATGCATGAGACCGAGCTCCGTCAGGTTCGGCAATTGCAACGGTTGTTGGCGCGCGCCCTGCTCAAATCGCACGCGGCAGTCTTGGGCAATTGCGCCGAGCGTATTGGCGCCCTCGTCACCGAAGCGCGCTGCGTCCGGTGCGGCGCCGATACCAAAAGAATCCAGTACAAGAATGATTACACGTCGCATATTGGTTTCTCGTCAGTTAACCTTGCCCGGGTGTGCATAAGCTTAGCGCACGCTGGTTTTCGATTCACCGTATGGTGTAAAGGCAGTCTGCAGCAACATGGCTGAGCGAGAGTTTGATGTGGTGGTGTGGGGTGCCAGTGGGTTCACGGGACGTCTGGTGGCCGAGCACCTGCTGACCGTCTACGGCGTTGACGCCTCCCTGAAATGGGCCATCGCCGGCCGCGACGAAGAGAAGCTCGAGCATATTCGGACTGACATGGGCCGCAAAGCCAAGGCCCTGCCAATTTTGCTGGCCGACAGCTTCGACGCCGAAAGTCTCGCGACACTCGTGCAACGGACGCGCGTTATCGCCACCACGGTCGGGCCGTACACCCAGTATGGTAATGAACTAATCGCGGCTTGCGCGAGACACGGCACACACTACTGCGATCTGGCAGGCGAAGTACCGTGGATACGCCGCATGATCGATGCACACAACGGCGTCGCCAAGCGGTCCGGTGCTTTTATTGTCAATTGTTGCGGGTTCGACTCGATCCCGTCCGATATCGGCGTTTGGTTCATGCAACGCGAAGCCCAGGCCCGTTTTGGCAAACCCCTGCAAAAGATCCATTTTTGTTTGCGGGCTGCCAGCGGTGGCATGAGCGGCGGCACTGCGGCCAGTCTGTTCGAAGTCGCGGAACAAGCGCGCAAGGATCGACGCTGCGCGAAGCTATTGATGAATCCGTATGGCCTGAACCCGAGAAACAAGGCGGATGGCATAGACCGGCGCGATGCGCTCGGTTTCCGGCGTGATGAGTTACTGGGCGTCTGGGTCGCGCCTTTCCTAATGGCGAGCATCAATACACGAATCGTTCGGCGCAGCAACGCCCTGCTCGGCCATGCTTATGGCGAAGACTTCAGTTACAACGAATACACAGCGACAGGCAACGGTGCCAGCGGGATGGCAAAGGCGGCAGCGATGTCTGGTGCGATGGCAGGATTGATGATGAGCGCTGCATTCGCACCGACTCGCGCGGCGCTGCGACGCTTCGTGTTTCCCGCCCCTGGCGACGGACCGACACCCGAGGAGCGCGAAGCGGGCTTTTTCAAGATTGAGCTGGCCGGTATCGATGATGAGGGTCGGATTTTGCGCGGACGCGTGGATGGCAATCGCGACCCAGGTTACGGTTGCACGAGCCGCATGCTCGGCGAATCAGCGGTCTGTCTGGCCAATCTGACGCCACGACGCGACGATGAACCCGGTGGATTCCTGACTCCGGCTGCCGCGATGGGCGATGCCCTTCTCGAACGCTTGCGCCGCAATGCCGAAATGACCTTCGAGGTGATGGATGTGATCGAGTAGTGGCGTCAGCCAGTACGTTCCAATAGCGGGGAAAGATCGCTAGAAACCGAGATGACACTGGTCATCTCGCCACGCTCCACAAACGACATCAGATGGGCATGAATCGCGTCGGAAACACGCTGCCCTGCACACACCAGCAAGCTGCCACTATCAGTTGTGATGTCCTGCTCAATACGCATGCCTATTTGCACATCCGTGACCGGCAAATTCATCGGCTCCGGGCTCTCGGCAGACGTTTGTTTTATCGCAAGCTTCTCAAGCAAACGGGGGTCATAGCGGCGCTTGTTCATTTGTAGCGCTTCCAGAACTTCATCATTGCTGAGTCCGCGCAAACGCAACTGATCGATAGCCAATGCGAGGTGCAACGCACGTGCGCCGAAAGGAATCGCTTCGGCCCGCAAATCCGTTTGCGGGTAGCCGCTGCCATCGTACCCCTTGTGATGATTGGCAATAATCCGCGCGACCTGCTCCATACGCGGCACGCGCTCGACCATACCCGCCACCTGACTGGTGGCCGCATGATAGGCCGCCAGTTCGGTATCGTTTAGCGACTCGCCTCGATTCAACTTGGCGATGACATCCTGATCCATCGCAATACAGCACAGCTGCGATAGCATCGTCGCCGTTTCGATAGACCAGCGGTCATCCGCACTGAGATCTGGAAAGTGAGCGGTGAGGCGCGCGACGCGCTCTTTGATACGGCAGGTCCTGCCAAATGCCTCGGGCATCGCCATCGACAAGAGATCGGTCAGGACACCGAGACTGCCTTTCACCGTATTGTCGAGCAAGTCTCGCTCGGCATTCACAAGTGAAAACTGACGAATCGCCTGGGACAACACAAGACGCAACTGATCGACGTCACAAGGCTTGGTGAGAAAGCGAAACACCTGACCTTGGTTGACAGCATCGATAGCCGTCTGCTGGTCGGAGTTGCCGGTCAACATGATGCGCACCGAGTCTGGCGACAACTGTGTTGCTGCGCGTAAGAACTCAACGCCATTCATACCCGGCATGCGCATGTCGGAGACGATGACTGCGAACGCCGGTTGATTCGCGATCGCCTCCAATCCCGCCTCCGGGCCGACTGCGATGGTCGCGTCAACATCTTTGCGTATCGCTCTGCGCAGCGCCTGAAGCACGTTCGGCTCGTCGTCCACAAACAACACTCTCTGGTTCATGCCGCATCCCTCTGGTTCATTTGACTCTGAGCGAGATCTCGCCACGCAGACAACCGGTCGAGACAACCGATCGTTGCCAGCCAACTCTCATCGATAACAGTGTCGTCCCGTCCAAGCATCTGCGCATATAGACCGGCAGCGGCATGCAGCGCCGCGACAGGCTCGAACTGGGTTACCTCGGTGGTGTTTGGGGTGCTGTGGTAGGCCACCGCCTCGATCGTGCCGTCCGATAGGCCCCACAAGCCCAGCAGATAGGCGCCAACCTCACCATGAGTCACTTCGAACTGATTGACTTCGGCGCTGTAGAGCGCGTCGCCAGACTTGACGGCCGCCAGGACCTGACGGTATTCATCCGGTAACTCCGACGCCAAAATCAGCGTACCCAGTTGATGCATCATGCCAGCCTGAAACGCCTCATCGACCACCGACTTGTTATCCGTTTCCGCATCAGCAATCTTTTTTGCAATCGCCGCAACGTTTCGGCTATCGCGAATCAGTGCAGCCGCATCAACGGAGCTCACGGAAGACTCAAACGCTTTAAATGCGGATTCGGACAGAACCAGCGCACGAATCACATCCATGCCGAGATAGGCGACGGCTTGAGCCACCGAACCCACGCGCCGCCGCAAGCCGAAAAAAGCGGAATTAACGAGCTGCAGTATCTTGGCACTCATGCCAAGATCACGTTCCACAATGCTCCCGATTGAGGCCATCGAAGAGCCATCACGTCCCATTTCCGCATTGAGCTCGCTGTAGATGTCAGGCAGGCTGGGAAGACGGCTGATTTCTGCTGTGATCTTGCGCAGGCGCTCTGATCGGAGCATATCGCGCAACTGACAGGTACGCGCGACAGTCTCGCGCAGCGTATCGGCATCGCAGGGTTTGGCGAGGAATTGATGCGTCGCTGCGACGGAACGAATCGTCGCTTCCTGTTCGGCATGGCCAGACAAGATGATCCGTGCTGCCGCAGGATGTTGTTCCTGCACTTGTTGCAACAGCCAGGCGCCATCGTGGCCGGGCATACGCATATCGGTCACGATGACATCGACACCAGTCTCCTTCATCATCGCCAGGGCGTGATCCGCACTCTCAGCGAATTGCATCGACCATTCACGACGCATGGGTCGCAGCATACGCTTCAGGCCACTGAGGATGTTTGGCTCGTCATCTACAAACATGATGCGTTTCATACTGCAGCCTCCAGATTAACCACCGACTCGGTAGCAGGCGAACGTGAGACCGAATCGTCGCTGGTTTCGCCACCGGCATTGCTCGATGCCTGGCCCGAGATCCACAATTCGATGCGAAATTCAGTTCCGACACCGAGCTCGGTGTCCACCAACAGTTTGCCGCCATGTTGTTCAACGACAACTTTACGACTGATCGCGAGCCCCTGGCCTGTGCCTCGCCCGACTTCCTTGGTCGTAAAAAACGGATCGAAAATTCTCTTGCGGACCTCCTCCGGCATGCCTGGTCCGTTGTCACGAATCGCGATCGACACTCGCTCTGTATCGACACGGTATGTTTTGATCGCAATGCTGCCCTGCTCGGTATTACTCGCGCGGGCGTCAGCAATGGCATGCGCTGCGTTGACGACGATATTCAAAATGACCTGTGATAAAGCCGACGGAAAACAGGTAACCGCAGGCAGGTGTTCATCGAGTTCCAGCCCTACATCGGCAACGTACTTCCACTCGTTGCGTGCGACGGTCAGCGTGCTTTCGACCACGCGATTGATATCAGCCGGTTCCATTGCTCCGCCCCCGGGATGCGAGAAATCCTTCAGTGCGAGGACAATCTCGCGGATCTTTGCAATGCCATCGTGACCCTGCGCCAGCGCCGTTGGAATCTCCTCGCCGAGGTACTCCATATCCGCCTCTTCCATCGCGGCACGAATTTCTGACGCTTTCGCGTGCAGCGTGGCATGTTCGGACATCACCGCGAGCGACGATTCGAGCTTCGCAATCACCTGCCAGACGTCATCGAATGACTCCATCAAGAATGACAAATTGTCGGACACGTACTGCGCCGGCGTGTTGATTTCGTGTGCAATACCGGCGGCGAGTTGCCCGATCGATTCCAGCTTCTGGGTGAGCTGCAACTGCTCCTGCAGCGCGTCGCGCTCTCGTCGGGCGCTGTTTTGTACGGTCAGATCGACCAGCATGCCGTGAAAACGATTGATTTGACCTTGCAAATCTTTGGCCGGGATCAGCGTCAGCAAACACTCCATCGCCGACCCAACGTTGCCGATGCTGAGCGGCAAATCGACGACGGCCTTGCCTTGGCGCAGATTGGCCGCTGCGTCATCAAGCTCGCCAATCTCGTCAGCGTTCGTTACCAATGCGCGCAGCGACGTAGCCCCTGCCTCAAGGCGCAGGTGCTCGAGACTGTCGAGCATGGCGCGGTTCGGGTGGTCGATCATCAAGTCGTCGTTCACTTCAAACATCATGATCGGTACGTTGTCATACAGGTTACGCAGCCGATTTTCTGCCTTGACGACACGTCGCGCCTGTTGTTCACGCTCTGTCACATCAACGACGAAGACGTCGACGATAGGTTCGGCATCACCTGTTTCGCTGCGCCGCGCTGTCACCAGCACGTGTTTCTGCTCGCCATCGCAACTATCGAGAATATGCTGACCACGATAGACCGGCATGCCGGTGGCATCGCTCGACTGCATCGCCGCAAGCCCCGTCAACAACCCGTTCATTCGCTGATCATCGATTTCCGCTACGGATGACGCCGAGATGAGCGCTAGAAAGGCGTGATTTGCGTTTACGATGCCACCCGCCGTGTTGACGGTGAACGCGGCCACCGGCATGTGGTTGAACAATGCCTGGTAACGACGCTCGGCAGTGCTGACATGGACCCGCTGTGCAGCGCGCTCAATGCACCGCTGCGTTGCCCGAACAATGGCGTGCTCAGGCATTGAGGTTGGATCGAAGCAATCCTCAATACCGGTACCCATCAGCAACGGCTCACGAGCGGCAATGCCTTCGGCGACGACCAACAGCGGCGCCGGTGCGATATCCGTGGCAAAGCGCGCCAACGTGTCGGGATCGGCACTATCGCCGCTGGGCAAGATCAGTAAGACGATGTCGGCGCCGTCGAGTGCGCCCGTCGCTGCGGCAACACCCTGAATCAAGCGACACTGGATATGAGCAGCGCCAGAAAACGCTTGCTGCAGCGCTGCGGCGCGTGGCTGCAGGGCTGCCTCTGCCATCAACGCGATTGTGGCAATTTTTTGCTCGACCATGCGTTAACCCGCCGTGACACTTCCGCAATACCTGTCCAGTAAAGTGTATCGGCGGCACGCGTTTCCGCTTTAGAAACGAAAATCAGTGAGATAGGTCCGATCAGGCGCTTGCGAGCAAGCGGTGGGCAGGGTAGATTGAAATCCGGGCGTCCAAGTGTCGACTTGTCGACACTAATTAGACAATACGGCGTCAAGAGGTAAACCGACTATGATCAAGCGTCTGCGGGAACCACTACGGACCCTTCGGCGGCGTTGCGGGGCAATCGCAGCGACTCTGGCACTCGCAGGCTGTGGCGCCACGGTTAATGTGCCATTGACGCCGTTACCGGATGCGTTGGTCGAACCGCTGCCGCTTACGGCCGGCATTCGCATGCAGGAGACTTTGACCACGTACCGCCACGAAGAAACACTGCCTACCGGCGAGGAGTATGCGATCAATGTTGGCCCGGCCGCCGAATTGGCACTCAGCGCCACATTCGAAGACATGTTTGCACGCACAGTGTCAGTGCCGGTCGGAGAACCGGTACCAAACGGTATCGATCTGTTAATCGATTCCGATATCGATGCACTCGAGTTTGCGTTGCCGTCACAGACGGTCACCGAGGACTACGCCGTGTGGATCAAATTCAAATTCAAGGTGTATGACAGCAGTGGCGCACTGCAATCAGAGTTTCCGCTCCCCGCTTACGGAAAGGCGACACGCGATTCGATTGTCAGCGGTCAAAATGCCGCGCTGACGTCAGCCGCCAATCTCGCACTGCGCGATGCCGCGGTCTTGCTACTCACCCGCTTCCACAAACAATCGCTGCTCGCGGGCAATCAAATTCCTGAACCTGCGCCAGAAAACGAGGTCTTACCAGTAGCGGAAGATCGTGCGACAACCCAACCGGCAGAGCCGGAGACCGATGTCGGCGCGATGTCTGTACCACCTACGGGAGAGCAGTTCTTATGATCGAATTGACATCAAGAATCAGTTTTTACTCGCTGTTTTTAATGGGAATTTTTGTTTTATCCGCGTGCTCGACGAGTAGGACTGATCTGACCTCAAACGACCCGCTGCCCGTCTATGACGGCGAATCCGTTGTCATCATGGCACGGAGCTATCACACCGGTAACCAGACCGAGAAAAACTTTACGAAATGTGTCATCGATGCCCTCGACAGCGGCCGAAACGGTATCAATATCATGCCGGGTGAGCAGTTTGTTGATGCCATGTATCCATGGTTCGAACCACGCACCGCACCGAACAATATCTCTGGCCTGCCTAAACTGATGAACAACGAACTCATCGCCAGACGCATGCGCGAGACCGGGGTTCGCTACGTCGTCTGGCTCGATGGCAACACCGATCGACCGAATGGCGGCGGTAGCCTGTCTTGCGCAGCAGGTCCGGGTGGTGCCGGTTGCTTCGGGTTCGCGTGGTGGGAGTCAAAATCTGACTACGATGCTGTGGTTTGGGACCTCGAAGACGGCAAGGAAGCGGGCAACATCGCGACCACCGTATCAGGCACCTCCTATATGCCGGCCATCGTAATCCCTATTCCGATGATCGCGCGCACCAAAGCCACCGCCTGTAAAGACCTGTCGGTCCAACTCAAGGACTTCATCGCGGGCGCGCAAACCACCGGCGACTAGGCGGACTGGTAAGCCGCGCGATCATTCCACGATGCGCGGCGGCCGCATCTAATACACGCAAAGCAGCGAAACTCATGGCTGATGCTTAGGCGGGAGCCCAACATGCTGCAATTTGTTGCGAACTTTCTATTGTTTCAGGGCTCGTGGCTTGCCCTGGTAGTTGGTGCTGCCAACAGCCTTCTATGGCCTGGCGCATTGCTCTGCCTGTTGTTTCTCGGATGGGAACTGAGCATTGCGAATAATCGACGTGGATTGCTCACACTGCTCGCGTTCGGCCTGATCGGTGGTGTCCTTGTCGATGGCAGTTACGCCACCTTCGGCATCGTCGATTATGTGTTGCCGGCAGGCCCGGTAGCGCCGTGGTGGATCATGGGGCTATGGGTCATCTTCACGCTGACCCTGACACAATCGATGGCCTGGATGCGAGACCGGCCCTTGTTGGGCAGTTGCCTGGCAGGCATCGCGGCGCCGCTATCGTACGCTGCCGGGTTCAAATTTGGCGCGGCCTTCGACGCGGCGCGCCCGCTCTTGGCTCGGCGCTCGAGCGCTTTTGGGACCCGAAAGGCCCCGAAGTCCTTGAGGGCCGCCTGCGCGGCCG
>JBCCBP010000052.1:0-21216 GCA_039033995.1 Pseudomonadota bacterium | reverse complement strand
CTCGGTCACCTCGATAGCCCGGTCTATCTGGCAGGCGTAGCCCTCGGTGGCGCGCTATTCAGCGTGCTTTTCATGGGCATGAATTTCTTGCGCACGGGTACCACCGGTATCGCGGCACAAGCCTTCGGCAGGAGCGACGCTGTCGCGCTACGCACGGCCCTGTTGCAAGCGCTGATCGTCGCGTTTGCGATCGCTTGCTGCATGATCGCGGCGCAACACTGGATCGGTCGGAGCGCATGGTATCTGTTCGACGGCTCCGCCGCTGCCGAGTCGCAAGCCGACATCTATTTCTCGATCCGCATCTGGAGTGCGCCAGCAACGCTTGCCAACTTCGTATTGATCGGCTGGTTCATCGCCCTCCAGCGTGCGCGCATCCCACTGCTGATCGTCGTCACAACCAACATTGTCAATATCATCCTCGACCTGGTGTTGGTCGTCGGCCTCGGCTGGCAAACCGCTGGCGTCGCGTTTGCGACATTGACCGGCGAACTGTGCGGGTTTGCGGTGGGGCTGTATTGTGTCGAACGCGAGCTTCGGCACTGGCCAGGCAACGTCGCGCGAGAATCTCTGACGCGACCCGGGCGCTATCGCCAGTTCTTCTCGGTCAACACGAATATTCTGATCCGCACACTAGCACTGACCGGCACACTAGCGTTTATGACCGCGCAAGGTGCGCGATTCGGCGAGACGGTGCTGGCCGCTAATGCCATCCTGATGAACCTGCAATACCTATTGTCTTACGGTCTCGACGGGCTGGCACACGCGGCCGAAGCGCTGGTCGGCAAGGCCTCGGGTGAGCGCAGTCGCGAGGTGATGGCGCGCGCGGTGCAGCTGACGTTGCGCTGGTCGCTGCTGATCGCCGCCGTATTCTCCGCGACATTCCTCGTGTTCGGGCCTGCGTTAATTGGCCTGTTGACCGATATCGATACCGTTCGTGAAGCGACACGCACTTATCTGCCTTGGTTAATCCTGTCGCCATTAGTCAGCGTGTTCAGTTTCGTTTATGACGGCGTGTTTGTCGGCGCTACGTGGTCGCGTGATATGCGCAACCTGATGCTCGGCTGCAGTCTGCTTGTATTTATGCCGCTCTGGTGGCTGACGCTGCCACTCGGCAACCACGGCCTGTGGCTTACTTTCACACTGTTCATGGCGGCACGCGGCATCAGCATGGGCGGCACCTACCACTACCGACTGCGACAACCGAATCTGTTCCGCGCGCAGCCGACTTAGCTCAGGTAATCCAGCAAAGTTGCCGCGATCTTCTCGGCATTCGCGTCGAGGACGCTTGTCGCGATCTCGGGGAGCTCTATGCTCCTCACGTCAGACAACAAAGAAACCGCGCGGCGACTCGGCTCCAGCAATGTGGATCCAGTCATGACAACCGTCACTGGTCGACTGATCGACGCCAGCCGTTGCTCGACCGGATAACTGAATGCAGCACGAAAACAATCGTTACGACCGGCGCCAGCGCGCAGCATTTCCGCAAACATCGACACACTGCGCGCCAGCCCTTCGTGCTCATGGCGGCGCGTGACGGCCATTGCCCAGTCATCCTGCAAGCTGTCGAGCGATGCGCTCAGCGTTATTGGTGCGGTCTGGTCGAGTAACCGGACGCGAGTCTCCGCATCGAACGCCGGTACATCCAGCAACACCAGAGCTGCAATCGAATCCGGTGCAACGCGACCCCATTCCGCCGCGACCAGACAACCGGAATGAAACCCGACAATATCGACCGGTCCGGTAGACAACGCTGTCGCAACGGCCCGCACCGCTTCACAATAAGTGTCGATAGTTGACCCACCGGACCCTGCATCTGAACCACCGTAACCCGGAAAATCCGGTGCAATCACGCGACGGTCATCAGCTAATAACGGTGCAATGGTGTGCCAGGCGAGACCCGAATACGGCGCGGGGTGCAGCAGATAGAGGTCCGGCTTTGATGTCGAATCACCCCAGCTTCGAAAATGCAGCTGCCCGTCAACGGTATCGACGTAGCCGCGTGATGCGCGTATGGACGAACTCATGTGACGCTAGTCGCCGTCAGCGGATGCTGCGCCGATCTTGTAAATCACGACGAGATTGTCATCAAAATCGACGATGCCGATTTCACGGCCGACGCGGCCGTCGTTGGTATGCAGCACTTCCTCGTCATACACCTGTAAACCCAGCGCTTTGGCACCGCCGACAACGGTGTCAAGATCAAAGGCTTCCAGCACGATCGCGCTGCGCCGGGGGTGATGTACTGTCTCGGCTGACGGGTGTTTGATTTCTGTGAGTGCCATGACTCGTGTTTGATCGGGCAACGACAGCGTAACAAATCCAAGTTCGGCATCTGCGGGAATCTCGAATACCGGGAACGAATAGCTATCGGGGTTGTGCCCCTGCCGATAGTCGATCGTGAAACCGAGTACGCCCTCGTAGAATTGCAGGGCTCGATCAAGATCTGCAACAACAAAGTTCCCGCGTTGAAATCTGACATTCGCCATGGCGCGCTCCCTATTCCGCGTCGCGTACCGCGACGACTTGATTGACTTCGAAAAAGTAGCCGTCCAGATCCCAGAACGAACAACCGATCATGTCTTTGATTTTGCCGTCCGCGCCAGTGACCTGCCAATCGTGCGGCTCGCAGTGGATGCGTGAGCCCAATTCTCGAGCGCGCTGCACGGCACCCCCTGCATCCTCAGACGCGACGACAAAGATCGGTGCACCAAATGCGATTTCTGTCGGCAGCTCGACAGGCGCATCCTGTTTCGGATCGAGCCACTCCAGTAGGCCGATCATGCCGATCATGTCGTGCTCGCATTTCAGGATCACCAGACGAGTTTTGTCGCCTTTCTTGCCGGCAGCAAGCTGATCACCGGACAACGTAAACGGCACGTCCATCCATGCCGTCATACCAAACACCGCTTCATACCAGTGGCGTGCGCGGTCGGCGTCTCGCACCATCAAGGTGGTTCGCTTCAGAATGTCGGTCATCTGGATCTCCTGTCCTCGTCTCGCATTGGATGGCTAGTCTGCATCGTCGACATAGCGACTGACAAATGCTGCCGGTTTTTCCTCGAGCGTCGTGGCCAATGTCTGATTCCAACGATTCAGCAAACCAAACAAACTGATCACACCCATCAGCTCCATGATCGCGCGTTCGCTAAAGTGCTCACGCAGTGCCGAAAAATGCGTATCGGTCGTTTCGTTCGGTACGCTGCCGGCGGCCGTCGCCAAACGCAATGCGGCCCGCTCGGCTTCGGAGAAACGGTCGTCCGTTTCGAATGCCCACACGTCTCGGAGTTTGTCGGCATCGACACCGGCGAGTTCGACCGCACCATGTGCCGTATGCGCCTGACAATACGTGCAACCGGCGGCGTGACTGACGACGTGGGCGACCAGCCGCTTCAGGCCAGCGTCGAGCTGACCGGGAGCATAGACGACGGCAACCACAGATTTGACCGCATCAAGAAACTCCGGCCAGTGCGCCATCGTTAACACATCGTTGGCAACAAACCCCATCAGAGACTCTGCATAGGCGAGCGACTCGCGCATGTCGTCAGACAACGTCTCGGCGGCGGCTGGCGGGATTCGACTCATTGGGTGGTGCGGCGCAGTTTGTTGAACTCGCCAGGCGCGCTGCCCCATAGGGCATTGCCTTGCAGGTCGAAACCGCGCTCTGCCTGCCAGATTGCACTGACCCCGAGCAACGTTTCGGCACCGATGGCCAACGGTTGATTGCGTCTCTTTGATTGAATCACACAACGATCGGGTGAGACGACACCACGAAATCGCATGCTGGTGGGCGACGCGCCAGCGGGCGACGCATTGGCCGCTCGCCAAACCATGTCACAGCCCTCCGCCATCGCAGGTTCAAGATCATCGAAGACAAGCGTACCCAGGCGTTCACTATCCTCGATCAGATCGCGTTTGTCGGCCTCGTGCTGCAGCGAATAGGTGCGCTGGAGAATGGAGCCGTCGGACTGCGCGACGAGTTGCAGGAGGCGTTGACGATACAGGACACGATCCGAGCCAGAATTGAGCTGCAGATAGACCCAATGCCCCTCGCCAAGCGCCGACAGTCTCCGACGACGATCGACAAACTGATTCCGATCGGCGGGCAGCGACGCGAAGTCGCCGACCATCAAGTCGGCAAGTTGCTGCGCAATGTCTGGCTCTGCTGTGGTTGCACAGCCTGAGACGAACAACACTATCACGCTCAGTAGCCAATGCTTCATGATCGATACGCCTCCCCCACAGCGAATTCAGAGTGTAACGTATCATGGAGACGCGCGACCGAGCAGTGGATAGCCGACGACATTGCGAGTCACGGTAGATGGCTCCGTGATGTGCGCAATGGTCACGGAGCGACCGGTCTTCGCCCTCTCAGTTAGAACCATGCCTTAGAGGACAAAAACCGGCCGTGGTCGTGGCAACGAATTACTGTCGTCATTGCGTACGCGGCTGTCGGCTGCGAGGGCATGTGTTTAACCGAGCAGTGGATAACCGACGGTTTTCGATTGGCAGCGACCTGCCGATCAAGCCTGCTGCAAGCCTCGAAGTGCGATAATCGATGCAACGGCTGCGACGACCTCCAGACCCAACGCGAAGAGCATCGTCCCGGACGCACTGCCGTCGATCAGGATACCTGCACCGCGCGTTAACGCGACGCCGCCCCAGACGAAAATCATGCTGAGAAGCGCGCCCCGCTGTAACGCGGCCTGCCCCGCTGCGTAAATCCAGAACAAGGCAATGCCGGCCTCGAGGCCGCCATAGAACGCGCGGAACTCTGTCACCGAGGCAGGCTCGGCCAAGCCGAGTTTTACGGCCGCAGCCACGGCGTGCGGTGAGACCAACGACCAGATGCCGAACGCCAGCGTGATCAGACCGAATATCCACAAAACGATTTTTGCCATGTTTTACTCCGCGTTGCCGGCGACAGCGAAGCGCTCGAGTCGCCGACGAATCCAGATCAAGCCACCTACACCACAGATAAAGTTGGCGATGGCGTAGGCGGCAAAAATGCCCACGTATCCAAACAGCTTGCCACCAATCCAGGCGAGTGGCACGTAAATGATGGCCATGCGCATGGTCGAAATAATCACTGCAGGCAACGGCGAGCCAATGCCGTTGAATGCCGCGTTAGCCGTCATGACCATACCGGCCGCGCCATAGCTGATCGGTACAATCCACAGAAAGGTTTTCGCCACAGTCACGATCTCGGATGCGTCGTTAAACAAGGCCGCCAAGGGTTCGCCGACCAGCCACATCAACACGGCGAGCAGCAATCCGAAACCGAAGCAAAAAGTCGCGCTCACGCGTATGGCTTGTTGCATGCGATCGACAAAACCCGCAGACAAGTTTTGGCCCAACACGGGACCGATGATGGCAGACAATGCGTAGAACGCGATAAGCGACAGCGATTCGATGCGCGTGGCCACGCCGAAGCCCGCGACGACGTCGGCGCCATAGCTTGCGAGCATCGCGGTAACGACGGCGCTGCACATCGGGATGATCATGTTGGTACCCGCGGCTGGCAATCCGACGTGCAAAATCGCACGCCAGGACTTGGCAACGGTCGCGATCGCCGGCCTTGAGAAATCCAGCACGTGCAAACGCATGCCGAGCACCATCAGTGTAATGATGAACATCAGGATACGGGCCACACAGAGCGCGACAGCCGCGCCAAGCAGATCGAGCCGTGGAAACGGACCCAGCCCAAAGATCAGCAACGGATCGACAATGCCGTTGACGACTGCGGCACCAATCATGATGTACATCGGCGCGCGCGTATCGCCAGTTGCACGAATGGCACCCATGCCGACCATCGGCACAACGTAGAGCGGCGCACTGAGAAACCAGAGGGTCATGTAGCGGCCAATCAGCGGCAGCATGTCTTCCGGGGCACCGAGCAATCGAAACACCGGGTTGATGATGAACAAACCGACTACCGCCAGCGATATCGATACGATGAGGGCCAGCAGCAACGCATCCGTGCACAACCTGCGAGTGCGTTCCGTGTCGCCCGCCCCGACCGCACGCGCGATGACCGACGAAGTGCCCGCACTCATCCCAATCGCTGCAGCGGTAACGACCATGACAACCGGAAACGTAAAACTCATCGCCGCTAGCTCGCGCGCGCCAATCTGACCGACAAAAAATGTATCGACCGCATTGAACGCCATCATCGCGAAAATACCGCCGAGCATCGGCACGGCCATGGCCAGCAGATGGCCCGGGATAGAACCCGATGTCAGTCTTGGCGCCTGGCTCATTGAAACCGGTCAGGTAATCGAGACAAGCTGGCTCAGCAACGCTTGCAAATCAGCCAACAAGAATGGTTTGGGTAACACCGCCGAGATTCCCTGCGCCGTATATTCATCCATCCGTGTCGGCACATGCGCGCCTGTCATCAGAACACAAGCCGGTGCAGAGGGAAGCGCGGCAACCTCTCGGATCAAATCCATGCCACTCATTTCCGGCATCGACTGGTCGGTGATCATAATAGCGACCTGGCCTGGTTGTTCAGCAATGTAGTCGAGCGCTTGTCGAGGGTGTGCGCGACAAACGACCCGACAGCCAAGCTTTGTTAACATGGCTTGTGTGATGTCGAGCAACTGAGCCGAGTCGTCCACGACGAGCACTTCACCAGTAAGCTGTGCTTCGAAAGACGCGACATCCCTCATAGCGGTCTCCGAATGAAACCGGTCTCGACGACGATGGGCTGCGCGGCCACGAACGTCTGACCTGTTCTGTTTGTTGTGGGGACTACAGTACCACTGATTGATAGACGGCGGTCATCGAATGCAGCAAATCGAATGGTCAGATTTCGAGAAAGTCGCGCTGAGAGCGGGCACGATTGTTGGCGCCGAGCCTTTCCCGGCAGCGCGCAAACCAGCCTATATTCTGCACATCGACTTTGGCGAAGCACTGGGCACATTGAAGTCGAGCGCACAGATTACCGATCACTACGAGCCTGACGAACTGGTTGGTCGGCAAGTATTGGCCGTTGTGAATTTTCCACCTAAGCAAATCGGCCCATTGCGCTCGCAGTGCCTGGTTACCGGCTTCCATGACGACGATGGCAAAGTCGTGCTGGCCGTACCGGATCGTCCCGTGCCCAACGGTGCGACACTTGCCTGATCGCAGCACAAGGATTGTCGATACATTGACCACTCGCCATCGACGCATGGCGATGATCGCGGTGGCGACGGTGCTGGTCTGCATGAGTGGTCTACTGAATCTCAAGCTCGAGACCGATGAATCGATCTTCTTTGCTGACGACAATCCCAATTATATCGCCGAGCAAGCACTGACAGCGACGTACGGCAAGACCGACAACGTCATGTGGGTCATAGCGCCTGACAACGGCGATGTATTCTCACCGCGCGCCGTCGAACTCCTGCTCGCATTGACAGAGGAGGGTTGGCAGGTTCCTTACGCGCGGCGTGTCGATTCGCTTGCCAACTACCAGCACACCGTTGCCGCGAACGATGAGCTGCGGGTTGCCAATCTGATCCCGGGCGACGCCTCGAGGGAAGTCGATGCACTGACGGCGATCCGGGATATCGCACTGGCAGAACCAGAGCTCGTTTACCGATGGGTGTCGCCGAGTGGCCACGTGGCCGCCGTCAGTGTCATGTTGAATATGCCGGAGGATGACCAAATCGCGGTGCCAGAGATCGCCACCTATGCCCGCGCGTTAACAGACACCTATCGTGCAGACTTTCCAGACATCGATATCTACCTGCTCGGCTCAGCAATTGGCGATCAGACCTTTGACGAACTTTCCATCAACGATTTCTTCAAGTTCATTCCCATCGTTGTCGCGATTGTCATCACGCTGCTAACGCTAACCCTGCGATCCAGCTCCGCCACTCTCGCGGTACTCGTCATTGTCGCCACCAGTATTCTCAGCACACTCGGTATCGCCAGTGCCATCGGCTTCAAACTCAACGCGGCGACAGTCGCTGTACCGAGTATTGTGATGACGCTGGCCGTGGCGGATGCCGTCCATATGATCAGCGTGTTTCTCGCTGCGTTTCGCGCTGGCAGCGAACGGACTGCGGCTGTTCGCGAAGCGCTGACAACCAACCTGCAACCCATTCTGCTGACGACCTTGACCACAGCCATCGGCTTCCTCGGCCTGAACTACTCGGAAGTCCCTCCCTTTCGTGATCTCGGCAATATGGTCGCGATCGGTGTTGTCATGGCCTTGTTTTCCACGCTACTGATACTGCCGACGCTGCTGCTCCGACTGCCGTTTCGACAACACTCGCGCGGCAGCCGCGCCAGCATGGCAAGACTCGCCGACGTACTGTTGAAGTACCGACATCGATTTGCGCTGGTCGCCGGTGTCATCGCTATCAGTCTCGTCAGCTTCGTGCCGAAGAACACACTCGAAGACGATTTCATCGAGTACTTCTCGACTGATCTGCCGCTACGACAGGCCGCCGATTTCACGATCGCCAACCTGACCGGACCGTTTGTCATGAGCTTCTCATTTGACAGCGGCGAACCCAATGGCATCACCCGGCCAGCGTTCCTCGGGCAGGTCAATCGCTTCATGGAATGGGCACGCGAGCAGCCGGAGGTGATTTATGTCGCGGGTTTCCCAGAGACACTGAAACGACTCAACGAAGACCTACATGACGACGATCCCGCTTATCGCGTTTTGCCACTGCAGGCAGATCTCGCTGCGCAGTATTTGCTCCTCTACGAGATGTCGCTACCGTTCGGTCTCGACCTCAACAATCAGATCAGCTTTGACAAATCGGCGATGCGCATCGATGTGCGTATCGGCGGCGAGCGCACCAAGGGCATCGTCGAGCTTGCCGAGCGCGCTGATCAGTGGCTTGCCGCCAACGCACCGGAGATGCGCACACCGGGCGCCGGAGCCGATGTATCGTGGGCCAACATCGGTCAGCGAAACATCGATGCCATGCTCACAGGATCTTTGCTCGCGCTGTTGCTGATCACACTGACGCTAGTGGTTACGCTGAAGTCGCTTCGTTTCGGCTTGATGAGCCTGATCCCGAACCTGCTGCCGGCCGCGATTGCGTTCGGTATCTGGGGAATGCTGGTCGGCCATATCAATCTCGCTGCAGCCGTGGTGTTCAGCATGACCATTGGCATCGTTGTCGACGACACCGTCTATCTGCTGACCAAATACCTGCACGCACGGCGCATGCAACAACTGGGACCTGAAGACGCGATGCACTACGCGATTCGAACCGTTGCGCGCGCTCTCATCGTCACATCGATCACCCTGACCGCTGGCTTCATGGTGCTGGCCACCTCCGACTTCAACCTCAACGTCACATCTGGGGTCATGATCGCGATCGTCGTCTCCAGTGCGGTGATCTACGACCTGGTGTTGTTGCCAACGCTGACGATATGGGTCGACAAGACCTTCGGCGCTCGCACAAGTACGGCGATTGAGGCAAACTAACCGCCCAATTCCGAGACTCACTGAAAAGGAGTATCTGCAAGTGATTCATGATCTCATCGAAAAAGTAGCCGGCGGTGCCATCGACGACGTGGCAGCACACTGTGACGTGCCGTGCGCCATTTACGATCCGGCGCCACTCCTGATCTCTGCACTGACGGTCGTTCGCATGATCGACATCATGGAAGAGCTGGAAGGACACAAGCCAGATAGCAACATCGCCTATCAAAACACGATGTCGCGCTGCGTCGCTCAGAAAGAAGAGCACGCCGAAGCCGTCAAGCACGACGTGCGCATCATTTGGGGCGACTATCTGAAAGCACCGCAGTTCGAGAAATTCCCGAATGCGCACGAGCTGGTCCACAACATCATGCTGACGGGCAGCAAGTGCAAGCAGGGCGTCAGCCGTGACGATGCGCTGAAGCTCGTCGAACTGTGCAACGAATTTGCCGAGCTGTTCTGGGCGACCAAAGGCGTTGATACCAAACGCGCCGTTTGCCCTTACAAGCCTTCACTCGAAACGGTTTATCCGGTTCTGTAAGGATCGCCGTTGATTCGCCTCCTCAGGGTGCGCGGCCGCAGCATGCTGCCCACCCTGCAGGATGGTGATCTCATTCTCGTTCGCCGGATATCCACCCGCGCGGCCGCCGGCCTCGCCCCCGGCACCATCGTCTGCGTCAGACACCCGCATTTTGGATTTATGATCAAACGTCTGCGCGCGCATGCCGAAGACGGCACCATCTTGCTCGACAGTGACGGACAAACCGGCGCTGACCACACAGACCTCGGTCCGGTCGCCGTTACGGCCGTCACGCACCGGTTCTGGTTCCGACTGTCCGGACGACGTCGACACGACGTCTAGGCGAGCACCGATTTAGCGCTGACGCCAGCACCATCAGCCCGTACAATATCGGTCCGATTAGGTACAGGAACGACATTATGGGACGTGTTGCGGGCAAGATCGCACTGATAACGGGCGCGGCACAGGGGCTGGGCGAAGCCATGGCCCGAATGCTGGCCAAAGAGGGCGCGCAAGTCATTCTTACCGACATCAATGGTGACGGCGCCGCCTCAGTCGCCGCGGATATCAATCAGAGCCATCCGGATCACGCGACAGCGCTCGCTCATGATGTCACCAACGAACAGCAGTGGCAGGCTGCGATACAACATGCCAGCGAACGCGGTGGTCTGCATATTCTGGTGAACAACGCCGGCATCGGTGGCATGGGCAGTGTGATGGACGAGACTCTGGAAAGCTGGCGTCATCTGCATGCGGTCGACCTCGATTCCGTATTTCTCGGCTGCAAGTATGCGATGCCGCTAATGACCGAATCGGGTGGCGGGAGCATCATTAACATCTCGTCGATTGCTGGCGTGATCGCCGGCCACAACATGGCGGCCTACAATTCCGCCAAGGCGGCTGTATGCCACCTGAGTAAATCCGTTGCACTCGACTGCGCACGCCGCGGTAACGGTATTCGTTGCAACTCGGTACATCCCGTATTCATCGACACACCCATACTGGACGGCATGAATCGCAGTGGCGACCGCGACAAGATGCTCGAGAAATTGAGCGCACAGATCCCACTAGGTCGTGTCGGTCATCCTGACGATATCGCCTACGCGGTGCTGTTCCTAGCTTCAGAAGAATCCGCCTTCATGACGGGCGCTGAGCTCCGTATCGACGGCGGCATCAGCGCGATGTAGCGATGACAGAAACCTTAGCTATTGTTGGCGCCGGTCATGCGGCTGGCCAACTGGTCGCGTCGCTGGTGATGGGCGGTTACGAAGGCCAGATCGTGTTGTTTGGTAACGAGTCGGTGGCACCTTATCAGCGACCACCGTTGTCAAAAAAATACCTGCAAGGCGAACTGCCCGCGGAGCGACTGCTGCTAAAGCCAGAATCGTTTTATCCTGACAATGGCGTCGAGCTGCATCTCAATGAACCCGTCACCGCCATCGATATCGAGAGCCGCTCGTTGCAGTACGGCGATGGACAGACATTGCGCTGGGACAAACTGGTGTTTGCGACAGGCAGTCGTGTCACGCAGCTGCCGGTTCCGGGTGCAGAGTCACCAGGCGTGCACTACCTGCGCAGCATCGCCGATGTTGATGCCATTCGTGCGGCTTTCGCACCCGGCAAACGCCTGCTGATCATCGGCGGCGGCTACATCGGCCTGGAAGTCGCCGCCGTTGGCGTCGCGGCGGAACTGGACGTCGCACTAGTTGAAATCGCACCACGGTTGCTTAGTCGAGTCGCCTCACCGCAACTGTCGGAGTTTTATCTCGACGTACATCGGAACGCGGGGGTGGATATTCAGTTGTCTACCGGTGTCGAGCGTATTGAGCCACACGACAACGGGCTGCGCGTCACGCTGAACGATGACCGGTCGATCGACACGGATCTGATCGTGATCGGCATCGGTGTCAGTGCTGAGACGACACTCGCGGCGTCAGCCGGATTGAAAGTCGACAACGGCATTCTCGTTGACGAACACTGCCAAACCAGCGCCGCCGATGTGTTCGCGATAGGCGATTGCACCAATCACCCCAATCCTCTGCTCGAGAAACGGCTTCGGCTCGAATCGGTGCCTAACGCCCTCGCGCAGGGCCGCTGCGCCGCTGCGACGATTCTGGGTGCGCCGAAAGCGTATGCCGAAATCCCATGGTTCTGGTCCGATCAATACGATCTGAAACTACAGATGGTGGGACTAACGGATGGCTATGACGACACGGTGATCCGAGGCGACATGGCAGCACGCAAGTTCGCGTGCTTCTATTTACGTGACGGCGTATTGATCGGCGTCGATGCCGTGAACTCGCCCAAGGAATTCATGCTGAGTAAGCCTGCCATTGCCGCGGGTGCCCGGATCCCGACCGACGTGTTGGCGGATCCCGATGCATCGCTGAAAGATGCAGCGACGCTATGGCCCGGTGTTTGAGGCCAGGCTTTCCTCAGGCAGAGAAGCCGGTGACGACGCCGATTCCAGGTCGATGTATAAGGCACCGCTCTCGTCCGTGATACCACGCCCGGCTGTTGCCGTGCGTATCGTCTGATCGAGACGCGCCGTGCCGCGTTGGCCAAGAAACTCGCCACTCAATCCAATCACCTGAGCGCTTTGTCCTTGCGGACCTTTGGTGGAGGTGTAATCAATCTTGCCCGCCCAGCTTTCGCCGCGAGCAAATGGCACTAGCAACGCATCGATGACCGGCCAGACGTTATCCTCGGAGTAGATCGCGAACGATCCGCGCGACGGCACAACAACATGCCAAAGCGATGTCTCTGTGACGTCACCCAGCAGTGGTCGCGTCTCATTGGTTAGTGACCGGATTCGCGCCATGTAGGCAACTTCTCTGCTGCCATTCGCCGTGGACAGCAGTACGGTAACGGCGCTCTTCATACCTTTGATGTCTGGCGCTTTCGCGTCAGCCGGAACATGACCGACCCAGGCGTAGCCTGTGCCGGACTGCATGACGGTGGCAGTGCCCTGACCGCTGGTCGGCAACATGATATTCGCACCACCAGCGCTCAGCTTGTCGGCCGAACTCGCCAACGGATTATTAAGAATCAGCAACAAACCGACGGCTGCACCAACAATCAGACTGAGCAACAAAGCAATCACATATTTCATGAGCTCACCTCCTCGCTGTCAGCCGACGAGACGGGATCGGTGTCCCTGTCATCACCGGGAACGCGCAACACCGTTTCGAATCGCCAGATATTGTTTTCGTCGACAAACGCTTTCCAGTCGCCCTCCAGGCCAGCGAATTCACGATCCGTCGCGATGACATCACCGACCTCGACGGTATCCACACTCGCGCCGTCCAGAGCGATGAGTCCGCGAGCCGGCAGGTACAACACCCACTCGACTTGCTCTTCTGATGCGATACCGCGCACGCGGCTGGCAATGCCGACGACTTCACTGTTCTCGTTGCGCAAACGATAAACCGCCGCCAAACCGGCAAACGGTGCAAGCTCTGGAAACCACTCCGCTGAAACTGGAATCGTGACAGCCTCAGACTGGGTACCGGGCGCCTGCATCAGAATATCGTCGGCGAGATGTATTTCGAAACGCTCAAGACGCCCGCCATTGGTCACGACTTCGGTCAGTCCACGGACGCGGGACTGCTCCAGAAATGGCGCCATGTACGCGAGTGTCAGGGAGCCGATCAGCCCGCCCAGAAATCCAATGAGTATCGTCAGTCGCACAGCATTCAAACCCTGCAATTTGCCTGCTATGCAGTGTAGGCGCTCACGCTGTGACTCAGTATTCGATTATGGTAAATCTGTGACGCAGTTACCAAAAAGCGCTGCCGGATTGTGACAGAACGCATTAGTCGAGGCGGAAATAGTCCGCCAGGTAGCCCTCGAAACTGCCGGTATCCTCAGACTCTACACGCTGTTGTTTTTGTAGCGATTCACTCGCCTCCCGATGCATCGCACGCGCCAGCTGCTCAGGCATCGGCGGCAGACCGGCAAAATACGCCGCGTGATCCCGTGCTTGCTGCATCGCATAGGCGTGGTAAGGCAAGCCACTGTCACGCATTTCCCGTAATACTCGAGCAGACGGCGTGACATCAGCATCCTCCATCAACGGTGTCATCGCATCGGCCGCCGTCTGATAGCGAGGATCCTCCTCGCTGAGCCAGGTCGCGACAGCGCTGACCCCTTCGTGAACCTCGCGCGCCCAATCTTGTAGCAGGACACTGCGGCCGCGGCGGCGCAACTCGAGAGCGGGTGCGCGTCCACTGTGAGCGACCAAGGCATGATTAGCTGCATGTTCTTCAAGCTCAGTCTCGTCGATCGGTGGGCTATCGAGCAGCAAGCAATACACGAGCAGTGCCTGCATGTAGTGCATCTGCTCCAGTGTAAGGCCGACGTGCGAAAATGGATTGATGTCGAGCGAACGAATTTCGACGTATTGCACACCGCCTCGTTGTAGCGCCAGCGTCGGTCGTTCACCGCTTCGGGCGACTTGCTTGGGTCGAATCGTATTGTAGTACTCGTTCTCGATCTGCAGGATGCTCGTGTTGAGCTGGCGCCATTGACCACCGACCTGCACACCGATGCGTTCGTACGCGGCATGCGATGTCATGATTGCAGCAGTCAGATCTTCGACGTACTGCTGCACACTGTTCAGTGAAATTCGTAAACTGGATTGCGCGTTCGAGTTATAACCGAGGTCACTCATGCGCAGCGATGTGGCGTAGGGCTCGAATAACGTGTCGCTATCGAACTCGGCAAGCGCGCTCGTGCGATCCCCCAGAAAGCTCTTGCACATCACTGGAGATGCACCAAACAGGTACAAGACAATCCAGCCAACACGCCGGAAATTCCTCGCCAATGCCATGTAGGCGGCATCGCGCGCGCCTTCAAGCGGCTGGTCGTCGCCGATGCAATGCTGGTAGACGGGCCAGAACTGCTCCGCCAGCGAGAAGTTGAAGTGAATACCGGCGATCGCCTGCATCGCTCGGCCATAGCGATAACTCAAGCCGCGACGGTAAACGGTCTTCATCGTCGCGACATTGCTGTTGCCGTAGCGCGCCAGTGGGATCGACTGGTCGTTGCCGATCAGGCACGGCATGCTCGCATTCCACAGCAACTCGTCGTTGAGCTGTGCCATCGTAAACTGATGGATATCGTGCAGACAGGTCAGCGCTTGTTCCGGTGCGTCATAAGCCGGTGTCACAAACTCGAGCAACGCTTCGGAGAAATCGGTGGTAATAAAACGATTGGTGAGCGCCGAACCGAGCGCGATCGGGTGACCCGTGCTTGCGATAAAGCCATCCGGACCAACACGCAGAGACTCCTTCTCGATACCGGTCAATGCGCCAGCGGCAGCATTGCGATCGGAGGAAGCCAGCGCCGACAATCGATTTTCAAACGCTGCAGTCATTGCAGGCCTTTACGCTCAAACGTCAATTGTAGGCGCGTTGTCCGAGGGTCGCCACTGTTCACAGCCGTTGGATTTGGCGAAGCGGGCCGCGGGCGGTGGCGCTTGCAACGACTCTGCCGAGAATCCTCTCTCGTCGCTCGCTGCTTTGGCGAGCGACTGGCACCCAGTGTGGTCGATTGGTGGGAACGAATTGATGGACGTGCCAACCACGTCACAAATATTCCTGTGAACTGGCGTTATGCTAAATACACTGCAACGGGAGATCAGAGACATGGCAGGTTTTGGCAAGCGCCGGGTACGCGATACCGCAACAGGACCGACGACAATCATCGCTGAAGGCTGTTGCCTGAACGGCAGTCTGTCCGGGGATAACGACTTTTTACTAAGCGGCACCGTCATGGGCGACAGCGATTTGGCTGGCGTCGTGACGATTACACCCAGCGGCAAGTGGTCTGGCACGCTAAAGGCCGGCAACGTTATCGTTTCCGGTCGTGTGGACGGCGATGTCATCGCCCGAGGCAAGATCGAGATCACGTCGACGGCACGTATCAAAGGCACGGTCACGGGCGATATGATCGCCGTCGCGGAAGGTGCGGTGATTGACGGCGATATGAAAATAATCGGTAAAGATGCGTCGGATCATTTCGTCGAAAAGCGAAGCGACGACAAACTAATTCAGGAACATAAAAAAGCAAGCTAAACAATAGTTTGCTCTCTCCCGTAACGCCTCCGCACGCTCTGCGTCGGAGGCGTTGTCTATATAATGTTAAGAAAACTAAAGAAACAGCGCTAGACGCTTCGACCCACATTCGTCAATATGCCCAGTAAGGCGAAACCGGCCATGGAATAACAATAACAACCGGCAAGGCGACAAGAATGGGCGTGACGGACCTTACGCAATACGCAGTCGGCGGACTCCGCTGATGCGCCTGCTACCGCAGGCACTCGCACCAAGGCTCTTCTTTGGTGCGCTGATGGTCACTTTGGCCATGGTTTGTGCTGCGATTCTCATTCTCTACGCCAACACCAATAGCATCATCGACCGGTTCCTGAACGACAGTATCGATTCCCGCCGCCAGACACTAACGCAGCAATTCGAAGTGCGGGCCAATCAGGCGACGTTATCGCTGGAGCGCGAGATTGACGGATTGCTGCGAGACGATCGCATCAACGATGTGCAACGCTCCATTGACGAGTCCGTTGGAGATTTGCCACAACTGGACGCCGCCTTTGTATTCGATCGACAAAACCAGCTTGTCGCCGGCACCAGCAATCGGTCGCCATCACCGGTCAGCGATGCTGCGGCTACCTGGACTGACAATCGTCTGACGGTCCGACGTGACATTCTGCTCGGCAGTCGTGACCTCGGAGAACTGCAACTCGATTTCTCGCTCGCGAGCCTGAACCAACAAGTCGCCAATTTCGCCGCGCGTCAGCAACAGACCCGGCTTGCCTGGCGACAACGCGCGACACTATGGACCATCGGGGTGTCCCTATTGGTCGCATTGATCTGTGGCGCAGCGAGCTGGATTGCTGCACGTCGTCTGGTCGATCCTATCGGGGCGATCACGCGGCAGGCGAAGCGACTGCAAGCCGGCGACTATGGCGAGCCGCTCGAGGTCGATCGCGATGACGAGCTTGGCACGCTCGCGCATTCGTTTAATGCAATGCGAGACCAACTGCGTCAGACCACGATATCGCGAGACTATGTCGACAACGTGTTGGCCAGCATGAGCGATGCGATCATCGTGACAAGCAATGAAGGACTCATCACTCACTGTAATGCGGCGACCATCAATCTAACGGGTTTTACCGAGACCGCATTGCTTGGCATGACCATCGACGAACTCATCGACGATAGCGACAAAACGCAGTTCGCCAGGATAACCCCCGGCATGCAACCACGCGACGCACAAATGCTGACCCATAGCGGCGAAACCGTACCGGTAGCGTGGACCATGTCGATCATCAAGACCGACGACCCCTTGCTTGCCGGGCGCATCTACTCGGCGCAGAATGTCAGCGAGCGCAAACGATCAGAGGAGCGCATTCGATACCTGGCGCGTATGGATCCGCTGACCAAAGTGCCGAACCGTATGCAGTTTCAACACCTGCTACAGCGCGCGATCGCTAAGGCGCGGCGTAATGGCACGGTGCTCGCCCTGTTCTATCTCGATATCGACCAATTCAAAGACATCAACGATACGTTTGGTCACCTGGCGGGGGACACGACACTCGAGACGATGGCGCGATGCATGAAAGAAGGACTCCCTGAAGGCGCAACCATCGGCCGCCTCGCTGGTGATGAATTCGCGGCGTTCGTCGACAACCTGCCGCTGGTCGACGACATGCAGGAAAGCCTGCGCGGCACCGGTCGCGCGCTGCTCGCTGACATCGCAGAACCGTTCATGGTGCAAACCAACGAGGTCTACATGACAGCAAGTCTAGGTATCGCGCTATACCCGGACGATGCCGACAACGTCATCGACCTGCTACGCAATGCCGATGCCGCGTTGTACTCGGCCAAAAAGGCGGGCGGTAACAGACTATCGTTCTATGACAGCGCGATGAACGATGCTGCGGTCGAACGTCTGATGCTGAAGAGCCGGTTGCGACGGAGCTTCGAGCGCGATGAGCTGTTGCTCAATTATCAGCCTAAGTACGACCTTAAGAGTGGCCAGATCGCTGGTGCTGAAGCCCTGGTGCGATGGGATCTTCCAGACCATGGCCGTATTCAGCCGAATGATTTCATACCGTTGGCAGAACAGACGAATCTGATCATCGAAATCGGTGAATGGGTGATCGAACGGGTTTGTAGAGACATTGCGGATTGGCACCAACGCGTTGGTGACTGCGGACGTATCGCGATCAACCTGTCGCTGAAACAGCTGCGTCAGCGCAACTTTTTCAATCGCATCAATCGTATCTTCCAGCGCTACGACATCAAGCCGTCCGATATCGAGTTTGAGATCACAGAAACGACTCTGATGGACGATATCCCGCGTACTGTAGCCGTGCTGGATAAGCTGCGCGCTTACGGTCTTGAGTTGGCCATTGACGACTTCGGCACCGGGTACTCATCGCTGAGTGCGCTACAGAAATTCCCGATCAAGACACTCAAGATCGACCGATCCTTTGTGACCAACGTGGCGACTGACGACAACGATGCTGCGATCGTGTCCGCCATCGTCGATATGAGCCGTAACCTGCGACTCGAAGTGGTCGCGGAAGGGGTCGAGAACGAGGCCCAGCTGAAATTGCTGCGTTCGCTAAAATGCGATTTCGGTCAGGGCATGCTGTTCGGGGAGCCGATGGATGCCGACGATTTTGCGATCCGGCTCAGCGCCCAGCAAGACGGTACCGATCAGCATCGCGCACTGTTCGGCTAAGCTGCATACGGTCTTTTTTAATCATTTTCGGTTCTGCGATTGCAGGATCGGTTAGAAATCAGCTGCTATTGCTTATATCATGAGCGCATCAATCGCAGGGGATAGCGAGGCGCGGCTTGAGCGTCCGTGCCGCTTGCGCACGGAGATTACCGATGAAAATTTTGAACGCCCTTCTCATATTGTCCGGACTGTTGCTCGTGTCCACAGCGGCACAAGCTGCCTGTAATTACCCATCCAAGGTGCCCGTGCCGAATGGCAGCGAGGCGTCGCAGGAAGAAATGGTAGCGGGCCAGAAGGCAGTCAAGAATTACATGAACTCGATGAACGAGTACCTGGACTGCATTGAGGCCGAAGCCAAAGCCGCGGCGAGCGCAGATGAGGCGCCCGAGATCACAGAGCAGCGCAACACGTTGATGACGAAACGCTACAACGCGGCGGTCACCGAAATGGAAACGCTAGCTGCTGACTTCAATGTGCAGGTGCGCGCTTACAAGGCACGCTCCGAGTAGGCGATCGCCTGGCGCGTTATAGGTTATCGATCTCGCGCTTCAGACTGTAACCACTATCTGTGACGATGCGCTCGAGCACGACGATACGGTGCTCGAGGCTTTCAATGATTCTGATCACTTCGTCGTTTCCCGCAGAGTCGGCGCCGGCTTCGCGGCTTTTTGCACGCGAGTCGATGTAGTGGGTCACGATGCTGTAGATACAGCCAATGAACACAATGGCAACGACCATACTGAACGGGTTACTCGGAAACATTAACGCACTCCCTTTTTAGTGTTTGTCATCGTAATCTGTCATGCACGCGCGCGTGTTATAGATCACGTATTTTTCGGTCGAGATCGAATCGGGGTGATGTCACAACGCGCTCCATCTTTGCCAAACGTGCATCCAGGCGCAGCAAACTGCGCTTTACGTCGGTCACCGTAGCGGACGGCGAAGAACGCAGATGCGTCCTGAACTTACGGCGTGGCTCCTCAACGACCGGCGCATTGTCTCGCGCCGGTACCAGGAACACGATGCCTAAGTACAAGATGATGACGGGCGGCGGCGCGACCAGCAAGGCGATGACAGCCAAGATCCGCGTGACGGTTAAGTCGAAACCGAAATAGTCCGCCAACCCCGCGCAAACGCCGGCGATCTTACGGTTGCTGCGGTCGCGATAAAACCTTCGAAAGTTATTGTTGCTCATGCGGTTAGTAGCTCCTCGGACTGCGCCAAAAGTCTCGCTCGCGCTCCGGATCGGTGGGCGCCAACGGTCGGTCGCTGAGCAGCGCTGCGGCAAGTCCATAAGCGACGGCCGTCAGCAGCGTAAAGAAGATGAAGCCAAGCGCGAACAGGATTCGGACGACAGAGACATCGATGGCAAATCGATCGGCCAGACCAGCGGCCACGCCGAACAGCCAACCGTTCTCGCGATCCAGGTACAACCCGCTCAGGTAACGACGATAGTCGTGTCTCATGTCTTGTTCCTCCAATCCGGTGATTCCAGGTCCAGAATTTCTTCGAGCACTTGCACCCGCGTCTCGATTTTCTGGGCAATATCCCAAACCTCTTCGATTAGCGACTCATCCGAATGCGTCAATTCTCTTGATGCTTTCCATTTGGTGACGAAGTGCAAAATGATCGCCAGTGGCAGCGCAATCGTCAGAAACAGAATGCACAGTACAAATACGTAGTCGCTCATCAGTGCTGCTGACCCTCCCGTTCAGCGAGACGTGCTTTCAATCGCTCAAAATCGTCTCGGATACTCTCTTCGGCTTCCAAGTTTGCGAACTCGTGGTCCAGATCCTTTGGCGTACCGAGATCGTAGGCTTCCACGCGGCTCTCAACGTCTTCCATACGGCGCTGGTACTGCTCGAAACGCGTTAACGCATCGTCCACTTTGTAACTGTGCGTCAGGTTGCGCGCCTTAAGACGCTTGCTCGCCGTTGCGTGTCGTGACAACAGCGATTGCTGGCGTAACTTGGCGTCTTTCAGTTTGGCCTCAAGCCGAGCGATGTCATCGTTCAACTTACCTAGCCCCTCTTCAACCGCTTGATACTCCTCGCGGATCGACTGTGCGGCCTGGTCGGCATTGTTCTTTTCGATCAGCGCCGCCTTAGCGAGATCCTCGCGACCTTTGGTCAGCGCAAGCTCCGCTTTCGCTTCCCATTCAACAACATCGCGCTCCAATGCTTCAAGCTTACGGTTCAGGAGTTTCTTGTCCGCGATCGAACGTGCGGCGGCCGAACGTACTTCTACCAATGTGTCTTCCATCTCCTGAATCATCAGGCGAACGATCTTCTCCGGATCCTCCGCTTTCTCAAGAATGGCGTTGATATTCGAATTAACGATGTCGCTAAAGCGAGAAAAGATACCCATAGTCAGTGCCTCAAAAATAGATCGGTCTCATTCAGATAAGAGCAGGAAGCATGCCAACTTGAAGAAAATCAATAAACCATTGTTTTTATTATATTTATAGTTCCATCAATTTAATAAAGTTCATTTAGAAATT
>JBCCBP010000051.1:0-21864 GCA_039033995.1 Pseudomonadota bacterium | reverse complement strand
GGGTGATTCCCGTTTTGTCTAAAACGTACTTTTCAATTTTTTTCAAACACTTACAAATTCTACTTTTCAGACCAGATGAGGAAAACGTTAAATTTTTGTGACAGGCGACATAACACCTTAGACACAACATATAGTGTTTAGCCAAAATGTACGAAAAATCAGTGACCTGCTGATCTGATTACGGTTTTCTGCCGAATTCCTGCTTGAAAACGGCAGATTTGGTGCCCACACACAGTTTTATGGCCAACTTTGGAACCGTTTTGGCCCACAGCCGGTCTTAATCACGGTATCTTTAATTGCATAACCGGTTTGCCCGCGACCGACGTCGGCAACCAGACAGTGACAGGAACCCCCTTATGAAATTCACCCGATTATTCTCGAGTCTGTTTTTGCTCATCGCAGCTGCCGGCAGTCAGGCCGCTTTGCCAGAGAGTCTGAGCGGACAGCCGTTACCGAGCCTCGCACCGCTCGTGCAGGAGGTATCACCGGCAGTCGTCAATATTCAGGTCAGTGCAACGGCACCCTCCTCACGGCGTGATCCGTTCCGCGATTTCTTTGGAATGCCCTCGCCGCGCTCGCCGCGCGAAATGCGTTCCGCCGGTTCCGGTGTGATCGTCGATGCGAAAAACGGCTACATCCTGACCAACCATCACGTCGTCGCCAACGCGACCGACATCAAAGTCACGTTATTTGACGATCGCGAGTTGCAAGCCGAAATCATCGGTTCCGACGAAGGCACCGATGTCGCGGTCATCAAAGTCGACGAACAGGATCTCATAGAAATCTCGATCGGTGACTCAGACACCACGCAAGTCGGCGACTTTGTCATCGCCATCGGCAACCCTTTTGGCCTGAGCCATACCGTCACATCGGGCATCGTTAGTGCCCTTGGACGCAGCGGTATCAGCCGCGGCGGTTACGAAGATTTCATCCAGACCGATGCCTCAATCAACCCGGGCAACTCGGGCGGTGCGCTCGTCAACCTGCGCGGCGAGCTGGTCGGTATCAACTCGGCGATCATCAGCGGTAACGGCGGCAACGTCGGCATCGGTTTCGCGATCCCGTCGAACATGGCGAGCAGCATCATGAGCCAGTTGCTCGACTATGGCGAGGTCAAGCGCGGCCTGCTCGGCGTGTCGATAGACACGGTCAGTGTTGATGAGCAAGACGCGCTTGGCGTTAAGAACGTTACCGGCGCAGTTGTGCGTTCCATCAACCCCGGCTCAGCCGCGGAGCGTGCCGGCCTCGAAGTCATGGACATCATCACGGCCGTCGACGGCGAGAAAGTCGATTCTGCTGCCGAGCTACGCAACGCGATCGGCTTGAAACGCAGTGGCGACAGCGTCGAAATCACGGCGTTACGCGACGGCAGTGTCGCGACGTACAAGGCCACGCTGGACGAACTCAACAACGGCCAGATCGCGAATGCCTCCGAACTGCACCCCGGTCTCGCCGGCGCGTCATTTGCCAATGGTGATGTACAGGGCACGGTGGTCGCCAGTTCGGTCACACCCGAATCACCGGCGGCGAGTTTCGGTCTGCGCCAGGGCGATCGCGTAATCAGCATCAATCGCCAACGCGTCAGTAGCGTGGATGACATGCAATCCATCGCGACAGCTAACAGCACCGGTGTGCTGTTCATTGAGGTCGAGCGCAACGGTCGTCGGTTGTTGTTGAAGTTCGTGGGCTAGTCCGCTGCGACCACAGCCCTGCAGCCTGAACTTAGTCGCGGCGCTGGTGGCCTTGATCGCTGCCAGCGCCGCTTTTGCGTCGGATATCGACGCACAACGTCAGGCGTTCATCGACGCCTGGCCGGTGGCACTTGACGGCGGTCTCCCGACCGACCGCGAGCAGCGGCGACTGCTAAAAACGTACCCGCTCTGGCCCGACCTGCAAGCGGCCGTCTACAGCGCGACACTCGCTACGACACCATCCGCGGAAATCGAACAATTCATGCAGCAGCACGCGGCGCTCGCGCCAATCCGGCGACTGCGATATCGCTATGTCAGTCACCTGGGGCGCAGCGCACAGTGGCAACGCTTCCTCAAACACTACAACACGCATTACGCGCAGTCAGATTTGCCGCCGCTCGATTGCCTCGCACTACGCGCCCACATCGCGACTGGTCAGTCCGCAGACGCGCTCGGCAGGCGCTTGTGGTTGGTCGGTCGCTCGCAGCACGATTTCTGTGACCCGGCGTTTGCCACATTGAAACAGCGTGGGTTTTTCACAGAAGCGCTGATACGCGAACGCTTACATCTCGCGATCGACGCGCGGCAGTTTGGTCTCGCGAGCTATCTTGCGGGCATGCTGGACTCAGCTGCCGCGGACGCCGTCGCACGTTGGCAGCGAGCGCTCGGCAACCCGCAGCAGGCGCTTGCCGACCCTAGGCGTTACAGCAGTCAGCAACTGACCGCCGCCGCACGCAAGCTCGCCCTGCGCGATGCACCCGCCGCGTCGCGTGGCTTTGCCAATGCGGCACGCGCTATCGACTTTGACGATGAACAGCGCGGCGCTGTGTTGCGCACGATCGGCATCGCATCGGCGCAAGACAACGAGCCAACAGCCGCTGTATTGCTGGCCGCTGTACCCGACTCGCATCGCGATGTGCGAGTCATGGAGTGGCAGACCCGCACGGCCATGCGCGAAGATCGCTGGCGCGACGTGTTGCGGCTGGTCGCCAGCATGCCGATGTCAGCGCAATCGACGGATCGTTGGCGTTACTGGGAAGCCCGTGCTTTGCAGGCCAGCGGACAGACAGACGCCGCCCGCGGACTCCTCAGCAGTCTCGCGACCGAACGCAGTTACCATGGTTTTCTGGCCGCCGATGCACTCGGGCTCGACTACGCCTTTGATCATCAGCCGCTGAACATCGATCAGACAACGCTTGATGCACTCGCGGCCGAACCTTCGATTATTCGCGCGCGCGAGCTGCGCGCTGTCGGTCAACTGAAGCGAGGCGCGGAGGAGTGGCGCCGCGCAGTGCGCACACGCAGCACTGACGAAAAACGCGCCGCCGCCATGTTGGCGCATCGCTGGCAATGGCACCGCGAGGCCATCGCGCTGCTCGGTGAACTGAAAGCCTGGGACGATCTCGACATGCGCTATCCGCTGGCCTTCGCCAAGACGGTCGAGCAACGCAGTGAAGCAGTCGGTATCTCGGCGAGCCTAGCGCTCGGCATCCTGCGCAGCGAAAGCCTCTACGATCACGAGGCACGATCGTCTGCCGGCGCGTGGGGCCTGATGCAGATCATGCCGGCGACAGGACGCCGCGTCGCACGGCAAACCGGGCTGCGCTGGCGCGGCATTGAAACCCTTAAAACACCGGCCGATAACATCACGCTTGGCACGCACTACCTGGCCGGCCTGCTCGATCGATTCGGGCAGCCGGCACTGGCTGCGGCCGCCTACAATGCCGGTCCGCATCGCGTGGAGCGTTGGCTGCCACAAGCCGGCAGCGTGCCAGCCGATATCTGGATCGAGACGATCGCCTACGATGAAACCCGCGCCTATGTGCAACGGGTGCTGGCGGCTCAATCGGTGTTTCGCTGGCGCACCAATGCACCACAACAGCGCCTGTCGGACATCCTGTCCCCCGTGGCGGCAAAACAACGCGCCGTCGCCAGCCTGACTGGCTTATAATCCGCCCAATGCGAAATTCGAAACACTGTGTCGTACTCGGCGGCACCGGCTTTGTAGGCCGTGAGATTGTCAATCAATTAAGCGCGCGCGGCTATTCGATCACGATCCCGACGCGGAATTGCGAACAGGCGCAAGAGTTGTACGTGAACCCGCAGGTCAAGCTGGCGGCGGCGGACGTGCACAACCAGGAGTCGCTCGCTTCCGTGATCGGCGATGCGGGCGTCGTCATCAACCTCGTTGGTATTCTCAACGAAGAAGGCCACCATCGTGGTCGCGGCTTTTACGTCGCTCATCGTGACCTGACAAAAACCGTTATCGATGTCTGCCAGCAGCTCGCCGTGCCCCGCCTGCTGCAAATGAGTGCGCTGAAAGCGAGCAGCAAGAACGGCCCTTCCGACTACTTAAAGAGTAAGGGCGAAGCGGAAGATGCGATTCGCGCCATCGGTAAAGGGTTGCCCGGCTGGACGATCTTTCAGCCGTCGGTCATTTTCGGGCCTGACGATGGCTTTATGAATCGTTTCGCTGGCTTGCTTAAAATTGCGCCTTTCATGCCATTGGCGCGGCCCAACGCCCGCTTTGCACCGGTATATGTCAACGACGTCGCAGCCGCCTTTGTGGCCGCGCTGGACAACCCGGACACGATCGGCAAGACCTATCAAATCGGTGGCCCGAAGGTCTATTCGTTGCGTGAACTGGTGGCCTACGTCCGTCAATTGCTAGGACTGAAGCGGCCGATCATCGGGCTGCCGGACGCGCTGGCGCGATTACAAGCGCGCATCTTTGGCATGGTCCCCGGCAAGCCTTTCTCGATGGACAACTTTCGCTCGCTGACGGTACACAGTATCTGCGATACCGATGGCCTGGCCGAACTCGGCATCGATGCCACACCGCTCGAAGTGATCGCCCCAACCTACCTGACACGCGGTGGACGCAACGCGCATTTCGACCAGCTACGAAAAAGCGCTGGCCGCTAGTCGCCTGGCATCAGCGCGACCAGTGCGGCGTCGCGCGCTTTCCGGTCCATGTCACCCAGTTGTTTGACGGCATTGAAAAATGCCGCCATGTCGCTGCCGTGTTGCGTGTATAGCGCCACGAAGGCCGGCGTGAGGTCGTTGTACAACGAGACCGGAACCAGCGCCGCATTGTTATGCGGTGGGCGGGATCGAGCGCCGGCTTCTCGCCAATTTTCCGCGAGTGTCGCGAACAATGTGTGCTTGCGCTCGCGCTTTTCTGCCTCGCTCAATTCGGTGGCGTACAGCGTTTTGAGGTCCGCACGCAAACCGCTAATGAGCGCCAACAAGCGCTGCCGCAGCACACGATTGCTGGTGGCTACCGGCTCGCCCGCGTCTCTACCCGACTGACGCCAGCGGTCCAACCCGATTTCTGCGACGGCGGTCGCAAAGGACTCATTGAACGCCGTGTCATCACCGACATAAATCACCTGATGCGCGAGCTCATGAAAGATCAGGCTGACCAGACCGGCGTCGCTTCGCGTCAACATCGTGCTAACGACCGGATCGCGCAGTTTGCCGAGGGTCGAGTAGGCCGGCACACGGCGCGTGGTGACGTCGAACCCACGCTCGGAAAGCGCCTCCGCTTTGCGGTTTGCGTCGGCCGCGTCGAAATAGCCGCGATAGGCAAGACAGCCGGCAAACGGATAACACCAGGTCTCGGGTTGCAACGAAAACTCGGGCGCCGCGAACACGTTAACGACCACATAGCCACGCTGCAGATCCACGTAGTGGCGATAACTGCCGTTGTCCGGCAACTGAAGCGTGTCATGCGCGAAGGCGACGGCCTCCTGCACCAGTGCGAGCTTGCGCTGCACCTCAGGGTCTACCGCTTCGGCGGCCAGCACTTCGGCAATCGGCTCTTTCGAGCGGGAAAGCGACCACTGACCCTGGGCTGCTTGCCAATAGTAACAACCGGTCAAACAGTGAATGAGCCCCAACAGCAGCAAACGCTTCGGTACACTAAGCATCGAATAGCACACCTACGAGCGCAGTCGCTATGCACGGCTTGACCCCTAACATTCGCGTCACCGAGCGCGACCGTCGCCATCCGGCCGGGGCCGCGCGTGCATGTGCATGTGGTTCGTCAACTTTTGGCTGGATCGCATGAGTAGGCTCGATGGTCTCAATGTGTATCTGGTCGGCGGTGCCGTGCGCGATCGATTGCTCCGTTTGCCGGTCAAGGATCGCGATTGGGTGGTGGTCGGTACAACACCCGACGACATGCTGGCGCGAGGCTTTCGCCAGGTCGGCGCCGATTTCCCGGTGTTCCTGCATCCGGAGACGCAAGAAGAATACGCACTGGCGCGTACGGAGCGCAAGACAGGCCACGGCTATCAGGGCTTTAGCTTTGATACGGCGACGGATGTCACACTCGAAGACGATCTGCTGCGCCGCGACCTGACGATCAATGCCATCGCCGAAGATCTCGACGGTAACCTGGTCGACCCCTACGGCGGCGCGAGCGATCTCGACGAACGCCGGCTGCGGCATGTGTCGCCCGCGTTTGCCGAAGACCCGTTGCGCGTGTTGCGCGTTGCGCGTTTTGCCACGCGTTTCAGCGCCCTCGACTTCACGATTGAGACAGACACGATGCAGCTGATGACCGATATTGTCGCCAGTGGTGAGATGGCACATCTTGCTGGCGAGCGGGTTTGGTCCGAAATGTCGCGCGCGCTGATGACACCATCACCGTCCGTGTTCTTCCGTGTGCTGCGGGCGACCGGTGCACTTGCGGCACTGCTGCCTGAGCTCGATGCCTTATTTGGCGTGCCGCAACCACCGCAATGGCATCCCGAGATCGATACCGGCTTGCATACGCTGCTGGTGATCGATCAGGCCGCTGCAATGAGCGACGCGTTGCCTGTGCGCTTCGCAGCCCTCGTACATGATCTCGGCAAGGCGCTTACGCCGACCGAAAAACTCCCGTCCCATCACGGACACGAAGACGCCGGTGTCGCGCCGATTGAAGCGGTCTGTGAGCGACTGCGTGTACCCAATGCGTGCCAGCGACTGGCGGTCATGGTGGCCCGCCATCACACGAACTGCCATCGCGTGTTCGAATTGAAATCGTCAACCCTGCTCAAGAAACTGAAAGCGATGGACGGATTTCGTAACCCGGAACAGGTCAATCACTTCACAGTTGCGTGCGAGGCGGATGCACGTGGGCGCACCGGGCTGGAACACCGCGACTACCCGCAGGCGGCCTATTTCCGAGGCGCGCTCGCTGCGGCGCGAGCCGTCCGCAATGCCGATATCGCTGCGACCGGCGTGACTGGCAAGGCGTTTGGTGAAGCGCTGGACCGTGCGCGACTGGCCGCGATCAAAGCCTATCGCGCCGAGTATCGTAGTCAGACGAGCACATAGACGATCAGCGCCGCCAGGGCCAGACGGTAGAGCATGAACGGCAACATTCCGATGCGGCTGATGAACTTCAGGAAATACTTGATCGTCAGGTAAGCCACGGCAGCGGACAGCGCCGCACCAACCAACAATGTCCCCCACGCCGTGGGCGCATCGCTCTCGACAAGCTTCAATGTCTCTAACCCACCGGCCAGCACGATGACCGGAATCGATAGCAAAAAAGAAAAGCGAGCCGCTGCCTCGGCCGTCAGCCCCATCGCCATGCCAGCGGTCATCGTGACACCGGAACGCGATGTACCGGGGACCAATGCGCACGCCTGCGCGAAGCCGATTAGGATGGCGTCCCACCAGCGCATGTCGGGGACGGTGCGACGCGACGGACCGAGCCGTTCAGCGACATAAAGCAGAACGCCAAAACCCGCGGTCGTCGCAGCGATGACGGCCGGCGAGCGCATGGATGCCTCGATAAAATCACGCAAACCCAGGCCGGCTAAGCCAACCGGGATCGTCGCGATGATGATCAACCAGGCCAGACGCGCGTCTTGGGATGCTGCGGTCGACCGCGAGCGACGCGGCGTGAAAAACGCCACCAACATGCGGCCGATGTCATCGCGAAAATACCAGACCACCGCAAGCAAGGTACCGACATGCACGGCGACATCGAATGCGAGACCCTGATCACCCCAGCCGAGAAATGCCGGTGCCAGAATCAGATGTCCGCTGGATGAGATCGGCAAAAACTCCGTCAGTCCCTGCACGATCGCCAGTACGATAACTTCAAGCCAATTCATAATTGCATTCCAAAATCTCGGCCCTCAAAACCGCTCAAACGGGGTTTGATCGCCTTGCCAAAACCGATAAAGCGAAAGCGCTCGCCCATTTCGCCGGGTAACAATAAGGTGCGCAGCGCAGCCGCTTGTGCCGGATCGGGCGGCGTCGCGTCGACCAGCGTCGTCATACCACCGTGCAGCAGAAACTGCGCTTGCGTCGTGAACCCCAGATAGTCCATACCGGCCCCATCCAACGCCGTAGCGACAGTCGTGAAGTCGACCCAGGCTGTGATGTCCTGAGCACCCGGCAACCAGAATGGATCACTGTGCGCGTGATGTTGATAGTGACACATCAGTGTGCCCGTATTCCGATCCGGCGCGTAATAGTCACGCCGGCCGTAACCGTAGTCGGATAGCAGCACCACACCTCGCGACAGCATGCCCGCACAGACGTCGCACCACGACGCAGTCGCCAAACAAACCTCGCTCTCGAAACCAGGAGCGAACGTTGTTTCCAGCGATTCCTGCAATACGGCGACCGCATCGGCAACCGCCGGGGTGGCCGGCCGCCAGACGGACATCAGGCGACCGTCTTCAACGGCTACGAATTGTTGGGTCAGACCTTCCCGCCCTACCCGAAACCGTTCCACCGGCAATGCGTCGAGCACTTCGTTGGCGATGACAATGCCCTCGGTGCTGAGACCAGCCGGATCGCTCACCCACTCAACGCGGGAGAGCAACTGGGGACATTGCTCAGCAATCCGCGTGCGTTGGCGCAACGTGAGCTCGGCGCTGATCTCAATGATCCAGTAGCGATCCGGCAACGCGGAATGCGCATCGAGAAACGACAGCAAGTCTGCGGCCAGAGCGCCACTGCCGGCGCCCAGTTCGATAATGTCGCCACCGTCCAGCTCATCGAGCGTTTGTTGGCACTGCATCGCCAGCACTTGCGCAAAGACTGGGCTAAGCTCCGGTGCCGTTGTGAAATCACCACCGGCAGCAAATTTTTGGGTACCCGCCGCGTAGTAACCAAGCCCCGGTGCGTACAGCGCTTCGTGCATGTATTGGCCAAACGGAATCGCGCCTCCGGCTGTTGCGATCGTCGCACGCAGTGCATCTGCGGTGCGTGCGCTGTGCGCGGCGGTCAGAGCATCAGGCGATGGCAAAGCAGTAGACATGGCAGAAAATGGCACGAGGACAGCAATCGACGGCGCGCATTGTCGCACAGCCACCGAGCGCATGCCCGGCGGCTGTGAGAACAGACAGTGTGTTCGGAGAAGACGCTAGAACGCGTAGGCGTGTTCTTCCGCCGCATTGCGTGGTGTATCGACACGCCAGTCGGCACGTGTCGCGACGCCCTGCTTTTGCTGAACCAGTGTTGTTGGCGGCGGGCAACTGCCCGTCGACAACAAGGTCAGCGCGGCAGCGACCATCGGTTCGTCTTCTGCACCAACGACGAAATTCAAATCATCATCGGCTTCGCAATCGACCGGCAGACCATCAAAGAAACCACCTTCGCCGAGGCTATTGACGGTTTCGAAAGCCGTTGGGCGAAGAATCTTCTCGCAAAACGTGATGCCCACCTGACCTACGGGCTTGCCAAACGTATCAGCACCCACCAAACGTACAGATGTCACGGGCTCGAGGCCGTTGATCACAAGCTCGCTGGCCGATGCCGTGGAACCAGACGTTAAGACGACAACTTCGGTCAAATTGATCGACTGGGCAAGTCGTGCGAAACGACGAATGTTGTTTGAAGCGCTGTTGTTTTGGTTGAACAGTGTCTCCGAGAAGATCTCACTTTCGGCGATGTCGCCACCCAGCAAATCACCCAGCCGCTCAGCGACGCTGACCAGGCCGCCACCGTTGTAGCGCATATCGATAATCAACGAAGTGATGTTGTTGGTGCGAAAGTTGCTGAACGCCGTGTCCAGTTGGTCGTTCGCCGTCGAAATAAAGGTCGCGAATTCGATGTAGCCGTAGCTGACGTTGTTCACCTCAAACGCGCGCACCTGTGGCACCGGGTCGATCGTGACAACCGCCTTAGTGAGCGTTACGTCACGCTCAACGCCGTTGTCGTTAATGCGCAAGACGCGCACGACACCTTCTTCAGCCGGCCCGAATGCTTCTGACAAACCTTCGGCAGCTTGAATTTGCTCAACCGTGCGGCCATCCACCGCCAGCAAACGTTGACCGCGACGGATGCCACCGAGATCCGCCGGGCTCGCACCGAACACCCGTGTAAAGCGGATATCGTTGTCCGCCACCTGGCGGGTGCTGAACCCGAAGCCAACGAACTGCCCCTCGCCAAAAAAAGCGGAGTCAGCAGCAGCGGAATTGATAAAACTAAAACGGTCCAGCGGCTGCACACTGGTCAAAGAAGCCAGCAACGCCTCTGGCGTAGCGAAGTCATTCAGATTAACGGTAGCGGGAAGCAAATCGTTCCAAAAATAAACGTCCCGCATGGAGTCGAGCACGAACTGCTTCTGACCATCGATAGAGCACTGATCGGAGCCGACTTCCGGACCGGTCAGTGAGCCGCCGTCGCTACCGCCGCCGCATCCGACCAGTAGTGCGGCCGCGATTGCCGGGAATGTGATTGTCTGCCATTTCATGCCGACCCCCTGAGTCTAGCTGTCTTGCGAATTCAGAATAGTAACCAATCGGTGCCGCAAAAACGTCACACACGTGTCACAGTTATTGTATTAGAGAATACCCTGCGCGAGAGGTTCCGCGGACAAAAAATCCAGCGAAACCGGTGACATAGCGTCGGCATTCGGCGACAACCCGGCCCAGATCTCGGCCATCGTCTGCTGGCTGACCGGGTGCCTCAGTTGTGGCGCGATATCGGCCATCGGTCTGGCGGCAAACGCATGGCACAAGATATCGGGCCGCGGCACTTTCCATTGCTGGCTGACCGCATCGCCATATAGCAGGAGATCGATATCCAGCACCCAGACGCCCGGTTCTGGCGCTTCGCGCCGACGACCGGCCAGGCGATGAATACGCTCGAGCTCTGCGAGCAAGCTTGCGGGATCGAGCGTCGTCGTGCCCTGTACCACCATGTTCAGGAAATCCGCGCCATCACAGCCCACCGCTGGATTGCGATACGCCGGTGAGCTCGTCAAAGGACCGCATAGTAGTGTCAGCTCGCGATGCGCGAGCCGCAATTGGGCTTCCGGCGTGTGATTGCTGCCCAATCCAAAGTAGACGTCGACGCTCAAGAGCCCGACACCTCGCCGCGCTCGATTTCAACACCGACCGCCCGCGAGCCGCGGATCGCGCCCGGCTTGTTGATCGACACTTTCACCCAGGCGACACCGAATTCGCTGCGCACGATATCCGCGATGCCCTCAGCGAGCGTTTCGACCAGTTTCGCCTCTCGGGTTTTGACGAACTCGACAACGCGATCGGCGACCGCTTTGTAGTTCAGCGTATCTTCGATACTGTCGCTGGCGGCAGCAGCGCGGATGTCGGTCGACATCTCGAGATCGACGACCACTTTCTGGGTAATCTTGCGCTCCCAGTCCCACCAGCCGACGACCGCGTCGATCGTCAGCGCTTGCAAAAAAATCTTGTCCATAAATGCGTCCGGATGATACCTGATTAGGCCGGGGCAAGGTCGGCAAGCGGCCAACGCGGTGTCGCCTTGATCATGTAGTCCCCGGCGGCGCCGTCGAGACGCATCGCACCGGCCAGCGCGATCATCGCGCCGTTGTCCGTGCAGTAGGCCGGGCGCGGATAGAACACCTGACAACCCGCAGCCTCGCCAAATTGCTGTAGTGCGTCGCGCAGCTGCCGGTTAGCACCGACACCGCCCGCGACGATCAGCGCGTCACGTCCGGTTTGCCGGATCGCGCGCTCGCATTTGCGCGCGAGCGTTTCCACGATGGCCGCCTGGAATGAGGCCGCAAGGTCCGCCTTGTCCTGCGCCGACAGCGTGTCGGCGGGTTGCGGTGGCTGATTCTTGGGCACGCCTTGCAGCTCGCGCACGGCCATCAGCACCGCGGTTTTCAGCCCTGAGAAACTGAAGTCGAGCCCCGGGCGGGACAGCATCGGACGCGGCAACCGGAATCGCTCAGGATCCCCCTGCTCCGCCAGCGCGGATAACGCAGGGCCGCCCGGGTATGGCAATCCGAGCAGTTTCGCCGTCTTATCGAAGGCTTCGCCAGCCGCATCATCGAGCGTCGTGCCAATCACGTCATACTCGCCCAGCCCAGCAACATCGACGAGCATCGAATGCCCGCCGGAAACCAGCAACGCGACAAACGGAAATGATGGCGCTTCAGATTCCAGCTGCGGCGCCAGCAAATGGGCCTCCATATGATGCACCGGAATGACCGGCACACCGAGGGAACGCGCATAGCCATTGGCAAAACACGCACCCACGAGCAACGCGCCGATCAAACCGGGACCGGCCGTGTAAGCGATGGCATCGAGCGTGTCTGCGGTGATCTCTGCCTCATCGAGCGCGGCTGCAATCATCGGCGCGAGTTTGGCCAGATGATCCCGCGATGCGAGCTCAGGCACGACACCGCCGAACTCCGCGTGGCGTGCGATCTGGCTGTACAACTGATTGGCGATCAGGCCGCGCTCGGTGTCGTAGATTGCAACGCCGGTCTCATCACAGCTGGTTTCAATGCCCAAAACGCGCATTTCGCTCCCTTTTTGGCGAGTCAGAGCCTTTACAAAGGCAATTATGGGCCGCTAGAATAGTGGATCTTTGTCGCCGCCAAAAGCCGTTTGCCGGTCTGGGGCGCAAAACTTAAATATTTAGACCAGTACTTTTAATCCCGACGCCCGACGCTGGTGACACACGGCCGGCGCGGCGCACAATGTTAAGGACAGGCGATTTTATGCCCAGCGTGAAAGTCAGAGACAACGAATATTTCGATGCCGCTTTGCGGCGCTTCAAGCGTGCTTGCGAGAAAGCCGGTGTATTGACCGAGCTGCGTCGTCGCGAGTACTACGAGAAGCCCACCCAGGAGCGCAAGCGCAAGAAAGCAGCTGCCGTGAAGCGCCACCTGAAGAAAATGTCTCGCGAGAACAACCGTCGCGTGCGTTTGTACTGAGCGCCATGCATTATCGGGCCCTCGGGCCTGTCGAAGACGGTCGCCTAGTGCGGCCGTTTTTGTTGGTGGATACGTTCTGCGTCCCGCCTTCACCCCACACAGAGAACACACCATGCTGAAGCAACAACTGACAGACGACATGAAAGCGGCGATGCGCGCCAAGGAGAAGGACAAGCTGGCGGTGATTCGGATGGCCATGGCAGCCATCAAGCAACGCGAAGTGGATGAGCGTATCGAGCTCGATGATGCCGCAGTGCTGGCGATTGTCGAGAAGATGGTCAAGCAGCGCCGCGAATCGATCAGCCAATACGAAAAAGGCGGTCGCCCTGAGCTGGCCGCGGCGGAAGCAGCAGAAATCGAGATTCTGCAGCACTACCTACCGGAGCCGCTCGACGAGGCCGCGTTAAACCAGATTATCGACGACGCGATCGCGAGCACCGGCGCGACGTCGATGCGCGACATGGGCAAGGTGATGGGCGTCGTCAAAAGCGCAGCCGCCGGCCGGGCCGACATGGGCAAGGTCAGTGCCGTGATCAAGGCACGCCTCGGCTAGCCAGAACTCGATGGCAGGTCGTATCCCGCAGAGCTTTATCGAAGACTTGGTCGCGCGCGCCGACATCATTGAGGTGCTCGGCAGCCGCATGGATCTCAAAAAAGCGGGACGCGAGTACAAGGGCTTATGCCCGTTCCATGGCGAGAAAACGCCGTCGTTCACGGTGAGTCCGAACAAGGGTTTCTACCACTGCTTTGGCTGTGGCGCGCACGGTACGGCACTCGGCTTTTTGATGGAACACGACCATCTCTCGTTTGTTGAGGCGGTCGAGGAACTCGCCAGCATGCTGTCGCTGGAAGTGCCGCGTGAAGCGGGCAACGCGCCAGCGCGAGACGGTCGTATCGACAACCTGTTCGCGCTGATGGAAAAGATCGCGACGTTGTATTCGGAGGCGCTGAAGCAACACCAACCGGCAATCGACTATCTGCAACAACGCGGCATCGATGGCACGACGGCCCGCGACTACCGGATCGGCTATGCACCCGACGCCTGGGATACCGTGCTGAAGGCGATGCCGGACAGCCAGACGAGTATCGAGCTGTTGATGGCCGCCGGGCTGATTATCGAGCGCGATAACGGCGGACATTACGACCGGTTTCGCAATCGCATCATGTTTCCGATTCGCGATGCGCGCGGCCGCATCGTCGGTTTTGGCGGCCGTGTCATGGACGCGAGCGAACCAAAGTATCTGAACTCACCGGAAACCGTGTTGTTCCACAAAGGCCGCGAACTCTACGGTCTTTACGAAGCACGCCAGAAGTTGCGGGATATTGCGCGCCTCGTCGTCGTCGAAGGCTATATGGACGTGGTCGGGCTCGCGCGCCACGGTGTGCGGTTTGCTGTGGCCACGCTCGGCACCGCGACCACCGCCGAGCACATCGAACGGCTGTTTCGTCTGACCGATCAGGTCATCTTCAGCTTCGATGGCGATCGCGCTGGCCGCAAGGCCGCGTGGCGCGCGATGGAAAACGCGCTGCCGAAACTCACCGATGGCCGTGAGCTGCGCTTCGCCTTCATGCCCGACGGCCAAGACCCGGACTCGCTGGTTGCCTCGCAAGGCGTACAGGCTTTCGAGCGTTGCCTGGAAGACAGCCTGCCCTTGTCCGACTTTGTGATCAGCGAGCTGACCGAGCAAGTGGATATCGATACCGCCGAAGGGCGCGCCAAAATGGCCGCCCTGTCGAAACCGCTGCTCGCCAGCATGCCGGCCGGCTTTTATCGCGAGGCGATGCTCAGCAACATCGCCACGACCGTACAGCTCGACGAGCGTAAGGTCACACAAATGATGGGCGCCGCCGCCAGCGCACCCGACAAACGGACGCAACGAACAAGGCTGACCAGCGGCAACCCCCGTCAGACGCCAATGCGCCGGGCCATTACGCTGCTGCTGCATGAACCCGCCGCTGCGCTGCAATTCGACCTCAACGCACTCGAGGGGCTCGAGCGCCCCGGTGCTGACATACTTCGACAAATAATCGCCACCGTGCAGGCCGAGCCAGAGATTCGGCCGTCGGTGCTACTCGAGCGCTGGCGCGATCACCCGAATTACGTGCATCTCGAAAAACTGGCTGGCGCGCTGCAAGAGAGCGACGCGGTCACCGACACACAGGCGGAACTCGATGGCTGCTATCAACAGTTGCTCGAAATGGTGCGGCAAGACCGCTTTACGCAACTGAACGAAAAAGCCGCAGATGGGTCTATTAGCAGTGAAGAGAAACAGGCGTTAAAAGCACTTCTGGCACGCCGTTTGCAGTAGGGCCAGTTGCCGCAAACCCCTTGAAAACTAGATAAAACGGCCTCATCCATGATATTCTTGCCGGCTTGGCTCAGACAACATCGACCAATACACGTCTGCCGAGTCAGCAACCAACGAACCGACCAAACCAGAGGGCTTTCACGTTGAGTGAAAAACGCGCACTTCCGAACGATCAACAATCGCAACTCAAACTGCTCATCGCTCGCGGCAAGGAACAGGGTTACCTGACGTATGCCGAGGTGAACGATCACCTGCCGAGCGGTATTGTCGATCCCGAACAGATCGAAGATATCGTTAACATGATCAACGACATGGGTATCACCGTGCACGAGAAAGCACCGGATGCCGAGTCGCTGTTGTTGTCGGATAGCGCCGTCTCGAATGACGATGACGCGGCCGACGAAGCTGAAGATGCGCTGGCGTCGGTCGATGCCGAGTTTGGTCGCACCACCGATCCGGTACGCATGTACATGCGTGAGATGGGCTCGGTTGAGCTATTGACCCGTCAAGGCGAAATCGAAATCGCGAAGCGTATCGAAGAAGGCCTAAACGACGTCAAGATTGCATTGGCCGGCTTCCCGCCGTCGGTCGATCAGGCGATCGGCGTATTTGAAGCCGTCGACGCGGGCAATACCCGCATGCAGGATTTCGTGGTGGGCTTTATCGACCCGAACGAGCCGGACGAAATTCCGAGCCCGGGCGCACGCTCTTCAGACGACGATGATGACGACGACGAGCCAGCGGATACCGGGCCAGATCCGGAAGAAGTCGCGCGGCGCATGAAAGCGATCATTCGACTGCACAAACGCGTCCTGACAAACATCGAGAAATACGGCTCGCCGGCGCAGGCCACCCGCAAGGTGCGCAAGCAGCTCGTCGCCGAATTGATGGAGCTGAAGCTGTCACCGAAAGTGTTCGACATCATGGTCGACGAACTCCGTCTCAGCATTCAGATGATTCGCTCCGCAGAGCGTTCGATCATGAATCTGTGTGTGCGTCAGGCTGGCATGCCGCGCAAAGACTTCCTGTCGAGCTTCCCGAAAAACGAAACCAACCTGGACTGGATCGACAAGCACATTCGCGCCAAGCGCAAGCACTCGTCGGTACTGGCCAAGTTGAAAGACGACATCCTGCGCGCGCAGCGCAAGCTGATTTTCATGGAAGATCGCACGGCTCTGTCGATCGCGCAGATCAAAGAGATCAATCGCGCAATGTCGATCGGCGAAGCCAAAGCACGGCGCGCCAAGAAAGAGATGGTCGAGGCTAACTTGCGTCTCGTCATCTCTATTGCCAAGAAATACACCAACCGCGGCCTGCAGTTCCTCGACCTGATCCAGGAAGGCAATATCGGCCTGATGAAAGCGGTCGATAAGTTCGAGTATCGTCGCGGCTACAAATTCTCGACCTATGCGACCTGGTGGATTCGCCAGGCGATCACACGCTCGATTGCCGACCAGGCGCGCACGATCCGTATCCCGGTACATATGATCGAAACCATCAACAAGCTGAACCGTATCTCTCGCCAGATGCTGCAGGAGATGGGTCGCGAGCCGCTGCCGGAAGAACTGGCAGAACGCATGGAAATGCCGGAAGACAAAGTCCGCAAAGTTCTGAAGATCGCGAAAGAGCCGATTTCGATGGAAACGCCGATTGGCGACGACGAAGATTCACACCTGGGCGACTTTATCGAAGACCAGACGGTGCACTCGCCGGTCGACTCGGCCACCACCGAGGGCCTGAAAGAAACCACGCACGGCGTACTCGCTGGTCTGACACCGCGCGAAGCCAAAGTGTTACGCATGCGTTTTGGTATCGACATGAACACGGACCACACGCTCGAGGAAGTCGGCAAGCAGTTCGACGTGACGCGTGAGCGTATTCGTCAGATCGAAGCCAAGGCGCTGCGTAAGTTGCGTCACCCGAGTCGCTCAGACCAGCTCCGGAGCTTCTTGCTGGAAGATTAGGCGCAGGGCGTGAGCCAACAAAAAACCCGCCTGGTGGCGGGTTTTTTTATGCCTGCTAGCTAATGCTCAGGGTTAGTCGGCGGCACAATGCTCGCAAACACCCGATAAGTCCTGCATCTCGGCGTAAGCGCACGGCGCTTCTGCGGCTGGCACCTCAGCGGGTGCGATCCACTCCCCGACTTCGTCGGCGACAACCGTCATTCCGCTGGCTGAGACCAGCATGACGGCAAACATCAGCAAGACGGGTGTACCGCGCAAACATAATTTGCGTCGCTCTATCACTGGTTGCGACATGGCTAGACCACCGCCGAGCGTCAACGCCAGCACGGCACCGAAGTACCACCCTTGCTGCCATAACATGAACGCCATAAATGCGGTCGAAGCGTAGGTCACTATCGTGAATCGTGAGGTCGCAGTTGTCATCGTACCGTCTCCTTGGATAACGACCTCCGCCAGGTCGCTGTATTGTTTAGATGCCGTAGCGGCGAAAAAGGTTGCATTACGTTAAAGTTTCATTGGTCACTATTGCCGCGCAGCTGCGCGTCGGTGAGCGGCGTGAAGGGCTTGGCTGAGAACAACGCATCCAGCGATACACCGAGCACACCCGCCAAACGAAGGCCGAGATCCATGCTGAGGTTGTACTCGCCGCGCTCGATATAGCCGATCGTTTGCGGATGAGCCTCGACCGCTTCCGCCAGCTCTTTGCGCGACAGACCTCGCTCTATCCGTACTAATTTCAATCGGTTGTGGTAGGCCACAGACTTTTTGGGCGCCATGCTCAGTCCTCCAGGTCGTCGGCTGGTGTCGTCCAGGCCACCCAAACGCGCGGTGCGCTCATTGCCCAGAAAAAGCCAAGTAGGATGAATGCGAGGATCAGAATCTTCAGGTCGTCCTGACCTTCGAGAAAGCCGACCAATGGCGCCACCAGCAACAACCAGATCAGCGCGAAATAGTAAGACCGGCGATAGGCGCCGTCCCGCAGCGCGACCTGAAACTCATCGAGATGCTCGTCGGACAGCTCAAAAATACCGCGGGTGGCCATATTCAGCATACCGAGCAGGTAAACCATGACGACGCCCGCAGCGAGCGTTGGCCAAACAATGTCTTTCGGGATCAAAGTGAGCAGGTAAACCACCAGCGCTTGCCAGATAATAACGCTGGCTGCGACAGCGCGGCGGCGCGCGGGTGTTTGAAAGTAGTCGACCATGGGTTGGCGAAACAGTCGGCTCAAGTAAGATTGGAATCTGGAAGTCATTGTAGTTTCTCGGTTATTTATCGTAGTAAATATACTACTTTTAATATTTCTTTTCTGTCAATCAATATTTTGGATACAACATACCATTCGATGACTTTTTCAATAAGATCAAAGACTCATCTGCTGTTTGATCTGGACGGCACGCTGGTCGACAGCGCGATGGACATTGCTGTCGCGCTGAATCAGGCGCTGCACGCGCTCGAATTGCCTGGCGCGACGGAGACTCAATGTCGCAACTGGATCGGGGGCGGCGTACCCGTGTTGATCGACCGGGCCAGCCGAGCACTGGATATTGACGAGCAATGGCACGACCGCCTGACCCAGGTGTTCCTGCAGCACTACGCCGATGCCAATGGCCGACATAGCCAGTGTTACCCGGGTGTCGAACAGACATTGGCCGATCTGGATCGCCGCGGCTGGCAAATGGCGATCGTCACCAACAAGCCGACCGCACTAGCCGAAGCGTTGCTCAAGCTCCGCGGCATCGATCGCTTTTTTCCGCTGGTGATCGGCGGCGACACCCTGCCCCACAAGAAACCCGACCCGGCGCCGCTGCGACACGCGTGTGATCAACTAGCAATGTCGGCGGAACAATGCCTGATGATCGGTGACTCGCGTGCCGACGCGGGCGCGGCGGAGGCGGCTGGCATTGATTTCGTCTGGACGGGCTACGGCTACCATCGCGATGACGACGAACGATCGCTAACCCCGGTCGCGACCTTGCACACCTTCCCGACGCTTAAAGAGCTCCTGCAATGCTGATAGAATCCCCGCTCGATAGCGTGGGCCTGTAGCTCAGTTGGTTAGAGCAGGGGACTCATAATCCCTTGGTCCCAGGTTCGAGTCCTGGCGGGCCCACCAATCTTATTTGAGTCGTTTGCGTAGGCGCGCCCTCCTACGCAGCGACAGTCCAACCACACCAGGACTATTCCTGCCACTCGCTAAGCGCTCGCGGCGCTCGCAAGCTCGCCCTGGCGGGCCCACCATATCTCGATAGAACGTCGGCCACTCCATGCGTACGGAAGCATGGTTTGTCCGGAACGGACTTTCTACCGTCTCCCGATACCAAGAATTGTCCGCATTTCGGGTCGCCATCTGCCAATTAAGCGGAACTTGCGGCCCAATTTTGATAAGACGCCGGCGCCCAGTATTGTTCTCCCAATCCAGACTCTGACAAGGGACACACAGCAATAATCATATTCGGGATAGATCTGGCCGATTTCGGCGTATGGGTAGCGTTCCGTTTTTTCCGCACAGTTTCAGCGTGGCTTCTCGGAAACTAGACCGTGCCGGACTCATTCGGCCTGCCTCCAAGAGATTTGGGTCAGTCGCATCGCTTGACTCTAGTCTCGAGAATCTTCTCCGGCTCACGCGCCAAGTGCACTTCCGGGGCTCAATTAAGCCGAGCCTCCCATCAAGCCGCAAAAAAGTAAGCGGCGCGTCACGGGCATTATTTGACGGAGTAGCGGACACAACGGCGTGAGATAGATAAGACCGAAAGAACAGTACCCGCTTATAGCGACATGGAGGCGAGCTAATGGCTGGACATTTGTTTCGAGCGGTTCTTTTCGATAAGACGGGAAGCTTAGTTAGCCGGCGAGCAGTTCTGATTACTGATTCCGACGGTCGGCCGGTCGCTACCCTTCAATCAGGAGACGGAGGATTAGTTTCGGCTCGTTTTCCTAGTTCGGTTCGACCCAAATTACTGCTTCGCTTGGCTGGGATAGATCCATCTGAAGCAATCGATATTTCGGAATTAGTCACCGCGGATGGCGAGGCCTACCCGGAGGTAATACCTCCATTGGTTGTTCCGCTACCGGAGGCCGCATTTGATGTCGACGAGTTGCCGGTCGAAATAGGGTTCCGAAGGGATATCGACCATTACGAACGCTCCGCGAATCTCGCTTCACTGAAGTGCGAACCTCTTATACCTAACAGAGCACCTGCACGACGGTTTCGGTTCTCGGAAATCGTTACGAAGCCAACGCCATTTCGAGAAGAACTAATTGGTAGTCTGGTAGGCGACTTAAGGGTCCCAACACAGCTCTTGTCCGCATCGATCATAGACTACGAGACCATTTGGACACCAATCGATCAGGTACTTGGCGAGCCAGTTCACAGCGTTTCGCTTGCACCATGTGAACAAACCAGAATAGCAGTCGTTAATTGGAGCCGTGACGATAGCGGGTCGTTAGGCGAATCGAGTCAAGTAGGTGAAAGTCTCTCGCATCAACTTAATCGCGATCGTCAGATTGAGGACGTACTGAACGCGACAATTAACGAGTGGCAATCGGGGAACAGTCTCCAAGGAGGTACGGCAGGCGTTCTGGGCGGTAACTTCGGGATGTTCTCGTTCACCAACAGCCATAGTGGAGGATATGCGAGCAACAGCACTCGCGGGAGACGGAATATAGCGGTACAAGGCGTTGACCGATTGCAAGACTCAGTTGTACAAGCAGCCAGCGCCGTAAGGTCACGCTATGGCACGGTTGTAAAAGACGCAACGCAGAATGAATACGATTTTGCTCAAACGCGTGTTATCCGAAATCATAACCATTGCCACATGTTGAATGTTCTTTACCACGAGGTGCTACAGCGGTATGAAATTCGGACGCGATTCATTCGGGCCCGAGATGCTTTAGTCGTGGTATTTGGCACACGGTGTTTTGAGTATCTCTCGCCGACTGATTCCGACCCGTCGCCGGATCCATCCGCCTCTACAATCATTGTATCGCCTCGGGAGCTCTATGCTAGACGTCAGCAGATCATTCCAAATCTGATTGATAAGGATCTTATCGAGTGCTTTGATGCACTTGAGCGCGGACTGTGCATTCGCGACGCGGTCCACGTTAGGAGGACCGGAAGTTTCGCCGAGAGCCTTCTGGTTGAAGAGTCCATTCTAGTACTCAATGTGCTATCCAATTTTCAGTCTGTACCAAGAGTCAATTTGGTAACAGCTTCAGGAGAGAAAATTGAATTGCTTGTCCAGAACCCACCGGAGCCGCCAGAAATTGTAAGAAGAGGAGAGGAGCCACCTCCGTTACTCAACCCCGGCTCGACGTATCGGTTCCGAGTGTTACCTGCACGATTAGTCGCCTGGACGGATATCGTAGGCTTAGAGTTAGTGACCTTTCGACCAGATGATCAGCCTGAGCCAAGAATTTCGAGATTAGAGTTGCAAACTGAAGTACAAGGCGTGACTTGGTCAGTGTTTGGGCGACAAGTCGACTTGGTGCCCTCGGAAAGCGAGAGTAGAAGCGGCGACGGATCTCGGGCCGTGGCGGGGGAAGTGCTAACGTATGGGCCATTTGAGACTACCGACCTGCCAAACGCACCATTTGTTCTGCTTTCTCAGGAAGACTTTTGTTGCGTCCGCCGTCTAATTGATCATCTCAACTATAACAAGCAGTACTATACCGCCGTGTTGGTCGGAACAATGTCGCCTCATGAGCGAGGGCAGTTTCTGCAAAGTATCCCG
>JBCCBP010000050.1:0-22159 GCA_039033995.1 Pseudomonadota bacterium | reverse complement strand
TGCTGTGCATTTAATGCGAGGTCATCACCGAGGACACCCGCCGTCTTCTTGGCCGCGACTTTGGTCATGGCGGCGACGTCGTCGAGTACGGTCGCGATATCGTCCAGTAACAAAAACAAACTGCCCGCCATGGACCTTTCCCCCAAATCAATATTCCGCCGCACGAACGGCGATTTTTATCGACGATAACAGGTTTGTTGATCGTCTTCAGCGGCCGGCGACGCGTCGACACAGCAACACATTCGGGTACACTCGCCATTCACGACTACCAACGCCAGACCCATGCCGAATCAGCTTGTTCCCGCCACACTGACCTTGCTTGGATTTTGTATCCTGACCTGTCAGGTCACGATGATGGTCGTGTTCATGGCGGGTGTGGAAGCCGCACCGGATTTGGCGCCGTGGCTGGATTTCCAATTGGCAGTTAGCGTTGTTGCGATCGGCGTCATCGCTTACAGCTTGTATCGTCTGCGTCGACGCACTGCGTGGCGACCGGGACTATCGGCCTGGTGGCGGGCAACACCACAATGGATGCTACTCGCTTTCGTGCTGCTTGCTTTGATGATGGTGGTCGGCGAGTTGTCGTTCTTGTTGTTGTTCGGGATCACGGGACGGGCCGACCCATGGCGCGAACATATCCCGCTCATCGCCATGGTGCTGTGTAGCGTGGCATTCGTCATTGTCTATGCGGAATGGCGTGCAGCGCGGGGGGCGGTCGCCAAGGTCAGCGGTCGTTGGCGTTAGAAAATTCGAAGCGCAGGCTCTCGCCCATGCTTCGAATACCCTTCAAAGCACACGTGGTGTTCGTGACAACCTGATCAGTGCGCAGCGAGGCACCGCTGCCCTGAGCGCAACGACTATAGCGGCTCGTGAATCCCGACAAGCACTCTGTCACAAACCGTCACACTGTGAATCGGGGTTAGCTGTCGGTCGACATAATTTCGATACGCGGCTTTTCCTTCATCAATTCTTCGACCAGCGCATCGCGCACGAGTCGAACCCGCGCGGTGGTGCGTAGATCACTATGTGATAGCACCCAAAGGCCAGGACCAGGAATCAGCGGAAACATCTCGAAGCGATGCAGCTCGGGCAGACCGCCGGCTTCGTAGCAACTCAATGGGGCAACGCCGAGCCCCGCCCGCGCGAACTCCAGCATCGCCTGTGTATTGTTGGAGCGATAGCGGACATCCCACTCGTTCTGCATATCACTAATCAAACCGCCAAAATCGCCATCCTTGATCCACGTGATCATCGGCAACCGACGTTCACCCGTCTTGTAGCGTTCGTACCAGTCGCGCGTGCCATAAATACCGATGGAGACCGTGCAGATGCGCGTTGCCAGCATATCCTGTGGTACATCGTCGGCAATCCGGAGCGCCACGTCCGCCTCGCGCGACGATAAATCGAGCAAGTCGTTGCTGACATTCATTGTGAGCCGTAGCTCCGGATATTTATTGGCGAGGCTCGCGAGTGCCGGCACCGCCAGATAGCGTGCACCGACGTCAGCAAAGGTCACCGACACGTGGCCACGCACCTCAGTACTGTTGCGCACGACTTCACGCACAATCATATTGGCACTATCGTTCATCAATTCAGCGGCGGCCAGCATCTGCTCACCCGCCGCTGTGACCGCCCAGCGCGACCCGCGATTACGCTCAAACAGGGCGACGTCGAGTGAATCTTCGAGCGCCGTGACGCGCCGGCTCACGGTGCTTTGGTTGATATCCAGTGACTCGGCCGCCGCACTGAGCGAACCGTGCTCAACGATGGCCAGAAAGATCCGCACGTCATCCCAATCGAAATTATGCATTTTTGCATTTCCTGCTTGCTTTTTTGTCGTTGCTGATGCGTTTTCGCAAGAATAAGCTGCTATTCAACTCGACGCAAACCCCCCTCTTTTCCCCCACAGCGTCGAGAAGGAGCAGACAATGACCAAGTCGACAATCGCCGCCATTATCGCGAGCGCTGCACTGGCTACGGGCTTCGCCGCACCAGCCAACGCCGGCAGCAATGTGCAGCTGCAGGATGCCTGTGAGACCGCCTTACGCGCAGAGCTGGATCAAGGTGATGCACGCATCAATCGCGTATCGATCGCGAGCAACGATGAGCAAACGCGCTTTTGGCTGACGGTACGTCACAAGACACCGACCGACGCTAAATCAACCCGTTATCGGGCGTTGTGCACGGTGGATCAGGCGGGCGCTACCGCAACCGTTGAGCTGGACGAAGGCTGGTGGAAAAAAAGCCGTCGCGGTCAGGCACCAGTAGCGGTGCAGTAACAGCTACCCAGCTAATCGCAAGCGACTCTGGCCGGTTGCCCACTCCCCGGGCGCCGGCCTTTTTTAGTCGCAAAGCGATACGCTACCGTTGAGTTGGCGTGCATCGAACGCGCGCTGAAACTGCTGCTCGGCGGTTAGCGTGCCCGTGTCGCTATCGACGATATAGCGCCAGCGCCACAGCTCGACGCGGTCACATCCGGACTGACTTCCTTCGCCGACGCGCACCTCAGCGCGCACAAGATCATGCGCCAAGCCGTCGGCCACCGTCGCGGGCGCACTCGTGATAACGGCATGAAGCGCGTTGTTGTAGATGCTGAACTGCCAGAAATACTCACTGAGAAACTTGAGGTCGTCCGCCATCAATGGCTGCTTGTTGACCTGACCGGCGAAGGCCGTGCCATCCAAGCCCTCGCGGTCGAGAACCGCGCAACGAAACACGCGATTGATCACGATGCTACCGGCGGCATCGTTGGCAACGCGTTCGAACTCAAAAAACCAGTCGCTCTGGCTGCTCGCGCTGAACGCGGTATCGAACTGGCGCGCGGCGGCACTTTGCGCCGACCAGTCGAGCGCGAGCGCAAAGTCATCCGTACACAGTTCGTGATCGACTGTGGGCATGACGCCGACATCGCTTTGTTTGACGTGGAATGTAAAGACGCTGCGGTCGGGGTATCGATCCGGCTCCTGATAGAAGCCTTCCGGTACCCGATAGTCGGCGCTGTAGGCCAGCACGGCGATATCGAGATCCGGATCCGACGAGCTATCGACGGGTGGGATCGCACCATCGCTACCACCGCCGCCGCAGGCGGTGAGCGCGAAGCACAAGAGTGCGACATAACGACGCCAAACGCCGCCAGAATAGAGTGTTGCCATTTTGAGCAGCCCTGAATTGCTACCGTCTGAACGTTGGCGGCAAGCCTTGAAAAAACTTCACCAACGCATCGCGAAACAGACGACTGGCGCACAAACACATGCGATAATTTGCGCTCTCAAGATGGCGGGGTGACGGAACATGCGGGTAGGAATTCCGACAGAAATCAAAGTGCAGGAACGTCGCGTCGGTATGACGCATGATGGCGTTGCTGACCTCACACGGGCGGGCCATACCGTCTTCGTCCAGGCGGGCGCGGGTTTGGGTGTCGATATCTCAGACGCACAATTCGAAGCAGCCGGGGCGACCGTGGTCGCCGATGCTGATGCGGTATTCGCAGAGGCGGAGTTGATCATCAAGGTCAAGGAGCCACAGTTGGTCGAGTGTCAGAAGCTCACCAAACACCACACTCTATTCACCTACCTGCATCTCGCCGCTGATAAACCGCAAGCCGAAGCATTATGTGAATCCGGCTGCACCGCCATCGCGTACGAGACAGTCACAGCACCCATCGGCGGTCTGCCGTTACTCAAACCGATGAGTCAGGTAGCAGGACGCATGTCGGTGCAGGTTGGTACGCATTTGCTCGAGTCGGCGGCCGGTGGCCGCGGCTTGTTGCTGTCCGGCGTGCCGGGCGTCGGCGCGGCTAAAGTGGTCATTCTCGGTGGTGGTATCGCGGGCACCAATGCGTTACAGATGGCGTTGGGTGCGCGCGCGGACGTGACGCTGTTCGAGAAGTCGGTGCAGCGCCTCGAGGAACTCGATCGCCATTACGGCACACAAACGGCGCTCCGCTATTCGAGTCACAATGCCATCTGCGCGGCCATCGCCGACGCGGATCTGATTATTGGTACGGTCCTGATCCCTGGCGCGGCGGCGCCTAAACTCGTGACTCGCGATATGCTGTCGATGATGAAGAAAGGCGCGGTACTCGTGGACGTATCGATCGATCAGGGTGGTTGCTTCGAAACCAGTCGACCAACGACTCATGATGAGCCCACCTACGTCGTTGACGACATCGTCCACTACTGTGTGGCCAACATGCCGGGCGGGGTCGCCAGGACATCGACGTTCGCGCTGACCAACGCCACGATCCCTTACATACAGCGGCTGGTCGACGGTGGCCTCGATGCCGTAGCCAACGACCCGCACTTCGTCAACGGCGTCAACGTGCACGCGGGCAACATCACGCACAATGCGGCTGCCGAAGCATTGAACATGCCCTACGTGGCCTTTTCGCTATAGATTTGTCTAAATTTTTGTCAAGAACGGACTTCTTGTCTAGAAAAATATCTCTTTGTCTAGTATTATTTTCTGTCAATTCCTAGACAACACTGACGTTTAGGCGATGGACACGCATTGTCAGTGTTAACGTGAGCAGCTCATGCGTCAGATTAGCCTCAAAATCTGTGCGATGCTGTGCGCGCTCGTTACCGGCGCGTGCGTCTCGCCCGTGCCGGAGTCGCTGCGCGCCGCAAATGGCGAGACGCGATGGGTGCGTGCCGTCGATTCGGATGCTACCGGCGAGGTCTCTGAAGCATGGTTGACGACGCTCGGCGACGCTGAGCTGGAAGCCACAATCGGACAGGCCCTGAGCAATAACTATGCGTTGGCGCAAGCCGCCGCACGGATGGAACAAGCGTGGTTTACGTTAAAGACCACCCGCGCCGCCTCCCTACCCGCCGTTTCACTGACACTGGACAGCAGTCGTCGGCGGATCGGCGCCGGACCTCAGAACAACAACTTCGGCGGCAGCGCCGGTGGTGAGCCGATCGACGTATTCGGACTGGGCCTGGATATCGTTTGGCAAGCGGACATCTGGCGAGAGCTTTCCGCGGCGAACCGCAGCGCCGCGCTGACCTATGCGGCAGCCGAAGCTGCCTACCTTGACCAGCGGCGAAGGCTCGTCGCGAGCGTGGCCCGCAACTGGTTCGCGCTGGCTGCCGCCCGCGCGCAGGTGGAGGTCGCCGCACTGCGAGTGGCAAACGCGAAGGACAGCCTGGAGATCGTCGAGTCCGGGTATCGCAGCGGGATCAATGAAGCGCTGGATCTCTACCTGGCACGTAATACGCTTGCGAATGCCGAAAACAATCTGGCGGCGAGCGAACAGATCGTCGCCGAGACGGAGGCGACGTATCAACTGCTACGCGCCAACTATCCGGGCACACCCGTCGAGGCGACACCGACGTTACGCGATGTTGACCAGCGACCACAGCTCGGACTACCGGCGACGCTGGTGACACGACGCGCGGACCTACAACAGGCGTGGCTGAATCTGCTGGCTGCTAATGCGGATCTCGCCGTCGCACACAAGCAACGCTTTCCGAGCATCACGCTGCGGGCTGGCAGCAGTGACAGTGCTGACCTGTTTCCCGATGTGTTTGACGGCACGCCACTCGGCTGGACATTGATCGGCACGGTCATCCAGCCCGTCTGGGAAGCAGGACGCCTGCGGGCCAACACCGACCGCGCGCGTGCGCGGATGCGTGAGCTAGAATATCTGTATCTCGAAGCAGCCAATCAGGCGTTCGCCGAAGTGGAAAACGCCATCAGCCAACACGATGCGTTGGCTCTGCGAATCGGTGCAGCACAACAAGGTTTGGTCGATGCTGAATCCGCATTGCGGCTTTCGCTCGAACAATACCAGAGCGGGCTCGTGAACTATGCCACTGTACTCGAGTCTCAACGGCGTGCCTTCGATGCAAGAGCGACGATGGTCGACCTCAGGAACCAACGTTTGCAGAACCGAGTGGATTTATTCGAAGCACTGGGCGGTGCCTATAACGGCAGTGATCATATGGATGCGAAACTATGAGCAATACAACGCAATCTGCGGCGAAGTTTCTGGCACCAGCCGTGTTGCTAGCGGTGCTGGGCGGTTTCGCTGCGTTTCTGGTCTTGCAACCGCCCGAACAGCCTTCACGCGAACGACCCCCACCAAGGCTGGTCGTGCAAGCGATGACCCTGGCACCAAAAGACTACACGGTGATGCTGCAGAGCTATGGCACCGTACAACCGCGTACGCAGAGTATGTTAGTCAGTCAGGTACCCGGACAGATCGTCGCGATCAATCCAGCGTTCCGCGACGGCGGGTTTTTTGAGGCCGGCGATATCCTGATCCAGATCGACGATCGCGATTTCAAGGCGGACGTCAAGATCGCCGAGGCCTCGATGCTGGAGGCGCGCCAGGCACTGGTCGAAGCCGAGGCGCGAAGTGAACAGGCCTTGCGCGACTGGGAGCGCCTGGGTAATAGCGGCGAGCCACCAGCACTGGTGCTTCGCGAACCGCAGCTGCAAGCGGCGCGAGCGCGCCTCGCATCAGCCGAGGCAGCCGTCACCAAAGCGAGGTTGAGTGTAGAGCGCACCGCGATCCGTGCGCCATTTGCCGGGCGGGTGCTGCGGCAAACCGTTGATCTTGGGCAGGTTGTTAACGCCAACACCACGCTCGGGGAAGTCTACGCGACCGACATCGTCGAAGTTCGTTTGCCGCTGCGAAATTCAGACCTCAGTTTCATCGATCTGCCCGAACAATTCCGCTACGACACGAACGCCACCGATGGTGCGATCGTACGTTTCGCATCGGACCTCGGTCAGGGCGGACAATGGCAGGGAAAAGTGGTGCGCACCGAAGGCGCGATTGATCCCACAGCCAGGCAGTTGTTCGTGGCGGCTCAAATCGACGAACCATTCCGCAAGAGCGCAGACGGCGCCACCCCACTGAAAATCGGCCAGTATGTGACTGCACTAGTCACCGGCAAGACCATCGAAGACGCGCTGATCGTACCCAACGAGAACATCTATCAGGGTACCTTTGTCTATGTCGTCGAGGATGGCGTACTCGATCGCCGGCGGATTTCAGTGAGCTGGCAAAACGATGTCGAGAGCATAGTCGCCGGCGGCATCACGGCGGGTGAGCAGCTCGTCACGACGCCACTCGGCCAGGTTTCAACTGGCACGCGTGTCACGATATCGGGTGCAGCCGATGCAGACCGGCGCGACCGTTCGCAAAAAGCCATTGCGAGCGGCACAACCACAGCGAGCGCACCCACACCATGATCGCCTGGTTCGCACGCAACTCGATCGCAGCCAATCTGCTGATGATGATCATTCTGATCGGCGGGTATTACAGTGTCACGCGATACGTCACGTTCGAGGTGTTCCCCCCATCGGACCCGCAGGTCGTGACCATTCAGGTGCCGCTGCGTGGTGCGACGCCAGAGGACGTCGAACTCGGCATTGCGACACGTATCGAAGAAGCGGTTCAGGACCTGGAGGGTATCGAGCGACTGACCTCGCGCTCGGTGGAAGGCTCCACATCGGTCGCGGTTGAAGTCGAGCGCGGCTATGACCCGCGCGAGCTGCTCGGCGACATCAAGAGTCGCGTGGATGCCATTAACGGACTCCCCGCGGAAGCCGAACGGCCGGTGATTGCGCTGCAGACCCGGTCTTTTTCTGTCATCGACGTGGTCCTCGCGGCGGATGTCGAGGAGGACGAATTACGCGCTGTTGCCGAACAGATTCGTGAGGACCTATTAAAATTCGAGAACATCTCGCAGGTCAGCCTGAACTCGGTTCGCCGCTACGAGGTTGCGGTGGAAGTGTCGCAGGACCGCTTGCGGGATAACAATCTGACACTGGCCGATGTCGCGCAGGCGATCAACCAGAGCTCGCTCGACTTGTCGGCCGGCAACGTCCGCAGCGCCGGCGGCGATGTATTGCTACGCTCCAAGGGGCAGGCCTATCGGCAATCCGAGTTCGAAGACATCATCGTCAAAACGAATCCTGACGGTACGATTATTCGCATCGCGGATATCGCACGCGTTAACGACGGCTTCGAAGAGGACGCCGTCAAAGTGCGCTTCAACGGCACGGGTGCTGCATTTATCAATGTCGCCCGCGTTGGCAAGCAAAGTGCTATCGATGTCGCCGAGACGGTCAAGGCCTACGTTGAGCAGAAGCAGGCGTCGCTACCCGTTGGTATGAACATCACGTTCTGGGATGACGACTCTCAGGTGTTGAAAGATCGTATGGCCATCCTGTTTGACAGCGCGTGGCAAGGCGGAATGCTCGTCATCTTACTGCTGACCCTGTTTCTGCGGCCGGCCATCGCATTATGGGTCTTCGCGGGTATCCCGATCAGCTTCTTTGGCGCGTTCGCCGTGATGGCGATTTTCGACATCAGCATGAACCTGATGAGCTTGTTTGGCTTTATTCTCGTGCTGGGTCTTGTTGTCGACGATGCGATTGTCACTGGCGAAAACGTCTACACCCACCTGAAAGACAACAAAGACGGTCTGACCGCGGCGATCGAGGGCACTCGTGAAGTGGCCGGGCCCGTGACGTTCGGCATTCTCACAACCATGATCGCGTTTGTGCCGCTGTTGTTTATCGAGGGCCGTCGCGGCGACATTCTCGGTGCTATCTCGCTCGTCGTACTGCCGGTGTTTGTTTTCTCGTTGATCGAGTCAAAGCTGATCTTGCCGGCGCATTTGAAACACATCCGCATCCGCGGTGTCAGCAAGAGTGGTAATAATTTCCAGCGCTGGCAGAAAAAATTCGCTGACGGTTTCGAAGCGGCGATTCTCAAGTTTTATAAACCGGCACTCGACTTCGCCTTGCGTTATCGCTACGCCACGTTCTGCGCGTTCTTTGGCGTACTGATGATCATGATTGCGATGGTCGAAAGCGGCCGTACACGGTTCATCTTTTTCCCGAGCGTACCGTCTGAGACCGTCAGCGCGGAAATCGTCATGCCGGTTGGCACGCCGTTCAGTGTCACCGACCGACACATGCAACGTATGCTCGGCATCGCCGAAGACCTACGCGAAGAATACAACCGCGAACTCGGCCAGGACGTCGTATTGAACATGCTCGCATCGACCGGTTCGACGCGACGCGACACTGGCACGCATCTCGGTAGCTTGCGCGTGGAACTGGCGCCCGCCGAGGAGCGCGCTGGGAAACTGACGAGCCTCGAATTCACCAACGAGTGGCGCAAGCGCGTTGGTGTCATTCCAGGCGCTGAAACACTGAATTTCCGCTCATCGTGGTTCCGCGGTGGCTCACCGATCGATGTACAGTTTAGTGGCCAATCGCTGGAACAGCTGCAAAGCGTCGGCGATGAGCTGAAGGCACACCTGGCGACCTACGAAGGCGTGTATGAAGTCAGCGATTCGCTCAGTGATGGTAAAGAAGAACTGCGGATTGATCTGACCCAGCAAGGCTATGTGCTCGGACTGACGCGAGCCGATGTCGTCGGTCAGGTCTCGCAGGCCTTCCGCGGTTTCGAGGCGCAACGTGTGCAACGCGGTCGCGACGATGTCCGCGTGATCGTGCGTCTGTCGAAGGACGAACGCTCCACCATCGATACGCTATCGGACCTTTTCATCGTGACACCGAGCGGCGATTCGGTACCGCTTGCCAATGTCGCCACATTGACCCCCAGCAAGGGGCCATCACAAATCACGCGTATCGACGGTTACCGCGTGTTAAATGTCAATGCTGAAGTGGATAAAGGCCTTGCCAATATGACGCTGATTCAGGCCGGGCTAGCCACGTTCATCGACAACCTGCTGACGCGCTATCCGGGAATCGACTACCAGCTCGAAGGCGAAGCGCGTGAACAGCGCGAAGCGTTCGGCAGCCTGACCGGCGCGCTGCCGGTCGTGTTGTTTCTGATTTACTGTCTGCTTGCGATGCCGCTGCGTTCTTATACACAACCCTTGCTGGTAATGTCCGTCATACCTTTCGGCATTATCGGTGCCATTATGGGCCACTGGCTGATGGGCTTCTCGATTTCAATCCTGAGTATCCTCGGCCTGATGGCACTGATTGGTGTTGTCGTCAACGATAGTCTGGTGCTCGTCGATTACATCAATCGCAAACTGCGCGAGGGCAAACCGTTATTCGAAGCCATAACAACGGCTGGCGCGGCTCGCTTCAGACCAGTCATGCTGACGTCGATAACTACCTTCCTCGGTCTGCTGCCGATGCTGATGGTCAAAGCAACGACGGCACAGTTCCTGATTCCGATGGGTATATCGCTGGCCTATGGCATTTTGTTCGCGACGTTCATCACGCTGCTATTGATTCCTGTGAATCTACTGATAGCCGACGATGCACGTCGCGGCCTGAAATGGCTCTGGACCCGAATGACCGCAACGGCCCCGCAGACTGCCGAGACGACCTGAGACAGAATTAGCGCGCGGGCAGCGTGCCCATGTGTTTACAAATGATGCCGAGCATCACTTCGTCCGCACCACCGCCGATACTGGACAGCCGGCCGTCACGATAGGCGCGTGCCACCGGGTTGTCCCACATGTATCCCATGCCGCCCCAGTACTGCAGGCAGCTATCGGTCACTTCGCGCAATAAACGACCGCCCTTGAGCTTGATCATGGACGCTTTCAACGTCACGTCCTCGCCGTGGATGTATTCTTCGACCGCCTCAAAGACTAACGCGCGCAGTGCAGCCACTTCGGTTTGCAATTCGGCGAGTCGGAAGTGCACGACTTGATTGTCGAGAATCGATTGACCGAAGGCCTGCCGTTGACGCGTGTAGTCGATCGTCGCCTGAATACAGGCCTCCATGGACTTCAGATTGCCGGCACCGGCAAACAAACGCTCTTCCTGGAATTGCATCATCTGATAGGTAAAGCCCTTGCCTTCCTGACCAATGATATGCCGCTGCGGTACTCGAACATCCTCCAGGAACACCTGCGCTGTATCGGAATCGCGCATGCCAAGCTTGTCGAGACGCTCGGAAAAGCTGACGCCTTTGGTCTTGGTAGGCACGATGATCAGCGACTTGTTCTTGTGTGGCGCACCTTCTGACGTATTCGCCAGCAAACAAAGAAAATCGGCTTGCGTGGAACTGGTGATCCACATCTTGCTGCCATTGATCACGAGATCATCGCCATCCTTGCGTGCCGTCGTACGAATCGCGGCAACATCGGAACCGGCGGTTGTTTCACTGACCGCGATGGAACAGACCTGCTCACCGCTAATCGCGGGAGCGAGAAACTCATCACGCAGACTGTCGCTGCCGAACTTGGCCAGCGCCGGCGTCGCCATGTCGGTTTGTACGCCGATTGCCATCGCGACACCCGCTGCACGCGTTTTGCCCATCTCTTCGGAGAACACGATCTGATAACTGTAGTCGAGACCGAGACCGCCGTAGGTCTCCGGCTTGCTGATGCCAAGTAAACCCAGCGCGCCCATTTTTTGAAACAATTCGTGGGCTGGAAAGACGCCGGCACGCTCCCACTCGTCCGCGTACGGATCGATTTCTTTCTCGACAAATTGCGACGCAAGGCGTCGAATCGACTCGTGTTCTTCCGTCAGCCGCATAATTCTCCCCTCCTACAAACGGTACTGGCGTGCGGCGAGATCTCGCATGATTTCCTCGGAACCGCCACCGATCGCATTGACGCGCACTTCCCGATAAATACGTTCGACGCGATGGCCACGCAGGTAGCCGGCGCCACCCAGAATTTGCATCGCCTCTCTGGCGCAGAATTCCACCGTCTCGCTGCTCTGCACTTTCAGTAATGCCATATCGCCAGCATCGACGCTGCTGTCAGCCACCGCGCGCGTCACCCACTGCAGATAGCCTTGCGTCGCATTGATCCGCTGCTTCATCATCGCGATTTTGTGGCGAATCACCTGATGATCGGCCAGCCGTTGGCCAAAAGTCTCGCGTTCGCGTGCCCAGGTCACTGCCTCTTCGAGACAGACGCGCGCCATCGCCTCCATGCCAACGCTCATCGCGAGTCGCTCGCTGTTGAAGTTATGCATGATGACGCGGAAGCCCCGGTTCTCTTCGCCAATCAATTGCGTGACCGGCACGCGCACGTCATCGAAATATAGCGTCGCGGTATCCGATGCCCACCAACCCTGCTTTTTGTCGAGCGCCGTTCGCGACACACCGTCGGCATGTGCGTCGATCAGCAACATCGATACGCCGCCACGACCGTCGCCACCGGTGCGCACGGCCGCGCTGAGCCAGTCCGCGCGCATGCCGCCCGTGATCAGAGTCTTGCTACCGTTAACGCGATAATGATCACCGTCGCGGACCGCGGTCGTTTTTAGTTGCGCGACATCGGACCCCCCGCTCGGCTCGGTAATCGCGAGCGAGATATGCGCATCGCCGGCGATGACCGCAGGGGCTACGCGCTCAGCGATCTCTGGCCTTGCGAAGTTCACGACCGGCGGTAAGCCAATGTTGTGAACCATCAGCGTCGCCGCGACACCGCCAACACCGACGCGCGCTAACTCTTCGTTAACGATGTTATGCCACCAGATGTCCGTGCCTTCGAGTGTGCCACCGAAACGTTCCGGGTAGCCGAGCCCGAGCAGACCGATCTCGGCCGCCTTTTTCCACAGCTCGGCTGGAATATCGCCGGCCTCATCCCAGGCCTCGGCAAACGGCGTGATTTCCTGATCGATGAAACGCCGCAGTTGCTCGCGCCAGGCCACATGGTCGTCGGTCAACGACGGGTTTGGAATGCGTGCGCTATCGAAATCGAGTGCCATCTACCAGCTCGGAACTACGCAGACACGGCGTCGGCGTCAACCGAACGTGCATGATCGATGATCAGATTCGCGAGGGGTTCATGCAGGCCGGGCGGGAGGTCGTGACCCATGCCGTCGATCAATTCGAGTCGGGCGTCGGGAATGGCCTCTGCCGTATCGACCCCGGCGGCGACCGGCACCAGACGATCCGCTTTGCCGTGGATCACCAGCGTCGGAACGGAAACCTTACGCAGCGCCTGCACACGATTACCATCGGCTGCAATCGCCATCATCTGACGGGCAACGCCACCGCGCGTCATGCCGCGGGCATACATCGCCCGCAGCCGTTGTTCGAGAAAATCAAAGTCCACGTCGAAACCCGGGCTGCAAATCAATCGCATCATCGACAAGCTGTGCGCCAAACGATCCTCGACATCGTCAGATTTCGGCCGCTGTATCAGCTTGCGAACGATCTCTGGCTCCGGGCGAGGTAAGCGCGGGTTACCGGTCGTCGACATGATCGACGTGAGGCTCGCGCAGCGCTGTCCATGATCAATGGCGAGACGCTGGCCGATCATGCCGCCCATCGAAACGCCAACGATGTGCGCGCGCTCAATATTGAGTCGCGCCATCAGGCTCGCAACATCCTGCGCCATGTCGGTTAATGTATACAGCACACGCGGCGTCATACCGAAGCGCACCTTCAGCCAATTCCAGGCCAGATTGGGTACGCCGGCTTCGTGGAAGGTCTGCGACTTGCCGATATCCCGGTTCTCGGGTGTCACAACAAAAAAACCTGCGTCGGTAAGCCGTTCAATCAGGGGTGGCGGCCACGCGATCAACGGCATACCGAGCCCCTGAATCATAACGATCGGCGGGTTTCCGGGCTTGCCGAAAGTTTCATAAGCCATGTTGATATTATTAACGTTCAGCTCCGGCACAGGTTTTCCTTGCTATCCTTCAATTCTTGGTATCGATACTACCCGCAAACGCGCAGCTATGCGCGTACGGGCCAGGTCGTATTATAGCTGTCGAGGTATTCCATGCTGCGCATCTTTCTATTGCTGCCACTCAGCCTTGCACTCTATCTCGCTACGGCAAATAGTCATGCCCAAGCGGAAGACGATCGTGGTTATGCGCTAGGCGTTGGAGTCTCCGCTGACAACGCAGATGGTTTCACCGCGATCGCGCTCGCCGATGTGAGTTTTTCGGAAGCGGCCAGTCTTTCAGCCAGTGTAGGCACGACGCGCGCCGCGGCACGTCCCGAAGATTTGCGTACTCGCGAGTGGTCGATCGGTGGCCGCTATGACTTCGGTGCGGTTGGCATCGAAGCACGTGGCGGACAGTCCGGCGATCCGGACGACTTTGATGCCAAAGATCTTATGTTCGGTCTGTTCCATCAGGGTGAACAATGGCGCGTATCGCTGCAATACCTGGAGCGCGATATCGATCTGGTGTTGCGCACCAGCCGGTCCCAGCAGGCTTTCGAGTTTGCTGTGCCGCTGCAAGCTGAAGGGTGGCGACTGGCAACCAGCTACCGCACAGAATCACGCTGGCGCTGGTACGGCCAATATCGCCAGTTTGATTACGATCGCGATCTCTCACCGCTCAGCAATCGATTTATCGTTGAGCGATTGACACCGACAACGCTGACCCTAGCGACCTCGTTGCTGGATGATTCGCTATCAGTCGGTATGGAAGTACCGCTGGGCGGCAGCAAGGCGCTCAATGTCGCGTTTGCTCGTGACACACTCGCCGGTGATCTCGGCAGCGTAGACAGCGCAAGCTTTGGCATGCTGGTACCTGTCGGACAGCGCGGCGACCTGGATATCAATATCGGTATCAGCCAGGGCGATGACAATTTTGGGAATGACAGCACCTTCTATCTGAACGTGTTGTATTTGTTTTATGGGTTGTTTTAGCCGCTCACATTGTGGTGGTGGGCAGGCGACTTATTTTTCTCACTCAATGAGATTCGTTCGAAAAACAACTCAGCTAGCCCCGTAGCTCAGTGCCAATACTTTTGGCAACAGGAATAGTTTTGCGAGCGAGTGGTTTCGAGCGAACAAAACAGAGGCATGTTGCATTCACTAGTCGGTCAATCGGGAAACAAGGCCTCTTCAGTGGTATGGTCCGGGCGTATTGTTATCAATTATTGCGGAAGCAATGATGACTACTCAACACGAGTCTGTCCGTAACCCAAAGAAAATGTTGACCGACCGTCTTCGTCATTCCAAACCGATCTTCGTAGTCGCGTTGCTTGCTGCTCTTAGTTATTGGTTTCTGCCAATAGACTTCGATAGTTGGCTTGGTTGGCAAGTGGTGAATGGTACGACGGCCGTCGTTGTCGCATTCGTTCTTGTGCGAATTTGGCATCCACAAGCCAGTTTTCGGCGTCATTTGGTCGTCGTCTTGATCGCCGCAGTGATCAATGTGTATGGTGTGATACACATCGCATACGGAAGTATGTTCGCCTACTTTCTGTTAGATATGCTCTTAGGCTCACTAGGAATGTCTGAATTGGGTGATACGTTCGCACAGACCTTGATGTCGTTTTTTGTTATCGCTCTCACCAGCGCATGTTGCGCTGTCATCTTGTGTTTTCTGATGGAAAAGGCAAGGGTGATCAACGGGGTCAGGTATCGAACCTACAAGTATTGCGCTGGGTTCTGTTTCCTGGCGGCCCTACCCTACATCGGAGTCGACTTTGTGCATTTCGACGACTCTGTGCTTGTACTAGGCGCACATAAGGGGCTATGGATTGCTCTGTTCGGTTTGGCACTTTGCCTCGGAGTTAGCCCAGAAACTGGAACACCGAACGCAACCCATGCAGTAACGATGGGGGAGCGCTAGAAAAGATAATGACCCAGTAGGATTGTTTCATTCTTGGTCGATCGTACCGGTAAGAGCTGCTGGATCAGTATCTGTTCGTATCGCTGGACAATGTGCGCGAAGCAGCTAACTGGTGGCTGATCGAATACAACGAGGAAAGGCTTCATGACCTACTGGACGATCGCACGCCAGCCGAAGCCCGTTATCAAGCCGGAAACTCTACTTATGCACTGTCGACTTGACGGGGAAGATCACGCGCTGACCAGCTCGGACCTGTGATTTGCATACCGATATCAGGCAATACGAATGTAAGAACTTCTCACCAAGGGATGCGTTGAACCATGCTGGCAACAGGAATAGTTTTGCGAGCGAGTGGTTTCGAGCGAACAAAACAGATCGCTATTGCTAGAGACTCCATACGCACCTCGACGTGACTTGGTTGGGGAGGCGTTTTTTTGAGCGAGTCTTTCCGAGCGAGGAAAATGCATCGCCGACCATCCTACGCTACGTCGCCTAATGCCAAAAACTATTTCCGTTGCTGACGTCGTTCGCGAGCACGCTCTCGCATCCGCTGCAGTGCAGCTTCCCGCTGCTCTGGTGTTAGCGCACGAAAACGCTCACGCAGTGCGTCGCGCTGCTCCGGCGTCATGCTTTGCACGCGACGCATGCGTTCACGCAAACGTTGGCGCTGGTCTGGCGTCAATTCCCGAAACTGGCGCAGCCGCTCCAGCAACTGCGTGCGACGCTCGTCGGACAGCCCCTGCCAGCGCGTATAGCGCTGCTGAATGCGCTCACGCTGACTATCGTCCATCGCAAGCCAGCGCTCCGCGCCGCGAGCGAGACGTTGCTGACGCTCTTCCGACAACTGTGACCAGTTCGACTCGTATTGTGCCAACACTTCGCGCTGTTCATTTGTCAAGGATGTCCACGGCGTCGCATGTGCTGCTGCACCGACAGCGGCCAACACGATCGCGATACCAAGCTGCTTGAATTTACCCATCGTCTTCACCTACCTCGATGCCCGCAGGCACCGACTCATCTACTTCATCAACCACTTCCGCGGTGGTTTCAAAATCCATAGCGACTGGATCAACCCACTCGCCTTCCTGCTCGACCATGCTGCCGAGATAATCGAAAAAATCGAAACTGTCGTCGCCCAGCGACTCGCTCGCCAATGCGCCACCTGTAAGCATCAGCAACATGCCTATCGTTCTAACCCGCATCGCTTGACTGCTCCTCGAGCCAGGCGAGCATTGCCAAATCGTCCAGCAATTCAAGCTCGTTAGCCGCCTCCAGCTCCATATCATTCAAATTCGGCAACGGGGTCATGCGTTGCTCCTGCATCAGAACAACTGCCAGTACGCCGGCTGCTACCGCTCCGCCTGCGGGCAACCAGGTCATGACAGGCGCTCGTCTTTGGCGTTGTTCGGCGACGTCAACTGCCGCGCGGCGCGCTGCTTGCAATCGCTCGGCGATATCCGGCGACACTGACGTGTCCATCGCCTGTGCGATGCGCTCGCCGTCTGCTTCATAGTCTGTCATGGCCAGTGCTCTCCAAGTACTTCACGCAACCGATGTACGGCGCGTGAATGATGTGTTTTGACGCTGCCCTCGCTACACGCCATCGCCTTTGCTGTCTCTGCAACGCTAAGACCTTCCCAGCTGCGCAATAAAAACGCCTCTCGTTGTCGGTCCGGCAATCCGCTTACCGCCGCTTCGGCCTGTGCTGTCACGCTATCGAGTTGCTGACGCACCTCTGGCTGGTCGGTTTCGCGACCGGGATGCCACTCGGTGACATCGGAGACTTCCTCGTCTTTGCGAAACAAACCACTCATCAACGTAAAGCGTTTGGTGAAACTTGCACGGCGGCGATAGTGGTCGCGTATCGCGTTCTTCAAAATTCGGAAGAAAAGCGGCCGCCATTCCGTCGGCGACCGCTTTGCATACCGCTTGGCCAGTTTCATCATGCTGTCCTGTACAACATCGAGCGCATCATCCGCATTACCCAGCGACAACTTGGCCATCGCAAATGCTTTTCGCTCGACATCCATCAGGAACTGATTTAACTGTGCCGCAGTGTTATCCATGCGTCTCGCTACTACTCACCCGCTGGCTGGAAAATGAAGCTCGCGCGCGGGCTTGTCAGTCCATCCATCTTGTCAGTATAGCGAACCCGAGCATGGATCCGTTGCAATGTTGCGCCAGCGGCCAGCTGTTCATTGAGCGCCGTCTCCAGCGCCGAGAACTCCCGGTAGAGTGACACCGTGCCGCTACCGCGTACATTGATCGCATAGGCGCCCAAGCCATCCTCGGTCGCTGCGATGGTCAACATATCGAGCGGGTTGGTGAACGGACGCGGCACACCGCGGATTCTCAGGAACTCGCGCGACTCCGAAATATCTACGTTGAGCTGATCCGGTGACGTGCTCAGGAATGGCATCGCCGATGCCGCGTCCACGGGCCACTGCACGGTCAACTCACCCGGGCGAGCAGCGAACTCAAGGTCCACAACCGTCTTGGCATTGAAGTCGTCCGGCGCAGCACCAAACTCATTGACCAGACCGCGAACGCGAACCAGATCACCATCGGTGATTGTGGTTAACGCGAGATTGCCGTTGTCGATCTCGTAGAAATCGGGATCAGCATCCAGGTCTGCAGACATCCCGGTGCCAGCGAAGTCGAAGTTGGCCGGGCGACGACCATTCAACAGAAACACATCGACGGCCATCGGCGACGCTTGTACCACCTCGCCAGTCAGCTGACTGTATTGCATGACAATCCGATCAGCAGTGGCATCGATCGTTTGATCGTCGCTACGTTCGCCGAATGCAATGACGCGTTGACCGACAGAGATACTATTCGTCGTCAGTGTCGCGTTATCGACGCCCGGCGCCGACACGGTTGTATCCTCACCCAACAGCACCGTGTACTCGCCACCGAACACGACAGTACCGTCTTCCAGCTCCACGCGCGCACCGCGAATGGTCAGCGTATCTGCATTGCGCGCCGCGACAACACCTTTGACGACGTCGCTATCCGCCCAGGGAACGCTGGAACCTGCCACAACCACATCGGCGTCCATCTCACGCTGACTGATCTGACCATTGGCGATGACCGGATCGCGGGGATCCAGTGCCGCCAGCGCCGCCAGGCCTTCTGCGCCTGTATAACCCTGGCCGTCCACTTCATACTGTGTCTCGTCGTCGAGGTTAATCGTAAAGCGACCGAAGTCACCGGTACGTCTGAAGAACGGACGAACGACAAGCGTCGCTGCTGACGCAGCCTCATCGACTGACTCCAGCACACCACGCACGCGATGTTCGCGGTCTTCCTCGAGCTCCGGCGTCGCGATAATGAAAGGCTCCACCGTCACGACCGCCGGCGATACCGTGTCGTCGATCGTGTTCGATGCGTCCAGATCGAAATCCAGACTGAATGCCGCCGGAATACCCGGAGCGATACGAATGACGTCGCTGTTGGTCAATTCAAGGCGCACCTCGTACTCGCCAAGTGCCTGGCCTTCCGGGTCAATAACGACAGCTTCACTCGTTGCACCGCCTTCGTTTTGCACGATCACCTGAGACTCAGAAAAGTCGAGTCGTAAGCTCGCGGCGACATAGTTGCCGGCCGGCACCGTCGCGATACTAAGAAACTCGGTGACTTCCGTTAACTCGGCGAAATCCACCTGAGTGGCATTCGGCAACGTCTCAACGGTTGTGCCATTCGCGCGCTCGAGGCGTACTGACAATACGTCGACCAGATAGCTCGCGAAGTCACCCTCGGCATCCGTCAAGCCGACGTAAAGCAGGCCTTCCTGTGTTTCCGCGACAGGGTCGTCGCTGTCCGTCTCTGTGCTGCTGCCACCACCGCAGGCAGTCAGCACGCTCAACCCGGCAGCGGCCAACGCCATCCGCCAGGACCGCGCTTTCGACGCGCTGGTTTTGCATAATTCCTGTTGCATGTCTGTGCTCCTCACTATTGCAAGACTGTGTACAAGAGCTAAAACGCGGTCATGACCGATCGGTTGACAGCCATCGACAAAAATCTGCTAGGCGGTATCGGTACAGCAGGCCTAGATCGCCGGCAAAAGGCGGTGTTTGCGGGAAAACTCTGCTACAGTGAGGTCCACGTAGTCGCACCGGCTCGCAACTCACGTCCTCCCACGGCCTACTAGGCTGTCTTTTGCACTCTCGAACTGAGCCGGCCGCAATCCAGGTCACCTGCGATTGCGACGAGTATTTCGGAGTACACCATTTTGTTGTTTACTGAACTCGGCCTGTCGGCCGAAATTTTGCGCGCTGTCGAAAAACAGGGGTACCGCGAGGCGACACCGATTCAACGCGAAGCGATTCCAGCCGTGCTAGGCGGCCGTGATGTGCTCGCCAGCGCACAAACCGGAACCGGTAAAACCGCCGGTTTCACGCTGCCCATCCTGCAACAGCTGCAATCTCGGCCCACAAGAGGCAAAGCGGTCATCCGCGCTCTGATACTGGTCCCAACTCGCGAGCTCGCCATTCAGGTTCACGACAGCGTGCGCGACTATGGTCAGCACCTGTCACTGCGTGCACTACAAATTTTCGGCGGCGTTAGCATTCGCCCGCAAATCTCAGCGCTTCGCAAGGGCGTCGATGTCGTGGTGGCAACACCCGGTCGACTGCTCGATCACGTACAACAAGGCACGATCGATCTCAATCAAGTCGAGATGCTGGTGCTGGACGAGGCGGATCGTATGCTGGACATGGGGTTCATCCGCGACATTCGTAAGGTGCTGCGCCTGCTGCCGGCACAACGTCAGAACCTGTTGTTCTCTGCCACATTCTCGAAGGACATTTTGAAACTGGCGGACAGCTTCTTAAGCGACCCGGTACACATCGAAATCGCACCGCGCAATACGACCGCGGAACGCGTTACGCAGGTCGTGCATCCGGTCCCGAAGGCGCGCAAACGGGCCTTGTTGTCCTGGTTGATCGGGCGTGGCAACTGGCAACAGGTGTTGGTTTTTACGCGCACCAAGCACGGCGCCAACCGACTGGCGCGCCAATTGTCCGACGACGGTATCGACGCGGTCGCGATCCACGGCAACAAATCGCAAGGGGCGCGGACGCGGGCGCTGGCGGAATTCAAGGCCGGTGATGTACGTGTCATGGTCGCCACCGACATCGCAGCGCGCGGACTCGATATCGATAAGCTACCGCACGTCGTTAACTACGACCTCCCCTACGTCGCCGAAGACTACGTACACCGAATCGGGCGCACGGCACGCGCCGGTCAGGACGGCCACGCGCTGTCACTGGTCGCACCGGACGAACGCAAACTGTTACGGGATATCGAGAGACTGCTGAACAAGACACTGCCGCAGGAACGCATCGACGACTTCGCGACCGACGATGACGGACAATCACATCGTGAACCCCGTGCGGAGCGTTCACGTAAACCGGCGGCGAAACGGACACCGAGACGTCAACCCAACGGTGCGCCGGCTGAGCAGCCCAAACGTAAGCGGCGACGCAATAAAAAGAAAGCGGGTGACGCGGCGACCACAAGCGCACAGCGCAGCAAAAAGAAAACACCGGTTGCTGGAAAATCAACAACTGGCCAGGCCGGCGCTGATCAGCCAAACGCGAGGAACGCAAAGCCCAAACGCCGCAAACGCAACAAGAAGGCAGCGAGCGTTGGCGCCACGCCGTCAACGAAGGGAAGCCGATCAGGCCAACCATCGCGCAAGCGCCCGTCGCGCAACAGTAACCAGCGCCGGCAGACACAAGGCACTAGCCAGTCCAAACAACGCTAAACGACGGTCACTGAACAACAGGGGTCTCGACCCTACTGATACCTATGTTGACATTTTGTAGTATTAATACTATATTTCGTCCATGTCTCGTACAAAACGCAAAGACGAAGCGCCGGTCTATAACCGTTTGGCGGCACTCCGTGCAGACCGCGGCCTAAGCCGTCAGGAAGTCGCGGACGCGGTTGGCGTGCACTACCAGACCATCGGCTATCTCGAGCGCGGCGAATACAGTCCGAGTCTCGTGCTGGCGCTGCAGATCTCGAAACTGTTCGAGCTACCGATCGAAGCCATTTTTTCGCTCGACCCGCTGCAATCGATGAGCGAACAACTGTTTGAACTCAGGAGGACCTCATGATGACCAACCCCGACGCACAACATCTTCGCGAGCAGGTCCTTAAGGATGTCGAGCGAAAAGCCGCGCGCGATCTGTCTGACACACGCTACGACTTTATTCGCCCGCTATCGCGGCGACGCGCGCTGACCGTCGCGTCGTTCGCGTTGCTTGTCGTTTATGCGCTGGCCAACTATTTTGACTATCCGCTGCTCGTACTGCCTGTTCTGATCGGCTGGGGTGTCACGCTATTCCTGTTGCGCATGGCAATTCGTGGGCTGACAGACTACCCCGACGAGATCGTCGATGAACGCATCCGCGAAGTTCGCGGCACCACCTACCGCTATGCGTTCATGGGTGCGATCGTGTTGTTGTCTGGCTATTTGTCGATCTACATCATCAATCAACTGCTGGCAAAGAGCGGCCTGGTTCTACCAATGACGGCCGACCAGTTACACGACCTCGCGTTTCCTGTGTTTTTTGGTTGCATGATGATGCCCACCGCGATTTTCGCATGGAACGAGCGCATCGTTTGATGGGCG
>JBCCBP010000049.1:0-22713 GCA_039033995.1 Pseudomonadota bacterium | reverse complement strand
TTTGTTCTGCTTTCTCAGGAAGACTTTTGTTGCGTCCGCCGTCTAATTGATCATCTCAACTATAACAAGCAGTACTATACCGCCGTGTTGGTCGGAACAATGTCGCCTCATGAGCGAGGGCAGTTTCTGCAAAGTATCCCGTTCTCACCTGAACTGGTGGGTGCAGAACCCGATGCAACGGGAACCGTCTTTGACTTTGTGGTCAATGAGCCGGTGGGAATCAATGGAAGCGAGCTTGTGTTCCCATTGCGGGACATTACGGTGTTTTCAGATACGTTACGCATTGATGAGTGCGAAGATGCAAGAAGAACTATCGCACTGCCGACACGCGGTGTTCAGGCGGTTGGCCAATTGGGCGACTGTAACTTGTGCGAAGAAATCGATCCCACGCGATTCTGGCGTTGGAGCGAAGAACCGTGTCCCGACAACGCACCGGAAATAATGCCGGTGAGCCTAGGTTCAAGGAATCAGACGCCTTCGCTCAATAGCGCACCTGCGGCTGAAGCAAATTTATCGGTCGAGGCAGCGCCCGAGGCGCCGGAACCGGGGTCTTTCCTAAACGGGGTACTCGATGTACTGAAGACTCCAGACATATTTGACGATTTAAGTGGCAAAGAGGAATTAAATAAATTACTCACAGAACTCGTTAAGGCAGCTGCTGATGTCGAGAAGACACGCCTAAGTCAAGCTGGTAACTCTTCGAGTGATGATTCTTCAGATTCCGAGTCCGTTGAAGACCAATCGCCGAGCTCGCCGCGAGTTGTTGCCGAGCCGCGGCCGACTCAACGCAACGAAACTCGCGAGAATTCCCCGGAAGATATCGCTGTTCGAGCAAGGGCCATCAGAAGCGCTGTCAGAAACGAAGACCGTGCAGACCAACTAGTGGACGAAATGGTGGAGGATTCGAATGCGCGATTGAGAGCAACACCTGACACCGTGCGAGTTCCTAGAGCGACGCGTGTCACTGATCCGACGACTTTTTTTGATACCACGGCGTACGGTGCTGTGGACTGGAATGGTGTAGCTCAGGTGTTCGATAACGAGGAAAGGCTCATCCAAAGCAAAGCCATTCTTCGAGGTGAGGTCCCAACACTAAATATTCCTCGAGGTGAGTCTGGAGTCATACAAATGAATATCAGGGTAACTGTGGCGAATCAACCGGCGCCAGAAGCACTCCGGAGTCTCATAGGCATAAATCGAGTACCGGGTGGCGACGGACATCAGACGCTGTTTCAGGCGAATTGGTCATTTGAACCGTCGAGCACGGCCGAGACCATTGTTCTTTCAACACCCGTTAGAACGAACAGAACCGTAATTGGCGCGGTTGGCGGATTTAGTGGAATCGTCACGCCAGTCTTCTCGGGGTTAGCGACGGCAACGCCAAGCAACCCTTCAGACGCACCCATCAGGAGTGTCTCACAGCGAATTTCACTATCTGAGGGACGCGTAGGTGTCTTAGATCGGACATTTAGTGCCAATATCCAGCACTTTGACGCACCGCCCGAATAAGATCATTGGCTTGTGAAGCAAATGTGAGAACAAATGTGCTTCGTGAGGGCTTGATTCACGGCGATCTGCACTACTTTGGTGAGTCCGAAAAGTGGAGCAAGTGTCCCTACTGTGTGCCGGCGCTGGGAGATCCGAGAACGATTGAAGCAAATCTGAGTCGATTGTGGCGTTCAACGCGCAACTCGGGAACCCCGACCGGGCAGAGTGTGCGTACTCGTTTAAAGTTGTCAAGAAACTGATCGGGCAACTGGAAGTAAGATCCTCGTTGCTCAGCGATAAATCGCATGAGATCCAGGAGCATCACGCATTGCTGGTTTCGTTACACGAGCTCGACAGGTACCTTGAGAAACTTGAGTCGGCAACAGTGATTTTCAACCCCCGGGGTTTGAATCCGTTGGCTCTCTCAAGGAGGGATGTGGAGGGTCTCCCTGAGCAGCTGCTAGAGCAGCTGATAAACGTTCCGGAGGACGACGACTTAGAATCATTTATCGTCGAGATCATTAATGACTGTGGTGGGACGCTCGTACTCGACCATCTTCTTATCCAACTATACCAAAGGACCGGCGAAGTGCACCAAAGACAGTCGATCGTGTCGAAGCTGTACCGAATGACCAAAAAAGAAGATGATCTTCAAGACCGGTAGAAAAGGCGTGTACTCAACTATCCCCGCGAACTTGCGCGCTGAGGAAGAAGTCGAAGAAGAAGATGATGAGGAAGAGCACAAACCACACGTCCGATTAGAACCTCCTCGGCTGGGTGATTCTGTTCTAGAAAAATGGCTGAAGGCTGAACGTAAGCATTGGCAAAAGAAGCAGTCAGAGATACCGAGATCTCCAAATCACGAATACGATCGCGCTCTAAACGTGCCACGACCGGAGGTCGACGGGCGAATCTGGCTTTATGAGGTGAGCCCCAATGAATGGGAAGCCTTTGATCCCGATGTTTTTGGCGAACAGCATCGGATTAAAGGGCCATTCCATGAAGCCCTGCGGATCGCAAGAACTATCGCCAGTGCCGATAGCAAAGCGCTCTGCATCAAGCTGGACGGACAGAATTTCATAGATGTTGACGGTGAGCTACAAGAGTACAGCAACGCAGTGCCGTAGAGACGACAACGATATGAAGTGTTTCATGGTGCACCGAGGGTGCATGAGCCTGTATGAATCCGCGTGAATACTGGTGACTTATCAGTACGAATCTGGTCAAGAAAGCCTCGTACTATCACTAAAAATTGCGCAGATTCACGTAAGACACCTGACTCATAATCCCTTGGTCCCAGGTTCGAGTCCTGGCGGGCCCACCAAATCTCGATAGAACGTCGGCCACTCCACGCCCGCGAGCGCGCCGACAGACCAACCACACCAGGACGATTCCGGCCACTCGCTAAGCGTTCAGCGACGACTACCTTTTTGGTAATCAGGTCGTGCACGCGTCGAGATCATGCCTACCGCCAAAACATGATGGGTAAGACATCATGAAACACGAGCACGACGCATAGCTGTAACGCGGCAACCAGCGCAAAGAGATCAACCCAACGGCGCTCGGACCGCCTAGTTTCGATTAGCAATGACACACCCAATGACAGCGATAACAAACCGGTCAGTACAGCGAATAGACCGCTGGCGACAGTCAGCTCCCCGAATCGCAAGTAGGATTGTTGCCAAAACAGGCCAATGGGCAACGCCATTGCGACTAGTGTGAGGAAGGGCAACATAAGACCCGCATGGGCACGCATTTTTCCGGCGAGCACGAGCCATCCGCCGCGTACGAGCACAAAAACGAATCCTATGATCCCCGCCAAAACACTGATCCAGCTCAACAGGAGTAGCGAGAGCGATGCACGCTCCCACGTGTAGAGCCCGTTGCTGAGCCGTCGATTGTCGGGCCCTAGAAAAACATGGGAGGCAATACTGCGCTCTGATGCCCTGAACGTATGCTCACCCAGTGGCAGTAACAATTGATCAGGCGATTGCAATGACTGCAGCAACAGGCCATCTGCTGTGTCCGCTTGGGTGATCCATATCGAATTGAACAACCAATCCAGCCAGGCAAACTGCGCCATATTCGATGGGGCCAGTGCGTAGAGCCCAGTATATGCCGCTAGAACTTCCGCTCCGCTAGGTAACTCGATCGGTTGAACTGTCATGTTTATTTTGTCGATGAAATGGACGTTGAACCGCTCGTAGTCAACACCTTCGATATCACCATTGATCGCATAGAAAAACGCTTTCTGCTGATCACGAAATACACACAAGTAAGCCCGGAAACCGAAAGTGGTTCCCGGATGACAGTCGCCAATGACACCGTGACGATCCCGCATCGCCAAAGCCAACCCATGACCGATCGACAAGCCAGCGCGGCTCGCCGCCGTCGTCGTGGACCGACCAAGTTGCTGCATCAAATCGCTGTCGACAAACGCATCGCCATCAATGTCGCCTTCTCCAAGCAAAAATTGCAGTAAATGGCGCATATCGTTGGCTGTCGTCGTGAACTGCCCCGCCGGTCGCAAGAACATCGGTACCGCAGCCTGTTCGAGGTCCTTGCCAACGTAGCCCATCGCCAGCCGACTGTCATCAGACTGAGTCGTGAAGAAAAACGTACTGTCTTGCATGCCCAGTGGTGAAAGCAACTCCCGCGCCAGATACGCCTCATAGCGCTCGCCTGAGATTTTCTCGATGACCATTCCGAGCAACGTGTAGCCCATGTTCGAGTAGGAGTATTGATGCCCAGGTTCAGAACGTACGGTAAGCAAATTCGATTGACCAATTGAAAACGCATCTATCAGTGGCGTTGATGGTGTTGGCCGAGTGCTGAGGAACTGCCACATCCGAATATTGTCGAGCCCCGATGTATGTTCAAGCAGATGTCGTATGGTAATCGGCGCCCTATCACGCCACGCGTTCTGCCAAGACAGCTCTGGTAGCAGCGCTTCGACGCTCTGATCGAGCGAAAGCGCTCCGGTCGAGACCATTCGAAGCACGCCCATCGATATCAGGACCTTGGTCACTGAGCCTACCTGTACTCTGGTATCGCCTGTCATGACTGTCTTGTTGGCGACATGCGCCAAACCACTGGCACCGGATATGGACTCACCACTATCCAAGGTCACCCACACGATGCCAGGCAGCATTGCCTCATCCAACAACGTTGGTAGCCCTTCATCCGCGAAACTGCACAGCGGGACGGTCAAGCAAGAAACGCAAACCGCCGTTCGAGCGTGGAGCATATGACGCAGAACGAATTGCCAAATGGTCTGTAGAGTGATCATGCAAAGGTTATACACGATTACCCAAGCAACGACGCGGCAGCGCAGGTTGCCGGAACTGAGCGCGCCTAAAGCGGTGTGGAGTACCCACTTTGGTCACCATCACAACATAGCGCGCCTGCTCATTCGACGATCCGTCCCGCTCACCACATCTCGAAAGATCTTTGGCGACCGTACGCCCCTAACGTGCCGACAGATCAAACACACCAGGACTATTCCGGCCACTCGCTAAGCGCTCGCGGCGCTAGTTGGCTGACTCTTCCGGTAGTAGCTGGAGAATCGGTCGCTTCAGCCCCCCGACAATCGATAGACATGCGAGCCACTACGAACATCATCAAGTCCTGATGCGGTGACCACGCGGTTTCTGCCATGTTGTTTCGCTTCATAGAGCGCTTCGTCTGCACAGGCAAGTAGCGACTCGGGGTCTTGGGAATCGTGCAACCCCATACTCGCCACGCCAACACTCATCGAGACATGCGGTGCGATGGATGAGCCCTTGTGTTCGATCGCTACTTCCTTCAAGTCAGCCAAGACCTGCTCCGCAACGGTGACGGCCTCTTCCAGCGTTGTGCCAGGGAGAATCAACGCAAACTCCTCGCCACCATAGCGCGCCGCACAGTCGCCGGCGCGTCGAGTCACACTCGACAACACCTTGCCGACATGTCGGAGACACTCGTCACCCGCCTGGTGACCATAGAGATCGTTGTAGGCCTTGAAATGATCGACGTCGGCCAGTGCGAGCGTCAGCGGTTGGGCGCTGCGACACGCACGCTGCCATTCGTGTTGCAACTTCTCATTGAACGAACGTCGATTGTCGAGCCCGGTAAGGCCATCGGTCATCGAGAGCACACGTAACTGTTCCACGAGGCCGTCCGATCGTTCTTTTTCCGTCAACAATTGCTGCTGGGTCGAATTGAGTTCCTTGATGCGGTCCTGCAGCGAGTGATTCAGCACTTCGTTTTCTGCGTTTTTGGAGGCGAGCGACTCAGCCAGATCCAAGTTTTCGAACCCATAACCGATGGAACGCCGATAGTGTCTGCCGAATCGTGCGGCGCAAGCGAAGATGAATAACGTCCATACCATCATCAGCGCGGCGGTGATGAACAGACTCGGCTGACGCACAAAACCGAGCCAGACAAAGGCGACCAGCGTGCCAAGGAACAGCGGCAACGAAAATAGCGTAAACGCCCGCATCAAGTAACTGCTGGTGAGCACACTGCCTGTCTGCAGACCGGCTGCGATCAAGATAATGATCGGCCACTGGTAGGGCGTCGCGACCAAGGTTAGCGCGCCGCAACCGACACCCCAGAGACAGCCATTAACGAACAAGGAAACTTCGAGCCAGCGTGTCCATCGCCGGATGTCGATGTTGGCTTCTGACAACCGCGCATACTGTCTGGCACGCCAGTCCCGTGCAACCATCAATACGATCACCATGCCGGACCAGACGGCAAACATCAGCAGGTCGACACGGTTTCAGAATGAAATGCCGATCAGCAGCAGGCAGAACGCATTGGACAGCCAGGCAGTGCGTGTCTGCGCGTACATGATATCCAGACACGCACGCAAGATGCGTGGGTTGTCCACCTGTGCCGTCTCGCCCGCCATGTTTGCTTAGCGACCTCAAAATCAACGACTTGAGTAAAAGAGTCGGCGCAGCCTCGCACTGCACCCGCAGGTGAAATGCAACACGGTGCAAAAGGCGACCCGGCCATCTCCCCACACAAACGCATTTCTGCTACGGTATTGTTGCGCATGGCGGGCGCGCCAAGGGGGAGATCGATCGCATGTCTGATCAATATGATTTCGATGCCATCGTCGTGGGTTCAGGCCCGACCGGAGGCTGGGCGGCCAAGGAACTCACGGAACAAGGTTTGAAGACACTGCTGCTCGACCGCGGCAAAATGGTTGAGCATCGCACGGGCTACCCGCATGAAGGTCGACCTCGATTCCAGATGCCGTATCGCGGCGAATGGCCGCCGGGACTAAAAGACAAGTACTTCCAGCAGTGGCCGGCGAGCCCGTGGAACTACGCGTACTGGAATGACGACACACGCTTCCCGTACATCGACGACCCTGACAAGCCGTTTAACCTGGCGCGTTCCGGAGTTTTCGGCGGCAAGTCCATCGTCTGGGGGCGCCAGAGTTATCGCTGGAGTGACCTCGATTTCAAAGCGAACGAACGCGACGGCCATGGCATTCCGTGGCCCATTGGCTACGACGATATTGAGCCTTGGTACGCCCACGTCGAGCAGTTCATGGGCGTAGCGGGCGAGCGACGCGAGTTGCCACAATTACCCGACAGCGAGTTCATTGGCCAGGTACCCCTGAACGTCGCGGAAGAACACTTCAAGACCCGCGTCGAAAAGCAACTCGACCGCGCCATCACGGTTGGCCGCACGATGAACCTGATGGAAGATCGTCCCGAGCAGGGGCGTATTCGTTGCCAGTTCCGCGCGCAGTGCGGCAACGGCTGTTCCTTTGGTGCGGCCCCCGCGACGCAGGCCACCACACTTCCAGCGGCCCGCAAGACCGGTAACCTCACCGAACGCGCCAACGCGACCGTTGCTGAGTTGGTCTACGACGGCGCTCAACAACGCGTGACCGGTGTGCGTGTGATTGATACCGAAACGAAAGCGACGACAACGTATTCGGCGCGCATCGTCTTTCTGTGCGCATCCGCCATGGGCACGACGCAACTGTTGCTGAGTTCACGTTCGGAGGCAATGCCGCGCGGTCTTGGCAACAAGCACGACATCGTCGGGCGCCATGTCATGGATCACCTGTTCGGCGTCGGCGCGACCGGCATCCTGCCGGGTTACACCGACCTAACCGAGTACGGACGTCGACCTTCGTCGATGTACATTCCGCGTTTTCGCAATATCAATGCAACGCCAGACGATGATGCCGACTTCGTGCGCGGCTACAACTACCAAACGTGGGCCGGTGGCCGCAGCGGTCCCCAGGACTACTCGGGCTTCGGTGCTTCCCTAAAAGCACAGCTGCGCGTGCCGGGCGCATGGCGCATTCCGCTGCACGGCTTTGGCGAAGTGCTGCCCTACGCCGACAACCGCGCGTTCCTCGACGACAAGAAAGTCGATGCTCTTGGGCTGCCGCTCATGCGTTTCGATGTCACATGGCGTGAGAACGAGGAAAAGATGGCCAAAGAGATCCTATCCGAAGCCGTGCACATGCTTGAAGTCGCCGGCTGCACAGACATCGAAACACGACCAGAGATGGCGGTTCCGGGCACCGGCATCCATGAGATGGGTACCGCGCGCATGGGGAATGACCCGACCGAGTCTGTCGTTAACCGATGGAATCAGATGCATGTCGCCAACAATGTATTTATCACCGACGGTTCGTTCATGACGTCGGCGGGCACCGTTAACCCCACAATGACCTACATGGCATTCACGGCGCGCGCCGCCAACCATGCCGCCAAACTGTTTAAGGCCGGAACGATCTAGAGCACTCGGAGCACACTATGGACCGCAGAGCATTCCTGACTTCGATGAGCGTAGCACTGGGCACGCAGATGATTTTGCCGCTGCAGCGCGCGCTGGCTGCTGGTGAAGACTTTGACCCGGTAAAAATGACGGGCGGCGACGTGCTATTGCTACCCGATGCGGGCGAGACGGTAGCGGCGTTGTCGGAGGTCATCATTCCAACGACCGATACACCAGGCGCGATCGCGGCAGGCGTACCCAACTACATCGCGTTTATGCTCGGCAACTGGTACGACGAAGCGGAGCGAGACCGATTCGCGCAGAGCCTGAAGCAATTTATGGCGACGATCACCGGACGTTTTGTCGACCGATCGAACGACGAGCAAATTGCCATCGTGCAAGCCCTGCACGATGGACAATACGCCGATATGCCTGAAGGCGGTCGTGAGTTTTTTGAGCATATCAAGCAGCTCACCCTCGCCGGCTATTACACGTCGGAGGTCGGCATGACGGTCGAACGTCGCTATCTGCCGGTGCCTGGTCATTTCGATGGTCACTATCCGTATGCTGATGTCGGCACTCTGTTTACTGCCTGAGCCATTGGAAACATCGATGTCGAACAACAAACCCCAGACGTTTTTACTGGCCTTTCTGCTGACCCTCTCGTGCGCCGCAATCGCTGACGACATGAATGGCACCACACCGTTCCTACCGGGTGGTGAATGGCGCGTGCATGATTCGAAACGGCCGCTGCCGCCGGTCGTCACGCCCGCGCCGGCCTCTTTGCAGGAATTCGCAGCGCCGCCGTCCGATGCGATTGTGCTGTTTGATGGCACTGACGATCTTTCTGCGTGGACCCCACAAGATGATGCGGCACCAAAGTGGCCCGTCATCCAGGGCGTGCTGACCACTAACGCGAATGGTGATCGAGCAGAAGATGGCGCGAAGATCAGCGGCATGCGGACCAACGAGACGTTTGGCGACGTGCAACTGCATCTTGAATTTCGTGTGCCACCGACATCGACGGGTGCTACCGGCCAACGCTACGGCAATAGTGGCGTGTACTTTATGGAGCGGTATGAAGTGCAGGTCCTGAATTCCTACCAGAACGGGACCTACGCCGATGGCTCGGCCGCATCGTTGTATGGCTGGCAACCGCCGCTCGTCAACGCGAGCCGCCCACCGGGCGAATGGCAGTCATACGACATCATCTTCGAGGCGCCGGCGTTTTCCGAAGCCGGGGAATTGCTCGAGCCCGCCTACATCACGATGCTGCACAACGGTGTTCTGGTACATCACCGCCAGCGTGTTCTCGGCGCCACCGTCTGGCGCAAGGTGGCCGAATACGAACCACACGACGCAGAATTGCCGTTTGCGCTGCAACACCATGGCGAAACAGTGCACTACCGCAACATCTGGCTGCGTCGGTTATGACGATCAACCGACGCGAAGTATTAACAAGCGCCGCTGCGATCGGTACGTTGGCGACCCTGCCGACGGGAGGTAACGCGACGACCGAGAACCCACCGTTTGCAATGCATTTCGCACCGCACGACGGGATGTTTCGACACGCTGCAGGCGACGACATTGTCGATCAGATTCACTTCGCTGCCGATCAGGGTTTTACCGCCTGGGAAGACAACGGTCTCGCCGCGCGGCCTATCGCCGAGCAACAGCGTATCGGCGCTGCGCTCGCGAAGCGCGATATGCAAATGGGCGTCTATGTCGCCGGCATGCCCGATAAATTCTGGCAGAACAAGCCGGTGATGTCGGGTGCTGACCCACGCGAGCGGGACGCTTTTCTTAAGTTGATCCGCCAACAGACTGACGCTGCAAAACGTGTCAACGCGCGCTGGACGACAGTCGTACCCGGGTTTGCCGATGCGAGTCTGCCGATGGGTTTCCAGACCGCCAACATCATCGAGCTGCTAAAGCGCGCCTGCGATATCTACGAGCCACTCGGCCTGACCATGGTGCTCGAGCCGCTCAACACCAAGACCGATCACCCGGGCGTGTTCCTAACGAGTGTCGCGCAAGCTTATGCGATCTGCGAGGCGATCGACCGCCCGCAATGCAAGATTCTGTTCGATATCTATCACGAGCAAATCGAACATGGTGACCTGATTCGTACGATCGACCTGGCCTGGGACCAGACCGTGTATTACCAGATGGCAGACAATCCGAAACGCAAGGAACCGGGTACCGGCGAGATCAATTACGCCGGGGTGCTTGGACACATCGCCGGTAGGGGTTTCACCGGTATCGTTGGCATGGAACACGGTAACTCGCAGCCCGGAATTGATGGCGAGCACGCGGTGATCGCGGCCTATCGGCACCTCGACAAAACACTGCCCCGTTAACCTCGTAAGACGCTAACCCGCCTCCGCCATTTGACTCTGAGCGCGACAAGACCGAGCCTAGGGCGATGACTAACGTTTCGACCCACAACGCCTACGTCGATTTCTGGCTCAAGATCGCCTTGTTTGGTGCGCTCCTGACACCGGCTTGTCATGTGGTTGTCTTGTTCGTTAACGGCTTCGATCCGATCAAAAGCCAAGTCATTCAACTCAGTCGGCACCAACTGGCTATTGTGCATACGGCGGGGCTGGCTTCGTTTGGTCTCGCGCATCTCGCCTTGTCGCTGGCATTGGGCGGACTCGATCGCGGCAAACTATGGCCGATGGCGCGCGCATTGCTCGCCGCCAGCGGATTCGGGTTGATCTACACCGCCTGGTTTTTCGCCGCTGTCAGCGATATTGAACTCGCGTCGGGCGCGAGCGATCCATTGTGGGTCGTGGCCAGTCTGACCGGCGTTGCGATGGGTGCGCTGCAGCCTGGCTTGTCGCGCGTTGCGCCCCGGCTGGGCTTATTCAGCGCGATCTGTCTTGGCATTTGGTTATGGCTGATCCCTGTCGCTTACTTCGTTAACGATCAATGGATCGGTGCCTACGAGCGTATCGTCGGCTGCGTCTATGTCACTTGGGTAACGGGTGTCAGTGCGGCACTCATCAAAGCCAAACGGCAAGAGACGATTTAGCAGCAGCTACGGCGTCGACAACGTGCCTCACGAAGGCACGATAAATTGGCCCAGCCTCTGGCACACCACAGCGACGAGCGTCATCACTCGACCTTGTATTCCAACGTGTACCGATGACCCTCAGTCTGTTTGTCATTTCGAAACTGGAAACAGCGAAACGCGCGGATACTCACCAAATCGAAAACATCCGGTGGTGAAGATTCGACTATCTCAATATTCACCGGTCGCCCATGCTCATTGATATCAAACGTCATCACGACATATCCCATGATGCCCTCGAGCAACGCTTTACGAGGATACGTCGGCTGACAGACCTTAGTTGGTTCGACTGGCGCCTTTTCGACCACGGTTTCCGGCACCAGATCATCCGCCAGCGCAAACGCTGGCACCAGAAGAACTGTCACCCCAATCCACTGACCTAACCGATTCATAGGACTCCCTCTCGCATAAGAGTTGATTGCGATGCCGATGACACCCAAGGGCCGGATCGCTGCAAAAAATAACTGCCCGATTTTCGACGACACCGATCGCTACGCTTCGGTATAAATGACGGCATGAACGATAGATTGCCAAACGAAGATATCATGTACGCCGCATTGCTCGCCCGTGACGAAAGTCACGACGGACGCTGGTATGTTGGCGTCAAAACCACCGGCGTCTTCTGTCGGTCAGTGTGTCCTGCAAGAAAACCCAAACGCGATAACTGCGTGTTCTTCGCGAGTACGACGGCCTGCCTGACAGCCGGCTTCCGTGCCTGCCGACGCTGCCATCCACTCGGAGCGGCGGCTGACGAAGATCACGTCATTCAGGATTTGTTGGCACGGCTCGCTGCCGATCCGGAGCGACGTTGGTGCGAGGCGGACATCACGGCACTCGGCTATGACAACGCATCGGTACGCCGACGTTTCAAGCGACAATTCGGGATCACGTTTCTCGCACTGGCACGTCAACAACGAATAGGACAAGCATTTACGTCACTCGCAGCGGCGCGGCCGGTGATCGACGCACAGCTGACGGCTGGCTTCGATTCGGCCAGTGGATTCCGGCAGGCGTTCGCCACACTACTTGGCACGACACCGGGAAGACTTAAACGCCGCAGCAAGCTTGTCGCCGACTGGCTGACGACACCGCTCGGCGCAATGCTGGCGGTTGGTGACGACCGCCGCTTGTCACTGCTCGAGTTCATCGACCGACGCGCGCTACCGACCGAACTACAAAGGTTGCAGCAACGCACGGGGGTCGAGATCGGCGTCGGCAGACCGGCTGCGCTTGATCAAGCGAGTATAGAGCTCACGAATTTTTTCGCCGGTGAATCGGCCACGTTCGCAACACCGCTCGCGATGCACGGTAGCGACTTTACACAGCAGGTCTGGCGGTATCTTGAGTCGATTCCGGCAGGTGAAACGCGCAGCTACGCCGACGTCGCATCCGCGCTTGGCAGACCCACCGCAGTCAGAGCCGTCGCACGCGCGAACGGCGCCAATCAGATTGCGATTATGATTCCATGCCATCGCGTGATTGGTGCCGACGGCAAACTCACCGGCTACGGGGGTGGCCTTTGGCGCAAGCAACAGTTGCTCGATCTCGAAAACAACTACCGACAATCTTCAGCATCAGGAACTTCAGTATGAGCACAACACTCGCCAGGACCTTCATCGATCGACATGTACCCGGTCAGCCACTGATCTTGTACAACATCTGGGATGCCGGCACGGCGCGTGCAGCCACACAAGCCGGTGCACAGGCTATCGCCACGGGTAGCCATTCAGTCGCCGAGGCGCAGGGCTATGCCGACGGGCAGGATATACCGCTGACATTCCTGCTCGACATCTCGCGACGCATCGTGGCCAGCACGCCGCTGCCAGTGTCGATCGACTTTGAAGGCGGTTTTGCGACCGATAACCCAACACTGGCGACCAATATCCAGCAAGTCATCGATACCGGTGCTGTTGGCATCAACTTCGAGGATCAGGTGGTCGGCGGCGACGGACTCTACACGACTTCGGTACAGGCCGACCGTATCGCCACGGTGCGCGATACCGCGGCGGGCACCGACTGGTTTATCAATGCACGCACGGACGTGTTCCTGCAATCGGACGCGAGCAATCACGCCGGGCTCGTCGACGTTGCAATTGCACGTGGTCTCGCCTACGCCGCCGCCGGCGCGAACGGCTTTTTCATTCCAGGCATTCAGGATACCGCACTGATCCGAACGATCTGCCAGGCAGTGCCCATTCCGGTCAACGTGATGTGGAAACAGGGCTCGCCACCGGTGGCAGTCCTAGCAAATGCCGGCGTTGCGCGTGTCAGCCACGGCCCCGGGCCCTATGTTGCCGCAATGCAGGCCTTCGAACAGGCTGCGGTTGCGGCGATGACGACATGAGCTAAGGCTATTCGCGAGCCGACTTGTACCGCTCGCGCGTCAGGCGCAAGATGAGTCTACGACAACAGCGAGCGGTGCTTTGCCAACCCGAAAGCGACAGAGACCGACCCTAGCGGACGACGGGCTGACACACGACATCCAGGTGTCGCGCCGAGGATTCTTGCGCTTGCAAGCATTAGCGGCGGCATTGGTGGCGGTGCCGGGCTGCCACTGGCCTCGTGGCAGCCAGTCACTGGATAGCTGGTCCGTGATCCGCGCCGAGGATCAACTCGCACTGACCCTTAAATTTAGCAATCTCGAGTTGATCGAGCGTCATGCCGCGCTGCCGCTACTCCGACGTATCGATACAGCGTTACCCGCGCGCGTCGCCGTACATCTGCCCGGCCAGAACATCGCCGAGCGCGTCTACGACCGTCTACCGGATGACCCGCCTCGCAGCGCGGGCCCGATCGCGGGTCCGACCATCATCGCCTTTCAGTGGCCCGAAGACGTGGTTTCGATACCACTGGACATCGAGACGCTGCTCGATTGGGATGCCTGGTTGCCCGAGGCCGAGTCATCAATCGAGCTGCCGGCCGGACTGGCGCTGACGCCACAGCATGACGGGCGGTGGCGTCATGCGAAACAACCCGTTACCTACAACGGCCGCACGGAGTTATGGCATACCCGTTGGCGCCCCACAGGACATGACCGACGCTTCCAAATTGGACCACCCGCAGCAACGCTGCCACCGATGCGCAATGGCGACTCGGCATTGGATGACGAGGATCGTGCCGCGCTGATGCGCAATGGCACTGCCGATGTCGATACGCTACTGCTGTCGCCACTCGGCGGTTGGCTGACGATCAGCGGTCGCTGGGAACAGGACCCGAATGCCGACATCGCGCGCTGGGAACATGTGATCGCCGCGGGCCAGGACCAGCGGGTCGTCGTACAACGTCGCGACGGTTTTCTTTATCCGTTTGGGCAACGCGCCGCGCTGTTGGAAGTGACTGAGCGAGAAATCGTTTCTGGAGTTGCCTTGCTGCGTCGGCGTCGCTTTATCACGATTCGCGAAGCACAGCGGGCTTTCACACCAGGCCGCATCACGTTCTCGGCATTACGTATCACCGAGGCGACAACACCGGCACTGGCCGCCGATACGCCGACACAGGGCCCATTCTGGGTAACGCTCGAGTCCGGCGAAGTGCATCGATTCCCGATGCAGGCGACCGACTGGGATGATCAATCAGTGAACCTCTCCGCTGCGGCTGTATTTTGCCCGGACGATGCAATCGCGGCAGGCGCGAGCTTGTACGCCGACGACGCGCATGCGTCACAACGGCTGGCTGATCTGTCCGGCGAGTCGGTGGTGGTTGCGCCGTTCGACGGCGCGTCAACGGATGGTTGGGGTTCGCCGCTCGAACATCCACGCGAGGCTGCGGATACCGAAGTCACGTTGCTGCAGGTTGAATTCGCCGGCGATCCAACGGTTTCGGGCGATCGACCTTTTGATTGCCTGACACCGCAATTTTTCGCTCGGGTGCCGTCCCTCGCCGCCTTTCTGCCGGAGCGCCGCAACCAGGGCTGGTTTCATTACGAAAACCCCGACAGTCGCGATAACAAACCCGAGCTGTTTGCGCTCGCCAATACGGATCGCGCCCCGCCGATACCGCTCGCCTTTGGCAGTCAGGCAGACCGTTGCGGTGGTCTCGTCACGCCGAGCTACGACGTGGATGGCCTGTCGCGAACGCTTGGCCCGATCAGCAATGCTGATCTATTAAAGAACAATACGCCCTATTCTTTCGCGGACTATTTTTCGGCGGATGCCATGCTGCTCGGCGTATTGCCACTACGCGATGTGCTCAGGCCATTGCAGTTTGACGGCGCATTGGCGCCCAATTTGCCGCAGCTCGCGTTGTCATTACAGTACAAACAACCGAAAGAGGCAGACAAAGACATTGCCCATTGGATCGCCGACGCCACGCTGAGCTGGTCACTGGATCTACCCAATGCGCGCGTGAGTCTGCTGCGATTCGAAAGACGCGACGACGAAAAACCGGCCAAACTGAAACTCAGCGCAACGCTCAGCAAGCGATTGACGCGCCAGCCGGTGCCGCCCGAGGACAACGAAAGCACAGACGAAAAAGACACCGAGCCAACGAGTGACGCCGATACGACGCAGAAGAACAACGGCGACGACAAGAAAAACGGTATCGGCTGGGAGGCCGCCGCCAAGTTGACCGATTTCGACCTGATCCTCGATGCCGGCGACGCCGCCTCACTGGCTGTCGGGTTCAAGGAGCTTGGTCTGAAACTCGGGCCTGCAAAAAAGAAGAAAAAAGAAACTGCACAGGAATCCGAAGCGGCAGACACCGACAAACCCGCAGAGAACGACAACGACGACAAAGAGTGGCCGGTCTCGGTCAGCAAGGTCGTCAAGCTTGCTGAGATTCGGGGCTCCGGAGCGCTCGCGTTCATCAACCCGCTGATGAACTTCGCAGCACATTTGCCGAACCCGCCAAACTTCGATCTGGGCGAAGCAGCACCTGCGTTTCCAGCCAGCTTGCCGGGCGTTGGTGATGCCGATGTGAGTGTGACGATCGGTCCGATCGAGGCGCCGACTTTTCAATGGCTGCAGTTCGAGGTGTCACAACTGAACGCCAACTTCGGCATGGGCTTGTATTTTTTCCCACGCGATGGCGACAAGCGCGCCAAAGACCCGCTCTTTACACTACGCATTGCCAGTGCCGACAAGCCGGTATTGCTTGTCGCAGAGCCTTGGGGCGGCAGCGCATTTATCGCGGTGAATTTCACTACCCGCCAGCTCACGGCTTTCCAATGCGGCATCGGCTTGATCTATCGCGTTTCTTTGAAGTTCGCCATCGGGGTTGCACGATGTGAAGGCAGCCTGACGCTGGTCTATACCTATCTGAAGCCCGACAACGATCCGGCCAGCAATGAAATCGGTGGTGTCATCCGGCTGCAGGGCATTGCCGTGATCGGTGGCTGGATCAACGTGACGTTGGCGCTCGTCGCCGTCGGCATATGGGATGACAGTTCCGGCTGGACATTCGCGGGTGAGGTGACGCTGCGTGTGCAGATCGCGTTTTTCGCGGCCACCGCGCGCGTCGGTTTCACCTACAACACCGGCGGCGGCAAGCAGGCGGACCGTCTTGGCAACGCAGTTTGCGATGAAAGTGCCCCGCTGCAGCGCGAAGCGTGGCAGCGCTATCGGGCCGCCTTCGCGAGTTCGTCGGCATGAACGAACGGGTCATCATCAGCGCACTACCGAACGGCGTTGTACGCAGCGACGACGGCGATTGGCGCGCGCGCATCTCACTGGTAATGACGCTGCAGAGTCAAACTGACGAATCGGGTACGCTCGCCGACTACCCCGCGTTTATCGACTGGCCGGCAACGGTTGGCAACCTCGGTTGGCAATTGACGATTGCCGACACGAACGGCCAACTGCAAACCGTGCCGCTGGCGGTTGCCTCACGTGGCGATAGCGTCGCGTGGCGCGCGGTGTTTCCAGCAGAGACGTCGGTGGAGCCCAAGGAACCGCTCAAAACCAACCGTCTCGGTGCCGATCAAAACACGTCACTCGACTTCTACGACAGTATCGCGCTGCACGACGGTGTCAGCGCCGTATATCGAGGTGCCCTTGCTAACGATTTGGGGCGAAAAACCGGTGCGGCGCTCGATCCGTTTCGCGCAGCACAGATCGATGTAGCGCCTCGAAACGCCGTACCGGGCGACGACGCATTGACTCAAGAACTCAAACGGTTCATTCGGTTTTTTAAGCAGAGCGCACAGTCCGCACCGCCAACCGCGACAGCGACGGCAACCACTTTTCAGGCGACGCTCGGCGCATTGATGGACCATCCCGCATTGCTTCGCGAACTGTCACTGGTCATCGATACGACGCTCGATGCATCGATGCTGCCGCACAATACGCCGGCGACACTGACGCCGGTTCTTGAGGGATCGCAAGCGTGGTCCATCGAGGTGTGTGAGAGTCGTTCGTTGTATGTACCGAGCGACAGCGAACGCTTCGCGTGGTTCGGCATGCACAGCGACAACGGAGACGACGCCTATGGCCTGCTGCCACTGACGCCCGAATCACATCGCCTGAACCAGACACGATTGGAAACGACGACCTTCAACCTGCTGCAGCGCACGGCACCGAACACCGTCATGACGCAGTTGCCAGCGCCCGCGCAGGGTGGCATGCGACTCATCAGCGCCTCGGTACCGCGACGACTGGCCACCGCCATCGACCAGCAAACCGCGTTGCAGACAGCAGTGGTGAAGACGACCGGGCCGCTGCAGGCGTCGACGCCCGTGCTTCTGGACGCCGACGCTGTACAACGCGGCTATCGCGTAGACGTGCGAAGGACAAACGATGACCGCTGGTATTCGCTGTGTGCGCGTCGCTCGTCGTATCGCAGCGGTAGCTGGCAATGGCCAGCGAATGGTCAAACCGTCGAAGACGAGGGTACGCTCGAACCACTGGTGTTCAGCGATCAGCATGCGGCCGATCGGTTCGTGTTGCGCACCAACATGGACTTATTCGAATGGACGGGGTTCAGCTTGTGTGTTGCGCGCCCGGGAGAAATCGACGAGAGCGATGATGACGCACCGCTTCAGATCGACGCTCGGGTACCCGATGGCTCGCTGCTGCCGCAGCGTTTCGGACAGCGCTACCAATTCCGTGTGCGCGCCGTCGACATCGCCGGTAACGGGTTGTCGCGTGATGAGGCGAATGAAGTACTCGCGCACTATCCCACCACGACGGCAGTCTCACAGGCCATTGCATGCTTACGGAGCAGCACCGTGCAGCCACCTGCGTGGTATCGCGGGCAGGCGCGTGGGCCCGGTGAGGCAGGCGATGCCATCGTGCTTCGGCAGGCGGAACAGCGGCAGCACACAACCCCGCGCTTCCGCACCCATGTGCTGCCACCCGAGGTGCCGATCGATATCGTCGAGAAACACGGTGTCTTCGATGCGCTGGATGACGAAGCCGCCTGGCAACTGATCGAGCAACATCGCGGCACGCTCGGTTGCGATGCCGACGGCGAGCTGCAGGAATATCTGCCATGGGGCGATGTGTTTGCCCCGTATTTCCCAGACCCGCTCGTCAAGTCGGCAGTACTGGTGCTGCCCGACGGGCAACGCATTCCGCTGGCGCGGTTTGATCGCCTTGGCATCCGGCGCGACCGGCTGGCCCGTGCGTGCGGCGTGGTTTTCCGTCGCGGCAAGAATGAATTCAAAGTGACACGCAACGAACGCACCGTCATCGTCGACGTGCCGCAGGGTCGTCGACATGTTTTGCAACTGGTGTCTGCGCTTGGACCCGATGCACTCGCGCAATTGGAAATCGCACAAGCCGAGGCGGACAACCCGCGACTGATCGAGGCCGCAGCTCGAGGTCTGGTACCCAGTTTGGCCCCTGCGGCAGAGCTCGTCGTGATACACGCCACACAGCGACCACTCACGAGCCCCGTGTGGTCAGCGCCAACACTGCAGCCACGCCAAGCCGACGACACGCAAGCTACCCTGATTGACCCGACCATGCTGTTTGATCGCGACAGTACCGGCCGCCTCGATGTCTACGCGCGATGGCAGGAACCGATCGACGATCCGAACGAGCCGGGCTGGCAATGGCTTGAGCAGTCTCTGCATGTCGGTGAAGCGATGATCCGCGAACAAGGCGGCCCACCGTTTGTGCTAACGACAAATTCACGGCGGCCGCCGCTGCAACACGACTTTTCAGATACCAAGCATCACATTGTCGAGTACACCGCCGAGGCGACGTCGCGTTTCGTCGAGTTCTACCCGACCGATTTGACCCAGGACCCAGAAAACCACGTGCGCCGCTCGTCGCCCGTGATGCTGCACGTACCGGCAACGGCGCCGCCCGCCTCTGTCAACGTGGCACACGTTGTGCCAACCCTGCAACGGGATGCGACGGCGCTTGAGCAAACGGTGCAGGGGTATGGTTTACGCGTGTACCTGGGGCGTGGCTGGTTTTCGTCGGGTGCTGATGAACAGCTGGTCGTCTTACTACCAGCCTCGGATGCCGTCGATGCCTCGCGTATCGTTTCGCGCTGGGGCGCCAATCCGTTGCATGACAGCGCGCCGCTAACACGGCCACTAACCGCTCAGGACTTTGTGAGCGGCGAGCTGCTCGAGCGGCGCGGTCCGTCCGGGCAGCATTTGATTGCACACACGGTACAGTACAGTGCCGAACACGAATTACCGTTCGTTGATATTGTGCTGCGTTCGCAGCCTGCTTTTTTGCCCCTGGTCCGACTGGCCATCGCTCGTTATCAGCCTTATGCGATCGTGGACTGCCATTTGTCCGTACCGGGTCTCTGTGATTTTGTACCGCTGACACCGGACCGTGCGCTGACCGTGCAGCCGACGGGTCAGGCACAGTGGAAGCTGGCACTGACCGGTGCCGGTTACCGCGCGGGGGAGCATGACTTCCCGACACAAGTCGAAGCGCATATCGAAGTGCAGTCCACAACACACGCCAGCAATGCGGGAGCCTGGCGCCGCGCATCGGATATCACAACGCTGGTGGGCACCAACACCGGGAACTGGCAACAACGCTTTAGCGGCAGCGTGACGTTGTCAGAGGAAGAATGGCCACGTCGGCGTTGGCGTCGCCGGGTAGTTGTGTGTGAGTACGAACCGTTTGTACAGACCGGCGACCATCCGATCAGCGCGGCATCCCGCCTGATCTCGGCATTCAACATACCGCTATAGAAAAAAAACCACCGACGCGGCAAAGGGGGGACCGCGTCGATGGCTGGAGGATGCGCGTGAAACGCGCGTGCTAACTCTGTAGGCGGACGGCTTAGGCACCGTCAACGAAAGGGTGTGCGCTAGTCGTCGTTGCCGGCGTCCGTATCGCGCACGACCTCCTGGGTGCGTGTTTCGGTACTGCCATCAGGTGCCGTGCGGGTGACCGTACGGATCCGACCGTCTTCGGTGCGTTCGGCACTGACGTTGGCCGAAGCGGTATTGCCATTGGGCCCAGTGCGGACGGAATCGCGGCTGTAGGTCCCGTTCTCGGCATCCCACTGCACGTTGTCGTCACGCGTTAGCGTACGTCCGTCTGCCGCGGTGCGAGTGGCCGAGCGAGTCGCGCCGTTGTCGGTGCGCGTGCCGGTCACGTCGGCGGTGGCCGTATTGCCATTGCGACCGGTACGCGTGGAATTCCGGGTGTAGGTACGCGTCTCGGGATCCCACTGCGCATTATCATCCCGTGTCACGACACCACCGTTCGGACCCGTGGTAACTCGGTTACGTGTCACGCCGGTTTCCGGGTCATAGCTGACATCGGTATCGCGTGTGGCGGTGCGCCCGTCGGGTCCCGTGGCCGTCGCGTTGCGGGTATAGCCGTCCTCGGTACGCTCCGTCGTAGCGCGTTTCGTCGCGGTACGACCATTCGGGCCCGTCGCGGTTTTTTCCCGATCAATACGTTGGTTTTCACGGTCCACCGTGCGGCGCGAAGTCGCCTCGGCGGATTTCCCGTTGCGACCGGTCACTGTGCGCTTGCGTTCTGTCGTGCCTGCGGTGCGCGTGCGTTTCCGCTCACGTTTCGGGGCGGCGCTTGCGGCGCCGGCGCTGTAGCCGTACAGCGGCGCGGCATTGGCCGCCGTTGAGCCAGCCGCGAGGGCGATCATGCCAAGGCTTGTGACCAGAATGACAGTTGTCTTGTTCATCGTTGCTACTCCCAGAATTGACGGCATTTGTGCCGTGATCAGGGGCTACAACGCGCCAGTCACGAATCGGTTGACAAAAATTTGGAAAAGTTAGCGTTTTTTGGCCGCGCGAATCTTCGCCGCGAGCGATGCCGGCACGGGCATCGGCTTGAACGGATTGACGTTGCTGCCGCCAGTATTGCCCTCTGGCACCCAGCCGAGTACGGTCTTGGTCGCAGCGCCGACGATCCGCAGCACTTGCCCGACCACCTCAGTAAGACTGCGTTGACGAATACCCCACCACAACATATGCGCATGCACCAGGACGTGCCAGCGGGTCGAAGCTTGCCCTAGTATGTGCGCACGCTCCAGGCACGCGAACTCGGTCTTCGCATCACCCTGATGACGTGCGGCTCGAGCGGCCGCCAGTGCCTCTCTGACCGTTGGTCGTATCGCGCGATGAAAGCCGCCCATTATCCATGCGCCTCTCTGGCGCCCTTGCCCCTAAACAGCTTCTTGCCGATTTCGACAATCGCGAGGACTAAAGCCCCAACAATCAGGCCAACAATACCGCCAAAGGCCATGCTACCGAGCGTATCCCACGGCGCAGTCAGCCCGTCCAGCCAATGCTGCTCAAGATGATGCAACTTAGGAATTCCGTGCGCGACGATGCCGCCGCCCACTAGAAACATCGCCGCAGTTCCAAAGAACGACAGAAACCGCATCAGCCACGGCGCAGCAGCCAGAATGGCACGGCCGCAACGCTGCGCAAATGCGCCCGTCTTGCGTGTGAGCGCCATGCCCGCGTCGTCGAGTTTGACGATGCCAGCGACAAGACCGTAGACACCGATCGTCATAATGACCGCTATCGCTACCAGCACGCCGATGCGGACATCCAGCGCCTGGCTGGCGACGGTGCCCAGCGAGATGACAATAATCTCGGCCGACAAAATGAAGTCAGTGCGAATGGCACCTTTGATCTTGGTGCGTTCTACCTCTCGCAGGTCGACCTCAGGCGTCACCAGCGCGGCATGCAACGCCGCTTCGTCCTCGGCAACTTGCTTCGGATGCAGAAATTTATGCGCAAGTTTCTCTGCGCCTTCAAAACACAGAAAGGTGCCGCCGATCATCAGCAACGGTGTGATCGCCCACGGCGCTACCGCGCTGATCAGTAACGCGGCAGGCACCAGAATCAGTTTATTGAGTGCCGAGCCCTTTGCTACCGCCCACACGACCGGCAGCTCACGGTCAGCGCGCACGCCAGTCACTTGCTGTGCATTTAATGCGAGGTCATCACCGAGGACACCCGCCGTCTTCTTGGCCGCGACTTTGGTCATGGCGGCGACGTCGTCGAGTACGGTCGCGATATCGTC
>JBCCBP010000048.1:0-23589 GCA_039033995.1 Pseudomonadota bacterium | reverse complement strand
AGTTTTCGGATTTCCAATAGAGAAAACCGGGACGCCCGGTGGGAACGAGACCGAGTCAATACCGCATGGTGCTTCCCACAACGGTCTTGTTCTGTTACACAGGTTGCCGCATTCCAAGACTGACCCCATGGCTCAACGAACTTCCAACCCCGTCTTGCCCACCGGCAAGCCGTTGCTGATCTTGCTCGCTGCAGTTGCCGGCTGGCTCGTCGGCACCGGCACAAGCGATGCCGCAGAAGACGATGACGGCAGCATCGACGAGATTGTCGTGTCTGTCTCGCGCCGTGCCACAGCATCGAGTGATCTCAGCGCTGTCCACACCGTGGTTGATCAATCACGCGTCGAATCAAGCCAGATCGCGATAGGCGCTCTGGCGGATGCGCCGGGTGTCTATTTGCAACAGACAACACCAGGCCAAGGTGCTGTCATTTTGCGTGGCCTGCGTGGCTCATCGATATTGCACCTGGTCGATGGGATGCGCCTGAACAATGCCATCTTCCGTGATGCGCCAACTCAGTATGCGGCATTAGTGCCCGTATCGGCGATTGAGCGAGTCGAAGTCATTCGCGGCACACCGACCTCTCTCTACGGCAGCGATGCCGTCGGTGGCGCTGTGCAATTTGTGACTCGTTTGCCGACGTTCACGGGCGCGGAGCCCGCCTTGAATGGTCACCTGGTAGCCGGAGTCAACTCTGCCGAACGGTTGCGCAGCTTGCGTGCAACGGTCGACGCGGGCAATCAGGCATGGGCGGGCAGTGTATCACTCGAACACCTAAGCACGGGTAACCGTCAGGTCGGCGATGGTGACACAGTGAGCAACAGCGACTACAGTGCCAGCGCAGCACGCGCCGTGCTGGTCTACACGCCCGACGACCAACGGCAAACCCTACTGGATGTGCATTACGCCAACCAACCACTGACGCCGCGCAGCGACGAATTAACAGCGGGTTTCGGGCAATTCGAGCCGGCCTCCGCCGAGTTCTTTTTTGAGCCCGACCGGCGGATATTTGTGCATGCGGCGCATCGGCAAGACGATGCGGCATTGGGACTCGACTGGAACGCTTCGATCATCTGGCAACGGGTTGACGATGACCGTCGCACGCGCGACTTCGGCAGCGACCAACGCCGCCGCGAACGCAACAGAAGCGATCTCGGTGGCATCATGGTGACCGCCGGTCGCAGCTTCGATACCGGCGACTGGTTGATCGGCGGTGAGTACTATCACGATACGATCTCGAGCGCGCGCACCGATACCAACATTGTGGATGGCACCCGCAGCGTCGTCACTCCGCGGTTTCCGGATGGCGCGACACTTGATCAGGCCGCCGTGTTTTGGCATACGAGCGTCCGGCCCAGCGAACAGCATGCATTGCAAGGCGGCATTCGACTGAGCAGGGTCGTAACGGATCTACCGCCGACAGCGCTATCGCCAAGCGCCAAGGTCAGTACCACCGACTGGTCGGGCGATATCGGTTGGCAATGGGACATCGATTCACGCTGGCAGGCGATAGCCAATCTTGGCGCAGGCTTCCGCGCACCGAACATTTTTGACCTCGGCACGCTGGGTGCGCGGCCGGGAAACCGGTTCAACGTACCCAATACTAGCCTCACATCGGAGCGGGTCGTCCATGGCGATGTTGGCTTGCGATTTAGTCAGCCAGATTGGCAAATGGAAGCGGTCATCTTTTCGCTCGACTATCGCGATCGCATCGCCTCGCGCAATACGGGCGAGTCGACCGTCGATGGTCGCGATATCGTTCAGAGCGCTAATGCCGCCACCTCTGATCTGCGGGGTGCAGAGTTGAGTATGACGGGCTACCTCGGCGAGCGCACGCGCATCGACGCCAACGTTTTGTATACCCGCGGCACACAATCGATTGACAGCATTACGGAACCTGCCGACCGCATACCACCGCTCAGCGTAAGGCTAGCCGCCAGTCATACGTTACGCCCGACAATTGAACTGCGGATCGAGTGGCAAACGGCCGATCGTCAGAATCGACTGAGCGATAGAGACATCGGTGACCCACGGATTAACCCAACAGGCACGCCGGGTTGGAATGTCATCAATGCGACCGTCGACTGGCGCAGCAGCGACGCGACCGATATCACGCTGGGCATCGATAATCTATTCGACAGGCGCTACCGGCAACACGGTTCCGGCATCGACGCCGTCGGGCGGAACTTTCACGCAGTCATTCGCCACCGCTGGTAGTCACACCAACGGTGGCAACATGACTATCGTTGCACGCCGCGTCCCGGCGTCCACGGTACACCCGCGTCATCCATCGCTTGTTTCAGACTCGCATAGTCGCTATCGACCAGCGCCGTTAGCGACGCCGATACTTCACCAAAGAGCGTCTCGGCGATAGCCAATGACTGACGTTGCGCCGCGGTTGGACCGTGCGCCTGAGTGGTCGGAGAGAAACGCGCATGCCACAGGCGCGCCTGTAGCGTCATCTCGCCAACATCGTTGTAAATCGCCCGTTGCGAGTTGTCGGTCAAACGATCCCGCTCGTCTTTCAGACGTTGTTGAATACGGTTCGCGGTGGCATACATCGCACCGTCATCCCTGGCGCGAATCAATGTGCTCTTCACCGCATCCAACTCCGCGACCAGATCGTCGATCGCCGCCACCGTACCCGTGCCAGCGCGCGACAATTCATCCACAGCACTTTCGAAAACGACGCGTTGTGCCTGGTCGCTACCCGGTAAGACCGGGTCATTGCGTACAGAAACCACCTCGAAAGTCTGCGACTGACCGGTCGGCGACAACACACCATCGATGCGCTTGGACATCGACACGCTAAAGGTGCCGGGAGCTACGAGTACGCCACCGCTGCCAAAGAAATCATCTTCGGCATCGGGTCGCCACGGCAACAGCGACGGGTAACGCAAATCCCAGGCGACACGATTGAAGCCCTTCTTCGCCGGCGCTTCGATATGACGCACGATGGCCCCGTCCGCATCACGTACGGTGAAGATGATCGCCGGTGCATCTTCGCGACCTTCGTCAAGAATGACGTCCCAGCCCGGGAATCGCACATCCGCGTTTTCCTTGATTGCATCTTTCTCCGCTGCTGTTCGGGTGTCCTTTTTACTCTTGATGTCGTCGGCCAGGTAGTACGAGAAGACAGCCCCGAACGGCGGGTTGGGTGCGACGAAATAGCTATCGCCCTGACTGGCCTGACAACCCGGCGAGCCACAGCCCAAATCACGCTTCGGCACATACCAGGGTGTCTTGCGTACCGGGAACAACACCTCACCGTCTTCCAACATCTGCTGTGATACCGAGCGCAGCGGTGTGTAGTCATCCAGCACGTAGAAGCTACGACCGAAGGTCGCGCCGACGAGATCATTCTCGCGTGTCTGAATGGCCAGATCGCGGAACGGAATATTTGGTGAGCCGCCTTTCAGCTTGGTCCAGTTGCTGCCCGCGTCGACGGTGAAGAACACACCAAACTCGGTGCCGACAAACATCAGCTCGGGCTTGACGTGATCCTGCACGACACGCCACAGCACATGGCGCTCTGGCAGGTTGCTACTAATGCTACGCCAGCTGCGACCGCGGTTCTCGCTTTTTAGAATGTACGGCGAGAAGTCGCCATTCTTGTGATCATCGACTACCACGTACACCGTATCCGGGTCGTGCAGGTCAGCCTTGATGTCATTGACGAAGAAGCGATTCGGCACGCCCGGCAAGCGGTCGATCCGACGCCAGTTCTCGCCGCCGTCCTCAGTGACCTGAATGATACCGTCGTCGGTGCCAGCGTATATCAACCCCGGCACCAATGGCGATTCCGAGATATTCACAATCGTGTTGTACATCGACATCGCGTAGATGTCCCACGAAGAATCATAGCTCCACGTTCTGCCCATGATCGGCAGACGGGTGCGGTTTTCATTGCGTGTCAAATCACCGGAAATCGCCGTCCAGCTATCGCCATAGTTATCACTGCGCCAAACACGCTGGGACGCAAAAAACAACGTTTTCGAGTCGTGTGGGCTGATCAGGATCGGTGCATCCCAGTTGTAGCGATCGGGTGGCTCACCCTCGCCCGCCTGCGGTCGGATGTAGATACTCTCGCCCGTCCGACGGTCGTAACGCGTCAGGTTACCCTGCTGCCACTCCGCATAGATGATATCGGGGTTATTCGGATCGACAGCGGATTGGTGACCGTCGCCGAACAACGTGACGAACCAATCGCTATTGCGAATACCGGCGATATCCCACGTCCGCGATGGACCACCCTGGCTGTTGTTGTCCTGCGTGCCGCCGTAGACGTTGTAGAACGGCTCGTCGTAATCCACTGCCACTTTGTAGAACTGCGTGATCGGTAGATTATCGATATAGCGCCAGCTCTGACCGCGGTCGTAACTCTCGTACAGGCCGCCATCGTTGCCGACAAGCAGGTAGTTCTCGTTCGCCGGGTCGAATGCGACCGCGTGATGATCGACGTGCTTGGTCTCATGTGTCAGACGCGTGAAGTCATCGCCGCCATTGTGCGTCACGTGCAGATGTACATCGGCTTGATACACCTGATCAAACTGGTGCGGCGACGGAAACAGCTCTTGATAGTAGTGCGGGCCAGTACCGCTGGAGAGATAGTCGTTCTTCTTCTCCCAGGATTCACCGCCATCGTCTGAGCGCCAGAAGCCACCTTCACGGTTGGCTAATTCGATCGTGGCATACAGCACACTCGGATCCTGAGGGCTCATCGCGATACCCGTTTTGCCGCGGTTGCCTTCGGGCAAGCCATTGGACAACTCGCGCCAGGTTTCGCCGCCGTCCTCGGACTTGTGGATTCCCGTGCCGGGGCCACCATCCATCAACACCGCGACACTGCGCATGCGCTGCCATGAGACGGCGTACATCGTGTCGGGGTTATCCGGGTCGATCAGGACCTCCGAAACGCCGGTGTATTGATCGTCCTCGTCGGTATTGCCTAGTCCATCGCCGAGCACTTTATTCCAGTTCTCGCCACCGTCGGTCGTTTTGTACAACCCGCGTTCGCCACCGCCAGACCACAAAGGCCCCTGTGCTGCCACGAACACTGTATTGGAGTCACGAGGATCAACACGAATCATGCCGATGCGTTCGGAATCGGAAAGACCCATGTTCTCCCAATTCTTGCCACCGTCGCGACTGCGGTAGACACCGTCACCGTAGCCGACGTGACGCCCGCTGACATTCTCACCACTGCCGACCCAGATCGTGTCCGGATTGTTCGGATCTATCGTGATGCAACCGATGGAATACGAACCTTCGTTTTCGAACAATGGTGTCCACGTTGTGCCACGGTTCGTTGTTTTCCAGACACCGCCACTGCCGACCGCGACATACCAGACGCTCGGATTCTCGGGGTGAATCGCGATGTCGGCGATACGCCCGGACATAAATGCCGGCCCGATGCTTCGGAACTCGAGCCCTTTGAAGGTCTCCTCGTTGAAGCCCGGTGACTGACCCTCTTGCGCGACACCGGTGATCGACAAGAAAAGAGCCAAGAAAACCCAAAGACGCTGACGCATAGCATTCCCTTTTTTGTTGAAGGCAGGGCCACGAATGACGCGCCAAGCCACATCTTTGGTCGGTCGCGCCAACGCGGTGCTTCCGACGCTACTGATTACGCTGCCGCGTTCTCGCGGCAACACAAATTTTAGTTAGCCGACCAGGTCGGAATGCGACCCGGTGTCCACGGTGCACCTTTCAGTGCCAGCTGATTCTCCAGCGCCGTGACATCGTTGGCCAGGCTGCGTAGTGATGCGAGTGCCGCGGTAAACTCTTTTGCCGCAATCGCATACGAGTCTTCGTAGTTGCCACCGGCATCCGACTGCGAGAACACCAGGCCCTGATACAGATTGCTCGCGCGCGAGGAGATCGACATCGGCGTAGGCTCATTGCGACCCACGATCGTGCGATCGCCGTTAACCGCGACACTCAAGTCCGCCAATCGGGTAGCCAGCTGTTGCGCTTGCGCGCGCTCCGCATCACCCGCGCCAGGCGTTGTCGCAATCGCCGCGCGTGCATACGCCAACCGTTGCTCGAGCTCACCCAAAGCACCGGTACTGCCCGCGACGGCACGCTGCAAGTCAGCAACTTTAAGCTGGAAGGCTTGCAAGGCACGGCGATCATCGGTGATCTCGTCACTGGCGTCCAGTGGCTTGACGATGAACGACTGCGCCTCGCCGACCTCACGCAAGACACCGCCTCTCAAAGCGGCCAGGCGCGCACTGTAGGTGCCGGGCAACACCATCGGGCCTGTGGGCGGTGATTGCCAGTAAGGTAATTCTCCAGGGCCCTCCAGGCTCACAGGATCCGGTGGAGGCAGCCGCAGATCCCACGCGGTGCGATGCAGGCCTTTACCGGTATTCGCCGGCACCTGTCGTACCGTGTTGCCGGCCTCGTCACGAACGATTAGATAGAGCTCCGGCGCCAATTCGCGATCTTCCAATCGCAGATCATCCCAGGCCGGATACGGCGTATCGCCGCCCGCCTTTTCGATCTCGATTTCGGCCGCTCGTCGCTGTGCCTGACGTGACTCGAGTGCCTCTTTGACGACATAGGTAAACACTGCACCGAACGGCGGGTTGGAGGCGGTGAAGAAGCTCGCGCCCATCGCACCTTTCTCGCGCGTGCCATACAAATCGCCCTGCACATAAAGCCACGGATCGCGCGGCTTGAATAACTGCAGGTCGGCGATGTCCGCTGTTTTGTTTCGCAGTGCCGTGTAATCGTCGAGGATGTAGATACCACGGCCGAACGTGCCGACGACGAGATCATTCTCCCGCTGCTGGATCTCGATATCGCGAACAGCGATAGTCGGCAGCCCGCTCTTCAGCGCGTGCCAGGTATCACCGCCGTCCTGCGTAAAGAACAGGCCGAACTCCGTGCCGATGAATAGCAGGTTCGGATCGACATGGTCTTCGACAATCGTGTGTGCCGAACCACGCTCCGGCAAATTGCCGGTAATCGAACGCCAGCTTCGGCCGCGGTTGTCAGACCGCAACACGTAGGGGCGATAGTCGCCGCGTTTGTGATTATCGAACACTGCGTAGACGACATCGTCGTCATGAGACGATGCCAACACATCTTCGAAATAGCTCATGTCCGGCACGTTGGCGAAACGCGTCGTCCGACGCCAATTCTCACCACCATCCTCAGTGACATTCAGTACGCCATCGTCGGTGCCCACGTAAATCAGGCCTTCCTGCAACGCGCTCTCGCTAAGCCCGATTGCGCTGCCGTACTTCGACGTCGAATCATTCTTCGCGATCGTATCAGCACCCCAGATACGACCCATGACGTCCAGCTGATTGCGGTCTAATTGACGCGTCAGGTCTGGGCTCACTTTGCGCCAGCTATCGCCCCGATCATCGGAGCGGAACAAGTACTCCGCCGCGTAGTACAAACGCTGCGGTGCATGGGGGCTCACAATCAGCGGTGTATTCCAATTCCATTTGTAGTCGTTTTCGCCACTCTCCGGGTGCGGCGCGATGAACTTGCGCTCTTGCGTCGTGCGGTCGTAGCGCGCGAGGCCGCCGTACTGAAACTGCGTGTAGATGATATTGGGATCCGTTGGATCGAACTGCGGCTCGTAGCCATCGCCGCCCAAAATAAGATTCCAATCCGAGTTGGTGATGCCGTGCACGACGGTCGTTCTTGACGGTGCACAGAGTGAGTTGTTGTCCTGCGTGCCCCCACAGACGTTATAGAACGGCTCGGAGTAATCCGGCTGGATACGATAGAACTGCGTGACCGACAGGTTGCGGATGTGACGCCACGTCTGACCGCGATCCCAGGTCTCGTAGATGCCGCCATCACCACCCACGTAAAGATGCTGAGTGTTATCGGGATCGATCCACAGCGCATGATCGTCAACGTGACGCCATTGCGTCGAAATCGGCGAGAACGTCTGGCCGCCGTCTTCCGACTTCATCGTAAAGGTGTTCAACGCGTATACACGATTCGGCTCGTGCGGATCAACGACTAGCTCGTTGTAATACTGTGGGCTCGTAGTCATGTAGCCCGACTGCTTCGACCAGTTGCTGCCGAAATCCGTCGACTTGTAGACGCCCTTCTCCTCATCGTTCGCTTCGATGATCGCGTACACAATATTCGGTGAACTGGGCGCATTGGCGATACCAATTTTTCCCATCTGGTCCGATGGTAAGCCGGCTTTAACCTCGGTCCAGGTCGCACCGCGATCGGTACTCTTGTGAATGCCGCTGCCCGGGCCACCATTAATCAGCGTCCAAACATGTCGTCGCCGTTGGTAACTGGCTGCAATGATGACATCGGCATCGGCAGGATCGACGATGAATTCGTTAATGCCGGTATGTTCGTCGATATCGAGTATGCGCACCCAGTTATCGCCGCCATCCGTGGTGCGATACAAGCCGCGATCGCCACCGTCGCTCCACAGCGGGCCTTGCGCGGCCACCAACACTTCGTCGGAATCGGCCGGGTTGATCCAGATCTTGCCGATGTGTCCGGAGTCTTTGAGACCCATGTTTTTCCAGGACTTGCCGCCATCGACCGATTTGTAAACGCCATCACCGTAGGCGACGCTGCGTTGCGCCTTGTTTTCGCCGGTGCCAACCCAGATCGTATCGCTGTCATTGGGGTCGATTTCGACCACACCGATCGCGTACGAACCTTCGTTGTCAAAGATTGGCGTCCACGTGATACCCGCGTTGTCGGTTTTCCAGAGGTTGCCGGAGGCGACGCCCGCTAGAAATTCGTGCTTGCTGCCGGGGTAGAACGCGAAGTCTGCGATGCGGCCCGAAGTGATTGCCGGACCAATATGGCGAAGCGGTAAAGACGCCAGAGGATGCGCCTCGTCTGACGATTCTTGTGCAGGTGTTGGTGCAGCCAGTGCAGCCAACAAAAAAACGAATAAGAATTGCAATCCAACACGTGCCACGATTGATGTCCCTCAAATTTTTTGTCACGCAAGAATGTACTGGTGCAGACGTTTCTGCAAGCTCCTCAAGGACCTGACGATTTCTGCCCCATAAGCGCAGAACACCACCGAGCCTGTCGACATGGCGCCCCGGCCATCCAAACCACTAACGTTATAATATAACATTTGATTCGAGGACAATGATCACAACTGTGGCGTGTCAGATTCTCGACGAGCAAAGGCGCCCACTACTTGTGGAACAGATAGGCGTTCTTCGGACTACGAAACCACATCCTGATGCGATCGGCGACGGACAAGGCCGGTGGTGGCGGAAAGCCCTGACCCTCGCTGTGCAACTCTGCAAGTACCAAATGGGCACAAACGCGCACGAGCCAGTCTTTGTCTGACGTCGCGAGCTGAGTGAGGACGGTCATCGTGGCCGTATCATCTGGTTGCACGAAGTCAGCGATCTGGTATGCGGCATAGCGTCGCATATTGCTCACCGGAGACGACAAATGTGGAGACAACATCTGTACAAGCCGGCGAGTGGCGTCATCGGAGCCCGCGAGGAACGCCATCGACTCGAGCGTCGAATACAATGTGGGGTTACGCGAATCCTTCGTCGCGAGTGCCAGCAGTCGCTCGTATTCGCCTATCAGAAAATCCAGCGGTGCGGGTCGCAGCGTTGCGAGCGACTCATAAATCTCGAAGTGCACGGACTGATAGTCTAGCGGATGCGGTAAAAGCCAGCGACGCAGCCCATCTGGATCACGACGAAACAGCGCTCGCCATTCGTTTTGGAAGGGGTTGCCTGATTTCGCACGCGTGCGGCTCGCCAGCGCTTCGATGGCCTCAACCGCCATTAGTCGGCCTGCAGTTCGTCTTGCGCTTCACCGTCGGACCGAATCACGACAAGCTTGATCGGCACGTTACTGCGCACGTCCAGCTCGCATTGCATGCGACAGCGCTCGAATCAAACCTGCGAACACCAACAGCAGAAACACACAATAGGCAATTGTCGTGTACGCGAAGGTCTCGTAGCCATAGCGGTATTCGAAATCTCCGTCCGCGACAATCCACTCCGCCAGCGACAACAGGACCATAAGGACTGCACCGATCGCCATCAGCCAGCGTCCGTTAAAGCTCGTCTTGCGCGCAAACCTCACCATAACAACCGTCAGCGCCAAACCGGTGAGCACCGCCAACCCACCGAAAGCAATGAGAACCCAATCAAGCGCGGCCGGTTCCAGTAACTCGGTTAACTCTGCACTGGACACCGACTCGGCAACGAATTGCTCGGGTGACAGCTCACTCATCCTCTCATTCCAGTCAGACCTTGATAAGTCGAGTCATGGCATGGTCCGTGGCCGCAGTGGGTCGGATTCAATCCGCGCTATTTCCCGGCGGAACTCCTTGCGCAACATGTCGACGCGTTCAGCATTGTCCTTCGTTGCATCCAGCAATTCGAGTGGGTCGTCGTCCAGATTGTACAGCGCTGCTGGCTGCCGTTGATCGTCGAGTAGCAGTTTCCAGGGCCCGCGCCGTATCGCGTAGTCCGGCCCATCCGCATCTTCCAGCGCCCAAACCAGCGTCCGCTCTCCCAGTGCATCGCCCTTGAGAGCGGCCCGCACATCAAGACCATCAATCTCCCGATCGTCTGGCACTGCAGCGCCAGCAAGCAGCGTCAGCGTCGTGAACAGATCGGTACCGATGACCAGCGCATCCGACTGGCTGCCAGCTTCCGTTAAGCCCGGCGCACGAATGATCGCAGGCACACGAATGCCACCTTCGTAGACACGGTGTTTTCGACCGCGCAATCCACCGGTGCTGCCATGGGCATTCACTTCCCACCAGGTACGCCAATTCTCGGTCACCGGTCCGTTATCACTGGCGAATACAATGATCGTATCGTCGTACAGACCGGCATCCCGCATCGCTGCCAAAAGGCGTCCGATCTGATGATCCATATAGGTGACATTCGCGAAGTACTCGCCCGGCCCCCGCGGTATCAGTAGTTCGGCGGGTGGCTTCGCACCACCCGATGGAATCGGCACAACCTCACCATCGATGAACGCGCGGTACTCCTCGTTAAACTCAGGCGGATTCTCAAACGTCGTATGCGGCTCCGCCATATTAAACATCAGCAGAAACGGCTTCTCCGTATCGCGTTGCTCGAGCCAGCGCACCGCGTCATCAACATAGATCTCGGCGATGTAGCCTTCCTGTTCGCCGACTGGCTCATGGCCGCGATGCAGATTGATGGGGTTGCGGCTGGTCGGAATCTGGAATGCGTTGTGGCCGAAGAAATAGTCGAACCCCTGATCCGTCGGCTGCGGCTCATCGGTGGTCGCCAAATCCGAATTCAGATGCCACTTCCCGACGAGCGCCGTCGCATAGCCCGCCGCCTTAAGCACCTCCGCCAGCGTGATCTCATGCTCGCGCAAGAACACGCCGCTACCGTGCGGTATCCAGCTTTGTATACCCGTGCGATACGGATGGCGGCCTGTCAGCAACGCCGCGCGCGATGGTGAGCACAGTGGTGAAGGTGCATAGTAGTTGGTTAACGTCATACCGTCGGCTGCCAGCGCATCGAGACTTGGTGTTTTGATCACCGGATGCCCAAAACTCGCGAGGTCACCGTAGCCGAGATCATCAACATAGATGATCAGTATGTTGGGTTGGTGCTTATCCGCAAGAACGCTTGCGGATAAGCACGAGCAACTCAGTAGCAGCCAGACGGTGAAACGCCAATAGCTCATGACACCTTCCTATTTATCCAAATCGCCCGTACGCACATGGCCACAAGCACCACCGAAGAAAGTTTGATCACTCGGTCATTGCGTCTTAAACGTGTACATCACCGCAGGTGATGCATTGCCGCCGAGCGATTCATAAAACCCTCGCGCTCGATGATTATCCTGATCGGCCAGCACCGACGCCTCCGCGCAACCGAGCTGTTGTGCCAACTCAAACAACGTTTTCATCAATCGCTTGCCAATGCCCTGCCCTTGATAGGCATCGGCCACACCAACCTCGTTAATCCAGAGCTCCGTTGGCTTATCGGGATGTACGTAGTGAACCGCCGACGCGAACCCGATGACCTGGTCATCTAGCGTCGCCATCGCCAGATGATGACGAGGATCAGTCAAGAACTCCTCGATCAATTCAGGCTGAAGTGTCTGGTCATAAAGATCGTCCGCAACGTTCTCTAGCATTTCAACACTACTTACGTCCAATAAAGCAATGTCGACTGAAGCGACATTATTCATCGCTGCATGCCTCGCCGAACCGAGAGCAGCACTGCGATCATGACAATGCTGAATGTGTTAACACCGATGAAGAAGCCCGGCGTTCGCTCAAACAGTGCAACATGTGGGTTGAAGGTCAGACTGAAGCCGATGTTCCCGCCGTCGCCGACATACAAGAGAAACCCTAGCGCAGACATCATCGATAACGTTACCCCAAAAGCCGTCACACGCATCACCTGTAGGGCCAGGATAGCAATACATGCATCAATGCCCCAAGACTTGTTATTCAACACTCCGATGCCCGCTCCGACTGACAAAACAGCGAATAGTAGGTCCATCAGGATTGGTACGATTGCCAGTGATGAAAAACTATTCATCAGCGGCATCGAGGCAGTGATCAGGATATACAGCGCCACGCGTTTGGCCCAGACAGGGCTGAGTGGTTTTGATTCGCTTGCCACTGTCGCGCTTGCAGTCGACACGGAGGCCAGCGACGCCTGAGACCCGTCCGCCGCTGCATCGGTCGGACGCGCCTCCGATAGTGGGGACGCATTTTTCTCGGTAACACCGTCTGGCACCGGTTCTGGTTCGGTGCCGCTATGCGCCTCAATATCTGACCAGGTCACTGTCCCTTCGGAAGTCGACACCGATGTGACGTCGCCGAGACGGTCTCGCCGCGCTTTTTCGGTCCTTAGTGCCTCTTCGATCCGCGGGTACTTTTCGCCGTCAACACTGGTTAGCGCTTGATCAAGCTCCACGTCACTATAACTGGCATAGTCTGCAATAACGTCTGATGACTTTGATTCAGGTTTAAGTCTCGAGAGCGGCGCACTCTCTCGCGCCGCCTTTTCCGCTTTCAGCGCCGCTAGTACTTCCGGATACTTGCCACCATTCACGCCGTCGAGCGCCTGCTCAAGTTCTGCATCGCTGTAGGTTGAGTAATCCACTTGCATTGTTGATGTTCTTCGTGCTTCCCCCGTGACAGTATCGTCGCTTTCGCGACACAAATACAACGCACTGTTTTAGGCGGAGCGTAAACCTGGCAAAGATGATCAATCAGGGCGTGCGACACGTTTGCTAAGCCATAAAAAATGCCCGCAGCTCACGCTGCGGGCATCATCAACTCACGTTACGGTCTTCCAGTCAGAATTGCTGCAACCATGGATTAACCGGCGAGCCATCGTTAACGTAGCGCAGCTCGACGTCCCAGTTGCCATCTCTGAGTTCAAGTGGGCCACCGTCGATAGACTGATACGACTGTCCCGTCGAATCGATATCCAACCCGAGGAACGCGGGCGGGAAGCCGCTCGCACCGACCGGCAACGCGCTAACGCGCGCCTCCAAAATCAGGAACAGCTGCAGGTCCGGATCACGATTGAAAGCACCGCGAATGCGGAACGGTATACCCCGCGAGTTACGGAATATAAATGGCGTTGAGTCACCATCCTGCCCAACAAAATCACGTTCTCTCGCAATGGTCTGCGTAATCGTCGCCGTGCCGTCTTCGTTGACATAGCCGAACGCCAGCGTCGCTTCCGAGAAGCGTGGAACCTGCGATGCATCGAGCGTTCCGGTTCGGAAGTTACCGCTCAACGGGACATCACCATTTGCGATTCGCTGATTGATGTCATCGCGATCGAACACCTGCGCATAGACAAACGTATCGTTGGCTGCGGCCAGCGCACCTGTGCCGATGAAATCCAGTGCACCCGCATTACGTTGCACGGTCTCTTCGTTCGCAATGAACTCGAGGTTACGCCCGCTGCTGTTGCCCGACCAAAATGGTGTTCCCTGATCAGGGCGAAACTCAATGTTGGACTCCTGCGACCGATTCTGCAGCTCCTCAGGCAAATCGTTTTGCCCAAGAATCCCACCGATGATGGCATTCAAGCTGATATTGCCCGTCGCTGCCGGATCGCCATCGAGACTCTCCACTGCGGCGCGATAAACACGACTCTTTGGTACCGGTAACTCCCAATCACCGTCCACCGCTGACTCTGGAAACGCAAATGCGCCACCGGGGCTCGGCGTGACACCGAACAAGTCGATGAACACGACCGATGATCCGCTGTAGGTGCCACTCACAGTTTCGCCGCTGCGACGATCAATCGCCGAGACATGTGCACCAAGAATCGGGCCGCCATCACGTGTCACCGAACCTGTGAGCACATCAAACGCGTCTTCGAACGCGATGTCGCCATCCTGCAGCGCAGCGATGCCGGTTTCCGCTGAGCCCTCGGGATAGATGTAGGAAGATACCGCGATGTCATCGATCGACAGCGACCGACTGCCAAGTTCTGCAGCGCCGTCAGTCGTATCGATGAATGGGAACATCGTCGACGCTGTGCCGTCCGTCGATGAGATCTGATTAATCAGAGAGTGATTGTGGCCGTGCGAGTGGCCGAACTCGTGTGTCGATACAGCATCGACATCGGCCCCGCCGGTATCCGTCGCATTAAGCTCCCAGACCAAACCCGGTGCCGATGAGAATTGCACGTCGTTGTCGAGGATTGTCCCGGCCGCATAGTCGCCCGCCGGGAATTCGATATCGCCATCATTATCAACATCCTGACACGTACTCACGCCTTCAATCGACGGGTCGAACACGTCCGAATCTCCATCGCCATCCAGATCATCGCCCGCGGCGAATGTTGAGTCCGCCAGCAGGGCGGTCGATGGTGAACTCGCCAACGCTGTAAATCCGGGAGCGGTGATGAACGTGACTTCGTTAATGAAATCACCTGCAACACGCGGACGATTACCGAGGTCCGTCTCGTTCGTGATGTTCATTTCGATGTACGAGGTCTCGATGGCGTTCCAGCGATCCAGGCCATTTTGAACCGTCTCCGCGAGCACGTCGGGCGCGATCTCGAGAGGTGTGCCGACGTTAGCACCGGCGTTGTTGTTAAAGGTGTACTCCACCTGCGCACAGCGTGCGTCCCAAAAAATGCCCACAACATCGGCCACACCAAACGGTGCACCTTGCTGTGATTCGACAAATTCGACCCGTGTAGGATCAGCGATCGTGTCGAGTTGTCGACCATCCTGTGCGTTCGCCGCAACGGTCGTAACGAGTGCAGCAGTCGCACCGAGTGCCGCGAGTGTTTTGATCGTTTTCATTGTGGTTACTCCGCTGTCTCGTTGACTTCTGCATCGCGTGCATCATTGATGACGTCCAATGCCTCGCTCAGCGATACCAGACCGCCTTGCGAATCAGGCAGGCGCACGACATAGCCCAACGCCGTCTGCGACAGATCGAAGACACCTTGCGTGACACCGGATACCACGTAGTCGCCGTTGGCCTGCTGCTCCAACAACAAGACGGCGGACGTGCCATTTAAAAACTGCGGGATCCCGGCGTTAACCTCACCCATCGGCACCTTGGCACCTTGAATGCGACCACCGGGTGTCGTGACCGTGATGGTCTCCGGTGTCGAGCCGAACGCCGTCTCAGTGACAGTGAATGTCGTTTTAGTGACCGGCGCACCGTTCTCCATGACATGCTCAATACCGACTGTCTGTGCCACAACACACGCGTGCGCCTGTTGCACGAGGTGTTTGAATTCCTCTTTTTCAACCGTCGTCGCGAAACTGGCCGATGCCGCAGTGAGCCCAATCACTGCCGTGCCTGCCAGGAACCATTCCCTCATATTCATGTGAATACTCTCCCTTTTGTAAGTACAACAACGTCGTCGCTTTACCGGTCGTGCTGTTCTGACTCGACCAGAAACAACACAATCGACACGACGAGTACCAGCCAATCGAGCGTATAACAGTTCGCATTCAAGCCAAATGTGGGAAAATTGCGACAGATAAATAACCCAAATGAAATCGGTGGGTTACATAAGGTCGCGTGGTTTCGCAGTTGCAAATTGCTCAGAACGAGCGTCAAAATTTGCGAGTTCAGCGCACGATTTGCACCAAAAAAACGTTATATTATAACGTTTTAGCGTAACAAGCCTCGCTTCACGGCTACTCGAAAAGCGAATAGTTCGGTGTCGTTGGCGAGATCGCTCGGGGCAGATTACATTCCACGAGGGAGGGCTCAGTCGAGATATCGCCGCATGTGCGTGATCGAGTCGGAAGAATCAAACTCCAATACCAAGATCGTACGACCGAGAAACAACTTAGGTTCCCCGTCCTTAATGTATTCCGACGCTTCGTTAACGACGACCACTGCCGTATTGCTGCCGAGTAAAACGTGTTCGATTGTCTGTTGCATTGATATCATCGACGCGGCTTTGTTAGGGATACCTTTCTCCAGGTGAGACTTGCCATTAAAGGACCGATCATAGGCCGCGTGATAGTCAACAACGTCGTCCGACATAAACGAGAGATAGTGTTCGAGATCTTCCTGCCGCATATCTGGCTGACGCGCTTGTACTGACGCCGCGACAAACGCTTCTATCAACTCGATGGTCGGCGCCGCCTTTGCCGGAGGTGCCATGAGCATCAACAGAGAGAAAAACGCGATCATATGCCGTTGCATTTCTAGCCCCTAGTCTGCGCGTGGTCGAAAAACTAGCACGTGTGCTCAGACGGACACATGAGAATGCGGTGAATGGAGACCAGTATCAGTGGGCCTGACTAAGCCTTCCGGCTTCCACGTTGAATTGCCGCCATGCGAGACTGCAAACTACCGACATGCACTTCCAGCTTATGACCATCGGGATCCAGAAAATAGATGGACTGGCCTTCGCTACGATTCTGTTTCCAGATGGGCACATTGGCCGCGCGCAGTGACTCGGCAAATGCGTCAAAATCTTCTTCGGAAACATCGAACGCAATGTGCGTGTAGTCCGAACGCGGTTGATCGGCCGCCGCTTTGTCCAACGACAAACACAACCAGTCTGAACCCGCCTCGAGATATGCCCCGCCGTCATAACGTGAGGCCAAACGGAAACCGAGTACCTCTTCATAATACCGCACCGAGACATTCAGATCGGATACCGCGAGTGTGATGTGATTAATGCCTCGAATCATGTGGCCATCATCTCTCATCGAGGAATGAGCAGATAGACCCACATGCCCAGAACCGCCACGAAATTGATGGTGAAGACGATGCCGCGTAGCCGAATGTTGTTTGTGCAGATCTGAACCAGGCTATGCAGCGCACGACCGCCGATGAACACCCACGCCAGAACAAGAAAACCACGTTGGTTTGCCACGTCGAGAACGATGCCAAGAATACCAACCGCATAAAACAGGACCGGCCATTCGAACTGGTTGCTCAGATTGGCGCTGACCTTCTTTTCCAAGCGTGCCCACAGGTGGCGATCGTTTTCAGATTGCATTGAGCCCCACACGACCGGCGCTCGCACGACGGTCAGCAATCCATACAACAACGTCGCTAATAGGACGTGAGCGAGCATTGGCAAAAGGATGGGATGGGGTGCTATGACGGCCATCTTCTCATTGGCTCCCTGTCTTTTGGCGGTTCGATGCGCCGGCAAACCTACGCTTGAGCTCCGCGCCAGCCGCTCAACTCTACCCCAGAAGTTAGACAACGCGTGCATCGGCAGTGGCGAATTTTTGTCATGCTGCGTCGCACAAAATGTCGTTTGTTCGCCTGTTGGCCCAGGCGTAGCGTGATCAGCATCAACGGCGTTTCGCCGCTGATCATTGCAACCCCCAAGGAGACTCTAGCGATGAATATGATCAAGGAACCAAAATGGATAGTGGCACTGGCGATCAGTTTTCTGACCTCCGGTGCAATAGCTTCCGACACGGAAATCAAAACGAGCGCTTTCATCATGAGTGCAGTTGAGGACTCGGCCGCCGGCAAGCAAATTATGGCGGGCGATTACGAAGCAGCCGCAGACGACATTCGCAACGATGGACGACAGCGCTACGATGCATTTGCCAAAGCAACCAACCTATGTGTCAGCTTGACGCTGAGTGACGAACTGGACGCGGCGGAACCGCATTGCGAATCGGCTGTGCAGCAAAGCCGCAATCTCAAGCATCTGTACAAGCTGGGTGAGAACGGCCGAGCTAATCCAAACTTATCGTATGCGATTGCGCTATCTAATCTCGGTGTGCTGAGAGTACTAACCGGTGATTTGGACACTGCGCAACAGCATTTCGAAAAAGCAGCGAGCATTTCAACCACGCTCGATAATCCCGACCACAACATGAACCGACTGCAGCAAGTACGCAGCAGAATCGCCAGTCGCTAGATGATTCGATCTAGCTCGTTTGCATGGCGACCAGACACGACAGACTGGTCGCCATGCAATCGTTAGCATTAGCGCGGGTCGCGCTTATGCGATGCCTTACCTACCCGCGCTATCGCCTCAGCAATACACCGCCCCGCAATCCGGCGGGAATGGTGGCGGCGGTGGTGGTGGCGGTGGCGGCGGTGGCGGCGGCGGAGGCGGCGTGCCGGCCACATGACACTGCGGCCAGACGAAGGCATCCTCACCACCCGGGTAGTCCTGCCAAGCGAATAACTCGATCTCGGCACGTCGTGCATAAGACTTCAGCCCGAGATGACTCTCAGCGATGACCGAAGACAACACACCGTAAGTCCAGTGTGTACGGGTTAAGCCCTCGTAGTACACGTCGCCATAGCCATTGAACACAGTGTAGCGTTTGGCGTTTTCGACCGGTGCAATGGTGTATTGCGGATTACACGGATCGATCGCCTCGGCACGCCCGATGAAGGTCGCCGGTGCGTCATGGTAGACATCCAGGATCACACGCTGCGCGGATCGCTGTACACGCAGGCGGATATTGACGCCGCCGAAGATGCGACTCCAATCGGTGTTCACAAAATCATCCAGCGCCTGAATGGCCTGCTGCTCAACGGTGCCAACAGCTGCAACGGCGTTGCCGTAATAACTGTTCAGCTCATTGATCAGATAGGCGCGCAAGCCCGGCAGGTTGATCGACAAGTAATTGGACAGATCAAAACTGGGACTCTCAAGCTGGCCGACGGACATCGTATCGAGCTGCGGCAACCGAGTCGCAATGTATTCCACGAGGCCCTGCAGACGATCATTCAATTGATCGATCTCAGCTTGCGTTTGCAAGTTAAGGCGAACGATTAGATCGTCGGTGATCTCGTTGGCGATAAACGTCGCCGCGGCGTATCGAGCACCGCTCAGGAAATCCAACGCATCATCGACAGCGCGCTGAATCTCACGATTACCGCTGGCCTGAATGCCGAGCAACGCGTCCTCCAACGAGAACAGATTCTGATACTCGCCCGGGGCTGCTGCTGCCGCATCGTCGATAGCTTCGGCGGCAAAATCACCAAAGTCGATATCGAGCAAATCGGCAATGGCCAGTACCAGCGAACCGATACTCAACGGGTTTGAACAGTCGAGATCGACATCGACGCTGGTGCGCTTGACCGCAACGTTCTGCAAGGCCCCGTTGAAGTAGTCGTACTTCACGTCGATACCCAAGTTGCGAATATCAAAAGATCCTGTCGCGTACGAACCGCACACAAGCCATGCACCGGGGAAATCCAGGTCATAACGCACCGACGCGCCGATTCTCTCGATGCCGTTGACCGACAAAATGACGCTGTTGCCTTCGCCGGCGAGAATGATCTCCGGGTTGGGAAAAAGAAAGCTCAAACTTGTGATCGTCAGATCAGGGTCTTCGGCGGCCGCCGCGTAGACATCTGCCCTCAGCTCTTGTTCGAGCGCATTGATTTCATCAAAAACGTAGTTATTGGGAACGGTGACCGAGGTCACATCATAGACCGGGTTGGGAACGCCAGTCGGCTGTCGAAACTCGAAGGTTGTACCTGCCTGCGCACTCGCACCGAGCAAAACAGATAACCCCAAAGCCCCAGCCAGCATCTTTACAATCCTGTACATCTGCTGTCCTCCATTGGCTGCTTGAGGCGATAGCCATCGCGAAGCACCATCGCCCGTGACAATCCGTCGTCTAGCGGCGCCCAAGTCATTGCGCGCTAGCAACGGGCAACTCAATATAGGCTAGAACGCTTGTTTCTGGCAAATATGGGCGTTTTGAGTCAAATACAGCCGCGTAAGTCGCTGAAAAACGGTTAACCCAAGATCGTATGCTGAATCTGGCGCGCGATTGGTCCGCCGTAAACAGAAGGCACTCCGGCCACGCGCGACCGCTGAGCGCTGCAATTTGATCTTATTGCGCTTCGAATTTGGCCCAGTCTTCGGGCCAAGGCGGCAGATTCCCCGCAGACTTCGAGTACGGGATACCCTTGGTGCTCAACTCGAAGACATCACCGGCTCTTTTTTCGATGACATAGGCCTCACTGAGTGTCTGAACCGCTGCAACGCACTCATTGGGCTCATACTCTCCGGTCACGCCATGATATGCCGCGAAATACCGAAAGCAGGCTCGCGGTGGAGAAAAAGATTCGGAGATGCCCCACGTGCCGGCAACCGTGCCGCCATTTCCGGGGTACCACATAAACAGGCGCCCATCGGGTGACGTGTACTCGACATAGATACCGTGACCGGTTTGCTTCACGATCGAAGTGACGTCAGACAGCGCTCCAATCAGGCGCGCCCTAATCTGATCGTTGTCCATCCCCTGAATCTCAACTTGGGCCCTGGAGAGTTTTTCCGAGGACTGATCGCTGAACGCGATGGCATCCTCGAAAGCCATTTGATTCGCATTTCTCGGATCACTGGCACAACCCGCCAGAAGCACAATGCACAGTGCGACAACCAATACGTCCGCAATCTTCACAGTATCACCCCCGTACTACTTCTTCGGACACTCAAAACCGTCGATGACATCAATGTCGCGAACGATCTGCCAATCCCCTTCCGTCTTGTCGTAGACCACCGGAGTGCAGGACTCATGCATCACGACGTAATCGCGCCCGGTTTCGGGCGCAAAACCAAGATAAGACCAACACCACTGACCGTAGATGTTCTGGTTTGGCACTGAATGCATCATGAAATGCAATTTCTCACCAGCAGGGAATCGCGCGGTCTTTATGAACTGCCCATCGAAAGAAAAGCCTGTGATTCGCTCAAAACTGGTGCACTGCGGATCAGACAGCAAGTCGTAACCCTGAAAGGGCTCATTGTTGACCGCCTTGACCCCTGCCTTGTTTCTTTGGAATGTGATTGTCGCGTGTGGTTCGCTGACCGGCACATCCGTATAACTTGTCGCGCATCCAGTACACAGCAGCGTGATAGCAGCTAACACTAACGTTCTCATCATTGTTGTTCTTTTCCGCCGTCGCCCAATGACATTCACGCACGAGTTTCGATCCTCGTCAAGATGCATCGAAGTGGATTGGCGGCCACACGCATCCGGCTGAACGCGAGTGAGTTAGCAAGAGAGGACTCGACTAGAGCACACTGCCAATACCAATTAGCACTCCCATACCAACAAGAGAGCCAACCAGAGACGCGCCATAACGAGCGAGCGAAGAGCTGGGCCACTTCCAGAACGACATCAGAAAGCCAATGACCGTAGCAATAAGAAACGGCACGAGTGTCATTAGCCACATCGCATGGAATGCCCAGCGGGCGCTATCGTCAAACAGGTAGGTGACAGAGCACGCAAGGTAGAGCGCCAGAAATGGGGTCGTCGCACCCAGTATACTCAAAGCGGTCCGAGCGGGTTTTTCGATACGAAACATACTCAACAGCGCCAGCAAAGGAATGCCCAACTCAATAGCCATCGCAATCGCGCTTCCAACTGAATCGTTCATCGCAACAGTCAGCGTAAGTCTAGCGACTCGGGTTACGCGCGGGGCACATAAAAGCCCCACGCACCGTTCGAAAATTCACCGGCCGCAAAGCGCTGTATGCGCTCCGTCGTGCGAATCTCGTAGATACTCATCTTGTGGCGCTGAGACCGATACTGCGGATGTGCGACAGTGATGCTTGGCGCACTACAAGAGTGCCATTGATAGTCCCATGGATTGAGCCCGCCAATATCGACGGCGCCGCCGTCTGGAACTATGGCCACGAACACCCAACCGGGCGTCACGTTCGTCATGCGCTTGCCGCTGCGCGAGCGTTATCCTTCGAGCGACGAGAACGAGCAAACCAATGCGCCGCTATCGGCAGGAACAACCAAAGAGCGAATAACGTCGGCACCGCAAATACGTAGCGCGGGATGACACTCTCACGAAGCTGCACCCAGAAGCCCAGTCCGCCAATCGCGGCGACTGCGGCAAGCAAAACCATGACGCAAACAGTCACTACGCCAAACAGAAAATGACGACTTGGCAGCAGGCGTGCCAAGCCATATCCGACGATGGCAGCCGCGACTGCGATCGCTGGGATATGTGTCAGCAGCGACATAATCAAAAGGCCGGCCGAGGGATGCTGCTCCATAAACGGAAACAACCAAGAGGGCGCAGCAATTGCGGCAGCGTAGCCGAGTAGTCGGGTAACAACGAAGTAGTAGACGACGCCTGCTGCTAGAACGACGGCAAGTTGATCAAACCAATGATTGCGCACGCTCTGCATATCGGAACTCTAACCTAGGGCTTGCCCAAAGAATCGCCAATTAAGAATTCTAATCAACAGCGAGACCTATTTCGGCTCACCAGTACCGACAAAGCCAACGATACGTGAGACTAGATCTCCGTTTTTCTCGACAAAATACTGTCCGTGTTGCACCTGCTCCGTACCATCTGGACCTTTACCACCAAATGCCACCGTCACGCGCGTGACGTCCGCGATCGTATCGCTCTTGACGACCTCGGCAGACCAACCGGGCGCGTTTGCACTGAACATACCGACATAAGCCTCTAGCGCTGCGATGCCGCTAATCGGCTCCGGCATACGCGGGTCTGCGTAGGTCACGTCTTCGGTGACACTTTTGCTAATCTTGCTAAGTCGTAACTCGGCATTCTCCACCCGCCACGAATCAAAAAAAGCAGCAATGCTATCTGACATATCGTTCTCCCTTATAAAAAACCAGAGCTCATTGCGGCGCACGTCTTTGAGACTTCACCGATGCAAACAGCGTGATGAGCACACACACGAACAGCAGGAACGCAGCAATGACTTCGATGAGAATCGTTAGGTTCATGGACAGCGTGTGGCTACGGAAAGAGGCCACGCTATAGTGCGCCAGTCCGTCAAACCCAATGACAGCGTAGATGCCTAGCAAAACAAGGCCGAGCACCCGCTTCGAAAAATACGCGGCGACCACGCCGAGTACGCCCACAACATGAATCAAGAGCAGAACACCAATCACGCCAGCGGGAGTGAACCATGCTGGTAGATTTGGGTAATCATCAAGAAATATAGCGTTGTGAATAAAATGCGCGGTCGTGGCTATCGCATAAATGAACAGGCTAACAAGGACGGCTCGCGGGATGTTTCCAATCAAAACAATTGACTCCTCTCACTCTGTACGTCAGTTGTCACTGCCATTTCTCCAAAAATACCAATGCTCTTGTGCACTATGTTCGACCTCATTCGACGATTAACTCTTTTGTCCCTGATTGCGATACATCGATT
>JBCCBP010000047.1:0-25103 GCA_039033995.1 Pseudomonadota bacterium | reverse complement strand
TTGTCGTCCGCCAGATGCTGCATCGCTACGCAGGTTGCGCGGGCCGCCGACAACGTTGTGTAGTAAGTCACCGCTCGCGCGACCGCTTCTCCACGAATCGTCTGCGAATCACGGATCGCTTTCTTTCCCTCGGTGGTATTCACAATCAGGGATATCTCGCCGTTCTTGACCATATCGACCAAGTGCGGACGTCCCTCATTGACCTTGTTGGCCCGTTTGCACGCGATACCCGCACGATTCAATGCGGTCGCCGTACCGTGTGTCGCAACGATATCAAAACCGAGCGCAATCAGCATCTCCGCCAGTTCCACCGCGTCTTCCTTGTCACGATCCCTGACAGAAATGATCGCAGTACCGCCGCGTGGCAACGTCACGCCGGAAGCGAGTTGTGCCTTTGCATACGCTTCGCCGAACGTCGTGCCGGTCCCCATCACCTCCCCAGTGGATTTCATTTCCGGACCCAAAATCGGATCCGAATGCGGGAAGCGGGTGAATGGGAAGACCGATTCCTTCACAGAGAAGAACTGGGGCACGACCTGTTCGGTCGCGGCAAGATCGCTCAGGCGAGCGCCTGCCATCACCTGGGCTGCGATTTTTGCGAGCGGTACGCCAGTGGCCTTAGAGACAAACGGTATCGTTCGAGATGCGCGCGGGTTCACTTCGAGCAGATAAACCACGTCATCCTTGATCGCGAATTGCGTGTTCATCAAACCGACGACGTCGAGTGCGTGCGCCAAACGCGTCGCCTGGTCGATCAGTGTGTTCTGCAATTCGGCGGACAGATTGGCGGGCGGCAACACGCAGCCGGAGTCGCCGCTATGCACACCTGCCTGCTCAATGTGTTCCATGATACCGCCGACCAACACCTGCTCGCCGTCGCAAATAATGTCGACATCGACTTCGACCGCCTGATCGAGGAAGCCATCCAGCAATACCGGGCTATCGTTCGAAACCGACACCGCTTCGCGCATGTAGCCACGCAATTCATCGTCGCTATAGACGATTTCCATGGCGCGGCCGCCGAGGACATAAGACGGGCGCACGACCAGCGGATAATTCACTTCGCCGGCGCGTGCCAGCGCTTCTTCAGTAGTGCGTGCAATGCAGTTCGGCGGTTGGCGTAACTCGAGGTCTTCGATGACTTTCTGGAATCGCTCTCGGTCCTCTGCCAGATCGATAGAGTCGGGTGTCGTACCGATAATCGGTGCCCCGGCCGCCTGCAATGCATCGGCCAGCTTGAGCGGCGTCTGACCGCCGAATTGCACGATGACCCCAACCGGTTTTTCGAGATCGACGATGCTCATGACATCCTCGAACGTTAACGGCTCGAAATAGAGTCGATCCGATGTATCCGGATCCGTCGAAACCGTTTCCGGATTACAGTTGACCATGATGGTTTCGTAACCCGCCTCGCGCAAAGCGAGCGATGCGTGCACACAGCAATAGTCGAATTCGATGCCCTGCCCGATGCGGTTCGGGCCACCGCCCAGGATCATGATCTTGTCGCGCTCACTCGGGCTGGCTTCGCAATATTCCTCGTAACTCGAATACATGTACGCGGTATCCGAGGAAAACTCAGCGGCACACGAATCGACGCGCTTAAATACGGGCCGCACATCGGCAGCCAACCGCTTTTCGCGCACGACCTGTTCGGTCATGCCAAGCAACTGCGCGATGCGCGCATCACCAAACCCGCGTCGCTTCAGCTCGCGCAGGTTGGCTTTCCTGAAGACATTCTCGCCGAGTTTCAAAATACCGTTCTCGACGCGAATCAAGTCAAGAATCTGACCGAGGAACCAAGGATCGATGCCCGACATGCGCTGGACTTCCTGCATCGAAAGTCCAATACGAAACGCATCGGCGACCCAGAGCAATCGCGTCGCGCTGGGCTTACGTACCTGCTCCTCGACGATCTCTCGCTGCGTCTCATCGCTAACATCCGTCGGCATCTGACTATCGAGGCCGGCCAGGTCTGTCTCAAGACCACGTAACGCCTTCTGAAGAGATTCCTGGAAGGTTCGACCGATCGCCATGACCTCACCCACCGATTTCATCGACGTCGTCAAACGCGAATCCGCACCAGGGAATTTCTCAAACGTGAAGCGCGGCATTTTGGTGACCACATAGTCGATCGTTGGCTCGAACGAAGACGGTGTCTGTCCACCGGTGATATCGTTGTCGAGCTCGTCGAGCGTAAACCCACATGCGAGTTTGGCCGCAACTTTCGCAATCGGGAAACCGGTGGCCTTCGACGCCAAAGCGGAGGATCGGGAGACACGCGGATTCATTTCGATGACCAGCATGCGCCCGTTCTCCGGATTCACGGCGAACTGCACATTGGAACCGCCAGTCTCGACACCGATTTTGCGCAAGACCGCCAATGACGCATTACGCATGCGCTGGTACTCGCGATCGGTCAGTGTCTGCGCCGGAGCGACCGTAATCGAATCACCGGTGTGCACACCCATCGCGTCGATATTTTCGATCGCACAAATAATGATGCAGTTGTCAGCCTTGTCGCGCACCACCTCCATCTCGAATTCTTTCCAGCCGATAATCGACTCTTCGATCAACACCTCGGTGGTCGGCGACATGTCAAGGCCATTGCTGACAATCGCTTCGAATTCTTCCTTGTTGTAGGCAATGCCGCCGCCGGTACCCCCCATCGTGAACGACGGTCGGATAATCGCGGGGAAACCGATATCTGCCTGAATTTTCCAGGCTTGCTCGAGATCGTGGGCGACATCCGCCACCGGTGACTGTAAGCCGATCTCATCCATGGCCTTCTTGAAGCGTTCCCTATCTTCTGCCATGTCGATCGCATCACGAGAGGCGCCGATCATCTCGACGCCATGTTTTTCAAGCACACCCTCGCGGACCAGATCGAGGGCACAGTTCAACGCGGTCTGTCCGCCCATGGTCGGCAGCAGTGCATCGGGTTTTTCTTTCTCGATAATGCGCTCGACCGCTGTCCAGTGCACCGGCTCGATATACACCGCATCCGCCATGTCGGGATCGGTCATGATGGTCGCAGGGTTGGAATTGATCAGGATGACGCGAAAGCCCTCTTCGCGCAGCGCCTTACACGCTTGCGCACCCGAGTAATCGAACTCACAAGCCTGGCCGATGATGATCGGCCCCGCACCGATGATCAGAATACTGTTGATGTCGTCGCGTTTTGGCACGGTCTGGAGACTCCCTGATTACTCTGTTTCGGTGACGGGCTGGTCGGCGATGCCTGCATGATCAACGACCATTTTTGAGAAAGCGTGAAACAGCGGCCTGAGATCCTGCGGACCTGGGCTGGCTTCAGGGTGCCCCTGAAACGAAAAAGCCGGTGCGCTGGTGTGCGCAATGCCCTGCAACGTCCCGTCGAACAATGACCGGTGGGTGGGCACAAGATGTTCCGGCAGCGATGCCTCGTCGACGGCAAAGCCGTGGTTCTGACTGCTGATGTAGACGCGGCCGCTATCGAGTTCCTGCACCGGGTGGTTGGCACCATGATGACCGAATTTCATTTTTACGGTTGTCGCACCGCACGCAAGCGCGAGCAGCTGGTGTCCCAGGCAAATGCCGAAGATTGGGATCTTGCGCTCGATCAGTGCCTGGATAGCGCTGATCGCATAGTCGCAAGGCTCGGGGTCGCCGGGGCCGTTCGATAGAAACACGCCGTCCGGTTTCAGCGCCAGCACCTCGTCGACCGTGGTCTCGGCCGGCACGACCGTCACGCGGCAATCATGTTCGACCAGCAAGCGCAGGATATTGCGTTTGATGCCGAAATCGTAGGCAACGATGTGCAGCGGTGCGATGCGACGCGTGATGACGGGATCAGGATTTTCCCAGGACTCGCCCTGCGCCCATTGGTAGGTCTCGGCTGTCGTCACTACCTTGGCCAGATCCATGCCACTCAATGACGGCGCCGCCTGGGCTTCAGCAACCGCCTTGTCGACCAATTCCTGGCGGCTGACTTGTTCGCCGGCGGCCATGATGCAACCGGGTTGCGCGCCGTGTTCGCGAATGTGGCGCGTCAATTGCCGGGTGTCCACATCCGCGATGGCGACGACGCCCGCGCGGCGTAGAAAATCGGCCAGGTTCTGCTCGCTGCGCCAGTTGGACGTGACGATCGAGCGATCACGAATCACGAGACCGGCTGCATGAACCGCACTGGATTCGAAGTCCTCGCTGTTGATGCCGGTGTTACCGATATGTGGATACGTCAATGTGACGATTTGCTGGCAGTACGAGGGGTCTGTGAGTATTTCCTGATAACCGGTCATCGCCGTGTTGAACACGACCTCACCGACGGTGGAACCCTCTGCGCCGCAGGATATACCGCGGAATACTGTGCCGTCTGCGAGTGCAAGAATTGCCGGTTTGACCATACTGACCTCATCTGTGTCGCCATGTGGCAGATACACAAAAGCGGAAGCAGTTTTGGCAAGCAGGCTTCCGCTTTTGTTCAGGTCAGGGTTTTGTACCGCGACCCGGCGTAGTGTACGTCAGTTACCCCGGCATGGAAAGCGTGAATCTTCGCTCAACGACCCAGCATGTCGGCGATCGAATAGCGTCCCGGCGGCTGTTGCACCAACCACCGGGCCGCGCGTAAAGCGCCATCAGCAAACAGCTTGCGATCGGCGGCATGGTGGGAAATCTTCAGCGAATCCAGCGGCCCGAACAGGGAAACATCGTGATCGCCGATAACCGCTCCGCCCCGTTGCACAGCAAAACCGATCTCGCCGATTTGTCGCGGGCAGTCACCCTGACGCGTGTACCGCGCGAGCTCTGATAGCGCACCGTGTCTTGCTGTCGCTGCTGCCTCGCCGAGTTTCAACGCCGTACCTGATGGCGCATCTCGTTTGCCGCGATGGTGTGTCTCCGCGATCTCAATGTCGTAATCGGGCAGCGCCGCGGCCGCTTGTGCCACAAGGGATGTTAGTACATGGACGGCGATACTCATATTGCCGTCGTGGAGAATTGGCGCGTGTTCCGAGAGTCGAGTCAGCGCTTGCCAGGATTGGTCAGAAAAACCGGTCGTACCACTAACCAACGGACACGGTTCGATCGCGAGTGCATCGGCTATCGCTGTCCACGCCGACTCGTGCGTAAAGTCAATGGCGACATCGGCATCTGCCAGTAACGGCGCGAGCGCAAGACCTGCGTCTTTATCCCAGCCGGAGATGATTTCAGTATCGGGGCGGGCTGCGACGAGCGCCCTGATCGCCTTGCCCATTCGTCCGCTGGCGCCCAACAGCGCAATTCTCATCACTCGTCACCTTGGCCTGCCCGTACACCTGAATAGTGTACGCGGGTCAGCCGCCAATGTTGTCGAAAAACCGCTTGACGTTGTCCGTCCAGGACCGTGTGCGTGGATTGTGCCGGTCACCGCCAAGATCGACAGCATCATCGAACTTGCGCAGCAGGTTCTTCTGCTCGGTGGTGAGATTCACGGGTGTTTCTACCGCGACACGGCAGTATAAATCGCCGGGCTCACGGATGCGTACAGTCGGCACACCTTTGCCGCGTAGTCTGAACACTTTGCCGGTCTGTGTGCCTTGCGGCACTTTCAAGCTGACCTGGCCATCGAGTGTCGGCACCTCGACCGTGCCACCCAATGCTGCGGTCACAAAGTTCAGCGGTACCTCGCAATGCAGGTCTGGACCATCGCGTTCGAACATTTCGTGTGGCCGCAAGACCACTTCAACGTACAAATCTCCGGCAGGACCACCGTTGCGTCCGGCCTCACCCTCGCCCGTCAGTCGAATGCGATCTCCGTTATCGACGCCGGCCGGAATCTTGACCGACAGCTTGCGTGTCTTGCGAATACGACCGCCACCGTTGCAAGCCGTACACGGATCCTTGATGGTCGTGCCCTCGCCGTGACAGGTCGGGCAGGTCTGTTGCACCGAGAAAAAACCCTGCTGCATACGCACTTGCCCGACACCCCCACAGGTGTCGCAGGTCTCGGGCTTGGAGCCTTTCGCGGCACCGCTGCCGTCGCAGGTGTCGCAGCTCACATAGGTAGGGATTTCCAGGGTCTTGTTCTCGCCACGTACCGCCTCTTCGAGGCTCAGATCAAGCTCGTAGCGTAGATCGGCACCACGAAACACCTGACGACCGCCACCGCGACGTGCACCGCCGAAGATATCGCCAAAGACATCGCCGAACATGTCACTGAAAGACTCAGCACCGTTAAAGCCACCGCCCGGGCCACCGGATGCGCTGTTGCTGACACCGGCATGACCAAACTGATCGTACGCCGCGCGCTTGTCGGTGTCGGACAGGATCTCGTAGGCTTCCTTGGCTTCTTTAAAGCGCGCTTCTGCTTCGCTGTCGCCCGGATTGCGATCCGGGTGGTGCTTCATCGCCAGTCGACGATAGGCTTTCTTCAATTCAGCCGCCTCGGCTGACTTGCTGACGCCCAGCACTTCGTAATAATCGCGTTTTGCCATATCCCGAGTCTTCTCTCAGTTACCTATTGTCACGCGGCGATTCCGCCGCGATGATCCCGTTAATACGGCGAAGCCGCGCTACCGCAGGGCGGTGCACGGCTCGCCAGCTTAAGCGCACCAGTTACGCGGATTTCTTGTCGTCGTCGACTTCCTCGAATTCGGCATCAACAACGTCGTCGGCCGATTTGCCGGTATCACCACTCGCGTCGGCACCATCGCCCTGCTGCGCAGCCTGTTGCTCGTAAGCCTTCTGCGCCAGACTGGCAGACGCTTCCGCCAAAGCTTTGGACTTCGCCTCGATGACGTCTTTATCTTCGCCTTTCAACGCATCCTTTAGGTCATTAATCGCGGATTCAATCGTGGCTCGCTCACCACCATCCACTTGCTCGCCCAGGTCTTCCAACGATTTTTCCGTGGCGTGGACCAGGCCGTCCGCCTGGTTACGCACGTCAACAAGCTCACGGAACTTACGATCTTCCTCAGCATGCGCCTCGGCATCCTGAACCATCTTATCGATCTCATCATCAGACAATCCGCTGGACGCCTTAATGACGATGTTCTGGCTCTTGCCGGTCGCTTTGTCCTTCGCTGACACATTCAAAATACCGTTCGCGTCGATATCGAAAGTCACCTCGATCTGCGGCTGACCACGCGGCGCCGGCGGGATATCCTTGAGATCGAAACGCCCGAGCGACTTGTTATCCGCCGCGCGCTCACGCTCGCCCTGCAGCACGTGGATGGTCACGGCACTCTGACCATCTTCAGCCGTCGAGAAAATCTGCTCTGCATTGGCCGGAATCGTGGTGTTCTTGTCAATGAGTTTGGTCATCACGCCGCCCATCGTCTCGATACCCAGAGACAGCGGCGTCACGTCCAGCAGCAATACGTCTTTAACATCCCCCGACAGAACGCCGCCCTGAATGGCAGCACCGATCGCCACAGCTTCGTCCGGATTGACGTCGCGACGCGGCTCAGCCCCGAAGAAATTCTGCACTTCCTCGGCCACCTTCGGCATGCGCGTCTGACCGCCGACCAGAATGACGTCCTGAATGTCGGAAACTTTAAGGCCTGCATCCTTTAATGCGGTCTTGCAGGGCTCTATCGTGCGTTTGATCAGATCACCAACTAGCGACTCGAGCTTGGCACGCGTCAGTTTGATGTTCAGATGCTTCGGCCCGCTGGCATCGGCCGTGATGTACGGCAGATTGACTTCCGTCTGCTGCTGCGATGACAACTCGATCTTGGCTTTCTCACCAGCCTCTTTCAATCGCTGCATCGCCAGCGGATCTTTCTTGATGTCGACGCCCGACTCTTTCTCGAACTCGCTCGCCAGGTATTCGATCACCTTCAGGTCGAAGTCTTCGCCACCCAGGAACGTGTCCCCGTTGGTCGCGAGCACTTCGAACTGGTGCTCGCCGTCGATCTCTGCGATTTCAATGATCGACACGTCGAACGTACCACCACCGAGATCGTAGACGGCCACAGTACGGTCGCCACGCTGTTTGTCCATGCCGTAAGCTAGCGCAGCCGCTGTTGGCTCGTTGATAATGCGTTTGACGTCTAGCCCGGCGATCTTGCCGGCGTCTTTCGTCGCCTGACGCTGTGAATCGTTGAAGTAGGCCGGCACGGTGATCACAGCCTCGGTGACGGTCTCACCGAGGTAGTCCTCGGCCGTTTTCTTCATCTTCATCAGTACGCGCGCCGAGATTTCCGGCGGCGCCATTTTCTTACCATCGACTTCAACCCACGCATCGCCGTTGTCCGCTTTGGCGATCGTGTACGGCACCATATCGATGTCACGCTGTACGACGTCGTCCTCGAACCGACGCCCGATCAGCCGCTTGACTGCAAACAATGTATTGTTCGGGTTTGTCACCGCCTGACGCTTGGCCGACTGGCCAACCAGTACTTCGTCGTCTTTGGTAAAGGCGACAATGGACGGCGTGGTGCGATCGCCCTCGCTGTTTTCGATGACCCGCGCCGTGTCACCTTCCATCACGGCGACACAGGAGTTGGTCGTTCCCAAATCGATTCCGATTACCTTAGCCATTGATATTTCCTCAAAATATGGCCCATGCGCGTTAGCGTGGGCGGCACTAAATTACTGTTGTCTTAGAAGTGTGGACATCGTTCCGGATTTTCAAGCTTCCGGTTGTGCCGCTGCGACGACGACGCGCGCCGGGCGAATCAGACGACCGTTCAGGGAGTAGCCCTTCTGGATCACATCGATCACTGTATTCGGTTCCGCGTCGGGCATCGGGATCATCGTCATCGCCTCATGTTGTTGGGGATCGAACGGTGCACCGTGCGGATCGAGCAACTCGACGCCGAATTTGCCGATGACGGTCTGGAACAGTTTGAGCGTGGCCTCGCTGCCTTCACGGAGTGCGTTGGCATCAGCCGACTCGCCAGCGGCCAGTCCAGCCTCGAGGCTATCGGCTACGCTCAACAGCTCACCAACAAATTTCTCGATGCCATACTTATGCGCATTCTCGACATCGCGCCGCGCGCGTTTGCGCACGTTGTCCAGTTCGGCCACTGCGCGGACATATTTCTCCCAATTCTCACTGGCTTTGGCCTCGGCCTCGGCCAACGCTTCATCGGGCGCTGCGGTGGGTACGTCGTCCTGCGTGGTGTCGTCCGCCGGTGCGGGCTCGACCGGTTCGTGATTCTGGCTCTCAGCCTCGTTCATTGCATAGCTCTCCGCTGTTGGACGGGCTGTGAATCAGCCCGAGCGTCTGTTTGGCTGAGCTATGGGGCCTCGCTGCGGGAATTCAAGATCGATGACAACAATTTAGCGGTAATGTCGACGACCGGCACAACACGATCATAGGCCATCCGTTTGGGCCCGATGACACCGAGGACCCCGACGACCTCGTCATCCACGACATACGGTGACGCGACGACGCTGCAATCGTCGAGGATCTGATAGCCCGACTCCTCGCCGATGAAGATCTGCACACCACTCGCCTCGATACTGCGATCGAGCAGATCGAGCAGGTCTCGTTTCTGATTGAACGCATCAAACAGGCGCCGCAGCTTCTCAACATCGGATAGTTCGGAGAAATCCATCAGGTTGGTCTCCCCAGCCATGACATACTCGCCGCGCGAGGGCCCCTGATCAGCAAACGCGGTATGCGCGACGCTGACCATATCGATCATGGCCTGGTTCATTGTGAGCCGCGCGTTTTCCATCTCGTCGAGAATGACCCCGCGAATAGCAGATAACTCCAAACCCGCGCATTTGGCATTAATAAAGTTCGCGGCCACAGTGAGCTCATCCCGGGAATATTCACGATTGGTCTGCAAAATGCGGTTTTGGACTTCGCTCTCGTTGATCACGAGGATCGCCAGCACACGGCGATCCGTCAGAGGAAGAAATTCGATTTGTCGCAGCGTGACGCGTTCCGCGCGCGGGACAGTCACGACGCCGGCCATTTGAGTGAACTGCGACAGCAGATTCGATGCTGTGGACACGACCGACGGGGTATCGCTCGCCTCGGATTGCAGGTGCGCTTCCAGCTCTTTGACCGCGGCGCTGGTCAGCGGCTTGATACGCATTAGCGTATCAACGAAAAACCGATAGCCCTGCGCCGTTGGGATTCTGCCGGCCGACGTGTGCGGCGCACTCACAAAACCAAGATCTTCGAGATCGGCCATGACATTGCGAATCGTTGCCGGGCTTAAGGTCATACCGGCATCTTTGGCGAGTGTGCGCGAGCCGACCGGCTGACCTTCTTTAACATAGCGTTCAATCAACGCACGCAACAGCTTCTGCGCGCGTGGCGTCAACACTTCGCTGTTCTCGTTAGGCATGCGGTCTACACCTCTTCGCGGCGTCGGGTAGTCAGCTCGCACGCGACCCACTGTCGCGCCTCGCCATTAGTTATACTGATTCCGTTTGTGGGGTCAACCGTGCCGGTGACCCATTGCCAGCCTGGTTGACGAATGACGACACTATGACAACAAGCATCTCAACAGCGGCCCTGTTTGGCCATCCCGACGATGATATCGTGCAACGCCAAATGGCCGCGGTCGCGCATTTCCTGTCTGAAGCCGGTGTACGGGTACTGGTGGCAGGCGCCAGCGAAGAAGTCACCGCTGAACGCTGTGATGAAGCGGATCTGGCGGGGCTTGCGGATCTGTTCGTCGCCATCGGCGGTGACGGCACCATGTTGTACGCTGCGCGGATGGCGGTCGGTCACGAGATCCCACTGCTCGGCATCAACCTCGGCAAACTCGGTTTTCTGACCGATGTCATGCCTGCGGAAATGGCAGACTCGCTAGCGGCTGTTCTGGCGAATCAGGCGCTGACTGAGCGACGGTTGCTGCTGGAGGCTACCGTTGTGCGCGATGGTGCGACCGTGGCTCAGGGGCTCGCCATGAACGATGTCGTACTCGGACGACGGGAAACGAGCCGCATGATCGATTTCGATACCCGCGTTAACGGTGTCTTCGTCAATAATCACGCCGGCGATGGCCTCATCGTGGCGACGCCGACAGGCTCCACGGCCTACGCGCTATCCTGCGGAGGACCAATCATTCAGCCTGGCTTGAAGGCCATAGCCCTGGTGCCGGTATGCCCGCATACGCTCAGCGACCGACCGATTGTGCTGCCCGGCGATGCCGAGATTGACGTCAGTCGCTCCGACCGCTACACAACGCCTGCAGAAATCAGCGTCGATGGCCAGTTTCTGGCGACACTTGACCCCGGTGATTGCCTTACCATTCGCGCTTCGGATCATCGCCTGACGCTGATTCACCCGCCCGGCTATGATTATTTTGAATTGCTGCGCTCCAAATTAAACTGGGGTGCGAGCACACGCACGTCACGACCACGCGGGGGACGCTAGACGTATGTTGTCGCAGATTCATGTTCGCGATTTCGCCATCATCGACGAGGTGACCGTCGAATTCGATGCCGGTATGAATGTGCTAACCGGTGAGACCGGCGCCGGCAAATCGATCCTGATCGATGCGCTCACGCTCGCGCTCGGTGCTCGCGCATCGGCCGACGTTATCCGCGCCGGACAAACACGTGCCGAGATCACGGTGACGTTTTCGATCTCAGCGGATAGCAAAGCGGCAGACTGGCTGGCCGAGCAGACCTTCGACCACGACGATGAGTGTTTTGTCCGTCGTGTCATTGCGAGAGACGGCCGTTCGCGCGGATTTATTAACGGCAACCCGGTGCCGATGCAGAGCTTGCGCGAATTGGGCGCCCTGCTCGTCAACATCCACGGCCAGCATGAGCATCAAAATTTGCAGCAGAGCGACGCACAACGGCGCATGCTGGATGCGCGAGGCGCGCTCAGCAAACAGCTTACCGATATGGCGAAAGCCTACGCTGCGTGGCAAGCACTGGAACAGGAACGCGCGACGCTGCAAACCGCTCGCGAACAGCGCGATGAGCGCCTTGCGTTCGTCAGTTTTCAACTCGACGAATTAGAAGCACTGGAACCTGATGCCGCCGAGCTCCGCTCCCTCGGCCCTGAGCAGGCGCGCCTCGCCAACAGCGAGCGATTGGCGGGCGGTAGTCACGATGCAATAGCGGCACTGGCGGATGATGATCCGGGTAATGCATTGTCGCTTGTTGCTCGCGCCTCGCGCGCATTGCAGTCTATTGCCGCCTTTGATGAAAGCTTAACGCCGGTCATCAAGATGATCGATGAGGCCGAAGTGAATATCAGCGAAGCCGCTGAATCGTTGCGTCGTTATATGGCGGACATCGAGATCGACCCTGGTCGTCAGGAGGTCGTCGAGGCTCGGCTGGCCGATTACGAACGGCTTGCGCGCAAACACCAGATGGACGCCGATGCACTGTCCGACAAGCTTACTGAATTGGCACAGGAACGCGACACGCTGCAGAACGCAGACGCAGCACTCGACGCCCTCGCGGCAAACTGTGAGGCAGCCCGAGAACACGCAACGAAAGTCGCGGCGAAACTCAGTCGGGCCAGACGCAAAGCGGCTAAGTCCTTTGCCATAGAAGTCACCGACGGCATGCAGACGCTCGGCATGCCGGGTGGTCAGTTCGAAGTAAGTGTTGCCGAGTCCAATAGACTTACCGTGCACGGCAGCGACAACGTGTTGTTTAATGTATCCGCCAACCCCGGGCAGCCGCTCCAACCAGTGCACAAAGTCGCATCCGGCGGCGAACTGTCTCGGATCAGCCTCGCGATCCAGGTTGCAGCGGGTCGCCGTGACTTGATCGCAAGCATGGTGTTTGATGAGGTCGACACCGGTGTGGGCGGTGCGGTAGCGGAAATGGTTGGCCAGCAAATGCGTCAACTGGCTGAGGACTGCCAGGTGCTGGCAGTGACTCACCTGCCACAGGTCGCCGGTCAGGCGCATCATCACCACAAGGTAGCGAAACTAACGGACGGCAAAACCACGCGTACTACCATCCAATCGTTGGATCAGGCAGCGCGGGTGGAAGAAATTGCCAGAATGCTGGGCGGTGTTTCGATTACCGACGCGAGTCGCAAACACGCGCAGGAGATGCTGCGCTCAGCCGGCTAGTGGTACTTTGCCGTCGCGCATGGCACCAACGAACAGCCGAGACTATCTAACCCGATTTCTTTTTGACGTACAGCACCAGGCTGTGGTCATGGAGATCGTAGCCATACGACTCCGCGATCTGATGTTGCAGACGCTCGATTTCGTCATTGACGAACTCAACGACTTCACCGGTATCGATGTCGACCATATGGTCATGATGATCACCGTCATCGAGCTCAAACACCGAACTCGCACCCTCGAAGTTCTGGCGCGTAACTAGGCCGGCATTCTCGAACTGAGTCAAAACCCGGTAGACCGTTGCCAGCCCAATGTCTTCACCCGAATCGAGCAATTCGCGGTAGATGTCCTCAGCACTCAGGTGACGATTGTCGGCGTTCTCCAATATTTCGATGATCTTGAGTCTCGGCAAAGTGACTTTCAAGCCGGCTTTGCGAAGGTCTTCACGTTGATTACTGGAAGGCACGCGTTAGTCTCCGATTGCTGTGATGGTGCTCGGGTCGGCTGGACCCGCCCGTATTGCGGAACACACAGGTTTTTGACCGCGTTACGGAATCTAAGCCCGTCTGGCCTGTCAAACCTGAGGCCGCTTAAGGTATCATGCGCGCGCCACAGACGCGACGCGAATTGCGGCAGTTGTATTGACCAAGAAGCCGGATAGCCCATGAATAGCGCACGAAAACTCGTATTGATCAGCATGCTTGCGACACTGACCATCGCGCCCGGATGTGTGTATCGACTGGCTGTTCAGCAGGGCAATATCGCGGAGCTCGAAGATGTCGAGCAAGTGAAGGTCGGCATGACGCCCAGCCAGGTGCGCTTCCTGCTAGGCACGCCGTTGGTCGATGACCCGTTCAATGATGATCGCTGGGACTATGTGTTTCAGAGCCGCGTCGGTCGTAACGAACCGATGACGCGTCAGTTCATGACCGTGTATTTCGAAGACGGCAAAGTCTCGCGACTGGAACGCCCTGACCCACCGCCCAAGGAAAATACCGAGGACGAAGGGGACGCTAACTAGCGCCGCCCATCGTTTTGCCTTCGCTGGCCAGGCGCATTCTCGCCTCACGCGGATCCTGTTGCAGCGGACGGTAAAGCTCGACCCGGTCACCATCGGCAACGAGCTGCTGATCGTCTACCGCCTGCCCCCAGACGCCGAGGGGACACGTCGCGAGATCGAGACTCGTAAAATAGCGAGCGAGATCGCTTTGCACCGCAACATCCCGCACCGTTGTGCCGACCGCGACACTGAGCACCTGCTGTCGTTGCAACGACGCGGTGGCGTAGACGACCTCCACGGTCACTTGACTGTCAGCGAGTGCGTCCATTAGTCGGCATACACGTCATGGGCACGTCGAATAAAAGCATCCACAAGCGAATTGCAGGTCTGCTCAAAGAACCCGCCGAACATGAGTCCGACCATCATGTTGGAGAATTCGAAATCGATGTTGAGCGACACCTTGCTGCCCTCTTCGCCCATCGGCTCGAACTGCCAGACGCCGTGGAGGTGACTGAAGGGGCCATCGAGTAACTGCATCTCCAATGACTCGCCGCGCGCACGCACGTTGCGTGTGGTGAACTGCTTGCTGACGCCGCCCTTGTTCAGCTCCAGTGTCGCGCGCACTTCGGATTCGTCACGCTCATGCTCGACCGCATTCGAGCACCACGGCAAAAATTCCGGATAAGCGGCCACGTCGTCGACCAGGTCGAACATCTGCGTCGCACTGAACCCTACCAGCGCCGATCGGCGTACACGTTGCATCAGGCAATCAGCCCTTTGATCCAGCCCCACAAGCCGGTGCCGTTAGCCAGTACGATCAACACACCCACCGGGGCCACAAACCGAGCAGCAAAGCGCCAAATTTTGTATACGGTACCGTTCGTGCCGAGTTCAGACGAGCTGGAGTTGCCGCACATGACCCAGCCGGCGAATATCGTGATCAATACACCGCCGAGTGGCAGCATGATATTGGTGGTCAGATAGTCAACATTGTCGAACCAGGTTCCCGCGAGGAACGTGGCGTCTGACAAGACGTTAAATGACAGCGCGGTGCCGACGCCCAGGAACCAGATGACGCCACCAATGACCGACGCTGCGGCGCGGCGCGTCATACCAAACCGCTCGACCACCCAGGCCACAGCAGGCTCCATTAACCCGATCGCTGATGTCAGCGCTGCAAAGCTCAGCAACACAAAAAACAACGTGCCGAAAATCAGGCCCCCGGCCATGTTACCAAACGCCAACGGCAGCGTGACAAACACGAGTCCAGGGCCCGCAGCGGCACTTAGATCGTTGGCAAATACGATCGGGAAAATGACCAGCGCCGAGAGCAACGCGATCGATGTGTCTGCGATCACGACCGTGACCGATGCATTCGCGATCGAGGTTTCCTGCGGCAGGTAGGCGCCGTAGGCCATGATGGCACCCATGCCGATGCTCAAAGAGAAAAAGGCCTGACCCAGCGCGACCAGCAAACTCTGCAAGGTCAGCGCCGAGAAGTCCGGCGTGAACAAGAATTTAACGCCCTGCATGAAATAACCGGTGGTCATCGCATAGATCAACAACACCAACATCAGCGACAGCAAGCCAGGCACCATGAATTTGACCGCTTTCTCCAGCCCCTTCTCGACGCCTTTGGCGACCACAAAGACCGACAGCAGCATAAACACGGAATGCCACAACAACACGCGTTGCGGGGAGCCCGTCAGATCATTGAAAACAGTGTTGATGCCTGCGGCGTCGACCTGGTGGAACGATCCGGTGAGGCTTGCGATGACATAGTCGAGCGACCAGCCGGCAATGACGCTGTAATAGGAAAGAATCAGCACGCCGGCCAGCACGCCCATGCCGCCGACCCAGCCCCATTTGCTGCTGGAGCCTTCTTCTTTGCCGAGCAGTGTCATGGTTTCGATGGGGTTACGGCGACCCCGGCGGCCGAGAATGATCTCAGACATCATGACCGGCAGGCCGACCACAAGACAGCAAGCTAGATACACCAAAACGAAAGCGCTGCCACCGTTGGCGCCCGCTTCGTACGGAAATTTCCAGATATTGCCGAGGCCAACCGCAGAGCCCGTGACCGCCATAATAAATGCGAATCGCGACGACCATTGTCCATGCAAGGAAGTGCGGCCTGTTGCAGACCCCTGAATATTTGCCACGCGCTGTAACCCCTCGTCATACGTGTTTTTTTGCGGATTTTGCGTGAATTGAGGCAAAGTCACAACAACATTGCTTGCTAACGCATTGAAACCACCCCATATCTTGTGGGTACGGTATGATGCCGGGCGCCGCAAAACTGACGAACACACCGATGGCCAAGCAAAAGAAATCCAAAACCCCGCCCAATACGATTGCTGTCAATCGGAAGGCCCGTTTCGATTATCACATTGAGGAAAAAATCGAGGCTGGCCTGGTGCTGGAAGGCTGGGAAGTAAAGAGCCTACGTGCTGGCAAAGCCCAGATTACGGAGTCTTTCGTGCAGATCCATGGCGGGGAAGCCTGGCTGTTCAATGCCAACATCACCCCGTTGCTAACCGCATCCACGCACATCAAACCGGACCCCACGCGGCGTCGAAAGCTATTGTTACATCGGGACCAGCTCGACCGGCTGGTCGGCGCGGTAGAACGCAAGGGCTACACGATCGTGCCGCTGGATCTACACTGGAAAACGGGCCGCGCGAAGCTGACGATTGGCTACGCCAAAGGCAAGAAGCTGCACGACAAGCGCGCCGACAGTAAAGACCGCGACTGGCAGCGACAAAAGGCCCGCATTCTCAAGCACGGTTAGCAATGCTCGGCGCGGCGCGCTGATTGTCGCTTCGGCAACCCGCGGTCGCTCTCCGCTAGTCGTTATAGGCGATACATTCGATTTCGACGCGCGCATCCAGCCCAAGCCGGCTGACCTCGACGGCACTGCGCGCCGGCGGATTACGGAAAAAGGTGGTGTAAACATCGTTCATGGCTGCCCATTCGTCCATGTCCGCCAGAAATACCGTGCATTTCACAACGTCGTCAGGCGTCAGGTCGAAATCGGCCAAAGCGCGCGACATATTTTGCATGGCTTGCAGCGTCTCAGGGCCGATGCCACCAGCCGCTAACTCGCCCGTGCTGGGCGAGGTGCCAAGCACACCGGACAGGAACACAAAGTCATCTGCAGCGACGGCATCGGAATACGGCTTTCCAGCATTGCCAGAGGAATAGACATTCCGGTAGCGCGGCGCATCGTCGTCGGTATCGTTCACACTGATCACGCAGCCGTTCAAAACCAAAGCGGCGGTGGCGGCAACAAACACTCGAAACATCGGTTATCTCCTCGATACTGAAAACTATGGTCTCAAACGAGCCTCATGCGCCGAATTGTATCGGAACGGAGACCACAGGCCAGTAGACAGCCGGGAATCCGGGGCAAAAACCCACCACGACTAGACGTACCAAATTAGAATTTCAAATCAAAACTAGTTTATATTTTTCAGTGTGTTGTGGACTATACCTGCCAGAAAACTATAATCTCTGCGCATTTCTTTTGATCGATCTGTGACGCGGAGATATTGCATATCGACCACCGTCACCCCATATTGATACAACACATCAAGGGGGCGACATGGCTTCGACGTGGGTCGCGAACCTTTGGGTGCATGCCGAGGGACAGATCACCTCGTAAAACCAGCTGTAACACTATAGTTGCAAACGACGACAACTACGCAATCGCTGCCTAAACACCAGTAGATTGTCTTCCGCCCGGTACGTGCTTGTGCGTTCGGAACCGGGAGTTATTTACACAAGATCGCTGGCGGGTATGTTTGGGGCCCAATAGTTAAAACCTTTACTAAACTGGCTGTCGATGCGCCCCTTTCGTCGGGTTGTCGGCAGTGAGATATAAAGACGAAATAAGCATGTAGAGCTCAAAGCAGAGGGCTTGCGGACGCGGGTTCAATTCCCGCCGCCTCCACCAAAAGCTAAAAGGCTGTCCCATCGGGGCAGCCTTTTTGGTTTTCAGGGGAGCCAGAGGCGGAATCTGAACGCGCGTAGCGGGTTCACTAAATCGCCGGGAGCGATTTAGGTCGCCGCAGGCGCCTCGCGTCAGCGAGGGCGCGACCAAGGATGGTCGCGAACACTTCCCGCCGCGCAACTAGTCCTCTTGCTGTGTGTTAACCACCAACCCCCTCCCAAGAATCTTTCTCGCCAAGCAAACCGTTGCTGCAGCACCGATGACCAACGGCACGTAGTGTTCATACCAGTTCACCCTAAGCACAGCGCGATAGCCTGTTTCACTGCGATCGTCTTCAGCCAATGACAGAAACTCGCACATCAAGTAATCGTTGATAGGCATGTCGACAATCCGAAAATCAAATCGTTGGCCGGCATCCACGGCTCGAAGAATCCGTTCCAGCTCCTCCTGCAGCTGAATATCCATCGTGAGTCTGACGATACAATCCGCGCCAAACGGAAGCTCACCCACTACGCTCCCCTACGATCCGCTTCAAATCCAGCAGATCTTCACGCAGCTCGTTTGGCACTTCGTCACCGGGTGCACAGTCAGCGATATCAAGTTCGCGGACCCAGTCTGCCGCGATTTCCGTTCTCGATCGCATCGCCTCAATTTCGCCGTATTGACGCAGAGCTTCTAAATGCCGCAGGAACTCATCGCCATCGACATCGAAACTCGCATTCACCAAAAATATTAATGCTGTGCTCGGTGCGTTATGCCTGAGCTCTCGGTAGGATCGCCACATCGCTTGTGCTGCATCGCTCTCGTTGATTGCTTGCATACCTGCGGCGGCCACCCCTGTCGCACCTGAACCGCCTATCAATGTCTTGTAATTAGCAAAGGCCAACTTGCCGTAGGCGATGCATCCATCTGCCCAGCGCCTATCATTCGGCGCTTCTTTTCGGCACAACTGAATCAGTGCCAATTGGTTCGGCATTAGCTGTGTCGGCAGCGTAATACTGTCTACCAGTGCGACGCCAACGTCCGCAGCCCCACTCGCCCGATAACTACGGTACACGGCGGCGGCGGTCTCTGGCCAATAGCTGCTTGACCGCGACGCGGTTGCAGCGATCTCTAGTGCCCGCAGCGCACCATCCTTATCTTCTTTGCCATATCTCAGCAAAGTCGCAAGTACCCAAGCTTCTGAATTGTCGGCATCGATCTTTAGCAAACGCTCAATACTGTCTGAAGCATCGCACAGACCTGCTTCGTCCCGCAGGCAAGCAGTCGCAAAGTTCATCTGCACGACCGCGTCGTTCGGGAGCGATGAAGCCGCCTCACCCAACCACTTGATCCGTCGGTCCGGATGCAACAAACCGGCTCCATGGAGCTGGGTCGGAGTGCGAGCCGCCGCCAGTGTCTCGGCTGCCGCGGTGCGCTCAGCCTCGAGCATGCCGATGATGCCGTTCATTGCGCCCTCGGAATCGACATCCTCCCCGCTCGAGTCCATGTCGGGTGCCTCGTACTGCTGCACCATCGCACGACAGGTGGCGTACAGGAGCTCCGTGTAGGCAGCACGATCGACCGTGGTTGGCGACGTGTTTCGGTCAACGCCAGCCTCTCGCGGCTGCAGGCTGCCTTCAAACATCATGGCGTCATTGCCAACCGACAACGGAATTGACGGTTCGACCGTACTCTCAGCAACAGTCATAGATACCGGCTTATAGGTTTCCTGCGTTACCCGCGTGCCCCACCAAACAATCACCAGTGCGGTCGCAAGCAACAAGCCAATGACTCTGTCCCGCCACCTACGCATCACAAAGACTCTCGAACAGTACCCTCACTTCACACACTCCCGATACCGCCCCTCTTCAAGCATCGACTGTCGTTGCTGTAGCAACGTCTGCCGTGCTGCATCTTCGCCTTCAGCCTCAATCAAACTCAGAAACTGCTCTAGATGATCTGGATTAGCGAATAGATAGCCTCCGAACCTGCGCTCTTCCAACAACAGTGCATCTTGTGACGCTCGCGACGGCTCGTCATACGTCAGTGACTCTCTTCTTGGTAGATCGTCTGGCAACACGAGTCCCTGGCGTTCGAAAATGTTGCGTAGCTGCTCCGCTGCAAGCATCTGGCTCAATTTTTCCGTCGCTCTTCGATACTCCGCCTGCCAAAAGTCTGTGCAGCGGCTTGCCCAATTCAGCCCTTCCGACTCGACCTCTCGGCACATGCGAAGCCAATTTGAGTAGTTTGGCAAGGTCGAAGCCGCGACACCAAAACCGTGTGATGCCGCTTCGGCGAAGTCGGCACCGTCATGCCCCGTCAGCACACGGGTAACCAGCCGAATCTTCTGCGTGAAATAGCTATGACTATGTGGCGCGGCAACCGCTTGCTCCAAAGCGGCCCTCGCATGCAGCCGATCGCCGTTAGACCAGGCGGTGACGGCGCTCTCCATCCAGACTGTGGCATTGTCTGCGTCCAAACGCGTCAAGCGCGATTGCCACTCAGCGAGCTGACATTGCGCATCGCGCGCCCGATCACCAGCACAGAGCTGAGTCGCGATCCACAACACGGTCGGATCGTCGGGCAATCTCGTCGCGGCCTGTGAAGCAAGCAACACGGACTCCTGCGGCTGGCGAGCAAACAACCCCGCAACGGCGGCCACACTCGCGTCTCCGCTGGCAGTCGCAAGCTCGATAAGCTCAGCCGTGAACTGTGGGTAATCGATTTTCTCCAACCTTGCCGTCATCACCGTATCGTCATAGTCCGGCACGCAAGGGGCCTCCTCGCGGGACTGTTCCCGTTGCTGAGGAACCGCCGTAGTCCTATCGATCAGCGCAGTATGCCCGCTGGCTTGTGTCCGTTCGACTGCACGAACGCTCGCCGGTGTTCGCCCAGCATCTGGAAACGGCCAAAGAGCGACGACGGCAACTCCGACACACAACACCGCAAGAAGCGCTAAAAATGAACGACGAGACATACTCAATCCAATAAAACTCAGACGATCGAGACAACGGCAACATCGCGTATCGAATGAAGCAAAAATGATGCGCCGCTTCTGCCTTGTGAGACAACAAATGACTCACTCGCCGAACGTAACATAATGCAAGAAAAACAGGGATTTGGCCGCCTATGTGACATAAGCGTGTCGGTATTTTTTACAAAAGACGAAACTGCCTGTGATACCGGTCACAGCTTGGTATTGAATTACCACAGGTTTCTGTTTCTGGCACAAAACTTGCTGTTAATCACCTGGATAACAACCATAACTGGAGCGATCAATGAAAAAACTGGTAGCTTTCATGACCGCAGCGCTGATGGGACTTTCTCTCACAGCTAACGCGGGATTGATCAAGTACGAATTCTCGGGCACCAGCTTCGATAACGAAAGCACGTTTTCAGGTTTCATCGAGCTAAGCTCGGCTGATGCTGAAGCGGGCGTAAACCTGGCAAGCGTATTGACCGACTGGTCTTTCACCTTCTCGTTTGGCGAGCACCCGGTCCGCAACAGAACGCTGAACACGCGTAATGGTGCAATGGACATGGGCTTTAGCAATATCTTCCTGACAGACGATGGCGCAATCGACGTGGCCAACACAGGTTTGTTGGTGTTCCGTCCTAACCTGAACCGTCCGATCCGCGTGTTCGCGACCATCGGTCCGCTTTGGGGCGCTCAGAACAACAACAGAACCGGCGAAGGCACAGGTTTCTGGTCTGACCGCATCGACGTTCCGGCTCCGGGCTCACTTGCCCTGCTGGGTCTGGGTCTGATGGGTCTGGGCTTCGCACGTCGCCGTGCATAAGCCAGAAAGACTTCCAGTCTGAAGAAAAGCCCCGCTCTTGCGGGGCTTTTTTTTTGCCTATGGATGGTCTTATGCCGTGGAGGCCATGGATGGCCGGGAACGGCGCGTGGACGCTGGCACAACAATTAACCTTGAAGACCCAGAGCGGAGCCATGGATGATCAAAGTCGCTCTCGGACATCCTGTCCTTCGCGACATAAGCCCGTCCCTGGGCAAAAAAAAGCCCCGGCACCTTTAAGAGCACCGGGGCTCGACACTGCTGACAGGTCGTCTGACGTTAATGGGGGGATATCAGACTAGACTCCAGGGGGGCTTGGATAACAGCCAGCAGTCGATCCGATCAGGCTGCCTGATCGGCATCCTTCTCGTGCGCCAACACGTTGCTTGTGTTGATCGCAATCGAACGCGGTTTCATCGCTTCCGGAATTTCTTTTTTCAGGCTGATTGTCAGCAGCCCGTTATCCATCGACGCATTGACCACTTCCACGTAGTCCGCCAGATTGAACTTGCGCTCAAACGTGCGGTTGGCAATACCTTGGTGCAGGAACTTACGTTCACTGTCTTCCTGTTTGCGGCCACGCACGGTCAACACGCCCTTCTCGACGGTGACATCCAGCTCACTTTCCATGAACCCGGCAACGGCCAACGTCACGGCGTAGCGATCTTCGCCGGTGACCTCGATGTTGTACGGCGGGTAGCCCGCGCCTGCTGTCTCGCTACGCAGCGCGTTATCGAGCAGCGCAGCCATACGGTCGAAGCCGACGCTATTACGGTACAACGGTGTTAAATCAATCGTTTTCATATCTATATTCTCCATTAGAAGCAATACACTTTACGTATGGTCGATGCTCTCTCAGAGACCCACCGCCACACCCATAAACTGGGGCTGCCGACTGCGTTTTCAAGGTACGTCGACGCCGTCGGAACACCCCAACGGAGGTGGATGTAAGGCCCTCCAATTCGTTTTCAAGTCCATGTCTCACAGTCTCACTGGCGAATACCGCAAAGGGGTGGCACAGTGTTACGGCAGTCGCTTAGGTCCGGGGGAGGACACAGATAATGAAGACACTACGCTATGCACTTGCGTGCTCATGGATCCTCTGTGGCGCAGCGATTGCTGATACCACGATCATCCACGCCGGCGAACTGTTGGCGGTGCCTGGCGAGCAACCATTGCGTGAACAAACGATCGTTGTCACCGATGGGCGTATCACCGCCGTTGTCGCTGGCTACGCCGATCCTGCGGCCTACGATCAGGCTGCGGTCGTGGATCTGAAAAACCAATTTGTCATGCCGGGTTTGATGGACATGCATGTGCATCTGCAAGGCGAGCTGGGCCCCAGCAACGACCGCGACGCACTTAAGATGTCGGACGAACTCGTACACATGCGCAGCTTGCATTACGCTATGAAAACGCTGAAAGCGGGTTTCACCACCGTCAGGGATGTCGGCAATGACGGCCAGGGCATGTTTGCGATGCGCGATGCGATCAATCGCGGCTGGGTCGATGGCCCACGCATCATTGCTGCCGGTGGGGTCGGCATCACGGGCGGCCACGCGGACATTAGTGGTGTGAAACCGGACCTGATGGAAATGTATACGGGACGCACAATCTGTGACGGCCCCTACGATTGCCGCCGTGCGACGCGCGACGCGATCAAATATGGTGCCGACCTGATCAAGATCACCTCGACCGGCGGCGTGTTGACGGATCGCGCCACCGGCACCGGCCAACAAATGGAGATGGATGAGCTGCGTGAAGTCGTGCAGGCCGCGCAACGCATGGGGCGTAAAGTGGCTAGCCACGCGCATGCCGAAGCCGGCATCATCGCGGCGCTGGAAGCCGGTGTCGACAGCATTGAGCACGGCAGCTACACCGGCCCGCGCGCGATCAAGCTGTTCAAGCAAACCGGTGCTTACCTCGTGCCCACGCTGATCGCTGGCGAAACCGTTAAACGCATGGCCGAGAATTCCGACTTTATGACACCGGCGATCAAAGCCAAGGCGATTCGGGTCGGCGCTGACATGGCGGGTAGTTTCTCCCGCGCCTACAAAGCCGGCGTCAAGATCGCCTACGGCACGGACAGTGGCGTCTCTGCGCATGGTACCAACGCCGAGGAAGCGATTCTGATGCATCGTGCTGGCATGCCGCCCATGGATATCTTAGTCTCGGCCACGGTGAATGCCGCCGATCTGATCGATATGAGCGACGAAATCGGCACCATCGAGGCTGGCAAACATGCCGACATCATTGCAACGGATCAATCACCGCTGGATGACATCAGCGTGCTGATGGACATGGCGTTCGTCATGAAAGGTGGCAAGATTTATGTCGACGACTGATGCCGCAAACAATTACAAAAAGGCTTACGACAACAATCTGGGTTTCGGTGAGCGCCCAGCACTCATACTGATCGACTTCGTACAGGCCTACTTCGAACCCGGCAATCCACTATTTGCCGATGTCGATGACGCACTCGCCAGCGCACTACGGTTGCGTGCCATTGCGCGCGACGTCGGTGTGCCGGTGTACTACACCAACGTCGTCTACCATGCATCGATGATCAATGGCGGCCGATTCGCTGACAAAGCACTGCCGCTCTCTAACTTTGCCGCTGGCAACCCCATGGCGGCCTGGCCCGCCGGCCTCACCCCGCGCGACGACGAAATTGTCGTCTCCAAACAGTATCCAAGTGCGTTTTTTGGCACGTCACTCGCGTCGACGCTTACCGCGCAAGGCATCGACAGCCTGATCATTACCGGACTGACAACCAGCGGCTGCGTGCGCGCGACCTGCGTGGACTGTGTATCGTCCGGCTTTATCCCGATTGTCGTTAGCGATGCCTGCGGTGATCGGCACGATGACCCCCATCAGGCAAACCTGTTCGATATGCAAGCCAAATATGCCGACGTGGTCTCCGAGCAAGCGGTCAGCGATTACCTGCGCGACTTCAAGCCGTAAAAACTCTCGTTGAAGTGGGCACGACACAACGATACGTAGCGGTCGTTGCGTCGTGCCCACTTCAACGAGAGTTTTTACGGCTTGAAGTCGCGCAGGTAATCTCGTGCAGAATCCAACATGGTGGGGGGTTGAGAGGTTAGAGTTGGGGTTGGTCATTACGGGTCAAGGTCAGGGTTGCGGTTAGGGTCGGGTTTACGCTTGGAGTTAGCCTTTGGCTCAGGCTAAAGTTTTTGACAAGGGTAGGGCTAAGGTTCAGGTTTACCTTTGGGGTTCGGCTAAATGTTCAAGTGTTCGGTTTTGGTTCGGTTCTTCGATGCCTTTGATGCTGCTATCCCTAACCCCCGTTCTTATCTCTTCGAGGTAGATTGCAGCGGACGCGGCGCAGACTGCCGGGTTCGATGTGATCTTCCTGAACGATTCCGTGGGAGTCGCCAAGGCGC
>JBCCBP010000046.1:0-26807 GCA_039033995.1 Pseudomonadota bacterium | reverse complement strand
GCGAGTGCCGGTGTCGTTGATACCAGCGCAGCTCAGAGGGGACCTGATGACAGGCTGATCCTAGCCGAAGTCGCATCTCGCGGGGCGAAAGATCGTGGCGGCAATCAAATCGCACTGTTCCAGGATATCGATAGCAGCATTATCCAGCGCCGTTCCGATGTGGACAAAGTGGGCTTCCTGCAAATGGCGCTGATAGAAAATCGTTTCACGCTGCATGCGCAACGGATACATCCAATCGGGGCCACATCAGGACAAAAATTTGAGCTGCTCGCCAGACTGGACTGGGATGGCGCCACTGACACTAGCCCAGCGAACTTCTTGTCGGCTGCAGAACGCTATCAATTGATGGCCGCTTTCGATCGCTGGGTGATCAATGCGGCGCTGACCCAGATTGCGAATGCCGACAGTCCACTAGAGATCGGGCTCTGCATGTTCTCGATCAATATATCCGCCCAGTCTATTCAGGACTCGACGTTTGTTGAGTTCATTGAGTCTCGGATTGCCGAAACCGGAGTAGCCCCTGATACGCTGTGTTTCGAGCTCACCGAAACGTCTCTGGTCAGGCACCTCAATCGTGCCCAGAAATTCGTTCATCGGATTCAGCGATTGGGTTGCCACGTTGCGCTCGACGATTTTGGCACCGGGTACAGCTCGTTCGCCTACCTCAAGTCCTTGCCGGTGAACTATCTGAAGATTGATGGTGTGTTCGTCAGAGATATTCTTGAGAACAGTCTCTCCAAAGCCGTCGTGTCTTCGGTTATCCAGATTGCCGACGTGATTGGTGCTCAGACCGTCGCAGAACATGTTGAAACCCCGATGGTACAGACCTATCTGCAGGATGCAGGCATCCACTTTGTGCAGGGATTCGCCATCCATCGCCCGCAACCGTTCAAATCCGTGCTGGACGAGCTCCATCGCTCGCCCAACGTCGTCGATTTTGACGAGTTACTGGATCTACGGGTGCCGGGTGGCACGCTCAAGATGCAAGGCCTAGGTTAACCACTCAGGGTCGTTGTCGGCCCAGGAACGCCTTCGACTTTGGCGATTGAGCATAATGTGGCGCCGGGTCAGTCTCTGATCGACTTATCCGCATTGAATCCAACGATCCAACGGAAAATGAAGTGCTTTGTGCTATACTCCCGCGCGTCTGGGACGGGTCGCCAGGGGACAAAAGCCACTGTTTTTCAGTCGCATTCGCCATCCTGTCAGCCTGCCAGCATTACAAAACAGATCTCAATCTGTCGGGGGTTTTCGTACGCGTTCTACATTGAACAGGTGCTGTCTAAAGCACCTCGGCTCGATGTGTGTCGCACAGAGCTCCGGACGACCAACACGGAGTAATAATCAGCATGTCAATTGCGATTATCCTGGCCCTGTCCCTTTTCGGGCTCGGGGTGGCCTTATTCTATTCACGTTCGGTGAGCCGCGTTGCGGTCGACATGGGTGTGGAAGACGAAGCAACGCGCGGAAAGCTGCGCAAGATCCACGCCGCGATCGCCGCAGGCGCTATGGCTTTCCTCAAGCAGGAATACAAGTTCATGGCGATCTTCATGGTCGTGTTCGGCATTGTTATTGCGCTGCTGATCGATGATCACCACACAGCCAATGTCAACGAAGGTGTTTACACCGCCGTGGCCTTCATTTTCGGTTCGATTATCTCGATCGTGAGTGGCTTTATTGGCATGAAGATCGCGACAGCCGGTAATGCCCGCACGACGGTGTCTGCCAACCAGTCGCTCTCCAGCGCATTCAATATCGCGTTGCATTCTGGCTCGGTGATGGGCTTCGCGCTCGTGAGTCTCGCGTCACTCGGTATGCTGCTCATCTACCTCGGCCTGAAGTTTGTTTTGCCGGCTGATCTGCCGCCGCACATTCTGATGGAAGTCATCGCGGGCTTCGGTCTCGGTGGTTCTGCCATTGCATTGTTCGCACGCGTCGGTGGTGGCATTTTCACCAAGGCTGCTGACGTCGGCGCCGACCTGGTCGGTAAAGTCGAAGCGGGTATTCCGGAAGATGATCCTCGTAACCCGGCCGTGATTGCCGACAACGTTGGCGACAACGTGGGTGACGTGGCCGGCATGGGTGCGGACTTATTCGGCTCCTGCGCAGAAAGCACCTGCGCGGCGATGGTGATCTCCGCGATTGCGTTCGCGGGCAACGTTGACGCCTTGCTGTACCCGATTGTGATCTCGGCCATCGGTATTCCGGTCAGCTTGGTCACGATCCTGCTGATCCGCGTAACCACCGAAGATCAGGTGGGCCCGGCGCTGAAGCGCATGCTGATCATCTCCAGCGTGCTCATGGCGGTCGTCATGTATTTCGTGACGGATATGCTCATTCCGGCCGACTTCGCCATTGCTGGCATCGAGTACACGTCGCTTGGTGTTTACTTGTGTTTTCTGACCGGCCTCATTGCGGGTCTCGTGGTCGGTCTGCTGACCGAGTACTACACCTCCGACCAATATCGTCCGGTGAAAGAAGTGGCCGAGTCCTGTCAGACAGGTACAGCGACCAACATCATTTTCGGTTTGGCGCTGGGCTACAAGAGTGCAGTTGGTCCCTACCTCGCCATCGGTCTCGCCATCTACATTCCGTGGATGCTGGCAGGTATGTACGGTGTCGCGATTGCATCGCTTGGTATGCTCGGTACGTTGGTGATCGCGTTGACGATCGATGCCTACGGCCCGGTTGCCGATAACGCCGGTGGTATCGCCGAAATGGCGGGTATGCCGGAACACGTTCGCGAGCGCACTGACGTTCTCGATTCTGCTGGCAACACGACGGCGGCGATCGGTAAAGGCTTTGCTATTGGCGCTGCCATTCTGACATCGCTGGCCCTGTTCGCCGCGTTCCTGACGCGTGCCGATCTGTTGTTGAAAGAACAGGATCCAACCTCGGATTTGTTGGGTTCCATCAATCTGCTCGATCCGATGGTGTTTAGCGGTTTGTTTATCGGTGCGGTACTGCCGGCGCTGTTTACTGCCATGACGATGAAGTCGGTGGGTTCGGCCGCGTTCAAGATGATTGAAGAAGTACGCCGTCAGTTCAAGGAAATCCCAGGCATCATGGAAGGTACCGGCGATCCCGATTATGCGCAGTGCGTGGCGATCTCAACGCAGGCGGCGGTTCGCGAGATGATCGCGCCTGGCATCCTGATCATGGGTGCACCATTGGTCACGGGCTTTCTGTTCGGTATTCAGGCGACGGCCGGCTTGTTAGCGGGTTCTTTGGTTTGCGGTGGCGTACTCGCGATTTCTGCCTCGAATTCGGGCGGTGCGTGGGATAACGCGAAGAAGTACATCGAAGCCGGAAACCTCGGCGGCAAAGGCACCGACAACCACAAAGCGGCGGTCGTCGGTGACACCGTCGGTGATCCGCTGAAGGATACCTCGGGCCCGTCGTTGAACATTCTGATCAAACTGTCAGCGATTCTGTCGCTGGTGTTTGTACCGTTCTTCGTTCAGTACGGCGGTATTCTGCTGAAGTTTCTCTAAGTTGAACTTCTGATCGAAACGAAAAAGCCCGGCTTCGTGCCGGGCTTTTTTTTCGCTAGTCATCACCGCTGTTCCAACAGCGCTATGGCGTGCGGATCATTTAGTTCGTCAGTGGCCAGATGATCTCCGTTTTCCAGTCGCCGTTTGGAAAATCGGTAGGGTCGTCAACGTACCACTCCCAGGGCGCGCCACCGACGGCTAGTGTTTGTTCGGAAATCCATGTCTCGACAGCAGCATGCGCATCTGAGAGTTTCTGATAGTCACCGGTGTGTATCGTCGTGGCAGCTGGACCCGCCGGCAAACTACCGGTTTGAAACTCACCGTTAGGCGCTGCTTTCTCGGCAATCGGCATACCGGCTTCAATCGTCGCCTTGCCTGGACCAAAAGCCACGTATCGTGCGAAGGGTGGACCGGCGAACGTCAGGCCATTGTCCTGCACGTACTGAAATACGCTTGGCAGAATTTGCGCAAGCGCTTCTCCAATCTCAGAAATGTTGACGTCCGCCCGCTTGAAAATGACTGGCTGAGCCGTCAGCGTTTTCATGACTACTTTGTAGGGCACGTTTGGCTCCTTGTGTTTCGCTTGTTGGGTCCGCTTGCCAAAAAAATACAGGCACCGGGCTGTCTCCGCCACGCGATCGATAGTCGACGCCTGCTCATTCTTAAGCCGGTAAGCCCGACGATAGTCGGATGGTGTTTGACCAAACTGGCGACGGAATGCGCGCGAGAAAGTCTCGTGGTTCGCATACCCGCACTTCATCGCGATGGACAGCACCGACGCATCGTCAGCCTTGAGGTGCGCCGCAGCAGTGGCGAGTCTAACCCGGCTGACATAGGTCTTGGGGCTTTCACCCGCGACCCTGCGGAAGGCTCGTTGGAAAGCAAACGGAGACAGACCCGTTTGATCTGAAAGGTGTTGCAGCGACGCATCGTTGCACCACTGCCACCGCAGCTTCAAGAGGATTTCGGCAACCTGTGTTTGGTGTGAGTCACGCACGGTTGTGACGGTATCAGGTTAACCAACGCGTTTCTTGACGTTTCTTGCAGCGGATAACAAGGTTAGCTTCCTGTTGCTTGTGGCGCCGTATCGGCTGGTTTTGCCGTCGGTAGCGTGAGCAAATAGAGCACCAATGCCAATCCGGCTACGGGTACCAGGCTCATCAGTTGCCACCAAGGGCTTAGGCCACTGTCTCGCAACCGCCGTGTACAGGCAGCGACCCATGGCACCAGAACGGCCAATGCAGTGAGCTTCAGTGGCAGTAATCCAATGGGTTGGCTGATCAATGTAGCGACACCGAGCAGCAGGCAAACAGCCAACACGAACCACCAGAATTCACCGCGGGAAACGCTTCCTTGGAAGTCCAGACAGCGCGTGAAACCACGTAAGATCGCTTCCGTGATGCCGGATTCGTGTGACGCCGTATCAGCGATCAGCGTTTCTGGCGACACCTCAAACACGGCAGCCAGCGCACGCAGGGACTCGGCCGAGGTGTTTGCTCCCGCTTCGAGCCGTTGGATGGTCCGCAGGTTCAAACCACTCAATTGAGCCAGTTCGTCCTGTGACCAGTGTCGAGACACTCTCAAGTCTCTTAGCGTCACACCGTTAACTCGCATTGGGTGAGCTCCTGTCACAATAACCACTGTCATCATACCGCTCTGTGCTATCACACCGTGACGACACCGATACGACTTCCCTGCGGCATCGCATGGATTCTACGGGTTTTCTGCCTGTTCCCACTCCGATTTTGACCCTGTGTCAGACTTCCCTCAGCGCGTCAAAACAAAGTTCTTGGCATAGCCGACGGAGCCACGGGAACACCGCTAGATCCCGGACATGATGCGGGCTGCAGTGGCTAGCGCCGCGCCGCTATCGGTGTGCCGCGGTGGGAGTCATTCAATTTGCGAACCGCCTGCGCTACCCTACCAGATATGTTCGTCAACATATTTTCACCAAAATGGGTGTGCACACTCAGCATGGCCATGTTGGCGATCACAGCTTCTGCTGCGGTTGACTGGTCCAACTCGGAGACGATCGACGGCATGCCGCTTGCGGAGCTGGTCGAGGCTGTCCGCCAAGACCTGGGCGCCTCCGGCGACGACTATCTGGCCGCGGCCGAAAGATCGCTGGAACGCGCGGAAACTGAGGAGGGTGGTCGGCTTTACGCAATGGCTTGTGCCGGTGTATTGCGTACGCACTATCGACGCGGTCAATTGCCGGTCGCGATCGACGTCGCTGAACGTTGCCTCGCGCATCCTGTCGCCCCGAATGACGACAGCGGTTATTTCAATTTGCGCAACGGTCTGGCAACGCTTCAGCTCTTGAGCGGCAAGCCGCAGCAAGCGTTGAGCACGTTTGAGATATTGCTGGATGATCCACCCGATAGCGTAGACCCAGTCATTGTTCGCAGGGCGCAAGGTAACTATGCCGGGGCGTTGAAGCATACCGGTCAACCACTGCAAGCATTGTCGGTGCTGAGTGATGTCCTCGGCGCTGCGCTTGAAAACGGCGATGCCTATGAGCAGGTCGGCTTCGGCAATAATCTTGTTCTATTGCTCGAAGAAATCGAGCTCTACCAAGACGCCAACGACTGGCTAACGCGGCTCGCACCCGCGATGGCCGCGGTCCCTGAGTCTGTGCCCGTACAATCGCTGCGTCTTCACGAGATCCAGTTGCATGGCCTGCTACATGACCAGGCAGAGGCGATCGCCGGGTTCGAACGCTTTATTGCCGAAACAGGACCCGCTGCGAATGATGTATTGGTCGGTAGTGCTCACGAATTCCTGGCCGACGCGTTTTATGACGTCGGGGACTATGCGGCGTCGACGGCAGCCGCACTGCGAGCCGTCGAATTGCTGAGAGATGCGCCGATAGAGATTGTCGATGCGCAGCTAACACTGGCACGGGCAGCACTGGCGCAGGAAGATTTTGAGCAGGCGGAGGCGGCGCTGCGCTTCGTACGCGACAATCCGTCGAAGGGGGACGTGACGCTCGGGACATTAGCCATGTTGGAGTTGGAGCTGGCCTTAGCTCGCTCCAATGAGCCGGTGCTGTTGGAGCGACTGCGTTCGCTGCTGGACGAACGTGACGCCCTGGAACGCGACAAGCGGCGCCAGTTTACGAGCTACTTCGATGCGAAGCTGGAGGCGGCGGCCAAGGCAGCCCAATTAGAGCATTTGGAGCGCCGACAGGTTTTGCTCGAAGCAGAAGCGGCAGCCAGCGCGGCGCGCGAGCAATCGGCTCGCAGGGTTCGCAATGTAACCATCATCAGCGTGGTTTTCGGTGCGTTAATGTTGAGTCTGATTGGCTACTTGTGGAGCCGACGGCGCTTCGATGCGGCGATTCAAGCGCAACAACGGGAGCATATGGGTCGACTTGAGTCAGAGGTCCGTATCCAGTCCGCTGCACTGGCTAAACGGGCACATTCAGAAGCGCTCGGTAAGCTCACCGGCAACGTCGCGCATGATTTCAACAATTTATTGCAGATTGTCAGCCTGGCCAATGAACGTTTTTCCGCCGAGCCCGTCAGCGACCTCGCTGCGAGACTGTTGAAAGGGTCCAATGAGGCGCTATCCAGTGCGAGTGGCATCGTGCGACGGTTGCTCGCCTACGCGCGTCAGCAGGAGCTGCATGCTCAGCCCATCGCGCTGGCACCATTCATCGACGACTGCAAGGCCTTGTTTGAGGCTGCGGTTGGGCGCGGCATCGCGCTGACCGTTCGAGACTCGACGGACGAGACTATCGGCGTGTTAGTGGATCCTGCCCAGCTGACGTCCGCCCTGATCAACTTGTTGAAGAATGCCGCTGATGCTGTTGGTGGACAGGGTCAGGTCGCGGTCGAGTTTTCGGAGGTCGAGATTGATCGTGAACTGTCTGGTCGTGTTTGGCAGCTGGATAGCGGCCAGTACATTCAGGTGCTGGTGACCGACGATGGCTGTGGGATGTCGGAAGAGCAGGTACAACGGGCCACCGAGCCGTTCTTCAGCACTCAAAGCGAAACCTCCGGAACGGGTCTCGGTCTCAGCTCCGTTTATGGGTTTGTTCGCCAGTCCGGTGGCGACCTGGTCATAGACAGCACGCCCTCGGTAGGAACACGCATCGCCCTGCGTTTTCCAGCGGTCGTATTGTCGGAAGCGGCCAGCAAGCCGGTCGTGATAGACCAACCCGAATTGGATGGCGCGCGTGCGCTGCTAGTTGAGGACAACAAGACGCTGGCGGACGCATTGGTCATAAAGCTGCAGGGCCTCGGTGTTAGTACGCATTGGGTTGCGTCCGGAGATCAGGCGATCGAGCATCTGGGTAGCGACACGCCAGACTATGATTTCGTGTTGTCGGATGTGCGGATGCCAGGCGACTACGATGGGTTTGCGCTCGCCGATTGGATGTCTAATCACCTACCAGAGATTCCGGTCTTGTTGATGAGTGGTTACAGCGAGAGTGCGGGCACGGCGCGACAGTTGCTGGCGAAGCCTTTCAGCGATCATGAGCTTCGGGCTGCGTTGGCTGACCTGATCGTGACCCATCGGCAGTAGCCAGCAGTCGTCGATGAGCGTGCCCTTACTACTTGTTCGACACGCAGAGGCCGAAGCAGGTTGGGGTGAAGACCCGGATCCCGGCTTGAGTGATGCGGGCCAACAGCAGGCGACCAGGCTGGCTATTGAGTTGCATGAGAATTTTTCGAATACCGTTCGTCTTGTCAGCAGTCCCATGCGCCGCGCCCAGGAAACGGTAAGCCCACTTGCATCGCTATGGTCGCAAACGCCTGAGATTGATGATCGTGTTCGCGAGGTACCGTCGCCGGTTGAGTTCTCGAGTCGCGGTCAGTGGATTCGACAATTTATGACCGAGCGCTGGAGTGACCAGCCGCCGCTTCTGCAAGATTGGCGTCAGCACATGCTCACGGCGCTGTCGGCCATGACACAGCCTACTATTGTTGTAACTCACTTTGTGGTCATCAATGCCGTGATCGCATCGCTTCAGAATACGGACCAAACTCTAGTGTTCTGGCCAGACTATGTGTCGGTGACGCAAATACAAAACGTCGCTGGTCGATTGTCCATTGTGGCGCTTGGCGCCGACAAGCGCAGTCGGGTGAACTGAGCGATCGACGTCAAACTGCTCGAAAAAATGTGCAGTTGATGAACCGTTTTCTGCATCGATCCTACCTATTAATATGCAGGGTAACCGTGAGCTTCTGGTGACTAAAACGGAGCAGCAAAAGCGTGAGATAGCGCTCGTCGAGCTCAGCATGGTAGGTAACCGTGCTGCATTCGATCGATTGTTTCGCATCTGGTCATCGCGTTGGATGGGTTTTGCACGTCGCCAATGCGATAGCGAAGCTGGCGCAGAAGACGCCATGCAATCCGCTGTGCTGCAGATGATCAAGTACCTGCCGAAACTGAAGGATCCGCAGTCATTCCCGGCTTGGTCGTTTGTGATTCTGCGACGGTGTTGTATCGAGAACACCCGGCAACGCATAAGGCAGCGAGAAACGACGCAAAAACTGCAGGCGGATGCCGAGAGTGAGTACGCGCGGCCAACCGACCCACGTTTGACCGATCTTTCCGTTGCTGTCGCCTCGTTGAGTCAGGACCAGCAGAACCTGTTGATGCTGTTTTACGGCTACGGACTGACGATCGGTGACATTGCGACGGTTTATGAACTTGCCGCTGGCACGGTGAAGTCGCGCTTATTCGCGGCACGTGAGGCTATCAAGGAACATTTGATTGAGAATGAGGAGAAATGCCATGACTGATCTGGATCAACGTTTGAAAGAGTTGCTTGAGGAAGGGGTCGATCCGCAGGGCGTGATTCGTGAACCCAACTTCTATCGCGAAGTTTGGGACAGTTTCCACGGTCGCAATGCGTCACTGCTGATTACAACATGGGTTGGAATTCTGGTCGCCAGCGCAGGGCTTATCTTCTGTACCATCAAGATGTTTCAGGTTACGGAAACTCGTGATCTGATTATTTTTGCAAGTTTCGCGGTGATGTTGAACTCAGCGCAAATCGCACTGAAGCTTTGGTACAACATGCGCTTGAATCGCGCTGCCATGTTGACAGAGATACGCAAGCTACGCCTCGCGCTCGTCAGCGAGGAATGATTGTCTTCATCCCTGGTATTCTCTCAAGCGAGCCAAGCGGTCGGTTCACCGTAGCCGTGCCGCGACATTCAGCTGAAGCTTAGCGCGTCTCGCATGCGTTGCTTCAGTTCTCGGCCGAGTTGGTTTTTCAGACCGATTAGGCGATGCGGTCTCGGTGGCACCGGTTTCTCGATACGCAGCACTTTGGCCTTCATTAGGCGATCCAGCGCTATTCTTAAGTCTGCTTCGCTGGCGAAACCGTGATCACTGCTCAGAACTTCATACGAAACCCGGCTAGCGAGTAGTTTGTCGTAGAGCGCAAATGCCGCGGCTGAATCGACGAGGTTATCGGTGTCTGGCCGGTTGATCATCCAGAGCTCCAGTCCGGCATAGCGTCCCCGGCTGCCAGCACCGTTGTTCAGAAAACTGAACCGCTCCAATCCATCCTGTTGATGTTCTGGCAGAGCCAAAAGTGGCTCCTTGAAGTGCGCCACGAATCTAGCGAACTGCTGGTCGGTTCTGATGCCATTCATCAGTCGCATTCTCCAGGTAGAAAAAAATCGCGCCTTGGCTGTGGTGACCAGCAACGGTTGGATATTGGTATGTCGCTGGTCCTCGCAAATGTTAGCGAACAATTGATTGACGGCATGCTCAGGGCCTTCGATCACTTGCAGATAGAATCCGGATTTGTAGGTCAACAAGCCTGTGATTTGGTGCTGCTTGTTCTCCCGTGTCGACACGTCAGCAATCTGTCGTATACCTTTCGGCAGTTCCACGCGGCGCGAGTGTCGGACGACTTCGCTCAAATACATGACAATTTTTATCATTGCGGGGATCCTGCTCTAAGACTCTTACGAGGTCGTGTGGGTGCGGGCTCTGGCGCACGTGGCGTGAACGATGTGGCACCGGTTACGACTATCTGGGCGTCATCTTATCGATGACATGGTCGCTGTTTTGAGACTACGGTCGGGCTTTCTTTGGCACCGTCTATTTAACAGTGAGACCAACATCGCTAGTTCACAGTTTTTCGGCGCAGAGTGTGATCGCTCGCACACTGCATTCGCACTTGCAGGTAATGATGATGACCTTCGCTAGCGCCGATATCTTGTTGATGTTCCAGTTTGCGCAAGTCGGTCCATCAGGCTGCAAAATAATCCGCTGCCTTGATATAGATGCGGCAATACCGGTGAACGAACTTTAGTGTCAGCGGTGTTGCCACCGTCGTATCGCCTCGAACGAGCCCAGCACAATCGGTACCGCAATAGTCAGAGTGGCGAGATACTTCCAGCCCGCTGACCATGCCAATACACTGACCATCCCGCCGGCGAACACGATGATTGGATAGTGCACGAGATAGACCCAGTAAGATGCCGCTGACAGGTAATCCAAGAACGGGCGTGTTTTGTCCTGCTCATTGCGAAACGCGGCTAGCAAAAGCGCGGTGGCGGCGATGCCGATGGCGGCACTACTGACTCCGGCAAGCATGCCCGTCATGACATCGGTTTGATCCTCTGCAAACAAGCGATGACGCGTTGCGACCACGCAGACTGGCAAAGCAAGAAACAGTGTGAGCCAGTAGCGAGGCTGGCGAATAGTCAGGCCTGCCAGTGTGGCCGGCTGTCCCTGTAGCCACCAACCACCCGCGAAGAACAGCCACAACATCATTTGAATCCAGCCATCTGTACCTTGACCTGTACCGCTGATGTACGACAGCGTCGATGGCAGCGCGGCAGCGCCGATCAGGACCCAGAGCAACCACGGTTGCGCGGTGCCGGTGTCCAGTAGTCGCTGAATACGATGTCGTTGCCGTAGCGGCAGGCGCTGCCACAGGATCAGTGCCACCTGTGTTACCCCCGAAAATAGAATCAAAGTGGCGAGAAACCAAAGATGATAGAGCTTGCTGTAGCGCAGCCAATCCAGTGTACTAATCGCTGCAAAACCGGCAGCGAGCCCATCTGTGGATGCTGCGCTCGCAAACTGGTACGCCGCACGCGTTAACGGTGTGAGTATCAGGTAGCCGATGATCAATGGGGCGCCGATTCGAATCAATCGGTTACGCCAGAACGCGCCCGACCCTTTGTTCGTGAGCAACGCTGCGGCGGAGTAGCCCGCTGTTACAAAAAATGCCGGCATGGCGAACGCGTACAGGAGGATACCCAACGTATCGAACAATACATGTGCTGCAGCGTCGTTGAAACGGCGCGGGATAGTGACGTAGGGCAGCATGGCGTGACCCACCATCACCAAACACATCATCACTGTTCGCAGGCGATCAATGGTTGGGTTTCGCATACGACTAGGCTACCCGAATACGCACAGGGATTGGACCTGGTTGTGGTTCTCATAAGGCTGTCCATGGCCACTCGTCGCTCTTGATCATCCATGGTCTTCGCGGCATAAGGCCGTCCCTGGCCACTCGTCGCTCTTGACCATCCATGGTCTTCGCGGCATAAGGCCGTCCCTGGCCACTCGCCGCTCTTGACCATCCATGGTCTTCGCGGCATAAGGCCGTCCCTGGCCACTCGTCGCTCTCGGGCATCCTGCCCTTCGCGACATAAGCACATCCCTGTGCAAAAAAAAACGGGCCTCCGAAGAGGCCCGTCCCAGTCGATTGACTGTACTGCGTGTTCGCTTATTCGAAGCGATAGCGCAGTGTCAGGCTGTAACGACGGCCGATCGCGTCGTAGTTAGCCGGGTAGGTGTTACCCGCGTTGAAGCCTGTCGCACCAATGAAGTTACCGGTAATCGGTGGCTCTTCGTCGGTGAGGTTCACGATCAGGAAGTTCAGATCGATGTTATCCCGGAACGTCTTGTTATAGGAAAGATCAAAGTACGTTTCCGAATCCATCGACAAGAACTGAGGATTATTCGGTGCGCCCGTTGTGGCATCCGTACCGAACGGCGGTGCTGCACCTTCCTCAAACACGAGGCCATCCTGCCAACGAATCAACAACGATGCGTTGCCCCAATCACCCATCGATGCTGTCGTACGCCAGTTGAACGATTTTTCTGGCAAAGACGGATCGCAGTTCTGGGAGTACTGACCGACACACTCGCGATTGACTGAGTTCGGGCTCGCCTGGAACTTGTTGTCCATCGTGTAGTTACCCGTCAGGTCGAGGAACAGGCCATCGACCGGACCCCAGGCAACATCGGTATCGTACGTCACGCGGAAGTCGACGCCCGATGCTTCGAGGAAGCCCTGGTTGGTCAACTGCGTGATGATACCGGGTGTATCGCCACCACCGTTCAGCGAACCATTCAGCGGGTTACGACCGATGAACTGACAACCCGGTGAGTTCGGGTTGGCGTTTGCAAATGCATCGCCTTCCGAGCCGGAGCCAAAGCATGGGTCGAAAATATCACCCGGGTTGGGTGCCGTAATCGCGTCTTCGATTTCGATGTTGTAGTAGTCCACCGTTACCGCGAGGCCGGGCACTTGATCCGGTGTGATGACGAAGCCAAACGTAAACGACTCAGCCGTCTCTACGTCGAGTTCGGTGTTACCACCTTGCGTTTCGTTGATCTGACCAGCCGATGGTCTTGGGATGCCACCCGTGCCAGCGACAACACGACCGGCTGGCGCGCCCTGAGCAGTACAGATCGCCACGACGTCCGGATTGCTCAGTGCAGGGTTATCCGCTTCCTGCGGCGTACCGACGAAAACACGGCCCTGGCAAGGATCGAACGGACGGTTGTTCAGACCGGTCGTGGGTGGGTTGAACAACTCGAAAATGTTCGGAGAGCGTGATGCTTCCTGGAACATCGTACGAACTTTCCAACCACCGATTGGCTCATAGGAGAAACCGGTTTTCCAGGTCGTCGCGTTGCCTGATGTCGAGTAGTCGGAAATCCGCAGACCACTTTCAAACGTCAGCGACTCGATACCAGGACGTCCGGTAACCAGCGGTACGATCAGCTCGCCAAAGACTTCGTTGACATCGAACTCGCCAGCAAACAGCGGATCCGGCGCGCCCGTGCCGAGCACTTCGTCCTGCGTTGATGCGGCGGCATCTGCGTTCTGAGACGCTTCGTAGCGGCGGTATTCGTAACCGGCTACCCATGCGACCGGCAGGTCTGCTGGCAGGAAGTCCAGTTCAAATTCACCGTTCAATGTGGCAACCAAAGCGGCCAGCGTCGTTTTGACGGTCGTGCCACTCGGACGGTTGATGAAGTCGACCGTACCTTGCGAGATGCTTTCCCCAGTGCCGAACAGGTTCACTGGCACACAGCCTGCTGCCGGACCGAAGGCCGGATCACAGGTGCCGGCATCAGTCGCCCGCAGCGATTGTTGCAACAGTGACTTCAAGCCCCAGTTGTTGTTCGTTTGCGAGCGGTCAGACTCGCCATACTGTCCAAACACATCGAAGCCGATGTTGTCAGTCAGGTCGCCGCGTGTGCCGAGCGTGATCTGGAAGGCATTGGTTAGATACTCAGTCTCACGATTACCCTGCTCGACCAGACGTCGATTCACGACAGTAGGCACTTCAAGGTAATTCGGATCGGATCCACCAGTAGCCGTCGCTGCCGCGGCACAGGTCGCTGCATCGATACCAGCTTCTGCACACATGAGATCGCGAACGTCTTGCGTCAGGAACGGGTTACTCAATGGTACTTGCCACGTATCACCGAACATGCCCGATGGCGCGAGCTGTAGGTTGACGGTGTTGCGCGAGTACAACGCGTTCGAGTAAACCTCGACATTATCTGCCACTTCATAATGGCCTTTAGCAAACACGTTGAAGCGCTCGAAAGGCGTTTGGAAGTAGTTGAACGGCGCGAAGTTGAACGTGCTTTCATCGCCATCCGGTACCAGACCGCCCGTTGCCGGATCGTATTGACGTCCGAAGAAGGCCGTCGGTACTGAGGTGCCAGAGCCGAGCGGCGTTGTGCCGAAGAACGATGTCTGACTGAACGGACGCTGTCCCTGAAGGATGCCGTCCACTTCCTGATAGCCGATATTGACTGCAACGTTGCCTTTGCCGCCATCGAGATCGCCGCCCATCGTCAGATCGTAACGTAGGGTGCGGCCGTCGCTTTCGCCAGTTCGACCATAGGTGCCGGCGAATTCGACGCCCTGAAAGTCGCGCTTCATAACAAAGTTGGCAACACCTGCGACCGCGTCAGCACCGTACACCGATGATGCACCGCCAGTAATGATGTCGACGCGATCCACCAATGCGACCGGAATGTTGTTCAGGTCGGTCACGGCCGACAGGTTCGTGGGCACAATACGCTGGCCGTCAACCAACACCAGGTTACGGTTGGTTCCGAGGCCACGCAGGTTCAGCGATGCGAAACCGCCGCTACCGTTGTTGATCGAACGGCTGATGCCGGGCGCGATACCCGGCAGTTCGCCGATCAATGACTCGGCGTCGATCGCCTGACGCAAGTTGAGCTCTTCTTCATTAATGACGAGTGTCTGGCTCGCGAGATCCAGATTGGGGTTGGTAATCCGCGAACCGGTCACCACAACTTCTTCGATCAGGTCTTCTTCCTGAGCGATCACCGGTGCCGCCAAACCAATACTGGTTAGTGCGGCAAAGCCCGTGAACAAAGTACGGCGAACCGACCGACGGATCGGGTTCGAACTTTTCATCAGTTTTCCTCCTCAGCACGCTTGTCCCGTCGACGCTGTGTTAGCTGGGCCTTTTAACAAGCGGCCTAGTGCGCTAGCACGGGTTTTCGGTGGTCACGTGTTATGTCTCTGTAAGCACATCCCGGCTGCAAGCAGCCTTTGTGTGGCATGGAGAGTACATAAACGAAAAAATCAGAAAAAGTCTTAACCGTTGTTTTAAAACAAAAAATAAGATCGAGCTCGATAGATATTCGGAATATGACGCAAAAAAACAACAAATGAATGTAGCGAAAAAAGCACGTTCTTGTGCAATCGAATAAATCGCAACATTTTTCGCACACATTCGTCGACAGGGTGCGTTAGACGGGGTCGTCTTGCGTCTGCTGGGTGGGGTTTTGATGGTCAGCTGGCTTTGTCGGCATCCCGTCGTAGCCAGGTTCACCGCAGGGCGTGTTGTTTTACCGCCGCCAGGTAGATGCACCGTTATTGGGAATTTGTTGCGACACCATAAGCTTGTTAGGACCGTCAGTACTGATCCTGCCAAAACTTTCGGTGAGACGATTGGGGTCTTGGTTTTTGAGACGTCTCAGGTTGCGTAAAGTCAGCACGGTTTCTACGCGGTCGATCGGCCTTGCTATCAGGTCGTTACATACCGTGCGAAAAAAATCACGCGACAATTTCTGGTGTCCAGGTTGCAGAGTTTTGTGCGCTCAGCTTGCCGACGACAGCGTATGCGCACGGCACCTTGCGTCTTCAAGTTGCAACATTTTTTCCAAACCTGTGTTTGTGTCGCAACAAAATGTGAATTTTGCGCAGATAGTGGCTGGCCGCCGCGGTGATCTTTCTATAGTGGGTTCGCGATTGTTTGTACGCGACATCGGTATTGTCGCAAAGGTGCTTTGCTTAGATGCCGCTGTCGACCACGATGCGCAATGCTGCTCTGATCTGTGTGAGATCGTGATAGTGCCGTGGATCGAGTTGAGTAAGATCTCGAATTTTACCGAGTCGGAATGTCACCGTATTGGGGTGTACGTCTAATTGCTCGGCAGCGGCGCGTGCTTGCATGTCAGCATTGGCGAATGCCTCCAACGTATCGCTGAGGTCACGTCTCGATGTGGCCGACAGCGCTTGCCAGTCTGCAATCCAGTCCGGCAACAGTCTTTGCAGGTCCAGGTCGGGTTGCAACATAGCAATTTCCACCAGCGGAACTCGATCGATCGTGACGATACGACGGTCTTGCGTCGCTCGGCTTGCGGCAAATACCGCCTCGCCATAGGCGGCCGGTCCATGGCCTGCACGGTAGATTGGTCCACTGATGCCGATGCGAAGTTTGTGCTGTTTGGCGAGCTTCTGCATGACCCGATTTCGTTGACTTTCTGTGTCCAACAGTCGCTCGAGTAAATCCGCTGGCAGCAAGCCAACATTGGTTTTGTCGAGCGCGGCAAACAACGGTGCAATGCCGGATTCGTCGAGTGCCTGTGCCAACACGAGATCTAAGCGATCGGCTAGCGGTTCGTTGGTCATCGCCTCCGCGACCAGAATATGTAGCGCGCTGGTTTCGAGCCCGCTGGCGCGTGCAAAAGTCAGCACGTCAGAGTCGAGTGGCTCGCCGCGAATGAGTGCTTCGAAAAAATGGATGGCGCGTTCGTTCGTGACATTACCGAGTTCTCTCGTGCGTTGCGTGTACGCGGCCGCAACAACAACGCTAATCCAATTCGTGTAGTGGATCGTGAACTCAAAGAATTTCGATGCCATCGCTGTCAGATTCGTATTGTCTTTGCTGTTTTCGATGTTTGCTTGCAGTAACTCCCAGGTCACGCGGTGGCCGATCCGATAGGTGTGCAGGACATGCTGCAGTGGAAAGCGTTGTTCCGCGCGAAGGCGGCCGAGTCGTCGTACAAACTCCGGGTTGGGTCGCGTTACACCAGCGATCAATTTACCTATGTGTTCTGCATGCGCGCGTCCGTGCTCCCACGTGTCTGACAAGCCACGCGCTGTCAGCAACAGTGAATAGTCAGGAATCTCGCGAGCGATGATCTCTGCGGCCGTATCGGCCATCAGTTGCTGCTGCTGAATCAGCTGCTGCCCTATTTGAGTAGCTGCGGGGAACTGCTTGAGCTCCCGTTGCAGTTTTTCAACTGTCGTAGTTTCGACCTGTGCCATTGGCACCCACCCTGTGTCTCTTTATTGCTCTGGACAGCCAAATGGGCGTGGTGTTTTTGCGCAAACGAGCAAAGTTCACAGCGTGCTGTCGTGACATCGTTAACGATTAACTACCATCTAGCGCAGCAGCAAGTAAATTGACGGGTGAAACTACTTTTGTGAATCAGCCACAAACGCAGGGGCTCCTCGTTGTTTTTGTTTCACAACATTTCGATTAAAAACAGCTGCTTTACAGGACCAAGTGGCTTAAAAAGTTTTTGTGACTAAATAGTTACAAAAATAATTTTTTGCGATGTATTTGACGGACTGTGCCGCGCGTGTTTTTTTTGATGCACGACCTACGTTTTTTCAGGATGAACAGGCGCTGTTCTGGGAGTGACCGCAATGATCGCAGTTGGCAACTTGCACGCATCTGACATGGTGTTGTTCGCAGAAGTGGTCGACGCTGGCACAATTACTGCCGGCAGTCGTCAGGTAGGGCTCGAACGCTCTACGGTGAGCCGTCGCATGACTTCTCTGGAGGAGCGGCTAGGTGTGCCGCTTCTGAACCGCGCGGGCCGCAATTTGGAATTGACCGAAGCGGGGCGCCGTTACTATGAATACTGTCGCCGCGTCGTCGAAGCCGCGGAAGAGGCCGAGGCGGTAACCAAAGGTTTTTACGTGGAGCCGCGTGGTGTGTTGACGATTCACGCTGCGATGTCGGAAGTCGAAGCTTTCGTCACACTGCTCATCGAGGAGTTCCAGGAACACAATCGTAACGTCGACGTCTCGTTGTCATTGCATGAAAATAATGCGTTGACCACCGACAGTGTCGACGGCATCGGTTTCTGCTTGCAAGGCGCCGTTGGACAAGGGCTGACGGTTGAGCGCCTCGCGCCAGTCGCTGAGTCTATTTGGGCAAGTCCCGATTACCTGGGTCGTCACAGTCGTATCGAGACGCCCGATGATATTCGTGCGCACGCCTGCATCGCTGCGGATGAGCTCGATCAGGTGCGTTGGTCGCTGACGAGCGGTGCGCGGCATACGAGCATTGTTGTGACGGCCCGTTTTCACGTGCAAAGTCTGGTCAGTGCCAGACAGGCTGCGCTTGCCGGGCTAGGCTTGGCAGTGTTGCCCAATTACCTGTGTCGTGGCGGCGAGCGTGCCGGGGATCTGGTGCGTGTGTTGCCGGATTGGGAGCCGCCAGGCGAGCATTTGACTGCGGTGTATCCGGCCGAGCAATTCCTACCACGCAACGCGAAGGCGTTTCTTGATTTCACAAAGCAGGCTTTACAGTCTCCAGCGCTCAGCGCGCTCTTCGACTGACCCGTCTGCCGGCTCTGCGCCAGAGCCACCCTAACCAGCAATCTCCATTTTTGGTGTACACCGCCTATCCAGGCAGGTGCGCACTCTTCTGTGTCGATTTTGCAACAAGGTAGCCAAAATCATGTTTAGCGTAGCGAAAAAACACAGTAAGTTGTTGTTTATAAAGCTTTTTATATCCTATTGAACCTGCTAGTCTTCTGCTAAATCCGTCGCAGGATTGCAACATAAAAGTAGTTTTGATCAGGAGAGGGACCATGAATTTTGTCCGCCATGACTGGCGTCGCAGCGGCGGCGCCTGGATAGCCTGTTTGTGTTTTGCCATGTTGGCCCTTAAGCCAGCGGGCGCTCAAGACGCGAGCGAAGAGGATGACGTACGCGAGTTAGGCTCGATTGAAGTCACGGGCTCGCGCTTGTCGCGCAACGATCTCGAAGGCCCGCAGCCAGTAACAACGATTACGGCAGAGGATATCGAGCGCGGTGCATACACGACGGTTTTCGAAGCGTTGAGCCAACTGGCCCAATTCAACGGTACGATTCAGGACGACCAGTTCGGTGGCTTTACACAGGCCGCGAACACGTTGGATTTGCGGGCGCTCGGGCCCGGCAGAACGCTGATCCTGTTGAATGGTCGTCGCGCGACCGATTATCCGCTCGCGTTCAATGGTCAGAGTAACGTGGTCAACCTGGCCAATATTCCGACCGCGATGGTTGACCGTATTGAAATTCTCTCGAGCGGTGCATCTGCGATCTACGGCTCTGACGCGGTTGCAGGCGTTATCAACGTCATTCTCAAAAAGAACGTGGAAGATCTGACGCTGACCGTTCGTGCTAATGACACGCAAGATGGCGGTGGTGAGACAATCCGTTTGCAAGCGGTCGGCGGCTACTCATCGAAGCGTTTCAACGTCACCTATGGCATCGAGCATCTTGATCGTGATCCTGTCTACGCTTTTCAGCGAGACTTTCAGGATTCGTTTGCCGACGATCCAACCAATAGCGGTATTCCGTTAATCGACGATCCGGATAATGGTGTGACGAATACGCGCTCATTCTTGGTCCTCGACTTTGCTGACGGTAACGGTGACGGCAATACCTATGTGGATCCAGGTCAGGCAGCGTGTTCGAGCTTGAGCAATCTTGTCGATGGAACGGTCGACTACTCGTTTCGTGCGGGTCGTGGCTTCTATTGCGGTACGCCCAATGATGTATCGCAGTTTACGATTCGTAACGGCAAGCGCAATACATCGATCTACTCGAACGCGTCCTTTGAACTGACGCCCGAACATAGTTTGTTTGGTAGCTTCATCTACACCGACTCTGAAACTCGCGCCGACACGGGTACGCGCTTCTGGGCATTCAACACCGGCGTTATCGATGGCACATTCGTCAATACCGCAAGTCCCGATGACCTCGGTATTGGTGGTGGTCTCGAATATTGGCAGCGCGTCTTCACGCCGGAAGAGGGCGGCCGTGGCGGCAATAAAGATGACATCTTCGATGAGCGGATGATCGACATCGCCGTTGGCATTGAGGGTGTAATAGGCGATTGGGACTACGAGGCTGCCTATTCGGCGTCGCGCTATGACCTGGAGCGTTATCGCCGGTTGATCAGCGTGAGTCGTGCCAATGCGTTTTTCCTCGGTCCGCAGCAGGGCGAGATCAATCTGGGTCTCGGTGCGCCAACTGCTATTTTTAACGCGCCGACCAGTCGCTTGTATACCGCGCTGACGCCGGCCGAGTACCAGTCGATTACAACGACGGACTTCACCAATGCCGACTCGAGTAACCAGCAGATCAGTCTGACGTTGACCAATCCGGCAGTGTTCGCATTGCCAGCCGGTGACGTCGGATTCGCCGGCACGTTGGAGTGGGCAACGCAGGATTATGCGATCAACCTCGACCAACAACTGTTGGATGGTGAGATCTTCGGATTCACCGGAACGGGTGGTGCAGGTGAGCGCGATCGTTATGCCCTGGGCCTTGAGGCGCGTATTCCAATTCTCGAGACACTGACGGTGACAACCGCGTTGCGTCAGGATAAGTACGACGATATCACGCGAGTGGACGATGCGACGACCTACAACCTTGGCATCGAGTATCGCCCGTTCTCGTCGCTACTGTTGCGCGCTTCAGCCGCGACAAGTTTCCGCGCGCCGGACATGCACTACGTGTTCGCGGGACCGAGTGGTTTCTTCACGGCCGTCACCGACGAATTCCTGTGTCGCCGCGATGAGCCCGGTGTCAGTTTCCCGGACTGTACGTTTAGCGGCGTTGGAATCGAGGGTGTTAGACAGGGCAACCAGGATCTCGAAGAAGAAGAGGGTGAGTCATTCACCGTCGGCTTCGTCTGGGAGATTACCGACGACATCAGCATGTCAGTCGATTACTACGACATTCAGCTGGACAATGTTGTCAGCGATCTGTCGATCGCCAATCTGCTGGAGGTCGAAGCCGATTGTCGCCTGGGTCAGACCGCTGGCGGACAGCCTGTTGATGTCAACAGTCAGGAGTGTCAGGACGCTATCGGTCGCATCACGCGTAATCCGGTTATCCCCGGGCCCGGCAACGAGCTGGTGTCTGAGGCGATCGACATCGTAACCACAGGCTCTATCAACACAGCGTTGTTGCGCACCAGCGGTTTTGATATCAACTACCGCCATCGTTTGCGTACCGAGCGTTGGGGTGATTTCAATCTCGGGGTGCAATACAACATTGTGACTCGCAACGAAGATGAGGAGTTTGCCGGTGACGGCATCCGCGATCGACTGAACGATTTGCAGGTATTCGATTGGCGCAGCCGTGTACGCGGTACGCTCGGTTGGGAGTATGGGGACTTCAATACACAGCTGACCATGCTGCGTACTGGGTCGTTACCAAACTGGGCGGAAACGGATCGCTGCTGCATTCAGTTTCTGTACAACCTGTCGGCGGGCTACAGCTTGATGGATGATCGCCTGAATCTAGGCTTGTTCATCAACAACTTGTTTGATGAAGCGCCGCCACGAGATCTTACCTACGACGCATACCCGTACTATTCACAGTTCAACTTCGACCCCTATGGTCGCGAGTGGGGGCTGCAGGCCAGCTACTCGTTTGATAATCCCTTCTAGGATATTGAGGCAGGTCGTGATCTAGTGGTGTTGTCGGACGTTCTCGCACTCTAAGGATGGCAACACTATAGAGCCTCAGTTGCCGCACCTCTGTCTTGGAGGTGCGGCTTTTTTTATTGGCGGTTGCTCTTTGGAATTAGCGCGACTCGAGAATCGCCTCAGCTGCACTGGAGAGTGCATCCGGTGCAATCATTGAGACTTGCTTGCGCCGAACAGCAATCCACTGCTGTTTCTGGAATCGTGACAAAACCCGGCTAACGGTTTCTGTGGCCAGGGACAGGTAGCTGCCTATGTCGCTGCGCGACATGGGTAGTTCAAATCGTTGGCCGTCCCGGCCGCGTTGGTGAAGGCGTTCACTGATATCCAGCAGGAATGCGGCAAGTCGCTCATCGGCGGTATAGTCACCGGTACGCCATTCGACATCGGCAAGGCGGCTGGCAAACAAACGGAACAGCTGCTTGCGCAGGCCATCCGAGCAGGCGGAAATCTCCACCAATGCCTCGAAGTCGAGTTCACACAAGGCGCCATGATCCAAAGCGATGACGTCATACTGGTGGAACCCGCGCTCGATGGCATCGAGGCCGATCAGTTCGCCCGGTAGAAAAAAGCCAAGAACATGCTCGCGCCCGTCGCGATCGTGCGTGTAGGTCTTGAAGCAACCACTTCGCACAGCGATCAAGCCTTGGAACGGATCGCCGCGCTTGACGACGACGCGCGACGGCGTCACCCCATCACGAATCTCGAGCAAATGGTCGAGTTTCTCCAATGTCGTTTCGTCGGCGCCTGTTGCGACACAGAGGTGGCCGACGTCGCAACCGCTACAGCGTTGTTGCGTATCGAGCTGAATTTGCTCCGTGCGTGATTGGCGAGCCGGCCGGTCAATCCCCGATGGCCTGTTCATCGCATTCTCACTTGTCGATCTCTTTAGACTCTAGCAGATCAGTCCGATACGCGCACGAGGTGCGGTCTCGATCCAACGCTGCCGTCGTTGTCATTTCGTAGACTGAAAACAGCCGATGATCCGATCTAGGTAGGTCATGCCCGGTGGCAGAATGACAATATGTTGTGGCTCGAGCGCGATAGCGCCTGCTCTTGCATAGTCATTCAGGCGGTCAAGCGCAGCCTTGAAATACTGGTCAAACGGTTGTTTGAACGAGTCCTCCCACGCCGATTTGTCGCAACGACCCTGACAGAGCAAGTCCTGCACTACCTGCGATTGCGCGCGCTCCTGATCGTTAGCGAGGCGTCCTTTGACAATAGCGCTACCGCCGTCAGCGATAGCTTCGCTATAGCGGTCAATCTCTGTGGCGTTTTGGAACAGATGTTCGTCGATTCGGCTAACGGCAGCCAGACCCAACCCGAGCATGTCGTGCCCGGCATTACTCGAAAAACCGCCGATATGGCGTGCTAGGCTGCCAGTTCGCTGAGCATTAAATAATGCGCTATTCGGCAATGCGAATTGGTCTGGGCCGAGAAATTGATAGCCCGCATCGATCAGACGATCGCGTAGTGCAATAAACATCGCATTGCGTACGTCCGCAGCCGGTAGCAGTGTCTCGGGAACTAGCCGCTGAGCCGGGTTATGCGCCGGGTCATGGCAGTACGCAGCGAGACGCACCGACGCTGGGCCGGTCGTTAGTAATTGCGACAAGCTACGCTCGGCTAACTGGAGGGTCTGTGCAGGTAGTCCATAACGAAATAGGACCCCGACTTCATCGATACCGGCATCTCGCGACTTGGCGATGGCGAACCTGACCTGGTGATCCGATTGCGCTCGATTAATCGCCAGTTCGGTCACGCGCGACATGCCCTGTACCGCAAGCTGAACGCGATTGAATCCGTGCCACGCCAGATTTTGGAGATCGCGCGTCGTGACGCTGCGCGGATCAATATCTATCGCATAGTCTCGATCGCCGTCCCGAGGCATTGAAAAATTCGTGCGTAGATTCGCCATTAAGTGGCTGATCTGACCGGGCTTCAAATAGACTGGCGTGCCGCCGCCGACACGCAACGATCGAACCATACGATCTCGATCGAATAGGACGGCCTTGCCTGTCATCTCCCTAACCAGGGTGTCGACGTACGCCGCTATCATCGACCTATTGCGAGTCACCTTTTTGTGTCGGTTGCAGTGGTAGCACAAGGTGGCACAGAACGGTATGTGCAAATAAATCGACAGTGGCCGCGGAATCAAATCAGCATTACTGCGCTCGATCGCGCCCCGAAAAACATCGTCGCCGATAGTGCGGCTCCAGTGTTTTTCGTTCGGCATCAGCGTAAAGCCGGGCGCACCTGGATCACAGCCACGAAACTCGTTTCGAGTGTCTGTGCCGAAGGCTGACTGATCCCGCATTCGCATTCCTCAATTGCTGTCGATTCACGGTATCAAGGTAGTTGTTGCCTCTCTGGATGTAATTGATCTATGTCATGTGGCGGCAGAGTCCAGCTGGGTATAGTCGCCGTGAACTCGCCGTCATCCGGATAGCGATCGTTCGATTGCAACAGACCCAGAGACCTTACGCTTATGGAACAGGAATCGACTTACAACGACAAAATTGTGCGGCAGTTCGCCTTGGCCACCGTGCTTTGGGGCATTGTCGGCATGCTGGTTGGCGTGATTATTGCCGCGCAGCTTATCTGGCCGCAACTCAGCTTCGAACTGCCTTACCTGACTTACAGTCGGCTCAGACCATTGCATACCAATGCGGTCATTTTTGCGTTCGGTGGTTGTGCGCTGTTTGCGACGTCCTATTACGTTGTGCAACGTACTTGCCATGTGCGGTTGGCTTTCGACAAGCTGGCGTCTTTTACGTTTTGGGGTTGGCAGCTTGTCATTGTTGCTGCCGCGGTGACACTGCCGCTCGGCATTACGCAAGGCAAGGAATATGCCGAACTCGAATGGCCTATTGACCTTCTGATCACCGTGGTTTGGGTGGCGTATGCGCTCGTATTCCTGACGACAATTGGTCGTCGCCGCGTCAAACATATCTATGTGGCCAACTGGTTTTATGCCGCGTTCATCATCACGGTCGCGGTACTGCATATCTTCAACAATCTGGCTATCCCGGTGTCGCTGACAAAGTCCTACCCCATCTATACCGGTGTTGTCGATGGCATGATGCAGTGGTGGTATGGGCACAACGCTGTTGGGTTTTTTCTGACAGCGGGTTTCCTCGGCATGATGTATTACTTCGTGCCCAAGCAGGCCAATCGTCCAATCTACTCGTATCGGTTATCGGTCGTTCATTTTTGGGCACTGATCGCGATTTACATGTGGGCGGGTCCGCACCACCTGCAGTACACCTCGTTACCGGATTGGGCGCAATCACTCGGTATGGTGTTCTCCATTATTCTGCTGGCCCCATCCTGGGGGGGCATGATCAACGGCATGATGACGCTGTCTGGTGCCTGGCATAAGTTGCGTAGTGACCCGATTCTGAAGTTTATGATTGTTGCATTGTCGTTCTACGGCATGTCGACCTTCGAAGGCCCGATGATGTCCATTAAGACGGTCAATGCGTTATCGCACTACACCGACTGGACGGTTGGCCATGTCCATTCCGGTGCGCTCGGTTGGGTCGCCATGATGACTATCGGTTCATTGTATTGCCTGATTCCGCGTCTGTACGGCAAGACCCAAATGTACTCATCGCGTCTCATCGATATCCATTTCTGGCTATCGACGATCGGCGTGGTGCTGTATGCCGCATCGATGTGGGTTGCAGGTATTGCGCAAGGTCTGATGCGCCGTGCGGTGAATGAAGATGGCACGCTGACTTATGCATTCATCGAGTCCGTCAAGTTCAGCTATCCGTACTACTACATACGCTTGCTGGGTGGTTTGCTGTTCTTCGCCGGTATGTTCCTGATGGTCTACAACATCTGGCGTACGTTGCCGAAGGAACGCACGGTCGGAATGCCCGTCGTGCAACCTGCCTAAGGAGCTTTTGATGTCACACGAAACCGTAGAAAAAAACATCAACTTGATGACCGTGCTCATTATTGCCGTGATCAGTATTGGCGGTTTGGTCGAAATTTTGCCACTCGTCGCCAGTGGCGCGGGCAGCGATCCTATCGAAGGTGTTGAACCTTATCCTGCGCTGCAATTGGCTGGTCGCGATATCTATGTGCGCGAAGGGTGCTACACCTGTCATTCGCAACAAGTACGTCCTTTTCGATCTGAGACGGAGCGATACGGTCCCTATTCGGTCGCTGGTGAGTCTGTCTACGATCGCCCGTTTCAGTTTGGCTCGAAACGCACAGGTCCTGACCTTGCTCGCGTGGGCGGCCGGTATAGCGATGAATGGCATCGCATACACCTGAATCAGCCACGTGATTTGGTGCCGGAGTCGAATATGCCGGCGTATCCATGGTTAGCGGAATCGACCGTCGATGGTGCCTTGGTCGAACGCAAGCTGCGCGCATTGCAGATGCTGGGTGATCCCTACACCGACGAGCAGATTGCTAGTGCTGTCGACGACGTGACGGGACGCAGCGAGATGGAAGCACTGATCGCCTATCTGCAAGGTCTCGGCCTGGCACGGTCAGCGCGTTAAAGGGGTTGAACATGGATATGGGCTTGATACGCGGATTGATCACGTTAGCTGTTTTCGCCCTGTTCATTGGCATTGTTCTTTGGAGCTATAGCCGCAAGCGGGAGACCGAATTCGGTGAGGCAGCAGACCTGCCTCTGATGGGCGATGCAGGAACCGGTATTCGATCCGAAGTGAAAGTGGAGAAGATTGATGAGTAGTGGCTGGAGCATTTTTGTCATCGTAGGTACGGTCGGCAGTATTATCGCCACGTTCTGGTTGATCTACTGGTCTGGGCGTCAAGGACCAGCCCCTGAAGAAGGGCATCAGGATACCGGGCACGTGTGGGACGGCCTGACGGAGCGGAATGAGCCGCTACCGCGCTGGTGGCTTTGGCTGTTTTTGATCACCCTGGTTTGGGGTGTCGGTTACCTGATTTTTTATCCGGGTTTTGGCGCTTATGCGGGTGCCGGTGGTTGGTCCCAACAAGGCCAGTACGAGGCGGAAATGGCCGCTGCCGAAGCGCGCTATGCACCGCTGTTTG
>JBCCBP010000045.1:0-27793 GCA_039033995.1 Pseudomonadota bacterium | reverse complement strand
GTTGTTTTTCTTCAAATTCCTCCATTATCTTGGGGTCATCCTGCTAGCCGGGAACATCACGGTCACCGCCGTGTGGAAGGTGTTCGCGGATCGCAATGGCGACTGGCGGGGCACCGACCGAGTTGATGTGTCCGCAGGTCTGGCGCCCGGTGTGTGGCACTGACAACAAAACCTATTCGAATGAATGCATGTCGCGTCAGGCGGGTGTCGGCGTGGCCTCGGATGGCGAATGCGAGATCGACCCAGAGGCCGTCGAGCCAGACTCGGGCGGCCAATGTCCGCCGCGTTTTGCACCGGTGTGTGGACAAGATGGCAATACCTACGCCAACAGTTGTTTTGCGGCGCTCGCGGGCACTGAGGCGCTGGCGCAAGGGCTGTGCGAAGACAACGCTTGCCCGACCGACGAGGTGCCGGTGTGTGGCCGTAACGGTCGCACGTTTTTGAACCGTTGTACGGCGGGCAAGTCGCGTGTGGCGGTGGCCTATAGCGGCGCCTGTGATATTGAAAACTGTACGGATGTATACGCACCGGTGTGTGGCGTTGATGGCGAGACTTACCAAAATGCCTGCAGCGCCGAAGCGGCTGGTGCAGAGATTGATCGGGTGGGTGCTTGTGATTCTGGTCGTAACTGCCCGTCGGTGTATGTGCCGGTGTGTGGCGCTGATGACGTAACGTATGGCAACGCGTGCGAGGCGGAGCGCGCGGGTGCGCGTATTGTGGCACCCGGCGATTGTGCCAATCAGAACTGTCCATCGCGCTATCAGCCGGTGTGCGGTGCGAACGGCAGAACTTACGACAATCGCTGCTTGTTGGAAGCGGCGGATCAGACCCTGCTGTATGCCGGGGCCTGTGCTGTGTTGGGATTGGAATAATAATAATGACGAGAGTAACTTTGAAACGCCGCTTGTCGGACTGGCTGCGACGTGACGATGGATTCACGCGCCTGTCCTATCGTGCGGGCACCGACCCTGTCACTGCCGAGATCGGCGCGGTCTCGACAGGTCTGACCTCCTACAACGTGCAGTTCACAGAGAATAAACCCGAGATTCCGGTGGGTTGTTTTGCACGCGACGAAAGTGGCCGCATCATCGCGGGCGCGCATGGCAAATTGAGCTGGGGTTGGTTGTATACCGAGCGTCTGTGGGTGGACGAAGCATACCGTGGCAAAGGCGTGGGCACCGAAGTGCTGGCGCGTCTCGAACGAGTTGCGCTGGCTGAGGGCATCCACCGCTTTCATGTCGGCACGACGTCGTTCCAGGCCCTCGGCTTTTATCTGAAGCAGGGCTACGAAGTGTTCGCAGAGCTACCGGACTGCCCGCCGGGCCACACCGATTACCAGCTAAAGAAGATTATCGATCTGGCGCCGTAGTTTCCGGTTGTTGGTTGATCAAAGCCGAATCGCGAACCCAAATCCAAAGAACCAGTCCGCAGCACGGTCGTTGAGGCCAGTACCGCCATAGACGTCCCACTGCATGTTGTAGCGCGGTGTGTAAGATACACCAGCATTCAAGGTATGCGCCGGGCCGCCGCCATCGGGAAACTGGCCCACATATTCGACATAGGCACCGGTATTGGGCGCCAGGCTAAACGACAAGCCAACAGCGTTGCTGAGCAACAAGTCACCGTCGCTTTCGTTCAACAACGCAGTACCGAACCAACTCAGCTCGGCGTCGTGCGTCCAGAACACACCGACACTGGGGTCGACGCTGTCCGATGAAAAGGCACGATTGCCGGTGGGCAAAGAGACGCCACCAAACAACGCGAATGCCGTCTGTGCGCCCGGTTCTGTCAGCGTGCGTTTAACGCCGACGCTGACATCGCTGGCGCCGCGGACGGTGCCCGGACCGAAATCGACGCGACTCTCGCCTGCCCAACCCAATTGGGCTTCCCACGCCTCTGCGAAACCGTAGCGCACGAGCAGGTTGGGCAGTGTGTCGATCGTTACCGATTCGTCATCGGTGTATTGATAGCCTGTCTCGATCTGCCAGCTACCCGTCGACAGTGTCAACGGCGAGGCGCTAAAACTGGGACGCTCTGTGTTGATAGGCGACGTGTCTTCCTGAGCGAGGGCTGTCGTTAGCGGAACTAAGGCTAGCAACGCGGCTCCAAAAGCTGCAACAGATGGTCGCGACAGCCGAACGAGAGCCGTATCATTATTGCCAAACATCATGTCGTCAGTCCCTGTCGATACGCGATAATGGACGCGAGACTACACCAACTTGCCGGCGGTGTGTGGTTTCAATGGTCGACGGAATGAACAGTCGATAGGGAGGTTGATGTGCGGATGCGAAGAATTTCATGGACTACATTAGCAACGCTAGCGTTTTTAGTTGCTCAACAATCGTGGGCGCTATCCTGCGCTCAGGACACGCGTTCTTTGACGGAAAAATACCAAGACGCCGACGCTATCGTCATTGCGACTGCTACCGAATGCACCCCAACACCGAATCCTGAAAACCATCCTTGGGGTGGCGGCAATACCTGTGAGCTCGTTCCAACTGAGGTTCTAAAGCCAGCTTCATCAGCGCGTGACTATCAGACCGTCGGTCAAACTACGCCCTGCGGGCTGCGGCTAGAAAATCAGCAGCAATTCCTGTTGTTTTTGGATGCCTCTAATGCGATTCAATACAGCAGTGCACCCCTGCAACGGTATAAGTACCCCAACGAATTGGCGATAGCGGAGATCGAGGTCCTGCGAGACTTCCGTGATGGTCGTCTTGATGCTATCGGACGGCCCTGGGTTTTCCAGAAGGGTCCAATTGGCAACTGCATGCTAACTCAGGCCAGTCATCAAATTGCTCTAAGCATCGGCCAACGCCCTAAGTCGGAAGGGTCATTGTTGGACGCCAATTTCGATGTGCTGGGCCCAAATGGACAGCCGTTGTTGCCGCCACACATCGCTGAGTCCGCTAAGCGCGTGTGGTCCAAGCCTGAATTCTTGAAGGATCAATTTAAACTTTGGATCAACATCAGTCTTGGAGAGCCAAGGCTTGTTGTCCGATCTGCATTTATAAGTGTGGGTGACCAAGATTGGGAACTAGGTCGACACGTCGATGGTCCGATAGACGAATTCCCTGGCCTTCATCCAGAACAGTTGCCTGCCTCCTATCGTCTTATGGGGGACGTTGCTGAAGCGGCTCTAGATGGTATGAAGCCGGGTACTCCGGTCACCGTTTCAGCAACACGCCTGGAATCAAACGCGACACCAAAACCAATGATCACTGCAGCACCGCCCGAGTCGACTACCAACACGGATAGCAATGGCACCGCGATCATCCGTGGCACGCCGCAAGGCAGCGCGTCGAATAGTAGGCCTGTGCCCCAGAGCGTGCGACGCCGAGCTCAGGAGGCGCCAGCTGTGATCGAAGTGACCTTTGATACGACCGCTATTGAGGCCCCCTTGCAGCGTTTTCTTGAATGCGCCGCTGCGGAATAGCGTTCGGCTAATCTAGCTAGCGGATACAGTCATCGAACGCTGGCGGTAACTTGCGAATCATCTCTGGCGCGTCGGGCGCCTTCCTGCGAAACATCATGTATCGCCCCTGCATCAGACGCAGATTTTTGTTATCGACTTCGTCGCCAGAAAGCGCGCCGATATCTGAGTCATTGACACCGACGATGGCAGCGGCAACGGCGATGTACGAGTCCGCAACTGCATGCCGGTAAGCGAGTTCCTCGGGCCCGATCTCCCCGACAGAAACCCAGCGTGCGATTCGTGCTCGGTGTGATTCCGCAACACTCAGATAAGCCAGCGGTAGACCATAGACGGCCGCTCGTTCGAAAGCACTCTTCGCCACCGCAAGTGTGAAGTCATCGCCGGTCTGGACGTATTCCGCAAAATTGCGGCGACCCGCCTCCAGACTCGCTTCGGCGTCACCTTGTGCTTGTAGTACCGCCAGCGCGCTGTCGTCATACGAAGCATACGGGCCGGATGTTTCGCGCGCGGCCAACTCGCCATTGGCGGCCCGCCAGTCACGAGAAGCGTCCGGGTCTGATAGCCACGTGCTCAGTTCACGTCGACATGCACGCGTGGCGTCTGTCTCGATGACCTCTTCCTGATACACACTTAGGCGGTCGGCGGATTGAGATGTCGCAGTCGGTACACCATTGGCGCGCGGTGCCTCCTGTGTCGCCTCGACGGGCACTGCGGGCATCGGAATATCAGGATGCGCGACGCGTTGGATTGCCCTTAGCAGGAAAACACCGGCGATCAGGTTGGCGATGACCAACGTGACAATCAGATTTCTGCTCGTCACTGTCGGCACCAATCATCGCCGCGACCGGCGTAGTACGCATCGGGCAACACAGGTTTGTGCGGTGGGAATCCGGCCTCGGCTCGCGTTTGGTGGAACCGAGCCACCAGCTCGGCTTGATACTGTTCAGCTTCGCGTCGTGTGTCATCGAACACACGACCTTCCATGTAGTTTTCGTGCAATTCATCGTAAAGCGTCTCGGGCATCTCGCTATAGGCAGCAGCGCGTGCTCGCAAGGTTTGCAATGCTTCGGGGCTGAGCCAGCTGTTCTGTCTGGCTTTGCGATGTACCTGATGCAATTCCATCGCCATATCGGCGAACGCAAACTCCTGGTCCAGCGCAGCGGCCTGCTCCATAAGTGTTAACGCGTCCATCAACAGATCCCAATCGGGGCGCCTGAAATCGACGGATAGTTGGCCTGCGGCCCGCCCGATGAAACGGTCGCCGCTGACGCGCGTCGCCTGCCAGAATAAATTCCACCCATGCTGAATCATTGCGGCAGGCACATTGGCTTCTGACAACTTGGCGACGGTCTCTGGGTCCGCGTTGGCATAAGGCCGCGGATAGGTGCCGCCGATCGTCGAGCCGCGCTCAGCCTGCCAGTCCGACCATGCGGTGCCGAGCGCAATCCTCGAATCGATATCAATCCCTGGGCAGGCAGCCGTATCGGCATCTGCCGAATCTTCAACGGAACGCTCCGCCGAACCAACCGCTATTTGTTGTCGTTTTGCCCGAGCCTTTGGCTCAGATGACCCTGCTGGCAACTCTGCAACAGTTTGCTCTGTCAGTGCATGCATTTCGGATTTGTAGCGCGTCAGGCCATGAATCATCCACAGCTGAAATCCGAGCAGTATTGTCAACAGGATGATCAACACCGCGCGCATGACAACCTACCGTTCAGCCCTCGACATCAATCGCCGTCAGCCGGCCTTTGCTGTCTCGCTCATACGGCAGCCAAAGCAGACCCACAAAGTGAATTTGGATGTCGGTTGATTTCGGTTTGATCGGAATTTCGCGAAGTTCTTCGGACTGCGCATCGTAGGCGTCGTCCAATGCTGCGACCGATTCTTCGAAGTCTTGTTGCAACGCTTCGAGGTCGGCTTTGACCTTCGCCGCAGTTTGCTTAGCGCGCTCGACGTCGCCGGATTCCTTGCGCATGCTGCCCGCGTTCTTAACGGCGGTGCCGAACTTGCCAGCCGATGTCGAGCTAATGCGTTTGCGACCCAATACAGCGCCCAGAATGGCGGCGCCGAATGAAATCGCAGTATCGAGTTTTTTCTTGGAAGCCTGTTGGCTCTCGCGTTCGATGGCTTGCTCGGCACGCAGCAGGCGCGCCTCCAGCGTGCTGACCTTGCTCTCATATTTTTTACGCAGCTTGCCGACCTCGAGGTCGCGTTTTTCGCGCGCGAGGGTTTGCAAGCGCGCACGGAAATCGCCTTCGCTCTCAAACGCGTTCGAGGTCACTTTCATCGCGTCACTGCGATATAGCGTGAGCGTTTGCGCCAGGCGCAGCCAGCGCTTGAAACCGCGTTCCCAGGTTTTCAGTTTCTTCGCACTTTGCAGTGCTTCCGGCAATGCGGCCTGACCGGCGTCTTCGTTGTCTTGCTCCGTCGACAGATCATCGAGCGGCACCGTTAGTACCGTCGCCTCGTCCCAGTCGACGGCAACCGGACCATCGTCGGGCATGACATACGCAAGACACTCGCGTTGTTCTTCGACATGATAACGTGCTGACGAATAGGCGAGTTCGGCCGCACCCACCAGCGCTGCTCGATAGACAATCTCGTCCCCAGGAGCGTCGATCCAGAATTGACGAAACTCTGAAGGCACCGTTGGCGCGGTCTCGACTGACGCCGTGACCGCCTTGGTGACTTTGCCAGTCAGTGTTTGTGCGGCCTTTTTCTTTGCAGCGACTTTTTCAAGCTTCGCTCGAATTGGCGACATCAGAGTTTTGATCTGGTCACGCGTGAGTGGCCCGGCCAGATAGGACATGACCCAACGCGTACCAAATACGACGGGTGCTGATTCGTGCACGTTGTGCAGCAGAAATTTCCGTTTGCCGAGCCCTGCGAGCGTCTGTTCCATCGCTTGCCGATCAAATTTCCCGGCCGTGCTGGCGCCTTCGAGACCTTCCATCACACGCGCTTTGTCGCGTTCGGTCTGCAGGCGACCGATCATCCATGTACCGGTGTTGGACAAGCCTTTGTAGTCGAGGTCCACCGGGTTCTGCGTCGACAGCACAAGACCCACGCCATACGCACGTGCTTGCTTCAATAGCGTCAACAGCAGCGTCTTTGACGGTGGATTGGCAACCGGTGGCATATAGCCGAAGATCTCATCCATATACAGCATGGCGCGCAGGCTGGACGTGCCCGGTTGTGCTCGCATCCACGCGATCAGGTCGTTCAACAACATGCAAACGAAGAACATGCGCTCGGCATCCGACAGATGCGCGATCGACATGACGGACACGCGAGGCTTACCTTCCGGCGTATACAACAGGTTCGCTGTGCTGAGGGCTTCGCCTTCCATCCACGCTTCGAAGCCCGGTGCCGCCAACAGATTGTTCAACTGCATGGCGAGCGTCATGCGATCTTTGGGTGGATAGAACGTGTCCAGTTCCAGCACGCCGATCTTGGTCATCGGTGGCGCCTGAATCAGTCCGATCAGCCCGGCCAGATCGATGCTCTGATCTTGCTGCCATTGGTGATCCAGAATATTCGCGATCAGAATGTGTTCGCGGCTGGTGACCGGGTCGGCGTTGATACCGAGCAACGCCAGAATGCTGGTCGCCGTTACTTGGACGCGCTCGCGATAGAGGTCACGGTCTTCTCGCAGCGCAGCCTCCGGTGCGGCGAACGATCGCAGCACAGATACCGGTAATCCAGCATTTGAGCCAGGTGTGAAGATGTTCATGTCGACGCGATCGCGCAGCGTTTTCACCCGTGCTGGTTTCTGGCCCCAGCCCGCGATGCCCTTTTTCCACAGCGCGGCCTGACCGGCGGCGTACTGCTCGGCCGTTTCGCCGCGGTTGCTTGCCTCTGTCGGGTTGACCCACGGCAGGAAGTCGTCGCCTTTGAAGTTCGGGAACGTCAGCATCAGGTTGCCAAGGTCGCCTTTCGGGTCGATCGCAATCACCGGGATATTGTCCATCGCGGCCTCTTCGATCATGCCGATGCCGAGACCGGTTTTACCGCTGCCGGTCATGCCGATGATGACCGCATGCGTGTTGAGATCCTTCGAGTCGTAGAGCACGAGGTCTTCGGTCATCTCGTCGGTGGCTTCATCAATACGCTTGCCGAGGTAAAACGCCCCGAGCTTTTCGAAATCTGTCATGGTCCGGCCTTGTCTGTTTTGACGTCTGCGTCGGCAGTGTAGCAAGCCGGCCTGGTTGTGCAACGCGCACATCGTTTTGCCGCGTTTTCTGTTAGCGTTAGAACACGTGGACATCGCGCGGAGGAGCGCTATGCAACCGAGAACCTGGTGGACACTGTTTGCGATTTTCGTTGTTGGGCTTGCTGCGAGTGGGCTGGCGGACAAAATCAGTGAGCGTTATGCGGCAGACGCGCTCGAGCGCGCGTTTGTGACCTGGGCCGTCGCACGTGGCCTGAATGGTGTTATCTCCGTGGCGCAAGGCACCGAGATCGCGTTAGAGCCGGGTGGTGTCGGCGTCAATCTCACTGTGGGCCAGGTGCTCGACCCGGTGAACGATCTGATCGAACGATTCTCATCGGTCATGCTGATCGCCGCCAGCGCGATCGGCTTGCAGAATATTCTGTTGACGATCACCGGCAGCTTTGGGGTTAGCGTCTTTCTTGGGGCGACGGCGTTGTTTGCGTTGCTTGTCCTATGGATACCACGCTACTCAATGCGGCCCCGCTTGCGCGCGTTTGCTCTCAGGCTGTTTTTGATCAGTTTCGTATTGCGGTTTGCGCTACCGGTTTTGGTGATCGGCAGCAATGTGGTGTTTGACCAGTTCCTGCAACCGGAACAAGAGCAGGCGACGGAAGCGCTCCGCGTTGCTACCGCTGACATCGAATCGCTGAGTAACGAAAACGAGCCGGAGCTTCCAGAGGAACGCGGCTTGTTTGAGCGCTTTGGCGATATGGTTGATGAGTCGCTGCAAAACCTGAATGTGCGCGAACGTTTGTCTCAGCTGAAAGAACGCGCGTCTGGCGCTAGCCGCCACGTTGTGAATCTCATTGTCATTTTTGTGCTGCAGACAATTATTTTGCCGGTGGCATTCTTGTGGTTGTTGTTGGAGGCGGTGAAGTCATTGGCGACCAGGGCGACGCAGTGGTGAGCCAAACGTGCCGTAACAGAATTGAGAGGAGGTTGCCTGCAAGAGCGCTACTTGAAAAGAGATCAATAGCTTTTTAGGTCACGCTCTTTTCGAACGCTATCGGAGCTTGACAGTTGAGCGAGCTGTGTGGGGGCTCGTGCTGGCTATGAGCGCGCCACGGATCCTATGGACGGACTCACGCAACTACAGCTTCAGATTCGCGTGAACAATAACTCAAGGGGAAGCGGATAAACGCCCCCTCACACGGCTTTCATCGTCACCAATAAGACATGAGGCGGCCATGTTCTATGGCCACCTCATGCCATTTCACTCTACCGATCAAATTTTAGTTCAACGGAAATCCACCACCGGGTCCAGTCGAACAGGAGGGCGTCGCAAACGTTTTCTGCGTCCACGGACCACACGTTGAGTCAGCGTTGGAGATACAACCTCTCACACGCCAGTCATAAGCGTAGTTCTGCAACAGATACTGCAACAAATGCAGATTCGAGTTGCCGTTGAGAACGATCGTATTGCTCCATGTCGATGTGACCGTTGGCTTGTATTCCAACTGGAAGAAGTTGGACGGTTGTCCGCCGCCTGCTTGCCAGTACACCAATTGTTGTGGAGAACCGGTCGGACAACCTTCGAATTGGCTCTGTAGGTTCTGCGGCTCAAATGGCAAGTTGAAATTGCGACCAATCGTTACCGACTGCGTCTCAGAAGCCGCACGACCAAGTCGGTCGGTCACTGTGAACCGAACGGTATACGTTCCGGGCCGATCGTAGGTATAGGTTGGGTCAGCTGATGTGCTGGTTGCACCATTTCCAAACTCCCACAAAAAGGTGTTGCCACCGGCACCGCCGGACGTCTGGCTGTCGAAGGACAAAGCCACCCCGTTTACACGTGTGCCGGTAATACTATCGATCTCACCAACCAGTGCGTCGAATACGTCTGCGGTCAGAGAACAGATCGACGTTGTGATGTTGTTGATTGGCGCCAGTGCTAGGATCTGCCATCGACCGCGTCGATCCAAGAGCTCGCTGTGGGAAGTTTTAAAATTCGGCGGGGATGGGAACCTTCCGAGAAAAGTTCCGTCTCGTCGCACTTCGAACTGTGCGGCTCTATTTATCGAGAGCGTCATGATGTCGCCCACATAATAGGCGGACTGTACTGGACTATGACTGGAAAAGTTATCGCAGCCTACCTGCACATTGCCATAGGTATTTGCGCCGAGTAACACTAAGACTACGGCCAATAAAGACTTCATGTATTTCATTGTCGACCTCGTTCATATGTTAAAAAAAGCACACGCGTGGTCGAAACTGCCAAACATAGAAACCTATGTCAAACGGATTGGGGAAAACGAGGGTGAAATGTGTTTCCTTTGAGCGACAAGGAAAATAGGTAAGGGACGGAAGCCCAATTTGTCAGTCTTTGTCGAGGTTTTTGGCCTTCGCAACAACGATCGGAGCGTCTGCTCCATCTTGCCAAGTGATGTGATCGAGCGGAGTATTCTTGACGACTTGCTCCGCGACACGGCTAAGGCTGTTCAAGATTGAAAGCGATATGCCGTCGTCCCCCTCCATCGGAAACAGCACGAACGGCGCATACTTTCCTGGCGGCAACAGCCTCGCACGGAAGTACATCAAGAGACACAGCGTCATATAGAGTTCACGTTCATCGCCAGACTGGTCAGACGAGATGAAACGCTTGTGCCACTCGTGAGCCATTGAGCTCGAGACAAGGTACAGCGTTTGATTGTCGCCGCTTGAAGCAGCTGAGCGAAGCATTGAATGAACGTAATTGAGTTCTATCGGTTCCAATGGCGTTGCGTCAAAAGGATGCAAGGCTTTCATCAATGTCATCGCATCTTTTAGGTCACCAAGTAGCTCTTTCGTTTCCTCTTTGCCGTCACTTTTCAGGAGTCGTCTCGCTTCATCAAGCATAAGATCGAACCCACCAAATTCTCCTTTGCTGGACCAATCGAACATCTCGGGCGATTGTTCGTCATTGGACTCGGGTCTTGAAACATCGCTTTTTTCGGGCGGCAATAAAGGGTCACTGTCGCCTTTGACGGCTATATCACCCTGATTGAGAGCAAGTCCGCCGCCGGCAGAAGGCCGTTTTCTGGCTTCTTCCAACTCTGATTGCAGCGATCGGTTTTCTTGCCGCAATCGCTCCATTTCTTCGTCGTGACGATTTCGTAGATCACGGATCTCGCGGAAGACCTTCTGAGACTCTTCTACAGTTAGCAATCGAGCCTGTTCCGCCTTTTGCTTGATATCCCGAAGCTCTTGGCGCCGTTCGAGAGCATATTTGTAAACGGGTGCAGCAAGTTTTGGATAGAGGAAGATATAGGACGCTGCCAACAGACCCGGCAACAGGATCCAATTGATGAGTCGCCCGGCGAGCAGCTCAAGCCGCGTTTCGGACAAGAACAAGAAATGACGATCGATCCAATCGATAGACACCATCGCATCGATGGCGGCAAAACTGTCACTGTACGGCTCACCGGAGAATAGGATAAAGAAGATACGGTAATTGAGAATTAACCAGGCGAAGAAGAACGCACCGGCTAAAGGGCTAGCCGAGCGTTCATAGAGGTAAGATCTAACTGATTTTAAAAAGTCATCCATACCCTACTCGCCTTGCGCTTCCTTGACTCCTGGCCATAATCCCACCAGTAACGGAATGACCAACAGAGCAATGTAAGATGCACGCCTAAGTATTTGAGGATTGCCCAATACTCGAACAAATCCACAACCAAACCTTGGGACCGATACGTCGGAATCTGAAATGGCATCATCAAATTCCTCGGCATTCCGATCGTATTTGATTTCTGCAAAAGACACTTACTTAATCCTAACCTAGATCGGTTGGCAATAAGTCAGCCGAGTAATAGGTTCAATTTATTCGGTCCCAAATAGGATAAGCTGCGTCCAATCGAGGAATTCTCTCATCGAGTTTCTGCAATCGCTTTCACCGTCCACGACCCGGTAATCCACCGCACCAATAGATACACAAACGGTGTGTCGATGATGGTGATCAGAAGCTTCACCAAATACGTGCCGAGAATCAGCGCCGGCAACTGGTCATTCGGAATGATGCCGTAGAACGCGATGGAATAAAAAATCGTGGTGTCGACAAACTGCGATATGGCGGTGGAGCCGTTATTTCGAAGCCATAGCCACTTCTCGCCCGTCATTCTCTTGATGCGCTCAAAGATAAAAATATCGAGTAGTTGCGCCACCAATGTGGCACAGATGGACGCCACGATCATCCGGCCGGCTTGCGAAAAAATAGCGACGTAGGCGTCGTTAAGACTCCAGCCAGGCGCCGCCGGCAGGTAGACACCCAGCATGTAGAACGCGATGGCGACGGCGTACGTTGAAGCACCGAGATACACCATCAATCGGGCGCGTTTGGCGCCCCATACTTCGGCCACGGCGTCCGTGCAAGGGAACGTGATCGCGTGCATGAAGGCACCAAAGCTAAATGCCAGCAAACCAAGGCCCGCCCATTCCAGATCGAGCGGAATCAGCTTTGGCGTTAACCCTGGGACAATACCCCACGCGCCGACGTAGACACCGAGCAAGATATGAAACTTGGTTTCGGAGTAAGTGGGCTTCGTGTCGCCCGAAACGCTTTGATCAAGCGCCAAAATAGTCGTCTTTAATGCGGTCGAATTCAGCGAGCAGTTGCGCTTTGTCGGCATCCGCCTGAAACGAATGCTGCAAAGCGTTTCTTAGCATGCTGATCAATTGCTCGTGACTGAAATCGAAGGTCTCGTCGACCACTTCAAACTCGCGGATCAGGTTGGAGTCGAACATCGGCGGATCGTCGGAGTTTAAACAGACCGGAATGCCAGCCTCGACGAGCTTCGGCAGCGAGTGTTGCTGCATTGATGGGAAAACCTTCAGCGCGATATTGCTAATCGGACACACGGTTAGCAGGATCTGTCGGTCAGCCAGCTCACGCAACAGATCAGGGTCTTCCGCGGATTGCACGCCATGATCGATACGCTCGACGCCACACTCCTGAATCGCCTCCCAGACATACGCAGAACCGCCATCTTCACCGGCATGGGTCGTGAGGCGTAATCCGTTCGAGCGTGCCGCATCAAAGCAAGCTTTCAGCCGACCCGGCGGATAGCCGTTTTCCTGGCAGTCGAGACCCATGCCCACGATGCCGGCTGTGTCTTGGTCGCGAATGGCGAGCTCGGTATGCTGCAGAGCGACGTCTTCCGGCAGTGTACGATCCAGATCAACGATGAAGGCGGTATCCACACCGCGCGCGGCATTGCGCCGGCGCCCTTCGGTGAGCCCTTCAACGAGCGCCTCCCAGGCAACACCGCGCGGCGCGACCAAACCATAGGTCACAAACAGCTCGTGGTATCGGATGTTCTGTTTGGCGGCTTCGATACCGTGGCGCTCGACGGCGTCGGCGTAGTCTTCGGCCGTGTTCAATGTGGCGACAGTCGTACGCAAAATATCGATGAACTGATCGAGGCTTGTAAACTGATAGTAAGCCTCGGCACTCTTGTCATCGTGAAACGGCATTGTCATGCCGTTGCGCTTGGCGAGCTTTAGCGCCAGATCCGGGTACATCGCGCCACCTTCAAGGTGGTTATGCAACTCTACTTTCGGCAGCGCATGCAGACACTCCCGGAAAGCCTCGTTCGTTATTGCCATAGTGGACCCTGCGCGTCGACTTTTGTTCTGAGCTCAGGATAGCAATGCACTTGATGCGGCGCCATACGATCGGTTGTCGTCGCAGCAAAGTTCGTATCAAATCCTACTCGCCGTCGTCGGCTTGCCCCAACTCCGTCTGCATTTCACGCAACCAACCGTAGACTTGAATATTCGTCATGTCGGCGGTCTCGATGCTCGCCATCACTCGATTGACACGCGTCAATGCAGCTTCCGGCCGACCGGTTCGCCGTTCTACCCGGGCCATCTGTTGCTCCGCGTTCCAGACTTCCTGGTGGCGGCTGCCGAACGCTGCTTCGCGAATGGAAATCACGTTAGCGAAGTACGTCTCTGCATCGTCCAGAGCACCCATGTCATAGGCCACTTTGCCCAGCGTGTATTGTGCGTTGGCCGTCAGGGTATGCGTGTCGCCATAGTGTTCGCGGAGGATGCTCAGTGCCTGGGTGCCATAGTCGCGAGCCTGTTCGTATTGATCGAGTTGACGATGCGCGTCAGCCAATGAATCGAGTGCGCGCGCGTAGCGCGAATGTGTCGGCCCAGCAGCAACACGCCAGATCTCGGCTGCCTGCGTCAGGTGTGGCAGTGCTTCGGCAGGTTGCTTTCGACTAAGCTCGATGGCGCCGAGCAAACTGAGATCGAAAGCAACATCAACGTGCTCATCGCCTTTCGTTTTACGATCAATAGCGAGCCCTTTTAGCGCAACCTCTCGCGCCTTGTCCCATTGATCGGTATTCACATAAAACGTACCGAGGTTTACGTATGCCGTTGCGGTGTCCGGATGATCATCGCCGAGCGTGCGTAGTCGAAGATCCAGCGATTCCAAATACGCCGCCTCGGATTCCTTGAAACGCGACAGCGTGGCATAGACGATACCCATGTGGTTGAGTGTTGTGCCGCGCACCTCACTATCTCGCATTTCGTCATTGTTGAGTACCGCGAGTGCCCGTTGGTAGTAACCGAGTGAGCCTTCGTAGTCATCGAGGTAATAGGTGATCGTACCCAGATGGTTCAGCGTGCGGGCCATTGTCGGCGCATCCTGCCCACCGTTTGCCTCGCGCTGTAGTTCGAGAGACTCGAGGGCGGTATCGTAGGCGGCCTGCCAGTTTTCCCGACGATAGTGCAGCCACGCGAGTTCATCTAATGAGTCGATGAATAAACGATCTTCGGAAGACCGATGCAACCGATTCAGTTTGACGGCCTCTTGCATCAAGGCCTCCGCATCGTCGTACAGCCCCAGTCGCTGGTATACCGCACCGATGGTCTGCAACATCCGAGCGCGAATCCGATCATCTTCCGTCAGCTCATCACGAATACGCACAGCACCCCGATCCAGCACTTCTCGTGCGGTGATGGTCTCACCCAGCGACTCGCCAGGTCGTGAAACGTTAAACAGGTCGACGAGAAAATCAGTCGTCGACTCAGCAACCTGTCGTTCCTGAAACGCGAGATCACGCTCTGTCGCAAGTTGCTGCGTGTAGAACAAGGTCTGCGCACCACCGGCAACAATGACGGCGCCGGCCGCTAGCATGGCCAATCGATGACGACGCAGGAACTTGCTGCTGCGGTAACTCCATGAGTCGCCGCGTGCGCTAACCGGTTCGTTATTCAGGTAAGCGCGCACATCGTCGGCAAGATCCTTTACCGTGGCATAGCGCCGACCAGGATCCTTGCGCATGGCCATCAGCACGATGTTGTCGAGTTCGCCGGCGATTTTTGTGGCGCGGCTTCGATGGCCTGCAACCCGCGCTGCGGCGCTGGGTGCGGCCGGTTCCGTGCGACAAACCATCTCCACAATTTGCGGGGAGGTCTTGCTGCTCAGGTCAAATGGCAGTTCGCCACTCAGCAGTTGGTAAAGCAAAACGCCGAGTCCGTAGACATCGGTGGCGGTCGTCACCGGCGCCCCGGTCAGTTGCTCTGGGCTGGCGTACTCGGGTGTCAGCGGCCGCATGTCCGCGCGTGTGAGTTCCGGTTGCGACGATTCATCGAGTAATTTCGCGATACCAAAATCCAGCAGCTTGGGCTGACTATCCTGGGTGACCATTACATTGGAGGGCTTGATATCGCGATGGATAACCAACTGGCTATGCGCGTATTGGACGGCATCGCAAATGGCAACGAACAGCGACAATCGTTGTTGCACGCTCACCGCCTCTCTCCTGGCGAAGTCTGCGATCGACTCGCCATCGACATACTCCATCACGATGAACGGCTGCCCGTCTTCGGTGCGCCCGCCATCGAGAAGTCTGGCGATATTCGGATGATCAAGATTGGCGAGAATCTGTCGTTCCTGCCGAAAGCGCTCCGTCAGTTCGTCGTCCGACCCTATCCAGTGCGTGAGTTTGATCGCGACACGTTGCTCAAATTCATCGTCATCGCGTTCTGCGAGAAACACCTGTCCCATGCCGCCACGACCGATGGGTTTGATTAAACGGTAGGCGCCGATCGTACGTTGTTCGAACGCGTCAGCGACAGACTGACCGGCGCGCAGCATCTCGGATTGAATCGCATCACCACTTTCTGTCGGCACATCCAGCAGACGCAGGACGTCATCGGCCATTGAGGGATCGTCATCGGTCTCGCGACGTACGAATTCGACCTGATCCTGCTTGGGTAACGCACTCGCAGCCTCGAACAGTGCTTTGATCTTTTGCCAGCGTTCCGAGTCCATGCGAGGCGTCTCCGGTTATTGCAGTTCGTTATGCAGCCAGGCCTTGGCGAGCTTGAGATCTTTGGACAATGTCACCCGCGATATTTCAAGAACATCCGCAGCCTGCTGCGTGGTCAGGCCGCCAAAGAACACCAACTCGACAGCCCTAGCCATTCTTGCGTCGAACTCAGCCAATTTGTAAAGCGCCTGATCAACTTCGAGGATTCTTGGGTCTGGTTGCTCGCCCAGCATGACGGACTCATCGAGCGACAATGGTTGCACGCCATCTCCCCGCTTCTGTCGTTGCTTGCCGCGAGCGTGGTCCACCAGGATTTGTCGCATCACACGTGCGGCGATGGCGATAAAGTGGTGTCGGCTCTCTAACGGTAGTTCGACATCCACCAGACGCAAATAAGCCTCGTTAACCAGCGCTGTGGATTGCAGCGTGTGACCGGCCCGCTCAGACAGCAAATAGCGTGAGGCGAGCTGACGTAGCTCTGTGTGCAGATGCGGCAACATATCGTCGAACGCTGAGGCATCGCCCGCTTGCCACTGCTGGAGCAATACGGTGATTTCTTGTTTGGACATTACGTCAAATGTTTTCCACTGGTGACTCTTCCGAGTGTAGCAGTGTTCAAAATGATCGCTTTACAAATTTCCGTATGACATCGCATTACCGGGTACAGGACAAAAAAAGCGTCACAAGGCGCGAGGACCCGGAACATGAAAAAGATAATCGCGAGCCTGTTGCTTATCACTGTAGCAACAATTATGAATGCGCCGTTGATGGGGCAATCGACCAACCACCCACAATACGACAACGATGACTTGCGTCCTACCATTGACGTACTTGGCGGCGCTCACAATCTCGCATTCGCACCGTCATTGTCACCAGAGCCGATCACGGCGTATACCGCTGGCTCGATCGCCTATTCGGCAAACTTTGGTCTCAAGTACGTGCCGCCGCTGGTGTTGGCGCCGCAAGGCGTCGGCACCGAACCCAACACCGCAGACAATTGTGGCTATGTGTTCACGATCGCGGGCAATGGGCAAAAGACCCGGCAAGACTTTCTGGCCATCGTTCAAGACTACGAGGACGATTTCAACTGGTCATCGTTTCTCGGACGGCCCGATGTCTATCACTGGAATACTGACGTGCGTTTGTCGCCGTTCCGTGGTGAAACAATGTTGGAAGGCACGGTCACGCTACCGATTGGCAACCATTCGATTCGCTGGCAAGCAGAAACGCTTGTCACGCCGATTTTGGACTTTCCGCCCTGGTACATTCTGTTCGCGAAAGCCGCAGAGGCGGCTTCACGAAAGATCATCATCGGTTTGAAAACACCGGCGGCGAGGCGCGCTGCAATGCAGGCTGTGGTGGAGTTGTTTATCAACCTTGGTATCGAAGGCGCCACGTTTGGTCTCGACTGGTTTGTGTTGGATGGCGTACCGAGCCCAACCAGCAATCCTGATGGCATCGTCAACAACCGCTTCCAAAACGTCAAAGTCTATGACTTGACCACACCCGTCTTCAATGTGACGGTCGATCAGATCACGGTTGAGGCGACGCAGGTTGGCGGAGAATATCTCCGCGATCACATCGCTCGATTGCGTGACGGCTTTACGGTATCGGATACGTGCGATGTGCGTCCTATCGTGAACTACTCAGGGCGCTCGTTCATGCCGGTCGGCGAAGTGACGGAAGTCCGTTGGACTGCCAGAGACAATGGCCCGACGAATATTGATGGTGGATTCAACAGCGAAGAATTTGTCCAGCGCGTGATCGTGCAAGACACGCTACCGCCGATTGTTCTCGCGCCGCCCGCGAGAGTCGTCGAATCGTCCACAGCCACTGCTGTTGATATTGGCCGACCCGCCGTCTTTGATTTAGCGGATGTGCGGCCGTCGATCGTCAATGATGCACCGGGCATCTTTGAGCCAGACACGCGAACACTCGTATCCTGGACTGCCGAGGACGCGTCCGGTAACACGACGACCCGCAACCAATGGGTGACATTGAAAACGCCGGGTAGCAACACCGAACCGCAGGCACTGCCGGGCAGTGTCGCAGCGCGCACGTTTGAGTCCGTCGAAATCGAACTGCAAGGTATCGACGTTGATCTTCTTTCCGGTCGATTCGATCAGTTGAATTTCGCGATTACCGATCAGCCTGACAATGGCTTCTTCGTTGCACCGTTGTTCCCCTACTTCATCGAAGATTATCGCATCGAGAACGAATTCGGCCTGACAAAGCCCGAATTGATCGCCGAGCTGGATCGCTTGTGCGATGAAGACCCCAGAAACTTCGAACCCGCCGTTGACTACGTCGCTAACCCGGTCTACATGGATGTGGACGATGACGGTGTGATGTACGTTGTCGACCAATATCGAATTTGCCAGAACTCGACAGGTCGAATTGAGCCCAGAAATCGGATCGCAAAGTTCGTGACAGACGCGGACGGCATATTGCAGTGGCAAACGCAGATTCAGACAGGCAGCCAGCAGCCGGACTCTCTCGATATCGGGGCCAATGGCAACATCTATTATCAGGGAACGCGCGTTGACTCTTCGACCGGCGTAGTGCGCGGTTGTGATCCCAACCTCGTTGCTTGTGACGTGTTCCGTATCGCGATTGATACCACCGTATCGAACCCGGATCGAACACGACCGACGGCGGAGCCAAAATCATTTGCGGTGACTGAAGATGACTTTTTGTTTGTGACCGACGGACGTTTCTCTCTGGCCGCTTACGACCTGCGCAACGTTGAGAACAACTTCCCGGCGTTCGTCGGCATTGTAGCTCAGCCTGGCGAGCTACTGGCTCGTAGCAACGCATCGAAAGATATCGCCATGGACTCGGAGGGCAACCTGTATCTGTCCGATGCCGAGAACGATCGGGTCTACAAATATGCGGCTAGCCGCTTCACCAGAAACGATGACGGCAGTGTCGATTTTGAAGCGGGTGAATTGATCGGCTGGAACGGACGTTGCGAGACGAACCTGACGTCGGTGCGTGCCTGCGATGAAATCAACGAGACGAGTCTGGGCTATGCATGTACCGATCAGCTGTGCGGCGTTGGGACGACCGCTGGCAGTGCGCCGGGCCAGTTCAATTCGCCGCGCGGTATCGCGATCAATGCGCGGGATGTCTTGTATGTGACCGATTTCGATAACCTGCGAGTGCAACGGTTTACGCCGGAAGGTTACTTCGCCGGAGAGGCGGAATCCGAATGTGACGGTAGCTGTTTTGTGCTCGGCGACTTTGGCAAGCCGGAAGATGTCACCGCCAATCTCGATTTCTTTTACGTGCTCGATCAGGAGCGTGATCTCCTGCATGTATTCGAGACGACACCAATCACAGACTTCGACGACGAGTCGTTGTCACAAACTCAGACCGCTCGTGTGACGTATCAATCCGACGACGGATTCACCGGCGTCGATACGTTCGGCTTTACGGTCAACGATGGTCTCGATAGCAGTGCTGAGGCCACCGTCGCCGTCAATGTGACCCGCAACTTCCGCGCACCGGTGGCGACGATTGGGCAGCGTTTCGATGGCGTTGAAGACACGGCGCTGGAGATTTCGCCACGTGCCTTTGATCCGGACGCGGACGACCAGGCGAGCCTGGTCTACACGATCGAGCAACAACCAGAGAACGGCACGATTAGTGGCGACGGCCCCACCTTCACTTACACGCCAGACCAAGACTTCTTTGGCGTAGAGACATTCTCGTTCTCAGCGACGGATCCCGCCGGCCTGGAATCCGACGTGGTTGAGGCAGAAATCGTCGTCGCTGCGGTCAATGATGCGCCGACGATTGCGTTCGGCGAAATGCAGGATCGATATGGTGCCGGGTTCGTGATCAGAATGGAGGCGATTATCCGTGATGTCGATTTGACGGATCGACATGTCTACGGGATTGAGTGGGGCCCGGGTGAGCCTTTCCAAACGGGCAGAGCGCTGCCCCCGGGACAGATTGCAGGGCCCGGCGAGCCAACGTTTGTTCAATCTGCTGATGGGGTTGCGGCGCTAACGCATGAAGCGATCTACTTCGACAACGGCGTAAAAAAGCTGACGGTTTGCGTCAGCGATGCACCGAACGTCACGGCACTCACGGGTTGCGATGATCCGCGTGTCACCGCGCGCATCGAGCGCAATTTGCTGATTGATACGACGGTCTACAAAGCGCTGGTTATGACTGATACGGCACCAACGGAACAGGATGAACTAGGGAATGAGTTCACGGCACCGATCGTCGATGGCGATACGTTTATCGCAGTTTTTGATCTATACAATCTTGAGCCTAACGATACGGGTGCGTCGCTGGATGCGACAGTCATCGAGCTGAAAGCGATGTTGGGTGAAGGTCTCGAAGTAGGTGATGACGGTATCCTAGGGACGTCGGGCGATGCCGAGAACGTGAACTGCACGTTCGAACGGCGCTCGTTGGACTGTACGATGTCGCGCCTACCGGTAGGTGGTCGTGTGAGGATCGCATTACGCGTTCGCGGCGATGGCACAACGTTCGAGGATCGCAATGTCGCTATTGTGGCTATGGCGACCTCTGCCGAAATCGATCACAACGATATGACGGGTTCTTCTCGTAGCTACAAGATTCTGGTCAATCCGGCCGGCGATGCAGACGGTGATGGTGTCGAAAACCAGAATGATGCTTTCCCCGGTGATAGCAGTGAGTCATCCGATTTCGATAGTGACGGCGTTGGCGATAATGCTGACCTGGACGATGACAACGACACGTTGCCCGATGCGTGGGAAGCACGCTACGGGCTCGATGGTCGCGACGCACAGGATGCTAGTGTTGATCTGGATGGCGATGCACTCGATAACGCCGCAGAATTTGCGGCTGGTACCCGTCCGGATGCAGCTGATAGCGACCTCGATTCGGCGATAGATGGCGCTGATAATTGCCCGCGTATCGCCAACCGAGCGCAGTACGATCTTGATGGTGATGCTATCGGTGATGTGTGTGATGTCGATTACTTCGCTGGCGTAGTAGCGCTGGGTGATATCGATGGGTCCGGTGCGTCCGCTGTGGCGCTGATCAAACCGGAAGGGAGCACCGTTTCTGCCTTTATTAAGAACAGTCTCGATGATTCGTCCGTCGGCGCTGATCGCATTGATCTAAGCGCGCTGCCAGCACAACGCGTGCTGGCAACTGCAGTCGCGGCGAGTGATGTTGCGGGGTTGCTGCAGAATAGCGATGGGAGCGTCCGGTTGGTGCGTTTCAATAGCGGAAACGGTCAGCGCGAGTTCGACGTTGGTGTCGCCGACGCGGTTACAAGCGCTGTGATGACCAGTACTGATACAGAGATACGTGTGGCGATGACCGTTGACGACGGCACTTCTGCCGTGCAGCGGTTCGACATCAGCACGGGCGCGTCGCTAGCTTCTTGGGCGCTGGATGATCGTCTTCGCATCATGGCGCTGGTAGAGCATGGCGACGATCAGATTGCTGTGGCGCTTTCGGTGGATGAGCAGACGGGCGAATGGTGGTTGCAGCGCCGGGACGGCACGCCAGCATTAACCAGCCACCGATCACGTGTCGGTGGCAACGAATGGTTGACGGCGACGGCCGCGTCAGTTCCTGCCGGTACCGCGGTCATTGCGCAACTGCTGGATGGGCGAATCGAGGTGACCGTTTGGGACACGGATGATAATGCGGTCGTTAGTTTCGATGTCTTCGATGACAGCTATGGATTGCTGTCGGCGGCAGCTACAACGATTGATAGTGAGAACCTGCTATCTGTCGCCGCGTTGGCCAGTGATGGTAGTCGTGAGATTGCTGTTATGTCACCGGACACCGGTGCCGAGCAAAGCAGGCGGCAATTCGCAGACGGCATCGAGTCGTATCGTGCCTTGTTAGGCGGTAGTGATGGCGACGTGGGTCTACTTCAAACGGATGGTGACAACACGGTCACGTTACAACTGGTCAACGCGACTGGAGACACAGTGACACCACGCACGGTGACGGCAGAATCTGTCACACCACCAGGTGGTGGTTCCGGCGGTGGCTCAGGCGGTGGGTCTGGTGGTGGCTCGGGCGGTGGTTCAGGCGGCGACTCCTCCGGTGGTGGTGGCGGTAGCACGGGAGGTCTGCTGATTCTCGGGCTGCTGGCGCTCTATATTGGCCGGGAGTGGCGGCGCACACGCTAGGAGGGGCGCGGACGGGTAGCATCACGCTATTCTTCCGCGTCACCGCGTGGATTCAAAGCCCGCGCTACGATCGATGGGCGAACAATCGCTCGAGATCTTCGCTGCTCAACGATTCTAGTCTTGCGATATTACGTGCGGGAATGCCATCCGCGTCCGGGTGTTGCGCGATCGCTTGCTCAACATCGGACTCGCGCAGCAAATGCAGCAAAGGATATGGTGCACGATTGGTATAGTGACTAACGGCATCTGCAGGCTCATTCGCGAACCGGTAGTCCGGATGAAAACTCGCGATCTGAATCACACCGACCAGCGCTCTGGCTTCTATTAACGCATCCGCAACATCGAGAAAGTCGTTGTAGTCAGCGAAGTCCTGCAGCAGGTTGGCGACCGCCACAATAATCGTGTCGGGGCCATCGTCGGTCAGGCTCGCTAGTGCGTTGTCCAGGTCAGCGATGAGCGTGTCCGGATCATCGGCCTCACTGACAATGATCTTAAGCTTGCCAGCTGCGACGACGGGCTTTGCGAACGGGCAAAAGCCAAGTCCGATCACCACATCTTCAAGCCATTGGCGGACAATTGTCTCGACAGTTTTGGATGTCATGCCGCCATCCTAGCGGATGTGAACGTTGGATCCTGCTGCATTTGTGGGGAACCTGCTCCGCTTATTGATGGTCATATGGTATTGTGAATAGCACGGCAGTTTGATGTCAGGAGCCCGATCATGCGGAAAATCATTACCTTGGCTTGTGTTGGTGCAGCGCTGATGATGACAGGCTGTGCGACGGCCCCTTACGAACCGTCCAGCCCTTCGATCGCTGATACGACCCGCACCGGCAGCCGCATCAAGCAGCAGCCAAGCACAGACCGCGTCAGCAAAGACGGCCCGCAGCGGCTGCGCACCATCGACAACGAAGAGATCAAATCGACGGGTGCGATGACAGTCACTGACGTGCTGCGCCGGACCGGCAACAACTACTAAGCGACTGTTACACCGAGCTGTGCATCCTGGTTCGTCGAGTATCGGCGTCTTGGGCAGGTATTTCTCGCGTGACGAGAAACGGTTTAGCTCAGTTGGCGTTCGGCACCTGGCAGTCAGCAACCAAAAGCGATGCTCAACAAGGCATTAGTTTCCCTCGGGGACAGGTGGGTCAATAATGACCCGCGATGCTGTGTCGATCAGTACCTGCTTTAACGCCAACCATTGTTTCCCACCTCGTTTGGCACGTTTCGGCATCTCAATATCCAGCATGACGAAGTGATCCTGATCGAAGCGCGTGAAAATCGCTATCAAGGCTACATTGGGGTAGTCCAGAAGCCCCCATTCGCGCCCGCCGAGCACGAAGTCCTCGTAGTCGTTCATACGATTCACTGTCGGTTTACCGGCTCGTCGCGACATGGCATCGCCTGAATCCTGAATCCCTCGTTTTAACGCGACGAGAGTGGTGTCTTCTATTGGACCCGTCGCAAACGGTTTGATCAGCAGGTTCATACGAACCTTGGCATCGTAGCCAGTCGCCTTATTGAATCCATAACCCACTCGGTAGACGTAGATGAAACCACGTTCTTCGAGTTCGTTAATCACAGGCTTGGGTTGTCGATACAGGTTTCCGCCGGCTGGAAGAGAGAACGCCATCGGGTGATTAAGCACCGTAATTTGGTAATTCACCCATTCTTTCGTCGAGACGTTTGATGAGCCGGATAGGCATCCGGATAGGAAGAAGCCGAGTACAATCGCAACAAGTCCTTTCCGTATCATAGCGGTCTTCTCCGGCATTTCGGTCGACGAGGTTCTTCAACCATTATGCAACAAGCACCTGCTCTCGAAACCGCCAATGCGACGAGCGCGTTTACTTGAGTGTGCTCAGGCGTCTTCGGCCGTCTCGACGGCCTGCTCGGATTCTTTCGGCGACGATACGGTCATGCGTGCCATCGCGATACCACCCTCAAACAACAGATACACGGGAATGGCGAGCAGCGTTTGGCTGAAGACATCGGGTGGTGTCAGGAACATACCGACAACGAAACAGCCGAGAAACACATAGGCGCGTGCCGAGGCCAGCTTGTCGGGCGTTGTTAAGCCTGCCCAGCACAGCAGTACCGTCGCGATCGGCACTTCGAATGCCAACCCAAACGCGAGGAACAACGTCAGTACAAAATCGAGATAACTCGAGATGTCGGTCATGTTTTCAACACCTTCCGGTGCGAACGCGACAAAGAATTTGAAGATCAGCGGAAAGACGATGAAATACGCAAACGCGATACCGAGGTAGAACAGGATCACGCTGCTTGACAGCAGCGGTACCGTGAAGCGTTTTTCTTTCTTGTAAAGACCCGGTGCCACAAATGCCCAGACCTGGTAGAGGATGTACGGCATCGCCGCGAAGATAGCGACAAAAAACGCGAGCTTGAACGGTGCAAACACCGTCGATGCCGGTTCCGTAGCGATCATCGTGTTTTCTACGGGCAGCGCCTGCTGCAGCGGCAGCGAAACAATAGTGAACAGTTTTTGGGCGAACGGTACTAGTGCCACGAAGCAGACGATGATCGCGATAAAAGCGCGCAGCAAACGATTGCGCAACTCGAGCAGGTGCGAGAGCAGACTCGCTTCCTCGAGCACCTCTTCTTCTTTCGTGTCGGTCATGAGTTTGCGGTTTTGCTGGTCGCGTCGGTGGTTGCCGGCTCTGGCGTAAGGCCTGTCATCTCGGCGACACGCTCGGCATCGGAGTTAGTGGTTGTTGGTGCGGCGATACCGGTATCGTCGTCATCGTCAGTGTCGAAGTCGTCCGGTTCGTCGTCCGACTGTTGGTCGGTGTCGTTGTGCGCCTTATTCAGCGCGTTTACTTCGTCTTCGAGTTTGTCGACACCCAGCTCTTTCTTGAGATCGACCTTATTGGGCAACGAATCACGAATTTGCTGCATCTCGAGTTCGTCCTCGAGTTGCACCTGAAGGTTGCGGCTCATGCGTCGTGCATAGCCAACGAATTGACCCAGTTTCTTGGCAACCTGGGCCATGCGTTCGGGACCGAGCACAACCAGCGCGATCACAAATAACAGGATCAGCTCTGGGCCGCTCCACTCCATCGCAATGCCTCCGCGCTGCGCCTAGGAGCCGGACTTGCTGCTTTCTTTGCCGGGCGTGTTCTCGAAAGACGCGTCCTCGGCCGAATCGTTTTCCAGCTTGCTCTTTTCGGCTTTTTCTTCGCCGTCATGCATGGCGTTGCGAAAACCCTTAATCGCGCCGCCGAGATCAGAGCCGATGTTTTTGAAACGTTTGGTACCGAAGATAGCCAGCACAATCGCCAGAATGATCAACAGCTGCCAGATATTGATGCCACCTAAACCCACGATGATATTCCTCGTCAAAATGCCCAACGGCACAGATAAACATAATGATACGCGACTTATGTGGTGTTCGAGTTAAACCGAGTCCACAAATTCGCCAAACTGTGAGGCGGTGCAGGTTATGCGGTCAGCCAGAAGGTCACTGGCCCGTCATTCACCAAACTTACTTGCATATCTGCGCCAAAACGCCCCGTTTCAATAGCCAGCCCGCGTTCGCGGATCACGCCACACCATTGATCAAACAAGGTCTTGCCGGTTTTCGGGTCAGCGGAGCCACTGAAACTGGGCCGCCGTCCACGTCGGGTGTCCGCTGCCAGCGTGAACTGCGGCACTGCGAGTATGGCAGCATTAATGTCCGTCACGCTCAAGTTCATTTTCCCCACAGAATCCGAAAAAACACGATAATTAGCGACACGATCGGCTAATTTAGCGACATTTTCGGCGGAATCGCCTTTTTCGACGCCGACCAGCACCAATAAGCCCCGATCGATGGCACCAATGGTGTCGCCGTCTACAACGACGCTGGCTGAACTCACACGCTGGATCAGGCCGATCATGGAGGCTCCGTTGGTCGCAAGGATGTTAAACCCGCCGCGGCAGCCGGCTGCAGCATTGGTTTACCACGCGACATTGTGCGGTATCACCGGGAACGTGAGCAATCGTTACGTTGCCTGAGCGGCTGTGGAATAATCGATGCAACGACTGTGTACGGGGAGCACACATGAAACGTAGAGCATTTGTTCGGGGGCTTGGCGCCGGCGCGCTGGCCTCCGGGTTGGCCGCTTGTGGCAGTGAGCAGGAATGTGTGGCCACCGACGGGGCCGTGCGGGAGCAAACGTTCAACTGGAAAATGGTCACGACGTGGCCGCCGAATTTTCCCGGCCTTGGTACCGGCGCCGCCAATCTGGCCAAACGCATCACGGCCGCATCCGGCGGACGGATCGAGGTCAAGGTGTACGCGGGTGGTGAGCTGGTGCCGCCATTGGAAGTGTTCGACGCCGTATCCCAAGGCACCGCAGAAATCGGCCACGGCGGTGCGTATTACTGGAAAGCGAAAGTCGAGGCTGCACAGTTTTTCGGGGCTTATCCATTCGGGCTGAATGCCGCCGAAATGAACGGCTGGATGTACTACGGCGATGGTCTGAAGCTATGGCGTGAAGTTTACCAGCCGTTTGGTGTTGTGCCGTTCCCGGCCGGCAACACCGGCGGTCAGATGGGCGGTTGGTACAACAAGAAGATCAACAGCATGGATGATATCCGCAATCTGAAAATGCGTATCCCGGGCCTGGGTGGCGAAGTGTTTGCGCGTGCCGGGGGTACGCCGGTGCTATTGCCAGGTGGCGAGATCTTCACCGCACTGCAAACGGGCAGCATCGATGCGACCGAGTGGGTTGGGCCCTACAACGATATCGCGTTCGGTTTTCACAAGGTGGCTAAGTACTACTACTACCCGGGATGGCACGAAGTCGGGCCGACGCTTGAGGCGATCGTCAATGAAGAAGCCTGGAACGCATTGCCCGAAGATCTGCAGGAAGTGGTGCGCGTGTGTTGTCAGTCCGTCAACTGCGACATGCTGGCCGAGTACACCTATCGCAATGCTGAAGCGTTCCGTACCCTGCTGGCGGATCCGAACATCGAAGTACTGAAGTTCCCGGACGATGTGTTGCAAGGTATGAAAGCACACGCCGATGAGGTGATCGCGGAACTGACCGCACGTAATGCAGATGCGAAACGAATCTTCGAATCGGTGAATGCGTTCAAACAGGCTTCAACTCCGTTCCAGCAGGTCACGGAGGGCGCGTTGCTCGAGACGCGGGCGTTGTAGTTATCGCGGCAGTTAAGCCAATGAAAGTGACGCGGCGCGTGACTTTGATCTCGACATTGGTTGGAATCTACTGCGCTTGCCTGACAGCGGCAACGATGTATTGCGTCCAGCTGTTGTTGCTTTGCAAAGCATTTGGCTTGTCCGCGGATTTTGCTGCGATGTCATGCGAGCAATACGGTGATGAAAACTCAGGTTATTTCATTTCGATCAACTTAGAGTTGGCGTTCATTCTTTTGGTTGTCAGTGTGATCACGGGAATAGCAGTGACACGGCTCTTCCTGTGGTCTGCACAGGCAGGGATGCCTGCGACGCCATCTCATCGATAGTAGAGCTCATTGCACTATGTACTGCTTCAACACGTCTAATGGCACGATTTCCAATGCCGCCTCATGCGTCGCATCGAGAAACACCGGTGGAGCAAATCCTGCTTCGTGTGCTTCGCGCCAACGCGTGGCACACAAACACCAGCGGTCACCGGCGACAAGCCCAGGGAAGTCATACATCGGTAGCGGCGTGATCAGGTCATTGCCGCGTGCCTTGCTGAATTTCAGAAACTCG
>JBCCBP010000044.1:0-27796 GCA_039033995.1 Pseudomonadota bacterium | reverse complement strand
TCCGCGAAATCTCAACGTGACCTTCGTCTTGTCGCCGTTTTCGAGGAATGTCACCAGCTTCTTGAGCTTTACCTGATAGTCGCCTTCTTCAGTGCCAGGCCGGAACTTAATTTCTTTCACCTGAGACTGTTTCTGCTTGCGCTTTGCGGACTGGTTCTTCTTGTTCTGTTCGAACACGAATTTGCCGTAGTCCATGATGCGACAGACCGGCGGTTCGGCGTTCGGCGACACTTCAACCAGATCGAGCTGTTGATCGCGCGCCAGATCGATGGCGTCTCTCAAAGGCATAACACCTGCCTGCTCACCATCCTGCCGTATAACCCGGACCTCAGTGGCCTGGATATCATCATTGCGCCGGGCGCGTTTTGAAGCTGCGATGTGCAGTCCCTCCTTTATGACTAACGATTATTATCAGCAGGCACTAAGGCCGACTGAGCCGCGTATTGTAAACCCAGAAATCAGCGCGAACAAGTGCGCAAGTGCATAATTTTCAACGGAATGAAAGCCGTCGTGCTGGCCGGAAAAGTGGTGGGCGATGGTGGTTTCGAACCACCGACCTCCACGATGTCAACGTGGCGCTCTACCCCTGAGCTAATCGCCCTTCCGACTGCGGCTTCGAGACAACGATCAGTCGTCGTCGAGGGCGGCGAGCTTACCGGAAAAGCACGGTGAGTCCAAGCACCTGTGGCAACTTCCCGAGACTAGCTCGCTTTGACGACCTCCAGACCCAGCCCCTGTTTACGGAGTCGCTCAATCTGGTCTCTCGCTGCGGCGGCCTTTTCAAACTCAAGCTCGCGCGCGAAGCGGAACATATCCTGCTCCAAGCTTTTGATTTTCCTCGTCACTTCCGCTGGGCTGAGGGCTTCAATAGCCGCCTCTGCGGCGTCCTTGCGACGACCCCGTTTACCGCCACCGGATTTGCCAATCTGGCCCGCTTCCATGATGTCAGCAACCGATTTGCGGATGGTTTTCGGCACGATGCCGTGCGCCTCATTGTATTCCAGCTGGGTTTTGCGCCGGCGCCCTGTCTCATCTAGCGCCCGCCGCATTGAATCCGTGACCTTGTCAGCATACAAAATAGCTTTGCCGTTGATGTTGCGGGCCGCCCGACCAATCGTTTGGATCAGCGAGCCCTCTGACCTCAAGAAACCCTCCTTGTCAGCATCCAGTATTGCGACAAGCGAGACCTCCGGCATATCCAATCCCTCGCGCAGCAGATTGATCCCGACGAGAACGTCAAATTCCCCCAAACGCAGGTCGCGAATAATTTCTGTGCGCTCGACCGTATCAATGTCCGAATGCAGATAACGTACGCGCACGTCATGTTCGCGCAGATACTCGGTCAGGTCTTCGGCCATACGCTTTGTGAGCGTCGTAATCAGAACGCGTTCATCGACCGCGACACGTTCACCGATTTCCGACAACACGTCATCGACCTGATGCGCCACTGGCCGGATGTCGACGACGGGATCCACCAGACCCGTTGGCCTCACCAGTTGCTCAACGGTATTGTCTGCGTGCTCTTTTTCGTAGCGACCAGGTGTGGCTGAAACGAAAACGGTTTGTGGCGACAACCCTTCAAATTCATCGAAGCGAAGTGGCCGATTATCAAGTGCCGATGGCAGTCGAAAGCCGTGTTCAACCAACGTCTCCTTGCGCGCACGGTCACCGCGATACATGCCACCAAGCTGGGGCACCGTGACATGACTTTCGTCGATCACGAGCAGCGCATCCGGCGGTAGATAATCGAACAGGCATGGCGGTGGCTCACCTGGCCCCCGACCGGACAAATACCGCGAATAGTTTTCGATGCCATTGCAGTAGCCCAGCTCCTGGATCATTTCGATATCGAACATCGTGCGTTGTTCGAGTCGCTGCGCCTCGAGCAATTTGCCGCGCTCGCGCAGCAACTCGAGCCGGTCTTTGAGCTCCGACTTAATGTGGGTCAGCGCACCCAGCAGGCGCGAGCGTGGCGTCACATAGTGAGACTTGGGAAATATCGTCAAGCGCGGTACGGTGCGGTCGACTTCCCCGGTGAGCGGATCAAACCACGCCAGACTCTCAATTTCGTCATCAAACAATTCGATGCGCACCGCTTCACGCTCGGACTCGGCGGGAAAGACGTCGATCACCTCACCACGAACCCGATAGGTGCCCTGCGTCAGATCCATTTCGTTACGTTTGTACTGCATTTCCGCCAGGCGACGTAAAATAGCGCGCTGGTCGATCTGCTCGCCCCGCGACAAATGCAATACCATGCTGAAGTAGCTTTCCGGATCACCTAAGCCGTAAATCGCCGACACGGTCGCCACAATAATGGCGTCATTCCGCTCGATCAGAGCTTTGGTCGCCGAAAGTCGCATTTGCTCGATGTGCTGATTGATCGAGGCGTCTTTTTCGATAAACGTATCGGATGCCGGTACATAAGCTTCCGGCTGATAGTAATCGTAGTACGAGACAAAATACTCGACGGCATTACTCGGAAAAAACTCTCGCATTTCACCGTACAGCTGAGCCGCCAGTGTCTTGTTTGGGGCCAACACAATCGTCGGACGTTGTACCGCCTGGACGACATTGGCGATCGTAAACGTCTTGCCGGAGCCCGTGACACCGAGCAAAGTCTGCTTTGCCAGGCCGTCGCGCAGCCCCTCAATCAGCCCGGCAATCGCATCCGGTTGGTGACCCGCCGGCGCATAGTCCGAGGTCAACGCAAATTCACGCTTGTCGCTATCGCTCATCCGAACATCTCCGGCGCCAGTCAGCCGTTTAGTGTATCAGGTCACCCGTGATTTGCTGCTCTTAGGCATCGTTTCAATGTTGCGCCAAAAGGGGACGCCGACGCTTGACTTAGATCGGGTGGTTCGCCACAATGCCGAGCCTTCCGCATAGCGGGACTACTCCTCGGTAGCTCAGTTGGTAGAGCGGTCGACTGTTAATCGATTGGTCGCTGGTTCGAGTCCGGCCCGAGGAGCCAAACAGAATAAAAGCCCGCCCATGGCGGGCTTTTTTGTGCCTGGTGTTGCGCCGTGTCAGTGTGCTCGCGCGCTCCCTTTAACTTCTGTTCGCCAGATACTCGGCAAACCTGGGCCCTAAATCCGGATGTTGCAGTGCCAACTCGACGGTGGCCTGCAAGTAACCCAGCTTGCTACCACAGTCGTACCGCGTGCCGCTGAACGGCATCGCATAAACCGGCTGCTTATCCAACAATGCCGCGATACCGTCGGTCAGTTGAATCTCGCCGCCCGCACCTCTGCCGGTGGTTTCCAGCTCATCAAAAATTTGTGGCTCCAACAGATAGCGTCCAACCACACCCAGATTGGACGGCGCATCTTCAGGCGCAGGCTTCTCGACAATAAATCGGATCCGACCCGGGTCTTCGTCGCTTTCGCCATCCGCATTGACGATGCCATAACTCGCTGTACGTTCAGCCGGGACGCGTTCCACACCGAGTACGCTACCGTTATGCATGTCTCGATACTGCGCCATTTCAAGAAGGCAAGGTGTACCGTGGATCAGATCGTCAGCCAGATGCACGAAAAAAGGCTCATCGCCGACCGCTGGTCGCGCGCACAACACGGCATGACCGAGGCCAAGAGGTTCCCCCTGGCGAATGTAAACGCAGCTCACGCCTTTGGGCACGATGTCACGAATCGACGCGAGCAATGCATCCTTTCCGCCTTGCTCCAAGGCTCGCTCTAACTCAGCGTCCTGATCAAAATGGTCTTCGATCGCCCGCTTTGACGCGCCGGTCACGAACACGAGCCGAGTCGCGCCTGCGGCGATCGCCTCCTCAACCGCGTACTGTATTAACGGCTTATCGACAATCGGCAACATCTCCTTGGGGCTGGCTTTCGTGGCCGGCAAAAAGCGCGTGCCGCGGCCGGCTACAGGAAAGACGGCAACTCGAACTGGCTGGTGAGACATTGAGACCTCGCAAGTTATCTTGTTCAGAAGACTGGATGGTCCGAGAGTATAGACCATCCAGTTTTCATGCTATGTATCAGCGTTGCTGATCGCCCACCGACGCCAGCTATTCGTCATCGACGCGCGCTTCTGAGGAAAGCAGAATGTTGGCCTCATTCATCGCCACGGTGCGCTCTCCGATGCCTTTAACATTGGCAAGTTCAGCCCGGCTTTGGAACGGGCCATTGGCATTTCGGTAGGCGACAATGGCTCGGGCCTTGATGATTCCGACGCCATCAAGCGCCTCGGCGATTTCCTCGGGCGACGCTGCATTGATGTTTACCGGCGATGCGTGAACGGCGTGCGCACCTAACAATAAGGTACTGATAATCAGCAGTTTAGCGAAGATATTTCGGAACGACATGCGTTTCTCCAATAGTGAGTTAGCCACAATCTGGCAAACGTATTGAAGCAGCGAAACGGATCGACTGTACTCGGCTTTTCTGCTCTCTTCGCCGCAAAACGAAGTCTGCCCACAGCGACGCACCGGCGCCTGGCATGGCAATGCGCATACCGCTAATCGCGCGCGACTATCAATCAGTAATTGATGCCACCATCACGCTCGATCAAGGTATCGAAACGGACCTTGTCGATCGGTCGTAAAGACTCCCAACTGCGGCAGCCCGGACACTGCCAGAGCAATTGTCGACTCGAGAAACCGCATTGCGTGCAGCGGTAGCGTGGCGCCTCGCTCGCTAATGTCCCCAGCGCGGTGCGAATGCGTTCAATCGCTTGGCGTCGTAAATCGGGGTTTGACGTATCGAGGATCAGCTGGGTGTCCACGAAACTCGCCAGCACCGGATCCTCGTCGATCAGGGTCGCCACCGCTGCGTCGATGAACGGCGAGCGAATGTCCGGCCATTGCAAAGCAGCTCTCGCAATCTCCTGACGTGCTGACGCGCGCTGGGCCGCGATACCCTCCATTTGCTGGTCAAAGGCAGCCACATCATCGCCATGTAGCCTCTGCAATTTGGGTAACAGCTCGATCAGATACGCACCATCTTCGGCCAGAACCTGTGCAAACATCTTTAGCGCAAGGCTCTTATCATCCTCTTGGAGCGCAATCTCGCCGCGCAGAATCGCACCGCGAGTTAGCCGATCCCGCTTGGCTTGCGAGAGTTTGACATTATCGCGTGCAGAGCGGATATCTCCCTTGTCCAGATCGGTTTGAGCCAGCTCACAATAGTAGTTGCTGAGTTTTGCCGAGACGTTTGGCACTTTGAGTGACTCGAGCTGCCGAGCAGCAATCACCGCGTTGGCCCATTCGTGCTCCTGCTCATAGATTTTACAGAGATTCTGCAAAGACTCGATCTTATAGCCTGAGTCTTCTGCCAACTTGGCAAACAGGTTCTCGGCACGATCGAGCAAGCCCGCATTGAGGTAATCACGAGCCAGGGCAAACAACGCCTGGTCACGCTGGTCCTTGCCAAGATCCGGCCGCGCAATAATGTTCTGGTGTACGCGAATCGCACGATCGACTTCGCCCCGCCGCCGGAAAAGACTGCCAAGCGCAAAGTGGGTTTCGATAGTCTGATCATCCACCTGAACCAGGCGAATAAAATGCTCGAGTGCCTGATCATTCTGATCGTTGAGAAGAAAATTGAGCCCTTTGAGATACTCGCTGTTTAGTGGGCCGCCACCAAAAGCACCAGGCTCGTCATCGTCGTCACCGCCGAATCGGCCAAACAGGAAGCCCGCTGCGGCGAGCAGCAGAAATAAACCTGCCAGTATGAGTATTTGCTCTAGCGGATCAGTTGGCATCTTGCAGCGGCAGACTGCGCAAACTGCTGATCTCAGTCTCTGCGTTTCTTAGGGCCTTGCGCAGACGGCGACGCTCCGCCATGAAGCGCACTACGAAAAAGGATGCACACAGCAGGCCGACGGCCGTGCCAACAACCACTGACCCAATGATCACTAGGGACTGCGGAAGCGCATATTTAGCGAACAGGAAATCGACTTCGATCGTCCCGGTGTTTACGGACGCGAACACTGCAGCCAACAATACGACGGCTACGAGTAGGACCAGTGTGACAACACGCCGGATCACAGTTTCGTGCGCTTCTAGCTCTTGATCGCAAGGTGGCGACTGGCGTTAACGCGGTCTCTCAGGTCCTTGCCAGGTTTGAAGTGCGGCACATGCTTGCCAGACAAAGATACAGCCGCACCCGTCTTTGGGTTTCTGCCGAGTCGTGGTGGCCGGTAGTGCAGAGAAAAACTGCCGAAGCCTCGTATTTCGATGCGCTCACCCTGTGATAGTGAATCACTCATCAAATCCAACAAATGCTTGACGGCAAGCTCAACATCTTTAGCAGGCAAATGCCGCTGCTTGCGCGCGATCATTTCGATTAGCTCTGATTTAGTCATCGTGCAGCGGACTCCTCTCTTCCCCCTGACAATATCAACGGCTGGCCCGCCCCCGCAGGCCAGCCGTTGCCTGCTGTTTGCCTAGTCCGAAGAACCAGACATTTTTTCCTTGAGCAGGTCCCCCAACGTGGTGCCGCCAGAGCTGCTGGCCGACTCGTTTTGGTAGCTCTGCAACGCCTCAGCTTCCTCGTGGAACTCCTTGGCTTTAATAGATAATGCTACGTTACGGTTCTTGCGGTCAACGCCTGTGAAGCGGGCTTCGATCTCGTCGCCAACCTTCAGGACGGAACGCGCGTCTTCGACACGCTCTCTGGACAATTCCGAAGCCCGCAGTGACCCGGTCAAACCTTCGCCGAGATCAACCACCGCACCGCGTGCGTCGACTTCGGTGATAGTGCCTTTCACAATGCTGCCTTTCGGATGATCAGCCATCCAGGATGACAGCGGATCACGGTCGAGCTGCTTGATGCCCAACGAGATACGCTCGCGCTCAGAATCGATTGCCAAAACGGTCGCTTCGACCTCCTGGCCTTTCTGATAATTGCGGACCGCTTCCTCGCCATCATCATCCCAGGACAGATCCGACAAATGCACCAGACCGTCAATACCCCCATCTAGACCGATGAAAATACCGAAATCGGTGATCGACTTGATCTGACCTTTGACACGATCGCCACGGTTGAAGGTCGTACCAAACTCGGCCCACGGATTAGGTTTGCACTGTTTGATGCCCAGTGAAATGCGGCGACGTTCTTCGTCAATCTCAAGCACCATCACCTCAACTTCTTCGCCAAGGTGTACCACTTTCTGCGGGTTGACGTTCTTGTTCGTCCAGTCCATCTCAGAGACGTGCACCAGGCCTTCGACACCCTCTTCGATCTCAACAAAGCAACCGTAGTCAGCGATGTTGGTGACCTTACCGAACAAACGCGTGTTCGGTGGGTAGCGACGCGAGATGGCCTGCCACGGATCGGCGCCAAGCTGCTTGATACCCAGTGATACGCGCTGGCGCTCACGGTCGAATTTCAGAATCTTGACGTCGATTTCTTCGCCGACAGAGACAACTTCGGACGGATGCTTCACGCGTTTCCACGCCATGTCCGTAATGTGCAGCAACCCATCGATGCCGCCAAGATCAACAAACGCACCATAATCGGTGAGGTTCTTGACGATACCCTTGATCGTGTTGCCTTCCTGAAGGCTCTTCAACAGCTCTTCACGTTCTGCACTGTATTCATCCTCTACAACCGCGCGACGCGAAACAACCACGTTGTTGCGCTGCTGGTCGAGCTTGATGACCTTGAATTCGAGGACTTTACCTTCCAGATAGCTCGGGTCGCGGACCGGACGAACGTCAACCAATGATCCCGGCAGGAACGCACGAACATTGTCGATTTCGACGGTAAAACCGCCTTTGACACGGCCGTTGATAACGCCGTTGACAATCTCACTGCTCTCAAAGGCTTTCTCAAGCCGTGTCCAGGTGCGCGCTCGCTTGGCTTTCTCACGCGACAGACGCGTCTCACCAAATCCGTCTTCCACCGCGTCGAGTGCGACTTCGACGACATCGCCGACCGCCACTTCAACCTCACCGGTTTCATTCTGGAACTGTTCAACCGGAATAACCGCTTCCGATTTCAAACCGGCATTGACGATGACGACGTCAGAATTGACCGCCATGACAGTGCCGTCGAGAATCGTGCCAGGTGCGATTTGCTGGCTGGCCAGACTCTCTTCAAATAATTGTGCAAAACTTTCAGACATGTTGTTTAAACCATCGCTACCATTGTTCTTAAGTAGCGCCAAATGAAGTATGCGTACGTTGCGTCCTGCTGGTACGATCAACCACAAAAAAGCCCCGCCTTCCTGGCGAAGCGATGATCCTATTCAGCGGATAAAAAGGGCTGGCGCTTAACCGATACCAAGCCGCGCGTTCTTTAACGCCAGTATTTCACTGACGACGGCGTCGGCATCGAGATGCGTCGAATCGATCGTGATGGCGTCTTCCGCTGCCACCAATGGTGCAACGGCGCGCGACGCATCCCTGTGATCGCGTTGCTCTATGTCCCGCAAAAGGGCGGCAAGGCTAACATCAATATCGTTGTCTTTCAACTGCTTATGACGTCTGGCCGCGCGTTCCGCCGCACTCGCGGTCAGAAACACTTTCAGCGGTGCATCGACAAAAATCCGAGTACCCATGTCTCGCCCGTCTGCGATCAACCCAGGAGGCCGAGAAAAGTCGCGTTGCGCCTGCACCAAGGCATCGCGCACGCTCGGAAAAACGGCAACTCGCGACGCGTCCTCACCGCAGGATTCACTTCTAATATCACGGGTTACATCTTGTTTTTTATAAAGTATTCTTTCTTCACCATCAGGCGTCTGGTCGAACTCAACGTCAAGATTGCGGGCGATCTGAGCCAGCTCGTCCTCGTGATCCAGTGCAATGCCAGCCCGATTCGCCGCCAGTGCCGTTAGTCGATATAAGGCACCCGAATCGAGTAAATGCCAGCCCAATACCGCGGCAAGACGCCGACTAACAGTGCCCTTACCAGACCCGCTCGGCCCATCGACTGTAATGATCAGCGCATTGTTCACGACGGATCTCCGTTGCGTAGCGACAGCCCAACCTGCTTGGCAAGCACCGCAAAGTTTGGGAATGACGTCGCGATGTTCTCCGGGTCCCGGATTGTGACCTCACTCGCCGCAACGGCACCAGCAACTGCAAACGCCATGGCCACGCGATGATCTCCGTGACTCTCTACCTGACCTGACACCGGTCGGCCGCCTTCGATAACGACCCAATCGTCGCCCTCCTCGACCTGAATACCCAACGCCCGTAACCCGGCCACCATGACTCCGATTCGATCACTTTCCTTGTGACGCAACTCGGCGAGGCCGCTGAAGCGAGTGGCACCACGGGCGCATGCGGCCGCGACAAACAGAATAGGGAACTCGTCAATCGCCAGCGGCACCAGCGCCGGATCAAGATCGATGCTGTGCAAGTCGGCACTTCGAACGCGCAGGTCCGCAATGGGCTCGCCACCGCTTTCACGTTGGTTTTCTGCCGTGATATCGGCACCCATCAACGAGAGAATATCGAGCACACCAGTACGCGTTGGATTCAGGCCCACGCCGATGAGCGTGACGGCGCTGTCCGGCACAATACTAGCGGCCACCAAGAAAAATGCGGCTGACGACAAATCGGCAGGCACCTCGATATCCTGTGCATCGAGACGTTCTGCGGGTTCAAGCCTGATCAGCGGACCATTCACATCAATCGTGACGCCCATCGCTCGCAGCATCCGCTCGGTATGGTCGCGACTGGGGCCCGGCTCTCTCAGCGTTGTCTCAGTCGTTGCATACAGCCCTGCCAGCATCAGCGCACTCTTTAACTGGGCACTGGCCAGCGGCATCGCATAGTCGATACCGTGCAAGCGCTCGACCGGGGTAATTCGTAATGGTGCCTTGCCGTTTTGGCTCGCAATGTCGGCGCCCATGTCCGACAACGGGTCGATTACTCGCGCCATTGGACGGCTGGATAATGACGCATCGCCTGTCAGTACCGTCCGAAACGACTGGGCGGCAAGCAGACCACATAGCAGACGCATACCGGTGCCGCTGTTACCCAGATAGATGTCGCCTTCGGGCGCGCGTAACCCACGCAACCCAACGCCCTCGATCACATAGCTCTCGGCGCTGCGACGAACAATTTGCGCACCCATCGACTGCATGGCAGCAGCGGTCGCCAGACAGTCCTCGCCTTCGAGCAAGCCTGTGACGCGTGTGGTCCCGGTCGCCAAAGCCCCTAACATCAAGCTGCGGTGAGAAATTGATTTGTCACCGGGCACTCTGATAGCACCGGCCAGGCCTCTGCGCACGGGCTTGCTAACCAGCAAACCCGACATACTCACCGTCACAGAACCGCCCTCGGAAACGCACCAATTACTTTGCAAAGAGAAGCGGTTTTGGACAGCGCATCAATTGCCAGAGCGACCGCCGTTTCTTCCGGATGACCATCGATATCGATGAAGAACACGTAATCCCATACGCCGCGACGCGACGGTCGGGATTCGATGCGTGTCATATTGATACCGTTGTCAGAAAGGGGTAACAACAACTGATACAACGTACCGGCCCCGTGCGTATTGTCAGCCGATACCATCAAGGTTGTCTTGTCGTCACCGCTGGCTGGCAGGAACTGCTTGCCGAGCACCAGAAAACGCGTGGTATTGTCCGCTCGGTCTTCAATGTTGCGTACCAGCACATTCAGACCATAGACATCGGCAGCGGATTGCCCGCCGATGGCGATTGTGCCGACTTCGTCTCGCGCACGACGTGCGCCTTCGGCGTTGCTACTCACAGCGATCTGTTCCAGGTCAGGAAAGTGTTCGCGCAACCAGACTCGACACTGAGCCAGCGACTGCTGATGCGCACAGATACGCTGTGCCGTATCCAGTGAATCTGCTTCACTACCCATCAGGTGCTGCTCGATACGCAATTCAATCTCACCACAGACTTTGAGCGGCGATACCAGGAACATATCCAACGTATTGTTGACCGTGCCTTCGGTGGAATTCTCAATAGGCACTACCCCAAAGTCGGCGCTGCCGGATTCCACTTCTCGGAATACGTCGTCGATACTCGCAAACGGTAAATCCCGTATCGAGTGACCGAAGTGTTTGAGCGCCGCGCTTTGCGTAAACGTGCCAGATGGCCCGAGAAAACCAATCTTGAGTGGCGCTTGCTGCGCAAGACAAGCTGACATGATTTCTCGAAACAGCCGAACCATTTCATCATCCGACAACGGCCCATCATTGCGAGCGACAACGCGGCGTAGCACCTCGGCCTCCCGATCTGCGCGGTAAAAAGTGGCATTGTCGCTGCTGCCACGCTTGGCAATACCGACCTCCTGCGCGAGCTTAGCCCGTCGGTCGATTAGTGCCTGAAGCTGCTGATCAATGTCATCGATCGCCTCGCGTACGTGGCTTAGGGATTTGGTATCGGTCACGAGCGTTCTTCGGTTTCCAGTTCACCGGCAGTGTGCAGCCCGCCTTGATCCAACGCAATAGTCGAGCTACCGGCCTGTCTGGTGATTCAGCCGTATCTGGACTCAAAATCTAAAAGAAAATCTACCAGCACCTGCACGCTGTCCAGCGACACCGCGTTGTACAAGCTGGCGCGCAGGCCGCCTATGGATCGATGACCCTTGAGTCCGACTAGTCCCGCCGATTCGGCCTCGACCAAAAAGCGCTCTTGCAACGACTCGTCTACCAGGCGAAAAACGACGTTCATCCGAGAGCGTGCCAGTGGCGGCACCGGTGCGGTATAGAAAACGCTGGCATCGAGTGTTCGATATAACAACTCCGCCTTTTCTTGATTGCGCTGCGCCATCACGGCGAGCCCACCCTGAGCCTGCAACCACTCGAATACCAGCCCCGCCAGATACCATGCGAAGGTTGGCGGCGTATTGCGTAGCGATTGTGCTTGCGCATGGACCTGATAGTTCAGCAGTTCTGGGATGCCCTCGCGTTTAGCCGGCATCAATGCGCGTTGCAGGATGACGACCGTAAGACCGGCTGGACCAATGTTCTTCTGGGCGCCCGCGTAAATCAACGCATGCTGTTTGACATCGATCGGGCGCGACAAAATCGACGAGGAAAAGTCGCCCACCAGTGGAGTGCCCTCTGGCATTGCCGGCGTGACATGGAACTCAACGCCGTCGATCGTCTCGTTTGGTGTGTAGTGGCAATAGGCCGCATGTTCGCTTAACGACCAGCTATCGACGGCGGGCACCAGGCCGTCGAAATCAAGCTTCGCCGCCGTGTGCCCGCTGGCAAACCGCGAAGCTTCTGCGATTGCTTTGCGCCCCCAACTGCCGGTAACCGCAAAATCGATGGTGTCTTCCGGCGTCGATAGATTCAACGCCGTCATGGCAAATTGCAGCGTCGCTCCACCCTGCAAGAACAGGATGTCATAGTCGTCGGGCACTGCCAGCAGCGCGCGCAGTGAGCCTTCTGCCTGGTGACGCAAAGCCATAAAAGCCTCGCTGCGATGGCTAATTTCCATCACCGAGATGCCGCGACCCTGCCAGTCGCGCAACTCTGCCTGTGCCCGTTCAAGCACAGGCTCGGGGAGTTTCGCCGGTCCCGCGCTAAAGTTGTGCTTGAGGCTCACCAGTCTGCGACCCTTATTCGTCGTCCTCTTCGTCGACGGATTCAATGCGTGCGAGGCTTGTCAGCGCATCACCATCATCCAGGCGAATCAATGTGACGCCCTGCGTGTTTCGACCCAACACTGAGATTTCCTCAACCGGTGTACGAACGAGCGTACCTTGATGACTGATTAGCATGACCTCGTCTTCTGCGCCGACACGCACCGCGCCCACACAGGGACCATTGCGCTCAGTCGTCTGGATGGCGATGACACCCTGCCCGCCCCGCCCCTGGGTTGAGAAATCCGAGAATTCCGTGCGCTTGCCATAGCCATGCTCTGTTGCCACCAACAAGGCCCCATCTCTGACGACAATCATCGCGATCAGACGCTGACCATCGAGCAACCGAATACCGCGAACACCGGCGGCACCGCGGCCCATCGCGCGAACATCGGTCGATTGGAATCGAATCGCTTTGCCGGAGTCTGAAAACAGCATGACGTCTTCATCCGTACTCACAATAGAGACGCCAACTAGTTCGTCACCCTCTCGGATATCGATGGCGATAATGCCGTTCGTGCGTGGGCGCGAGAATGCATCAAGCGCAGTGCGTTTAACGGTGCCGTCGCGTGTTGCAAAGATCACGAACTTGTCGTCTGGGAAATCGCGTGTCGGGACGACGGCATTAATGCGTTCGTCCGATTCCAGCGGCAACAGATTAACAATCGGCTTACCGCGCGAGCCGCGACCCGCCTGCGGCAACTGATACACCTTGAGCCAGTACACCTTGCCACGACTGGAGAAGCACAATAGCGTGTCGTGGGTGTTGGCAACGAACAGATCCTCGATGAAATCCTCGTCTTTCATCCGCGTAGCTGATCGACCCCGCCCACCGCGTTTCTGTGCCTGATACGTATCCAGCGGTTGCGCCTTGGCGTAACCGGCGTGCGACAGCGTGACGACGACATCCGATTCCGGAATCAGGTCTTCAATACTGAGATCACTGTGGTCTTCAATGATTTCGGTACGCCGTTCGTCGGCATATTTTTCGCGGACTTCAGCAAGCTCCTCACGAATGACATTCAGCAGTCGGTCCGGATCAGCGAGAATCAGAGAAAACTCTTTAATTTTCTCCAGTATATCGCTGTATTCTTTGATAATTTTATCTTGTTCAAGGCCGGTCAGCCGGTGCAAGCGCAGATCGAGAATCGCTTGCGCCTGAACCTCCGACAAACGGTATTGCGCCGGATCACCGCTTTGCAACCCAAAGCCTTCGCCCAATTCATCCGGACGCGTGTCGATGCTACCTGCTCGCTGCAACATGTCGGTGACACTGCCCGGCGACCATTGGCGAGCCGTCAGCCGGACTTTTGCCTCTGCCGGCGATGGCGACTGCTTGATCAGCTCGATTACCTCATCGATATTGGCCAGCGCGACCGCTTGCCCCTCAAGAACGTGGGCCCGCGATCGGGCTTTTCGCAGCTCAAAAATGGTCCGCCGTGTCACCACTTCGCGTCGATGCGTAATGAACGCATTGAGCACGTCATGCAGATTCATCAACCGGGGCTGACCGTTGGCGAGCGCCACCATATTGATGCCAAAAACACTCTGTAGTGCGGTCTGCTTGTAAAGATTGTTAATAACGACCTCGGACACCTCACCACGCTTGAGCTCGATGACAATACGCATGCCATCTTTATCCGATTCGTCGCGCAGCCCGCTGATACCTTCCAGCTTTTTGTCGCGCACGAGCTCCGCAATCTTCTCGATCAGGCGCGCCTTATTAACCTGATAAGGGAGCTCGGTGACGATCAACGCCTCACGCGACTTGCCATCGATGTCTTCAACATGGATGCGACCGCGCATGTACACGCGCCCACGCCCCGTCTTGTAGGCCTGAAAAATACCGGCAGCACCGTTGATGATGCCCGCCGTTGGAAAATCTGGTCCGGGCAGATGTTCCATCAATCCTGGCACGTCGATATCGGGGTTATCGATGAGCGCAAGCACCGCATCAATCACTTCGCCGAGATTGTGCGGCGGGATGTTGGTCGCCATGCCGACAGCGATTCCCGCCGAACCATTGACCAGCAAATTGGGGATTTTCGTCGGTAGCACCGACGGCTCCTGCTCCGTGCCGTCATAGTTCTCGATAAAATCGACCGTGTCTTTGTCGATATCGGCCAGCAATTCCTGGGTGATTTTCGCCATGCGCACTTCGGTGTAACGCATGGCAGCCGCCGCATCACCATCCACAGAGCCGAAGTTACCCTGACCATCGATCAGCATGTAGCGCATCGAGAACGGTTGCGCCATGCGCACAATGGTGTCGTAAACCGCGGAATCGCCATGCGGATGGTACTTACCGATGACATCACCAACGACACGCGCTGATTTTTTGTAAGCCTTGTTGTGCTCGTTACCCAGTTCGCGCATCGCGAACAACACGCGACGGTGCACAGGTTTCAGCCCGTCCCGCACGTCCGGCAAGGCGCGGCCGACGATGACACTCATCGCGTAATCGAGATACGACTGGCGCATCTCGTCTTCGATAGTTACAGATAGTAATTCTTGCGCAATGTCACTCATAAGGCAGCGTGTGTTCCGAACGTTGGACAAACCGATCAAAACGCAAAACGACGGTGCCAAAGGCGACCTTCGCAGCGGACAAAATCTGCGCCGCAGATCGGTTAAATTCGTCCATTAAAAATTTGGTTCTTTTTTATTTATTTTCAATTACTTACCATGCTTTTCTCATGGCATGATCAGGTCTTGTTGTTCGCCTGTTTTCAGACCCGAAATTTTAGCACATTTCAGCACCGAAAAGGGCCTGGATTTCCCGTGCTTACAGGTGTCTTCTCAGTGCTGGGCTGCGCCTGAACAAGCCACTGGAGTCAGCGCTCCAATCAACCTGTTACAGGCATCGGGATTCGCGCGCGCAATGCGTATAATGCGCGCATGCAACAGTGTGATTTATTACTGACCGCGCGTTGGGTCGTCACCGTAGACGATGACAATCGTGTCTTGGACAATGCGGGCCTCGCGATCCGTGGCGGACGCATCGTCGCCATCGATAGCGAAGACAGTCTGCGTCGCCAATGGCAGGCGCGTGAACACATCGATTGTGGTCGTGCAGCACTGCTACCCGGGCTGGTAAATACCCACACGCACGCGGCGATGAGTCTGTTTCGCGGCATTGCCGATGACGTACCGCTCGAAACCTGGCTCAACGAACACATCTGGCCGCTGGAAGGACAACACGCCAATGCGGATTTTGTTCGCGACGGCACACGGTTGGCCATCGCTGAAATGATTCGCAGCGGGACGACATGCTTCAACGATATGTATTTTTGCCCGGATGTCGTGGCCGAAGTCGCTAACGAAGCGCGCATTCGGGCATCGATTGGATTAATCGTTATCGAATTTCCGACCGTCTGGGCATCGGGGCCGGACGAATATCTCAGCAAGGCCATGCAGGTTTACGATGCCCATGCGGCCGATACGCTGCTCAGCATGCAATTTGCGCCGCACTCGACGTATGCCGTCACAGAGGCAACCCTGAAGCGCGTGCGCACGCAGGCAGACCAATTGGACATCGGGGTACATATCCATCTGCACGAGACTGTCGCCGAGGTACAGCAGCACGCAGCGCAACACGGAGAGCGGCCATTCGCGACGCTGGATCGGCTTGGACTGGTCAATGATCGCCTGCTCGCTGTGCACATGACACAGTTAAGCTCGGATGAAATCGCTCGGGCTGCGGAGCGCGGCATTAGCATCGCGCACTGCCCGGAATCGAACATGAAGCTTGCCAGCGGTTCAGCCCCCGTTGCTGACCTGATCTCAGCGGGTGTCAATGTCGCACTCGGCAGTGATGGCGCAGCGAGCAATAACGACCTCGACCTATTCGGCGAGATGCGCTCGGCCGCCCTGCTCGGCAAAGTCACCAGCGCCGATGCCAGTCGCCCAAGCGCCGCGGAGGTCTTGCGCATGGCAACAGCCGGTGGCGCGACGGCGCTGGGCATTGACGAGGTCACCGGCTCACTGTCGGCCGGTAAATCTGCTGATGTGATCGCGGTTCGAATGGATCAACCCCACACGACCCCATGCTTCGACCCAGTTGGCGCCATTGTTTATGCCGCAGGTCGCAGTGATGTGTCGGATGTCTGGGTGGCGGGACGCCGGTTGATGAATGCGCGCCAACTTACGACAATCGACGAATCAAGTATTCTGGAACGCGCTGTCGAATGGCAGAGCCGGCTGGGCAAAGCATGACAAACACCCAAACCATCAACAACGTAGATTCTGCAGAAATCTCTCGCTTCGATGCCGTCGCCTCGCGCTGGTGGGATCCGCACGGCGAATTTGCCCCCTTGCACCGTATTAATCCGCTGCGACTGGGCTTCGTCGCGGACTGCGCGAAACTGACCGACACTTCGGTACTCGATATCGGCTGTGGCGGTGGCCTGTTTGCAGAAGCACTGGCAGAAAAAGGCGCGCGCGTGACTGGCCTCGACATGTCCAGCGTTGCGATCCAGGTCGCGCGCTTGCATCTTGCCGAAAGCGGTCACGATATCGAATACCTGGAAACTACCGCTGAGACGCTGGCGGCGGATCGGCGTGGGCAGTTCGACACAGTGACCTGTCTTGAGATGCTCGAGCACGTGCCGGCACCGGAAAAAGTTGTGGCGGCTGCAGCCGAGCTCGTGCGGCCCGGTGGCGATGTCGTTTTTTCGACCATCAATCGCACACCCAAAGCGTTTGCGCTGGCGATCGTTGGCGCAGAATACGTACTGAATTGGGTCCCGCGCGGCACGCATGAGTTTCGCAAGTTCATCAAACCCGCAGAGCTTGACCGCGCAGCTCGGCAGTGCGGACTGGTGCTGCAGCAATTTAAAGGCCTCGAGTACGATCCGCTAGCTGACAAATTCAGTCTTACTGACAACGTAGATGTGAACTATTTCGCGCACTATCGACGCATCGATGACTAAGCTGCCCGCCACCGCAGTACTGTTTGATCTCGACGGCACACTGATCGACACTGCCGCGGATTTGGTTGCAGCACTGTACGCAGCCTGCGATAGGCTCGGGCAGCAACGTCCAGCCTATGAGGCTGCGCGCCGACGTGTCGGCTACGGTGGTGTCGGTTTGACCAAACTCGCTTTTGGAGACGACTGGCAGCCCCAACACGACGAAGCACTCCAGCTGTTGCTGGAGTACTACGGCGACCATATCGCCGAGCACTCTGCATTGTTCCCCGGACTGGCCGATCTACTCCGCACGCTCGACCACGCGCACGTGCCGTGGGGCATTGTGACCAATAAGCCGCAACACCTGACCCTAGCACTACTGCAGGCGCTGGATATGCAGGACCGAACCTCGTGCGTTGTCGGTGCAGATACCCTGCCGGTGCGCAAACCGGACCCTGCCCCGCTCGTATATGGCGCTGGGTTGCTTGGTGTCCCGGTGCAGCACTGTGTATATATCGGTGATCACCAACGCGATATCGTGGCAGCACGCAAAGCGCATATGCACTGTATTGCAGCTGCTTATGGCTACATTGATGATGGCGACGACCCGCAATCCTGGCAGGCGGATAAAATCGCGCTCTTGCCCACAGATATCACCCTCTGTCTTGACGCTTTTGGCATCGCCTTACCCAAACGACGGTTAACCCTCTAGTCATGCTGCGTCAACTCCTCGACTCGCCGCAGTTCTGGCCCGCATTGGTCATCGCCATCGCGTTTGGTCTTCTGTTGGGTATTCTGATCGAGTGGCTGTTCGCGCAGCGACAAGCGCGTGAACAAGCGATTCGGCAGGCGCAGCTCGAGCAGCAGATCGCCGATCAGGCCGGGCTTGCGCAGGAGCGCGAGCAATTACTCGAATTAGTCGGTAGTCGGCTTAGCGGCACGTTTGGCGATCTCGCGCAAAAGACGATGCAGACCAATACCGAGACGTTTCTGAAGCTCGCCGAGCAAAACCTCAAAACCCAGAATCAGAAAGCCGAGCACCTGTTTTCGGAAAAGGAAAAATCGGTCGCACAAATCGTTGCACCGATACAAGAAGCACTGAAACGCAGCGAGAAGCAGATTGCCGAACTGGAAAAAGCACGAAGCCAGGCGTACGGCGGCATTACGGAACAACTGGCACAGATGCAGCAAACCACCCATACGCTGCAGTCAGAGACGCGTAATCTGATCACCGCGCTAAGGCGCCCGGAAGTCCGTGGACAGTGGGGCGAGATCACGCTTCGCAGGCTCGTCGAAATGGCCGGTATGGTTGAACACTGCGATTTCGTCGAACAAGAGACCATTCGCGATGATGACGGCAACCAGTTGCGGCCTGATCTGATTATTCGCATGCCTGATGAGCGCGAGCTGGTCGTCGACGTCAAAACGCCGCTTGATGCCTACCTGAGCGCGATTGAAGCGAGCGACGATCAGGAGCGCCAGGCACATCTGAAACGCCATGAACGCAAGGTTCGGGAGCGCATCGCGGAGCTTTCTCGCAAATCCTACTGGTCTCAGTTCAAGCGCAGTCCGGATTTTGTCATCCTATTTATACCGGGCGACCAATTTCTCAGCGCTGCGTTGGCGGAGAATGCGGGATTGATAGACGACGCACTACGACAGAACATTATTTTGGCAACGCCAACGAGCTTCGTCGCTCTGCTCAAGGCGGTGGCCTACGGCTGGAACCAACTCGCACTCGCAGAAAACGCGGAGCAGATCAGAAAGCTCGCCGTCGATTTGCATGGCCGGGTCGCAGCGTTTACCGGTCATATGGCAAAGATCGGCAAACAACTCGATGGTGGCATCAAGGCGTACAACCAAGCGGTTGGCTCGCTCGAACGCAACGTCTTACCCGGCGCACGAAAGTTTGTTGAGCTCGGAATTTCAACGAAGAAGCCGATCGAAACGCTCGAAAGCGTGGATAGCCAGGTACGCAACTTGTCTGCGCAATCGGACGATACCCAAGAGTGACAACGCCCAGTGAGTTTGGTGATCACCTAAGCGGCGATATTCTATCGTTTAGTGCGATATTTCTGCCGCCTGAACAAGGCACGCTGTTACGCGCCGTTTTTTCGATGCGGAATCACGTTCTCGACAGCGCCGGCACGAGCGCGGAACAACATATTTGCCAAACTCAGCTCGCATGGTGGCAAGAAGAACTTGATCGTCTCTGTGCAGGCGAGGCACGACATCCGGCTAGCCAACGCTTGGCGCAGTTGTTGATGGCGACCGATCGCACGCGCGAGTTAATGCAGGAGTGGGTCGTATTGGCGCAGCGCATGATCAGCCAACAATCGCCGGTGAATGCGACAGATTGGCAAATCGATGCCTACCGCCACTACGGCGCGGCACTGCAGATTGCGTTCGCAGCGGATGCGCAACCCGCAATGTTGAAACAATGCAGCAATTGGCTCTCTGTTCTCGAGCTGCCACGCAGCACATCATTGGAACAGGTAGACCCCAAGGATGTCCCGGATGGGCTGCTGGACGCAGCGATCACCAACGATCGTGGTGGACTCGCCATGGTTACCCATAGTTGCAAAATGGTGCTGCTAAGAATGAAGCGTACTGGCCGTACACCGGGCGCGTTATACTTGTTGTGGTGTGCGTGGCGCAGCGCGCGCACGACGCTTTGAACGGAAAAACAATGACGACAATCGACCCAGATACTCTGACTCATTTCGCGCCGGACGGCGCCGCGCTAAGCGACAAAGTGATCCTCATCACTGGCGCCAGTGACGGTATCGGCAAGGCGCTCGCCATCCGAGCCGCAGCCTTAGGCGCGACGATTATTCTGCTCGGCCGTAGCGAAAAAAAGCTCTCGGCGGTGTACGACGCAATCGTCGAGAGTGGCGGCCCGACACCGGTGATGTTGCCACTGGATTTCCTCAAAGCTGACGGCGGTGTCTACCTGAGCATCGCGGAGCAAATCAAAGCAGATTTTGGTCGGCTCGATGGCTTAGTGCATTGCGCCGGCATCCTGGGTGAAATGACAGATATCGAAGAATACGACGGGACAATTTGGCAGCAGGTCTTGCACGTCAACACCACCGCACCTTTCGCATTGACCAAAGTCTGCATTCCACTGTTAAAAACCGCCAAGGGTGCCGTTGTGTTTGCGAGCAGCAGCGTGGGTCGTAAGGGTCGTGCTTTCTGGGGTGCTTACAGCGTGTCAAAATTTGCGATCGAAGGCCTCGCACAGACGCTGGCAGATGAGTTGTCGGCTGCAGATGTTCGTGTGAATACCGTCAACCCGGGTGCAACGCGGACGAATATGCGATTGCAGGCCTACCCCGCTGAAGACCGAACCAAACTCAAAACGCCCGATGAAGTCACACCCGCATTTTTGTATTTTCTTTGTGATGGCGTCGGTGGTGTGACCGGCCAAAGTGTCAACGCCCAGTAGCCTCGTGCTGCTACGTTAGCGCGACTTGTGCCGTTGACGGAATTGACGCCCTGCCCGGCTGGCACGACTAGGGGCATCAGGCGCTTTTAAGCCGACGGTCGTGTAGAGCTTTTTGATCTCAGTAAAGTTGAGCTCACGGTACTGCCCTTTGGCGACATTCGGCGGCAACGAAATCGGCCCGTACGCGGTCCGGATCAAGCGGCTGACTTTGCATTCAATCGCTTCCCACAAGCGTCTGACCTCGCGGTTGCGCCCCTCATTCAAGCTGACCTCAAACCACTGGTTGGCACCCTGCCCACCAGTCGCTCGCAGTTCTTCAAACCGCGCCTCGCCATCATCCAGCATAACGCCGGAGGTCAGCCGTGCCAGTGCTGTCTCATCGGGCTTGCCCATCACGCGTACCGCGTAATGACGACTGACCTCGTAAGACGGATGCATGAGTCGGTTGGCCAGCTCGCCATCCGTCGTCAGTAATAGTAATCCGGATGTAGCGATATCCAGTCTGCCGACAGAGATCCAGCGCTTTAACCCGGGTTTCGGCAAGCTATCGAAAATCGTCTTGCGCCCTTCGGGATCATTGCGCGAGCAGATCTCACCGATCGGCTTGTGGTACAGAATGTGACGATGACGTGCCGTCTGCGAAGCCCGAACACTGACCGGCTTGCCATCGAGTTCGATTTTTTCATCGCCCTCAAGCGTTGCACCCAAAGTTGCGACCTGGCCATTGATCTTGAGTTTGCCGTCGGCAATCCAACGCTCAATCTGACGCCGAGAACCGTAGCCCGCTGCTGCCAAAACCTTTTGCGCCCGATCCGCCATCAGCTCGCGACCGGATCCGCCTTGTCGGTGGGCGCCTGTTCTTCAATGGCCTCGTCCACGGTGTCTTCAGACTCGGCCGCTGCGGCCACGTCAGCTGGCGCATCGCCGTCGTTGGCATCTTCGACGGCCTCGACTTGAGCAATGGCGGGCGGGTTGTTACTGCCATCTTCGACGGTTGGCAAATCCAGTTGGATTTTCAGGCTCTCGATATCGGTCAACTCCGCAAGAGACGGCAGGTCGTCGAGTTTTTTCAGGTTGAAATAGTCGAGGAAGGCTTTGGTGGTGCCAAACATGGCGGGCTTACCCGGAACATCCCGATGTCCAACAACGCGCACCCATTCACGCTCTAGCATGCTGCGAATAATGTTGCTGCTCACTGCGACGCCGCGAACATCTTCGATTTCACCGCGAGTGATCGGCTGGCGGTAGGCGATCAAGGCGAGAGTCTCAAAGAATGCGCGGGAGTATCGCGGCGGTCGTTCTTCGAACAAACCCACCAATTCCGCGCCCATCGCCTGGCGCACCTGAATACGAAAACCGGAGGCGACTTCAATGAGTTCAATACCACGGGGCGAGTAGTCGTCGGTGAGTGCCTTCAGCGCCTCGCGAATATCGGCTTTGGTCACGTCGCCGGCGCTCGGGCGCGCGAGACAAACCTTGAGCAAAGCGTCAATGTTGAGCGGGTCTGATGCTGCCAGCAATGCCGCTTCCAGAAAGTGTTTAAGTTGTTCGTTGTCCATTGTGTGATTTATCCGCAGAGCGTCGGCGACACCAGCTAGTGCGTGGTGTCTGCCTCAACCTCAATACTCTCAAGCGCGGCGTCCGGGTCTTCGACCTCCGCCGCACGAATATGAATGGGCGCAAATGCGCCGCTTTGCACCACCTCGATCAGCTGCTCTTTCAGCAATTCAAGTATCGCAATGAATGTCACTGCAACACCCAGCCGGCCTTCCTCGGGGTCGAACAGGGTTACAAAGTCGGCGAAGTCGCGACCGCGAGTTGCTGACAGAATGCTGGTCATGCGCTCCCGGACGGACAGCGGCTCTTTCTGAAGATGAAAATTCGCAAACATCTCAGCGCGAGACATGACCTCTTTGAACGCTAGCAGGAGCTCGTTCAGCGTCACATCCGGCAACTTCGTGACCCGCTTCTGCGCAATGACCGTGGCGTCGACGGCGAACGTGTCGCGCTCTTGCCGTGGCAATGCATCGAGGTCTTCCGCCGCCTTCTTGTAGCGCTCGTACTCTTGCAAACGGCGCACCAACTCAGCCCGCGGATCTGCCTCTTCGTCGTCAGCCTCAACCGGACGCGGCAACAACATGCGGGATTTAATTTCCGCCAACATCGCGGCCATCAGCAGGTACTCGCCCGCGAGCTCCAGCTGCAGTTCCTGCATCAGGTCGATGTACTGCACGTACTGCTGCGTGATTTCCGTGATCGGTATATCAAGAATATCGAGATTCTGGCGCCGAATCAGATACAGCAATAGATCGAGTGGACCTTCGAACGCCTCCAGAAACACCTTCAGGGCGTGCGGCGGGATATAGAGATCTTGCGGCAGCTGCGTGACCGGCTCGCCTTCAACGATCGCGAACGGCATCTCTGTCTGCGCGGGCGCTCCAGCGCTGCGCAGCAGGTCGGGTTCCTGCGGTAATTCTTGTGGAGTTGATTCTTCAGACACGCTCTGAGCTCTCGTGGACTGAACGGCCACTGTGCGCTGTTCAATCCGGTATTCTAACGCATTCCGAGCCCGGATGAGCTCTCGTTCGACACGCTCAGATCATTTGCGTAGTGTCGCCCTTGCCTTGTCGCAACACGACGACATTTTCACCCGTCAGATCGATAACACTCGATGGCTCAAGCCCGCCAGCACCGCCATCGATCACGGCCTCGACACGCCCGTTCAGCCGGCTGACCATCTCCTCCGGATCGGTGATAGGGATCGCGTCACCCGGCAGCATCAGTGTCGAGCTCATGATGGGCTCGCTCAGATACTCGAGCATCGCCAACGGAATCGGGTGATCCGGAATACGAATGCCAATCGTCTTGCGCTTCGGGTTTTGCAGCCGCTTGGGCACTTCGCCGGTAGCACGGAGAATGAAGGTGTACGGGCCTGGTGTGTACGCCTTAAGCAGACGATAGGCCCAGTTATCGACGCGCGCGTACGCTGAGATTTCACTGAGGTCCCTACAGACCAATGTGAAGTTGTGGTCCTTATCGGTGCGCCGGATACGCCGAATACGATCCATCGCCCGCTTATCGCCGATATGACACCCGAGCGCATAGGAACAATCAGTCGGATAAGCGACGAGCCCGCCGGTGCGGATCATGCTCACGACACGGGCGATCTGGCGCGGTTGCGGATCAACAGGGTGAATCTGGATCAAATCTGTCATCCGAGTATTGTACGCGACACGGACATCACTCGGGAGACATCCCGAGGAGCTCTGCCGTAAACTAGTGGTTTGGCTGACCATGGCGAGCACCATGCAACTGATACTCGACTTCGTCCCGCTATTGATCGCGTTAATCGCTTACAAGAAAGCGGGCATCTACGCGGCCACAATTGCGCTGATGGTATTGCTGCCACTGATTCCTATCGGCCAGAAGCTGCTGGGCAAACCGGTGTCCCAAATGCATGCCTGGTCGGCCGCGGCCGTTGTCCTGTTTGGCTCAGCCACCTTGTTCTTCAGAGATCCGCGCTTCATTCTCGTCAAGCCGACGATCGTCTATCTCGCGTTCGCTATTGCGTTTTGGGCGGCAGGGAGATTCTCTGGCCAGACAGTCGTTGAACGCATGCTCGGCGACGCGGTGTCGCTTGAACCTGCCCAATGGCGCCTGTTGAATCTGGCCTGGATGGGATTCTTTGCGATCATGGCAGTATTGAATTTGATCGTCGCGTACCAATTTTCAGAAGCAACATGGTTCAATTTTAAGGTATTCGGCGCTACGGGCCTGATGGTGCTATTCATCATCGCACAAGCGATTGCGCTAGCCGTCATGGCCAAAGACCAATTTGAGAACGAGGAAAACACCTGATGTGGTACGCGATCATTGCGACCGATGTAGCCGACAGCCTGGCGGCCAGAAAATCTGTACGCCCGGCGCATCTAGCTCGGCTACAGGCGCTGCAAGCTGCAGGACGACTGCTGATTGCAGGGCCTCATCCCGCCATCGACGGGCCGGACCCAGGCTCCGCCGGATTCACCGGCTCGCTTGTCGTCGCTGAATTCGACTCGTTGGCCGACGCGGAAACGTGGGCTGCAAACGACCCCTATATCGAAGCCGGCGTTTATGCCGAGGTCATCGTCAAGCCCTACCTCAAGGTGCTGCCGTGAACGAGGCGCGCGTGGCATTGATTCGTGCAAGGCTGGAGCAGGCTCTGGAGCCACTGGAATTACGCATCAAAGACCAATCGCATCTGCATGCCGGTCACGCTGGTGCGCAGTCGGGTATGGGGCACTTTGACGTGTTTGTCCGGTCAAAGGCATTTGATGGACAAAACCGAATCCAACGACATCAACAGATTTACGCGGCTGTCGGCGATATGATGCAGACCGATATCCATGCATTATCCATCCGCGCACTCGCGCCGGACGATTAATTTCCAACACTGAGGAGTGCACCATGCACATCAGAAAAACGCTGTCAGCGGCAGCGCTTATTACCATGACGCTCGTTCCGGGCATTCTCCAGGCTCAGGCCGTCGCGACCATTGATGGTGTCGACATTACTCAAGCGATGCTCGATGCCTTTGCTGAAGGCCAAACTGGCGCGAAAGCCACCGAAGAGAACACACCGATGCTGCTCGAGCGGCTGGGCGACTTGATGATTCTGTCAAATGCAGCCGTCGCGTCGGGCTACGAAAAAGATGCCGACGTGGTCGCGCAAGTGGAGTTGATGCGCCGCTCCGTATTGGCACAAGCGGCCGTCGCAGGCTATATCCAGAACAACCCTGTTTCTGAAGATGCTGTGCGCGCCGAATACGACAAAGAATTTGTCAATAATCCAGGTCCGCAGCAATACAAAGCGCGACACATCCTGGTTGAGACTGAAGAAGCTGCGAATGAAGTCATAGCCGCGCTCAAAGATGGTGGCGATTTCGCAGAGCTTGCGAAAGAAAAGTCGACGGGACCTTCGGGGCCGAACGGTGGCGACCTCGGGTGGTTTGCTGCTGAATCAATGGTGCCGGAATTTAGTGCGGCGGTCGTCGCGCTCGGCAATGGTGAATACAGTCAAACGCCGACACAAACCCAGTTTGGTTGGCATGTCATTCTGCGAGAGGACGCGAAAGAGCCAGAAACGCCTGCCTACGACGACGTTAAGGTTCAAATTCGCACAGCACTCGAGCGTCGTAACTTCCAATCGTACTTCGACGGATTACGCGCCAAGGCGAACGGAGAGTAAAAAAAAGCGGTGTCGGACAAACCACAAAATGTGACTCCGATCACCGCTTTGGTTACCTGAAACAGGTAACTTTTAATCGTGGCTGTTTTGATCGCTCTGGCAGCCACCTCTCAAACCTCCATTCTCCTAAACGATGAGGCGAGACTTGAACCGACCACCCCTTACCCCGGGCTGGTCGGTTTTTTTTTATCGACTTAGTGCAAGCGGATCAAGCTCTGGCATTGCGACCAGCCCACTGCTGTGACCAAAACCTGATGTCTTGAGATAATCACCAACCACCGGTGCGTAACCGTTCGAAGACAGACCGGTATAGTCGACGGTGAAACCACCTACGTTCGCGACACCGATGCTGTAATCGACAGCCAACACTTCTCCCGCAACGAGCTCGCCGGTCAGATCACCAGAGTATGGCGCAACGAACGTGATAATGGCGCCTGTCGCATCAGTCGACTGATAGCCAGCCACTCTGTCACCCGCGGCAAATTGCGTAACAGCGGTGTTGAACGCCAGCTGACGACCGAGTACGTCGACAAGCTGTCCGTTCTGACTGACTGAGTTGACGCGACCAACAAACGCCAAGGTAGCGTTAGCGCGCGCTGGGTTTTGGTCACGACCGCCTGCTCGCAAACCGCCGCTACTTATCGCTTGAACACCACCAGTGCTGATCGCTTCAACGCCTCCCGTGCTGATGGCTCGGACGCCGCCCGTACTAATCGCTTCAACGCCGCCCGTACTGATCGCTCGGACACCACCTGTGCTGATCGCTTGGACACCGCCTGTGCTGATGGCCCGGATACCGCCCGTGCTGATCGCTCGGACACCGCCCGTACTAATCGCTTCAACGCCGCCCGTGCTTATTGCTTGGACGCCACCTGTGCTAATCGCTTGGACGCCGCCCGTGCTTATAGCCTCAACGCCGCCAGTACTGATCGCTTGGAGACCGCCCGTGCTAATCGCTCGGACACCACCCGTGCTAATCGCTCGGACACCGCCCGTGCTAATCGCTTGGACGCCGCCCGTGCTTATAGCCTCAACGCCGCCAGTACTGATCGCTTGGAGACCGCCCGTGCTAATCGCTCGGACACCGCCCGTGCTAATCGCCTGAACGCCGCCTGTGCTGATCGCTTGAACGCCGCCCGTGCTGATCGCCTGAACGCCGCCCGTGCTGATCGCCTGAACGCCGCCCGTGCTGATCGCTTGTACACCACCTGTGCTAATAGCTTGCGTACTAAGTTGAGACTCTGCTGCCGCTAGCGGCATGCAGACAGCCAAACCAAGCAATGCGGACGCTGCGTAACACTTAGTTGCCTTATAGAAATTTCTCATTTCCCTTCCTAAACGAGTAAATTATGTAAAACAATTATTGGTCTTATATATCGAGAAGAACGCAATTTGCTCAAACACACGTGCAAATCACGTAAAAACAAACTAGAGATTGGAGTCGTTCTTAACAGCGAGCAGTTCTGCTAGTGACGTTGTTTCACTGTCACCCTGAACGTAGTGAACCATGTACAAACCAGTTTCCTTACGTTCACTGCTGGTCTTGTTGTAATGCTCATGGGCCGCAAACCAACGATCTAGTTCCTCTAGGAACTCCTGACCATGGATTCGAATGTACTGATCGAACATTTCGATCACGTTTTCCGAACAACCATTTTCTGCGTAAACCCAGCG
>JBCCBP010000043.1:0-28004 GCA_039033995.1 Pseudomonadota bacterium | reverse complement strand
GATGTGACGGGTGCGTGCGAGTTGCCGGAAGGTACCGAGATGGTGATGCCGGGCGATAACGTGCAGATTGTGGTTGAGCTGATCGCACCGATCGCGATGGAAGATGGTCTTCGCTTCGCGATCCGCGAAGGTGGCCGTACCGTCGGCGCCGGTGTTGTCGCTAAGATCATCGAGTAACGAGCTCTTTAGACTAGGGCGGGCCTGCACTGGATGCAGATTCTTTGTAGGCCTGCCGCTGACATTTGGGTTTGCCACCCTCGACCTAATTTTTCAGGAATGGCTCGCAAGCTGCGCTTTATTTCCTGAAAAATTGGTCGAAAGCGGCAAATGAGAAACGGTACCGTTTCGCGACGTTTAAATGGCTGGCCGAACCGTGTAGCCGCCGATTCTGGTTATCGGGGTCGTACTGATGGGTTGCCGCTTGGCTAGCCGCCAGCGCCGATGGTAGACGGGGATGAGTGAGAGTCATTTCCGAGAAATAAAGCGCAGCTTGCGAGCCATTCTCGGAAATGACTATCGAGCAGCCCCAAGCAGCGACAGTGAAACAGTCGAAATGGTCAACTTTTCTGCATTTTTGATGCAGAAAGCTCGCACACTGCGGGCAAAACAGTATAGAATCGCCGCCCGGCTCAGCGCTGGTGCGCGGTACAACGGATAGAAAGTAACGTAAACACGCCGTTTTTCGGCGAACGGGTAAAGATAATGGCAACTAACCAGAACATTCGCATTCGCCTGAAAGCGTTCGATCATCGCTTGATCGACACCTCGGCACGCGAAATCGTGGACACCGCGAAACGCACCGGCGCAACGGTCAAAGGCCCCGTACCGCTGCCGACCAAGATGGAGCGTTTCACGGTATTGATCTCGCCGCACGTCAACAAGGACGCGCGCGACCAGTACGAGCTGCGTACCCACAAGCGTCTGATGGATATCGTTGATCCGACCGACAAGACGGTCGATGCGCTGATGAAGCTCGAGCTTCCGGCCGGCGTAGACGTCCAGATCAAGCTAAATTAGTGTTGTAAAACACAGCGGCCCCGCTATAATAGCGGGCTCGCAGTAGTTCAGTGGCCAAAATCCGCCGCAAAAGAGCGGTTTTACGCTGAGCTCAAATGCACCGAGCGCCACCCTGTAATGACATGGTGGCGCTGCTTTCTGTAAAGGCCTGCGAAATCGCCAGCGTGCGGTCAGGGCTTTGAGAGTATTCGGATCATTAAAGGCGCCGGTTATTGGTTCCGGTACAGTCGCCACCGCTTTGGTGGGGCTCGGAACCGCAAGGCTAGCGCGGCTGTTCGCGAACCACCGGCATTGCCGGCAGGCGTGACTCAAGCAGCAGGCAGCGGCAGTCAATTGTAATTGCCGACTGAGAATTTTGGTTTTTTTAGCACTGGCCAAACGCAGTCAGTGAACAGGAAGTGAGTAAAATGAGTATTGCTCTCGTTGGCCGCAAATGCGGCATGACGCGTATCTTTACGGAAGACGGCGCCAGCGTGCCGGTATCTGTGATTGAAGCAGCGCCAAACCGCGTCACCCAGGTCAAGACCGTCGATACCGACGGCTATCGTGCCATCCAAGTTACTGCTGGTAGCAAAAAAGCCTCGCGCGTTAACAAAGCGCTTGCGGGCCACTTTGCGTCTGCCAAGACCGAAGCCGGCGATCGCATCGTCGAGCATCGTCTCGCTGATGGTGAAGGCAACGACATCGAAGTCGGTGGCGAAGTGACCGTCGAGATTTTCGAAGTCGGCCAGAAGGTTGACGTGATCGGCACCAGCATTGGTAAAGGTTTCGCCGGTACTGTGAAACGACATAATTTCAGCATGCAGGACGCCACGCACGGCAACTCAATCTCTCACCGTGCACCGGGCTCTATCGGTCAGAACCAGACGCCGGGTCGTGTTTTCAAAGGCAAGAAGATGTCCGGACACATGGGTAACGTTCGCCGCACCGTACAGAACCTCGAGGTCGTACGCGTCGATCAGGAGAAAAACCTGATTCTGGTCAAGGGTGCTATCCCCGGCCACGCCGGCGGCAGCGTCATTGTTCGCCCGGCCATCAAAACGCGTGCAGGAGCCTAAGCCATGTCATTGAAACTGGATATTGTTGGTGCCGGTGCGCTCGAGGTTTCAGAGCAAGCGTTCGGTGTTGAATACAACGAATCTCTCATTCACCAGGTCGTAACCGCGTTTCTCGCCGGTTCGCGCCAGGGTACGAAGCGTCAAAAGAATCGCTCTGATGTTCGTGGTGGTGGCATTAAGCCATGGCGTCAGAAAGGTACGGGCCGCGCCCGCGCCGGTACGATCCGCAGCCCGATCTGGGTGGGTGGTGGTCGCGCGTTTGCCGCACGGCCGCGTTCTTACGATCAGAAAGTTAACCGCAAGATGTACCGCGGCGCATTGCGTTCGTTGTTCTCTGAGTTGCTGCGTCAGGAGCGTCTGGTCGTTGTCGAGTCGATCTCGGTTGATGCGCCCAAGACCCGCGAATTGGCGGCACAGCTCAAGAAGTTGTCACTGGACAACGTCCTGATTGTCAACGAAGCGTTCGACGAGAATCTTTATCTTGCAGCGCGCAACATGAAAAACGTCGGCATCATCGATGTAGCTGCAATTGATCCGGTCACGCTGCTGCGTTTCGAGAAGGTGCTGATCACCGTTCCAGCGTTGAAGCTGGTTGAGGAGCGCTTGTCATGAGTCAAGCATTGCGACAAGAACGGCTGCTGACCATTCTGCAAGGTCCGCACATCTCGGAAAAAAGCCACATGGTTGCCGAAAAAGCGAATCAGGTGGCGTTCAAGGTGCGTACCGACGCCACCAAGAGCGAGATCAAGGCGGCTGTTGAGCAGCTCTTCGAGGTATCGGTTGAGAGCGTCACCGTGATCAACCAATCGGGCAAGGTGAAGCGCCGTGGTCGTTTCCCAGGTCGCCGGGCGGACTTCAAAAAGGCTTACGTGAGTCTTTCTGAGGGCAGCGAAATCGATTTTCTGGGCGCTGAGTAAGTCAGCGGCACCATCAGGTAGTTAACTATGTCATTGCAAAAAGCTAAGCCAACATCGCCAGGTCGTCGCTTTACCGTCAAGGTCAACACGCCCGGTCTGCACAAAGGTAAGCCGCACGCCGCACTGGTTGCGAAGAAGTCCAAGACGGGCGGTCGCAACAATACCGGCCGCATTACCGTGCGCCACCACGGCGGTGGACACAAGCAGCGTTATCGCATCATCGACTTCAAGCGTGACAAGTTCGGCGTGCCGGGCGTTGTCGAGCGCATCGAATACGATCCGAACCGCAGCGCACACATCGCGCTGATCAAGTACACCGACGGTGAGCGTCGTTACATTCTGGCGCCGAAGAACGTCGAGGTCGGTACGCCGATCCAGTCTTCGGACGATGCACCGATCAAGCCGGGTAACAGCTTGCCACTGCGCAACATTCCGGTCGGTACGCTCGTGCACTGCGTCGAGATGAAGCCTGGCAAAGGCGCACAGATGGTTCGCTCTGCCGGCGGTGTTGCTCAGGTCGCTGCGCGCGAAGGCGCTTACGTGACGCTGAAACTGCGTTCTGGTGAGATGCGCCGTATTCATACCGAATGCCGTGCGACCGTCGGTGAAGTCGGTCACGGCGAACACAACCTGCGCAAACTCGGCAAAGCCGGTGCGAAACGCTGGCGCGGTGTTCGACCAACGGTTCGTGGTGTTGCCATGAACCCGGTGGATCACCCGCATGGTGGTGGTGAGGGACGTACCTCAGGGGGCCGTCATCCGGTCAGTCCATGGGGTACCCCGACCAAGGGTTACAAGACACGCTCTAACAAGCGCACCGACAAGATGATCGTGCGCCGTCGCAAGAGCCGTAAATAGACAGTTGTCGATTCTAACGACTATCAGACAGGAAGAACTAACGTGCCTCGTTCATTAAAAAAAGGACCGTTCATCGACAACCATCTCGTGAAGAAGGTTGAAGCAGCGGTTGCCAGCAACGATCGTCGCCCCATCAAGACCTGGTCTCGCCGCTCTATGGTGTTGCCTGACATGGTTGGGTTGACCATCGCGGTTCATAACGGTCGCCAGCATGTGCCGGTGTTGATTTCCGAAAACATGGTCGGTCACAAACTCGGTGAGTTCGCTTTGACGCGTACTTACAAGGGTCATGCCGCGGATCGCAAGACGAAGCGCTAGGCAGGAGTTATCACGATGCAAGTTGCAGCAAAATTACGCTATGCGCGAATCTCGCCACAAAAATGCCGGCTGGTCGCCGACATGATTCGTGGCAAGAGTGTCGATGAGGCACTGACGACATTGTCGTTCATGCCGAAAAAAGGCGCCGGCATTCTGCGCAAGGTACTCGAGTCGGCTATCGCCAACGCAGAGCACAACCACGGCGCGGATATCGACGAGCTGAAAGTAGCGACGATCATGGTCGACGAGGCACCGACCTTCCGCCGCTATCGTGCTCGCGCGAAAGGCCGCGGCACGCGCATCATCAAACGCAATAGTCACATTACGATCCGCGTAGCGGACGAGTAAGGCAGTTAGGTATGGGTCAAAAAGTACATCCGACGGGTATCCGTCTCGGCATTACCAGTGATTGGGTTTCCAAGTGGTATGCCGATTCACAGACATTCCCAGAGTACGTGCGCCAGGATCACGAGATTCGCTCGTTTCTGTTCAAGCGCCTGAAAGATGCATCTGTGTCGCGCGTTCAGATCGAACGTCCGTCGAAGAAAATCAACATCATGCTGCACACCGCGCGCCCCGGTATCGTTATCGGTAAGAAGGGCGAGGACATCGAGCGCCTGCGTCGCGAAGTGGCTGCGATGGTTGCGATGCCGCTTTCGGACGTACGCATCAACATTAACGAAATCCGCAAGCCGGAACTCGACGCCACACTGGTCGCCGAGGGCATTGCGCAGCAACTCGAGCGTCGGATCATGTTCCGTCGCGCGATGAAGCGCGCGGTAACAAACACGATGCGTGTTGGCGCCCTGGGCATCAAGGTCAAAGTTGGTGGTCGTTTGAACGGTGCGGAGATCGCACGTTCTGAGTGGTATCGCGAAGGTCGCGTGCCGCTGCACACGTTGCGCGCAGATATCGACTATGGCACAGCGGAAGCGCTGACCACCTACGGCATCATCGGCGTGAAGGTCTGGATCTTCAAAGGCGAGGTGTACGACAAAGCGGAGCCGGCAACGGCTGAAGCCGCGGCAGAGCCGGCGGCGCGATAAGGGAACTGAGTCATGTTGCAACCGAAGCGAACTAAATTCAGAAAACAGATGAAAGGCCGCAATCGCGGGCTGGCTGTCCGCGGCAGCACCGTATCTTTCGGTGAATTCGCACTGAAAGCCACCGGTCGCGGACGCCTGACAGCACGTCAGATCGAAGCAGCGCGTCGTGCGATGACCCGTTACATCAAGCGGGGCGGCAAAATCTGGATCCGCGTTTTCCCCGACAAGCCAATCAGCAAAAAGCCGCTCGAGGTTCGTCAGGGTAAAGGTAAGGGTAATGTCGAGTACTGGGTCGCACAGATCCAGCCTGGTCGGATCCTTTACGAGATGGAAGGCGTTAGCGAAGAAGTAGCACGCGAGGCATTTCGCCTGGCAGCTGCCAAGATTCCGATGGCGACCAAGTTTGTCACAAGGCAGGTAATGTAATGAAAGCAGCAGATTTGCGAGACATGAGCACGTCAGCGCTCGAGGAAGAGTTGCTCAAGCTGCGTCGTGAGCAGTTCAATCTGCGCATGCAGAAAGCGACCGGACAGGAAATGCAAATGCATGACTTCCGTCGCGTGCGCCGCGACATTGCCCGGATCAAGACGATCATGAGTCAGGCTTCTGCCAGCGACGCGTGAAGGAAAAGAACATGAGTGAACAGAGCCAACAAACAGAGCGCCGGCTGATCGGCCGTGTCGTGTCCGACAAGATGGACAAGACCGTATCGATCGCCATCGAACGCCTCGTACGTCACGGTGTGTATGGCAAATACATCCGTCGCACGACGAAAATGAAGGCGCATGATGAAGCCAACGAGTGTCGCATTGGCGATACCGTAGCCATTAGTGAATGCCGACCGATCTCCAAGCAGAAAAGCTGGAAGGTCGTCGAAGTCGTCGAAAAAGCGACACAACGCTAGCAGCACAGACAGCAAGGTTAGATTGCCATGATTCAGATGCAGACAATGCTGGATGCAGCAGATAACAGCGGTGCACGTCGAGTGATGTGTATCAAGGTGCTCGGTGGTTCGAAGCGACGCTATGCGGGTGTCGGCGACATCATCAAGGTGAGCGTCAAAGATGCGATCCCGCGCGGCAAGGTAAAGAAAGGCGACGTGTATAACGCAGTCGTCGTGCGCACACGCAAAGGCGTGCGTCGCAAAGATGGTTCGCTGATTCGTTTCGACGGCAACGCGGCAGTACTGCTGAACGCCAAGCTTGAGCCGATCGGCACACGGATCTTTGGGCCGGTGACACGTGAGCTGCGCACCAGCAACTTTATGAAGATCGTATCGCTGGCACCGGAAGTGCTGTAGTCGAGTCGACAGGAATAGCGAATATGAAAAAGATCAGAAAAGGCGATGACGTCATCGTTATCACCGGCAGAGACAAAGGCAAGACCGGCACCGTGCTGCAGGTCATGGCTGATGAGCGTGTATTGGTCGAAGGCGTCAATGTCTACAAGAAGGCCGTTAAGCCGAACCCTAACGAGGGCGAGCAAGGCGGTATCAAAGATAAGACGATGCCTTTGCACATCTCGAATGTGCAGGTGTACAACCCGAAGACCAAAAAAGGCGATCGCGTAGCGATCCAGACCAGCGAAGACGGCTCGAAGAAGCGCGTGTTTCGCTCAACTAATGAGGCAGTGGACGTATAGGCCTTTGGCACGTCCCTGAGAGACTATGGCGAGATTGCAAGAACACTACAACACGACTGTGATTCCGGCGCTGAAGGAAAAGCTCGGCCTGGATAACGTCATGGAAGTGCCGCGCATCACCAAGATCACCCTGAACATGGGTGTCGGTGAGGCGATCGCGGACAAGAAGGTAATGGAGCACGCGGTAGCCGACATGACGCGCATCGCTGGCCAGAAGCCGATCGTACGCAACGCGCGTAAATCTGTTGCGGGCTTCAAGGTTCGGGAAGGCTTTCCGATCGGCTGCAAAGTGACGCTGCGTCGCGAGCGCATGTACGAGTTTTTGGATCGTCTGATCGCAATCTCTATCCCGCGTATTCGTGACTTCCGGGGTTTGAACCCGAAATCATTTGATGCTCAGGGTAACTACTCGATGGGCGTTCAGGAGCAGATCATTTTTCCGGAAATCGACTACGACCAGGTAGACACACTGCGTGGTCTGGATATCACGATCACGACAACCGCTCGCAACGCCGAGCAGGGCCGTGCGTTGCTGGAAGCCTTTAACTTCCCGTTCAAACGCCCGGCACAACAGTAACAGGCTCAGGACAGACCTTATGGCTAAGAAATCAATGGTTGCTCGCGAAGTAAAACGCGCCAAATTGGTAGCGCGTTACGCGAAGAAACGCGAGGCACTGAAACAAATCGTCAGTGCGCCGAATTCGACCGATGAAGAGCGTGAAGTGGCGCAGGCGAAGTTGAATTCGCTGCCACGTGACTCGTCGCCGAGTCGTATGCACAACCGGTGTTCCATCACGGGTCGTCCGCATGGCTACTACCGCAAGTTCGGTTTGGCGCGTAACAAGCTGCGCGAAGCGACCATGAAAGGTCAGATCCCCGGCTTGAGCAAGGCCAGCTGGTAACAGCTAGCTGGTAACTGATAGGAATTAACAGCGATGAGTATGAGTGATCCTATTGCCGATATGCTGACGCGTATCCGCAATGCACAAAAAGCCCGCAAAGTCGACGTCCGTATGCCGTCTTCGAATGCCAAGGTGGCGATTGCCAACGTGTTGCGCGACGAAGGTTTTGTCGGCGATGTCACGGTGGAGAAAAACGGCGCGAAAGCCGAGCTGACGGTGGAACTGCGCTACCACGAGGGTGCGCCGGTCATCGAGAAGATCAAGCGCGTCAGCAAGCCGGGTCTGCGTATTTACAAGCCGAGCGGTGACCTGCCGACGGTCCTGGGTGGCCTGGGCGTCGCAATCGTATCGACCTCATCCGGCGTGATGAGTGATCGCGAAGCGCGTGCCAAGGGCATCGGTGGCGAAGTGATTTGCATGGTGTCCTAAGCGACGCCCGCGAAACTGGAAAACGAACATGTCGAGAATAGCGAAACAACCCGTCAACCTGCCGAAAGGTGTGGAATTGACGCAAAGCGGCTCTACCGTCTCTCTGAAGGGTGGCAAGGGCACGTTGTCGATGGATATCCACAACGAAGTCGAGCTGAGCCAGTCCGACGAGGGTTGGGCGGTACAAGCGCGTAGCGGCTCACGCTTTGCACGCGCGATGTCGGGCACCACACGCGCTTTGCTGGCGAATATGGTCAAAGGCGTTTCTGACGGTTGGGAAAAACGGTTGACGCTGGTCGGCGTTGGTTACCGTGCACAGGCACAGGGTAACAAGCTGAACTTGTCACTGGGCTTCTCGCACCCGGTCGTCTACCAGATGCCGGAAGGTGTGAGTGTCGAGACGCCGAGTCAGACCGAAGTCATACTGACGGGCGCTGACAAACAAGTCGTTGGACAGGCCGCTGCAGAGATTCGCGCGTTTCGTCCGCCTGAGCCTTATAAAGGCAAGGGCGTTCGCTACTCCGACGAGCGTGTTGTCCGTAAGGAAGCGAAGAAGAAGTAACAGCGGCTGAAAAGCGCTGTGTGTTCACACCGCCGGCGACGCTACTCAAGGCTGTCGTGGTGGTGATGGAGAAACGAAGCAATGAAACTGAACAAGAAAGACAATCGATTACGCCGAGCACGCCGCACGCGTGCCAAGATTCGCGAGCTGCGTGAGTTGCGTTTGTCCGTGCACCGCACGCCGCGCCACATCTATGCGCAGATTATCGCTGCGGACGGCGCGTCGGTATTGGTCTCTGCTGCGTCTACGCAGAAAGCGATCGCCAAGGAACTGAAAGGCACCGGCAACGTGGATGCTGCGGTCGCGGTTGGCAAGGCGCTGGCCGCCAGTGCGAAAGAAGCGGGCATCGAACGTGTCGCGTTTGATCGTTCGGGTTATCGCTACCACGGACGTGTCAAAGCGTTGGCAGATGCTGCACGTGAAGCAGGATTGAAATTCTAACGAACAGCGTTAGCGCTGTTTTACGAACACGACACAGTCGTATCGGGATATAGAAAGCATGGCAAAGAATGACAAACAAAACGCTGGTGATGACCTTCTGGAGAAGCTGGTCGCGGTAAACCGCGTCGCTAAGGTCGTCAAAGGTGGACGTCAGTTCGGTTTCACAGCATTGACTGTCGTTGGTGACGGCAACGGCCGCGTTGGTTTTGGCTATGGCAAAGCGCGCGAAGTGCCGATTGCTATCCAGAAAGCGATGCAGTCTGCGCGCAAGAATATCCAGCGCGTACATCTGCGTGACGATACGCTGCAATACGAGATTAAGGGCCGCCACGGCGCGACACGCGTCTACATGCAACCGGCCTCTGAAGGTACGGGTGTCATCGCCGGTGGCGCGATGCGCGCTGTGTTCGAATGCGCGGGCGTGCGCAACGTGTTGGCGAAGAGTTATGGCTCACGCAACCCGATCAACGTCGTGCGTGCCACCATCAACGGCTTGACCAATATACACTCGCCGGCGGCCGTCGCTGCCAAGCGCGGTAAAACGGTCGAAGAGATCCTGGGTTAAATCATGGCTAAAGCGAACAAAATCAAAGTGACGCTGATCAAGAGCAAGTTCGGCCGGTTGAAAAACCACCGCGCGAGCATTGCAGGCCTTGGATTGCGTCGAATCAACCATACCGTTGAGGTAGAGGACACGCCCGAGAACCGCGGCATGATCAATCAAGTGTCCTACTTGTTGAAAGTTGAGGAAGCGTAATGCGTCTGAATACATTAAAACCAGCAGCCGGCAGCAAGCCGACTGGCAAGCGTCTGGGCCGCGGTCACGCCGCAGGCCAGGGTAAGACCAGTGGTCGTGGCGTCAAAGGTCAACACGCGCGTTCGGGCGGTTATCACAAAGTCGGATTCGAAGGCGGCCAGATGCCGTTGCAGCGTCGTTTGCCGAAAGTCGGCTTCACGTCGCGTAAGGCACGTTTGTCTGCGGAACTGCGTTTGCACGAGATCGATCTGGTCAAAGGCGACACGGTCGATCTGCTGACACTGAAGCGCGATAACCTCGTGCCGGCGAACACGCAAAAGGTCAAAGTGATCGACTCAGGCAAGGTGACCACGGCGAAAACGCTGAAAGGCATCGCGGTCACACCCGGCGCTCGCAAGGCGATTGAAGCCGCCGGCGGCACCATCGAAGACTGAACGACGAATTAATCTCGAGTAGCGATACGTGGCGAAGAAAAACCCCAACGATCTGGCAGGCAATCTGCAGCAAGCCGGCAAACTGACGGAGCTCAGACAGCGTCTGATGTTTCTGATCGGTGCGCTGATTGTGTATCGGGTCGGTACGTTTGTACCGGTGCCCGGTATCGATCCGTTGCAGTTGGCAAGCTTCTTTGAGCAACAGTCCGGCAACATCCTGGCGATGTTCAACATGTTCTCGGGCGGTGCGCTGCAACGCTTTGGCATCTTTGCGCTGGGCGTCATGCCGTATATCTCGGCGTCGATCGTCATGCAGATGGCGACCGTCATCGTACCGAGCCTCGCCAAGCTCAAGAAAGAGGGCGAATCGGGCCGCAATAAGATCACCGGCTACACCCGCAAAGGCACACTGGTCCTGGCAGGGGTGCAGTCACTCGCAGCGGCGTACGCGATTCAGAACCAGCCGAATCTGGTGGTGGCACCGGGCCCATTATTTATCGTCATCTGTGTCGCGACACTGGTCACTGGCACGATGTTCCTGATGTGGCTGGGTGAGCAGATCACCGAGCGCGGCGTCGGCAACGGCATTTCGATCATCATTCTGGCGGGCATCATCGCGGGCATGCCGGGTGCGATTGCTGGCACGGCGCAGCTGGTAAGCGATGGCACGATGACACCCGCGCTGGCGCTGATCATCATGATGGCCATCCTCGCGATCACTGTGTTTGTCGTGTACATGGAGAGCGCGCAGCGCCGAATTACGGTACACTACGCGCGCCGTCAGCAAGGTCGCAAGATGATGCAGGCGCAAAGCACGCACCTGCCGTTCAAGATCAACATGTCGGGCGTTATCCCGCCGATCTTCGCGTCAAGCCTGTTGCTGTTCCCGGCTACGCTGGTGCAGTTTGGCGGTGCAAACCCGAACCCTGGTCCGGTCGCCCAGGCGCTGCAAACCGTCGGCGCCGCCGTGAGCCCCGGCCAGCCTATTTACATCGTGCTGTATGGTGCATTGGTAGCATTCTTCTGCTTCTTCTATACCGCACTCGTTTACAACTCGCGTGAAACCGCCGACAACCTGAAGCGCTCTGGGGCGTTCATTCAGGGTATTCGTCCGGGTCAGCAGACCGGTGAATACATCGACCGTGTTTTGACGCGCCTGACGTTCTGGGGTGCTTTGTACATCACCGGCGTCTGTTTGGTGCCTGAGTTGGTGCGAATGTTCTTCCCGAGCATTCCATTCAACTTTGGCGGAACCTCGTTGCTGATTCTCGTCGTGGTGACGATGGACTTCATGCAACAGCTGAGTGCCCACACGATGGCGCACCAGTACGAGGGCATGATGAAGAAAGCCAATCTCCGGAATTACAGCCGGACGTAAGGTTAGGCGGAGAAAGGCAACAGGAGTGTGGGCTCGCGCCCATCAGGAGAACGAAAATGAAAGTTCGTGCATCAGTTAAGAAAATCTGCCGTAACTGCAAGGTAATTCGCAGAAACGGCGTACTGCGAGTGATCTGTACAGACGCTCGTCACAAGCAGCGCCAGGGCTAAGCCCCGCGCATTGCAACGGTAGGTTAAAAGGAAAGTATTGTGGCCCGTATAGCAGGCATAAACATCCCGGTGAACAAGCATGTCGTGATCGCTTTGACGAGCATCTATGGCATTGGCCCGACGCGCGCAAAGCAGATTTGTGCGGCAACAGGTGTCTCTGAGCACGTCCAGGTGAAAGAACTGGCCGAGCCGGAAGTCGCCAAGCTTCGTGAGGAAGTTGCACGTTTCACCGTTGAGGGTGATCTGCGTCGCGAGACCTCCATGAACATCAAGCGTCTGATGGACCTTGGTTGCTATCGAGGCATTCGTCACCGCCGCGGTTTGCCGCTGCGCGGACAACGCACGCGCACTAACGCACGCACCCGCAAGGGCCCGCGTCGTCCGGTTCGCAAATAGGCATCAATGACGGCAGCGGTGGCTGCCAGTATTGCGAGTAAGCAGGAAAACTTATGGCTCAGCAGAAGACAACGCGCAAGAAGATCAAGCGTCAGGTTCAAGACGGCATTGCGCACATTCATGCGTCGTTCAACAACACGATCATCACGATCACCGATCGCCAGGGCAATGCCTTGTCATGGGCGACCGCCGGCGGTTGTGGTTTCCGTGGTTCGCGTAAGTCCACACCGTTCGCCGCACAGGTTGCAGCGGACAAAGCAGGGCGTGCGGCATTGGACTACGGCTTGAAGAATCTCGACGTTCGCGTCTGGGGTCCGGGCCCGGGGCGTGAGTCTGCGGTACGTGCATTGAATGGCTGTGGCTACAAAATCCAGAACATCAATGATGTGACCCCGATTCCTCATAACGGCTGCCGCCCACCGAAGCGCCGCCGCGTCTGATCAGGTTTTAATTATGGCTAGATATATCGGTCCAAAATGCAAGCTCTCGCGTCGTGAAGGAACAGATCTGTTCCTGAAGAGCGGAGTTCGCCCACTGGAATCCAAGTGCAAACTGGAAACACCGCCAGGTGGTGCCCCCGCGCGCCGTCCGCGCGTTTCCGATTACGGTCTGCAGTTGCGTGAGAAGCAAAAACTGCGTCGTATGTACGGCGTGCTTGAGAAGCAGTTCCGCAACTACTACAAGAAAGCTGCCCAGAGAAAAGGCTCAACCGGTGAGAACCTGTTGCAGCTGCTCGAAGGTCGCCTTGATAACACGGTTTACCGCATGGGTTTCGCATCCACGCGTGCCGAAGCGCGTCAGCTCGTCAGCCACAAAGGCATCGAGGTGAATGGCAGCGTCGTCAATATTCCGTCTTATCAAGTCGACGGCGGCGACGTCATTTCTGTTCGCGAGAAAGCCAAGAAGCAACTGCGTATCAAGTCTTCACTTGAGATCGCCGGTCAGATCGGCTTCCCGGAATGGGTCGAAGTAGACGCATCGAAGATGGTCGGTACGCTGAAGGCACTGCCTGAGCGCGACGATATTCTTCCCGACATCAACGAAAACCTGGTTGTCGAGCTCTACTCGAAGTAACAGCAAGCAAAGAGGATACTGTTCACATGCAGGAATCTATCAACGATTTTCTCAAGCCGCGTGTCGTCAAAGTCACCGCGGCGACCGATTCGCAGGCACGTGTTGTCATCGAGCCGTTCGAGCGTGGTTTCGGCCATACGCTCGGTAACGCGCTGCGTCGCATCTTGCTGTCGTCCATGCCGGGTGCGGCCATTGTCGAAGCCGAGATCGAAGGCGTTCTGCACGAATACACCAGCATCGAAGGTGTTCAGGAAGACGTCGTCGACGTCCTGCTGAACCTGAAGCAGGTTGCATTGACCATGCACGGTCGCGACAGCGCTGAGCTGACGATCGTCAAGAAGGGCCCGGGCCCGATCACGGCTGGCGATATCCAGCTGGATCACGACATCGAAGTCGCTAACCCGGATCACGTCATCGCTAACCTGACCAAGGACGGCGACATTCGCATGATCCTGCGTGTCGAGCGCGGCCGCGGCTATCGTCCGGCGACCAAGCGTGCCTCTTTCGAAGAGCAGACTGGTCCGATCGGCCGCCTGCAACTGGATGCGTCATTCAGCCCGATCCGTCGCGTGACCTATAGTGTCGAAGCGGCGCGTGTTGAGCAACGCACCGACCTCGACAAGCTGCTGATCGATATCGAAACCAACGGTACGATCGATCCGGAAGAAGCGATTCGTCGCGCCGGTAGCATCCTGAAAGATCAGCTGAGCGTCTTTGTTGACCTGCAAGGCCAGGAAGACACCACCGCTGCATCTGCCGAGGCTCAAGTCGATCCGATCCTGCTGCGTCCGGTAGACGAGCTGGAACTGACAGTCCGCTCTGCGAACTGCCTGAAAGCAGAAAGCATCAACTACATTGGTGATCTGGTACAACGCACCGAAGTCGAGCTGCTTCGTACGCCGAACCTTGGCAAGAAGTCTCTGACGGAAATCAAGGAAGTACTGGAAAGCCATGGTCTGGGGCTGGGTCTCCAGGTCGATAACTGGCCGCCAGCGAACCTGCGCGGCGACCGTTCGCTGCTGAACTCATAAGCCAGCGCCGGTTACTCGTTTTAGGAAATAGTCATGCGACACAAGAAATCAGGGCGCAAGCTCAATCGAAATAGTCCGCATCGAAAAGCGATGTTTCGCAACATGGCGACCTCGTTGATTCTGCACGAGACGATCAAGACCACCTTGCCGAAAGCCAAGGAGCTGCGTCGCGTCGTCGAGCCGCTGATCACAAACGCCAAAGAGGACAGCGTCGCAAGCCGTCGTCTGGCCTTTGATCGCCTGCGCGACAAAGCAGCGGTTGGCAAGCTGTTCACCGACCTTGGTCCTCGCTTCAAGGAACGCCCGGGTGGTTACCTGCGCATCCTGAAGATGGGCTTCCGTCCGGGTGATGCCGCACCGATGGCGATGGTTCAGTTGCTGGATCAGCCGGAGCCGGTTGAGGCAGACGCTGCCGAATAGGCTGAGCGGATAAGTAGAAATGAGAAGGCCGGGTGGAGCGATTCACCCGGCCTTTTTTGCACAGGGACGTGCTTATGTCGCGAAGGCCATGGATGGCCGAGAGCGACCATGCGCTGTAGTTGATCGAACCCGAGCATAGCGATGGCCATGCTCGGAACCGATCGCCTTGGCCTGCGAGCATTTGACTGGCAGCTCCGTAACGCCAACCAGCTCATCGTCGACCCTTGGACAGACTGTCTGCCGTGAAGGTCAGGATGGCAGGTCAAAGCGCCGTTGCAGCGATCACACGAGTTTCCAGTCAGGCAGCCTCAGATCAAGGCGCGCAGCGGCATTGATAGCCGTAGCTCTCAGTGCCGTTGCGCAACGAAGAGATGTGGATGACTGCCTCGAAGATCGTCGAGCGGAGTGGCGGCGGTTTGGCCTAAGCGACCATGCGCTGTAGTTGATCGAACCCGAGCATAGCGATGGCCATGCTCGGAACCGGTCGCCTTGGCCTGCGAGCATTTAGCTGGTAACTCCGTGACGCCAACCAGCGCATCGTCGACCCCTAGGATAAACGGTGCACCGCAGAGCCTGTGGAAGTCCGAGAGCGACTCACCATGGATGGTCATATGTCGTTGATGGCACCGCACTTCCAGAACTCACGCCGTGTCGGTTTGGCCGGCCCGAAACGCCTTTGGGGTCACGCCGGTTTGCTTCTTGAACGCTTTGTAAAACGTAGATCGCGAGTTAAATCCGACGTCGAGTGATATCTGCAGGATAGAGTCCTTGGTGTCGATAAGCCGTGCCTTGGCATCTTCAACTCGCCAATGCGCGATGTAGTCGTAGAAAGTGAGACCCAATTCATCATTCAGGGTTTGAGAGACCATGTTCGGTAGTGCGTGTGCGTGTTGCGCGAGCTTCTTCAAAGAAAGATTTGGATCAAGAAAAAGCCGATCCTCCTGCATTGCCGCTTCGATTCGTGCAGCGATGCCTCTCGCTTGTTCATCTGATAACGCAGATTTGGCGTATTTTTCCGGCGATAGATTCTGATCGCTATGTTCATCTTGATCTGTGTAGTCACCTAAAGCCACTTGTTGATCGGCGATGGGAGCCGACGCAAAAATCATCAGCATCAGCAGAAGCAGGCTAGTGAGCGGGTAGAGGATGGAAGCAGGAAACAACGGCGCAAAGCCGATGTTATCCGTGATGATGGATACCGCTGACGCCACCCACAACGTGACGAGCAGCAGCATGAACCAGTCGATCCAGCGCAGTTCCAGATTGGCAACATTAGAGTAGTGCTGTTTCAGTTGCGCTCTATACCGGCGTAAGGTCGAAATGGTCCTGGTCAGATAGACGAGCGATGCGCATAACCAGACCGCCAGTAATGCGAGTGTCGCAATGGCCAGTGTCGGTGCCAGCCAGCCCTCTGGCAATTCGCCGTCAACCAACATCATATCTCTGGCGGCCGGCGACAGGACCCAGTATCCGATCACGACGACGATGCCAGCAGTCGGCAGCAGATAGTCGATCCGACCAAACCGCAGAGTCTGGCCGGGTTGCGTGCGGGCCTTCACGTATCGATAGGTTACCGGCGCCACTGCCAACAGCACGGGCAGGATGGTCGTGATATGCAGTGGGTACCAATCGGCACCAAATTCAATCGTCAGCGGTAGCGAAGTAATCACTGCGAACAGCCCGAAAATCAACGATAGTGGCGCTCGCTGCTGCGGTTCGGCGCTGCCTGTCAGCGCGAGTAGGGCACCGACCAGCGCAATGCTGGCCGTTGCAGACGATAGCGCGATGTTGAGTGTCGTTGGCATGCGTAGACCATAGGCGGAGTAGACCGATCGGCGCAACCAGTATCTGTCCGCGCCGTCACGCACGGACGACAAACGCATCGTCAGCCGCAAAATAGGGCGCATTGACGAAATGGACAGACACTATGCGCCACAGAATCACGATTGCCATGTATTGCACTCTAGCCGCCTGCCTCAAGACGGCAGCACTTGCTGGGGAGAGGCCCGTACAGCCGCTGTATGACTACGACCTGGCGGTCACGAATGGCCAATCCTATATTCACCTGTCGGTGCATCCGCGCGCCCCGATTGACTCACGCGTGGTTATTAACAGCTCGGATGATGATCGATTCCTAGACGACTTCATAGCTTCAATTAAGCGTAGCGGTCCCGATGCACTGACCAATGTCTGGTGCGACCAGTTCAAGGCAAAGATTCCTGAGACTTCGGCGGCGGAGTCGATGCCCGACGGCCGCCAGTTGTACCGATTTCGTCCCGTCGCCGGGCCGGAGGACAACGCCAACGTTTATGAACATCTCGAAGCTGCGGTGATTCTTTCTTCCGACGACGAGCAGATCTTGTCTTTCGAGATGGGCAACACGAAGACCTTCAAGCCCAGCGTTGCGGCCAAGATCCGATCGTTCGAGTACCGCGCTGTGTGTTCTCCGCTGACAGATGGAAAAACCGCACTCGAGTCGCTGACCATATCAGTCACCGGTAGCGCCTTCTTCCGGCCATTTACTGAGTTTTTGCAACGTCGCTATTCGGGTTTCCGGATTTCCCGCGCAACACCGTTAGGTAGCCCTTAGATGTCCGCTCTGTTGTTTGTACACGTCGCGCTTGGCGGCATTGCTGTCTTCGTCGGTGCTGTCGCATTCTCGACCAGAAAGGGTGCGACGATGCACGTTCGCTTTGGACGTTGGTTCTCTGTCGCCATGGTTGCCTCGTCGGTACTCGGCGCCGTACTCGGTGCGATCGACTATGACCAGTATCTGATCACCGTGTTTGGCGCTGTGTTGAGCATTACGCTGATTGTCGGCGGCGTCCAAACTGTCCGGGATGGCACTAAGCCTGGCTCGCCAATCGCGTATGGCATCGCCGGGCTCAATGGTCTGAACGCTACCGCCATCATTGTCGCGGGTGCGATGGCCAAGAGAGCGGCAGACAGTGAGCTGTTAGGGTTCCCCGCAGAGGACTATTTCTTTCTGGCTGGTATGGCGCTTGTTGCGTTAGTGGGAGATATCGCTTACTTCCTGAAGCGCAATACGACAAGCCGACACCGAGTCGCACGCCATTTATGGCGAATGAGTCTGGGCTTCTTCATTGCTGCGGGATCTGCGTTCACTGGTCCCGGCATGTCGGCTTATCCGATGTACATTCAAGAGAGTGGGGTGCTGTTCCTGCCGGAGCTGATCATCCTTATGACGATGATGTTTTGGTTCATCAAAGTGCGTTTCTCTGCTCAGTCAGTGAGCCATCACAGTCGCTAGAACCGATGAGTCAACTCACACTGATCGGGCTGCTTCATTTCAATGACGTGCTTACGGCGGTGATCAGAACCCCGCTTTTGCCGTCGGCTCCGGTTCTTATTGTGATCATCATGATTACGTTCATGTGTCGCTCATTGCCGTCTCACCCGCGTTCTTCATGAGGCGTTAAAGCGCACAAGTTCGTTGCCGCTAACCAAGGTAGGGCAATACCTTGCAGGAGCAGACCCGTGAAACAACTGACCCGTGGATTCACCTTGATGGAAATGGTGGGCGTGGTCGCAGTGATCGCGATCCTCGCGTCCGTCGCGACCCCGATGGTGCTGAGCGCTATTGAGAACTCGAGAGTATCCAGCACGTTGGGGCAAGTGCGGACCGTACAGACGGCCGTGACTCAGTTTTATGCCGATACCGGCGTCTGGCCGAGGCACCGCAATCCCACCACACGCAACGACGAGCGCCAGTTGCTCAACAACCTGGCGTATGGCGGCGGCACGATCAACGGCTGGAATGGCCCCTACCTTGAAACGGATATCGACAATCTGATCAGTCGAGGGTCAGAGGTGTTGATCTTCCATGAGACTCGGGACAACGAAAAGTGCGATACCGATGGTGACGGCACCCCGGACGGCGATACGATGATCCTGCGTTTTGACAACATCAGCGATGACATGGCCAGAAAGCTCAGCGATGCGATTGACGGGGATGGCACAGCGCTGACCGGTACCACTGCTTGGAACGTGGCCGGTCGCGCGCGGCGAGGTGTGTATCGTTCTAACGGCATGACGATCTGCATCGCACAGACTTGACACTGGTTGTAGACGCGGCGATCAGCGGTTTGTTTAAGCAAATAGCGCCGCTTAGTCGAGCCCTCAAGTCATTTTATGCCGCTGGATGAACCGCATGCGCTAGAGGCTAACAGTCTGCGAGCGATTCAGCACAGACGTAGTTGTTTCGTGTTGGCAACTTGTTCCGCAGCGTGGCGACGCAGACAATCCCAACTAACGGACACAAAAAAGCCGGGTCTGTTGCCAGACCCGGCGTCCATCACCTAGCTACTGACTAGAAGTTCGTTTCCGCCGCCGTGCCGCTATCAGCAGACTGCGAGCCGGCCGTTCCGCCGGTACCGCTCGTGATCGTGTTGCTATCCAGCACCGGAGCGACGCTGTCCGTGGTCACGGCATCGAACACACCGATGGACCACCCACCGTCTCCTGCAGCGCGTGGCGCGTCAGATCGCGTGGTTGCGCCATTGCCGCCGTCGCCAACCTGAATCTGGTTTCGCGCGATCGAAGGGCCCACATCACGACCGACATAGATGCCAAACGATGGGCCGCCAGCGCCGCTGCCACCGTAGCCGCCAAAGCCACCGTCACCACCGACACCCCCTGAGCCGCCGTCACCAGCGCCTGCGGTGCCATCGCCGCCAGAGCCGCCGGCACCGCCGGTACCACCGCGACCGCCACGTCCACCCTGGCCACCGAGACCACCAACGCTTGTTGTGATGTCGTTGTCTTCGATACGCGACGTGGTGACATCGTCGAGATCAATGCCAATCGATGCGCCACCAGAGAGGCCACCGAAGCCGCCGGAACCACCGAGGCCACCGCCGCCGCCGCCACCACCGCCGCCGCCGTCACCGCCGATCAACGTCGCTCGGCCACCACCGCCGCCACCGCCACCGGCGCCCGCGAAGCCGACGAATCCGTCACCGCCCCGTGAAACAGCAAAGTTCTCTGTGCCACTGCCAGTGCCGGCGGCGCGAATACCGACGGGACCATTCTGAAAGCCGTCCTGACCGGTTGCGCCGTTGCGACCGTTCTCATTGCTGCTGTTACCGCCGCCGCCGCCGAGGCCGCCAGTTGCGGCAGGCGAAACGACACGGCTTTCACCGGCTCCGCCAGCTGAACCGTTGTCATTCGAACCGGTACCACCACGACCGCCATTGCCGCCCGCATAGATCGAGACGCCATTGCCGCCGGCACCGCCGTTTTCATTGTTGCTAACGCCACCATCACTGCCAGCCACGCCGTTTTGACCCACACCGTCTCCGCGATCCGTGCGGTCGCGGGCATCGCCACCCGTGCCGGCTATCATCAGGTTGCTGATGATGTCGACAGATTCGACTTCGTCGACCCGCACGACGATGCTATTCGCCGAGCTATTGCGAAATGACCCCGCCGCTGCATTCGCCGCCGTCAACGTATTCGACAACACCCGAAACGACGCTTGCGAATTCGAAGCGTCAATCAGTATCGCGTGTTCGCCGGTGGTGTCATTGTTGATTTCACCGCCGGTAATATCGAGCCCGGAGACCGTCACGGGTTGATCGAAGTTATTGAAATCAAGCGCGCGTATGCCGGCGACTACCAGCGTGCGGTTGTTCTCGACATCACGCAGCCAGTCATCATCGTAGCCGCCATAGAGGCTGTTCGATTCGAGTTCCAGTTCGTCGAAGGGATTCGTACCGGAAATATCGTAGCCGTCGCTATTGGCGAGACTCTTGATGTAATAATCCGCCGTTGCAGAACCGGACTCAACGGCATCGCGAAGTGCCGTGAACGGCGCGTCAATTGATCCATCGGAACTACCGCCTGTGAAAGCGGCGTCAATAAAGACCGCGTCGTCGACGTTCTCCAGCAATACCACCTGTACCGTCGTAGAGTCTGACAACGATCCATCGGAGACGGTGACGGTGAACGTCAGCGTCTCGACTTCGGCGGGTGCATCGAACGAGAAGGATGCCGCGTCGGCACCGGTCGGATTCGACACTGCCTCACCGCGGGTTTGTGTCCAGGTGTAGCTCAACGTATCGCCATCCGGATCGGAGCCCGTCGCGGTTAGTGAGATATTGGTGCCAGTACCCGCGAGTGCTCGTGCATCGGCAGAGATCGACGGCGCGTTGTTGGTCGCTACCGGCGGGGCCGGGGCGCCGCCGTCGCTGCCTCCGCCACCGCCGCAGGCGGTCACACCTAACGCCGTCGCGACGGCCATCGCCAGGCGCGGATAATTTGAGGGACGCGACTTGGAAACGCCGCACGGAGCTTGAGTTGTCATTGATTTTCTCCCAGGTTTTTCCTGAACTCACACTGGCATGCAGCGTTGAGCCTAAAAACCGGTCAACACGGGAGAAAATTTTCTTGATATAGCTGCCTAGGTCGGGAAATCGGCCTCATTCAGCAGCTTTTTCAGCCAGATACGGGCCAGTTTGAACTCGCGCCGCACCGTCGATTCGGAGATTTCTAGCACCTCGCCGATCTCTGGCTGGGTGAGACCACCGAAATAGTGCAACTCCAGCACCTGTGACTGACGCTCGTCATGGACAGCCAGACGCGTTAGCGCATCATCGAGCGCGAGAATATCTTCGTCGCCGGAGGGGTCTTCCACGCTCGCTTCGTGAAGCGTCATACGCAGTGCACCGCCGCCACGCTTCTCGGCGTTGCGCGCGTTGGCGTGGTTTACCAGTAACCGGCGCATCATGCGGGCGGCAAGGGCATAAAAATGGCTACGGTTCTGCCACTCCTGATCGACGCCGACCAGCTTTTCGTACGCCTCATGCACAAGCGCGGTCGGCTGTAGTGTGTGACGGGCACTCTCGCGTCGAAACACACCGCGTGCGATTTGCTTGAGTTCGTCGTAGATCAGCGGTGCAACGCGATCGCGCGCGACATCGTCACCGGCGGACCACCGATTCAGCAATTGCGTGATGTCTTCCCCCGACCCCATGCGCACATGGTAGCAGACACTCGCGCCATCGAAGGCCGGCTTGATCAGCGTTAAGTCTTATGTCTAACCAGTCCTCAGGTGCCGTCCAGCGCGCTGTTCCAGCGGGCCATAATGTCATCTCGCGCCGGCTTGTTTTCGACCCGCAGCAATTCGGCTTGTGTGCTGTCACCCATTTGCTCGAACACATCCGCTAACAGCAGCCGCCGGTCGACGTTGTCGAGATGATCCACACCAATGGACTCGGCTGTCATTTCGATCGCGCGTTCCAGCATCTGGATGGCTTCAGAAAAACTCGATTCAGCGAGCTCGACCTGCGCAAGCCCGGTCAACGCTTGTGCCGCGGTCGGATGTTCCCCGTCCCCGGTGGAGCGCATCACCGACAACGCTTGCTCAAACTCACTTCGGGCCTCGTCTAGTTTACCGCGGCGACGCAACACATCGGCAAGGTCGACGCGTGCGAGTTGGGTGAAGGTGTTTTCCACGCCGATGGTCTTCTCTCGAATCATTAGACCGGCTCGCATTTGAGACTCAGCTGCATCGAGATCACCACGGTCGCGGGAGACCTTGCCGTGCCCGACCAGCGTGACACTGCGATCAAAGTGACCTTCGGGCTTATTGATTTCAGTGTAAATTGCGGTCGCTTTCGAGAAGGCGACATCCGCCTCGTCGGTTGCGCCCAGATTCGCCAACAAGTCTCCGTGCCCGTTCAGCCAGTAGGCCACGACGTCATGAACTTCACCTGTGCGCTCCGTTTGCAAATCAATAAGCCGCAAAAACATCGCGTGCGCTTCTGTAAAGCGACCGATTTTTCCGAGTGCATGGGCCAGCGAATACATTGTCTGCGGTAACTGGCGATCGGTGCCATCAGTGGCAACGTCGCGAATCTCTACCGCGCGCGACAAATTAGCAATAGCGGCCTCATAGTCCCCGAGATCAATATGATCGATACCGATGTTCTGTAGTGTATTGGCAAGACGGAAATCGTCGGGGCCGAAATTCGCCTCCTTGATTCTGAGTGTACGCTTGTCGAACTCCATCGAGAGACGCGCGTTGCCGGTTATCTGGTAGTAGGTACCCAGCGTGCCGTACGGACAGTTGAGACGCAGATCATTCTCATCGAATAGCGCTTCGTACATGACGCGCGTTGTCTCGGCTTGTTCATACATTTTCTCGTAATCACTGTTGCGATAATTGAGGTATGCGGCACTGCATAGCAGTGCGCCAACCTCTTTCGAAGGCCGACCAAACGCTGCTTCTGCTACTTCGAGGGCTTCGTTGATGATCGCAATCCCATCGGTATAGCGGCCCTGGCTCTGCCGCACGGTGGCCAACGCATGGAGTGCATTGATATGGTCGCCGGGCACGTTGATGGTTTGATGAATCGCAATCGCTTCCTCTAGCAGTGGTTCCGCTTTATCGCTCTGGCTCACGTTATTCAGTACAACACCAATGGTGCGGAGCAATCGTGCCCGTACGACCGCTGGAAGACTCGTATCCTCACTAACGGTTTCGGCACCGGTCGAGACAAGCTCCGCCACCGTCAATTCGTCGCGACTACGCCGATAGGGGTTCGAATCCTCGAAAAGACCCGTCAGAAATTCCGCGGTTTGTTCAGCAACGTCGCGTTCGGTGTTCAAACGTGCCGTGTAGAACGCCGTCAGGCTGATTGCCGCGATGATGAATACAGTGGTAAGCCCCACGGCGACACTATTGCGCGCGACAAAGCGGCTCATGCGATACGCGATCGTGTCGCGGCGCGCACCTATTGGCAGTCGTGCCAGGTAGCGCTTGATATCGTCGCGAAATGCGTCGATGGTCGCGTATCGCCGATCGGGTTCCTTTCGCAGCGCTTTCAGCAAAATGGTGTCGAGGTCGCCGCGCAGCGCCTTACGCTGTTTCGATGACCATTGCGCGTTGTCTGCGCTGGTGACTGCGCTACTCGGCAATTCGGCCGGCGCAGACAATATCGCGTTTTCCAGGTCACGCGGATGATCACTGGTCGGTGAATAGGGCAGTCGACCCGTCAGCAGCCGATAGAGCAGAAGTCCTATCCCGTAGACGTCTGCGGCGGTGCTGATGGGTTGATTGCCGATCTGCTCAGGGCTTGCATATAACGGTGTCAATGCCCGCCATTCCGGGCGCGTTTGTTGGTCAGCGCTCCCATCCGTTGGCAAGAGTTTGGCGATACCGAAATCGAGCAGGCGAGGCGCGCCGCTCGCATCGATCAAGATATTGCTGGGTTTGATATCGCGATGGATCACGAGCTGGTTGTGCGCGTATTGCAAGGCATCACAAACGGTCATCACAAGTTTCAGAATCTGCGCGTTGGTGAGCGCGTTGTTCGAACAATAGTCGGCGATATTCTCGCCTTCGATGTACTCCATCACGAAAAATGGCAGCCCATCGTCTGTGACGCCACCATCTATCAGCTTTGCGATATTCGGATGGTTCAAATTCGCCAGAATCTGGCGCTCGGCAATGAATCGCGCCCGCGCAACATCATCCAGCTTGTGGCTGTGCATCACTTTGATGGCGACACGCTGTTCGAAATCCGCGCCTTCGCGATCGCCGGCATAGACAACGCCCATCCCACCCTCGGCGATTTTCCCGGTGACGCGATAACTGCCAACGATGCGATCGATCATCGGGTCGGTAATCCGCGTCGACGCCCGGACGATGGCGTCCGATAGGTCTCCGGTTTCCTCGGCGTCGTAGTCGAGTAGCTCGCGTAGCTCAGCCGCCAGCGCTTTGTCTTCCTCGCACTGCTCGTCGATCCAGGCTTCGCGATGCGCTGCCGGTTGCTCCAGCACTTGCGCCAAAAGCGCGTTCAGCCGCTGCCAACGTTGGTCATCTGTTGTCATTGTTATTGCTCATCCACTACGCGGTACACGTGATCGCCGCTTTCTTCTACTAGCAGGATAACCGCACCGATCCGGTCATCGGAAGAAATGTTCGTCCGCGGTGCGCACCGCGCCGCGCTGAGCGAGTAGGGCGTAGGTAGATTCGGCGTGCCCAGACAAAAAAAGGCCGGTAGGGATGCCCCACCGGCCTCTTTTGCCTATGTCGCGTCGGCCATGGATAGCCGAGAGCGACGAGCTAGTCAGCAGTCCTACTTTTTCTTGCTGACGCGCTTCTTGCTGGCTCTTTTCTTTGTGGTTTTCTTCTTGGCCGTCTTTTTCGCGACTTTCTTTTTGGCAACCTTTTTCTTGGCTACTTTCTTTTTGCTGGTCGCCTTTTTCGCCGTCTTTTTCTTGGCAGGCTTTTTCTTCTTGGTCAGCTTGCCGAGTTGCTTCTCGATCGCTGCCATCGCCTTGTCGACATGCAGTGCGCGCTTCATGTGCTCTTTGGCGCTCTTCAGGTCTTCGCGTACCAGCTTGAGCTGCTCGCGAGAGGTTTTCGCCTCTTCACCCGCCGTTTCCTTCAGCTTCTCAAGCTTGCGGATTTGAGCACGTAGCTCCCGCTTCACGTTGGCTGAACTGGCCTTGGCCAGACGCTCGGTTTTCTTGACGAGTTGCTCGCGCGCTTTCTTGCTGCGATTCGTCGCCGACTTCACTTCGCGTGTGAGTTTTTTGCGTTCCCGATCCAGCGCCTTGGTGGCACGCGTGGCAGCGGTTACAAATTCTTTCTTGGCCTTCTCAAGCGATTTATGCTGAGAATCAAGCTCTTTGGTCATCCCGTATGTCTCCGTGTTGCATGAATGCTCGCCGACTATACCGCGAACTATTGTTAAATCAAAAGATGCAACAGTCATTCACACCCTTCTTTATCGGCAATACGCGCGACCGGTGCGTTGGCGTGGCCGCCCGCAGTATACTGTGCAGCCTTGGCAGTCGGCGTGTGGGTGTTGGTTATGACGGAAACAACGGGTCGCCCGTTACATCACATCAACTTCGTCGTGGATGATCTCGAGGCCGCGACAGAACGTTTTACTCACGTGCTGGGCACTGTCCCACGAGACATTGAGTACTTGCCGAAACGGCAAGTGGCGCTACGTCGCTTTTGGCTCGGTAACGTCTGGTTCATATTGGTGGCGCCCACTGCAGACGAAAGCCCCGCCGCAGCATGGCTTAAGCAACATGGGCCCGGGTTGTTTCTCATGTCTTTCGAGGTCGAAGCATTGGATCAGGCGCTGCAGCAGTTGTCCGAGGCCGGTGTTTCGGCTGATGGCAGGGTGCGCCGGGGTTTGGATGATTGGCAGGTAGTAGATCTCGATCGCGATCAGTTGTTCGGGATTCCGGTACAGCTCACCCAAGTGACACAACAGGAGCAGGGCAGCGCATGACCAACACAGATTTCAGAGGCAAGGCCGTTATCGTCACAGGCGCTTCGGCGGGCATTGGCGCGGCTGTCGCACGCGCGTTTGCGCAACAGGGCGCACGTTTGATGCTGGTTGCGCGCCGCAAAGACCCGCTAAAGGCGATTGCCGCCGAGTTGGAGCGCGAGACCGACGTTTGCACGATGGCTCTCGATGTTTCCGATGTCACGCGCTGCAGCGATCTGTTCAAGAAGGTGCAATACGAGTTCGGCGGCGTGCACTGTCTCGTTAACAATGCTGGTGCACACGCGCGTGGTCTCGTGAGTGAGGTCGATAGCGACGATCTCGCGCAGATGATCGACGTCAATTTGCGCGCTCCGATCGTGTTGACGCGATTGGCACTTGAAGCGATGGCGTCGACGGGTGGCTCTATTGTCAACGTCGCGTCAATTGCCGGCTGTTCGCCGGTACCCGGGTCTGCGACCTACAGCGCGAGTAAGTTTGGCTTACGCGCCTTCACACTCGCGCTGGCCGAAGAACTGCGCGGCAGCAACATCCACGTCGGCGCGGTGTCACCCGGTCCGGTCGATACCGGCTTCATCATGAGCGAGATCGATGAAGTCTCCGATCTGACGTTCTCGCAGCCGATGAGCACCGCCGAAGAAGTGGCCGATGCGGTGCTGCGTGTCGCAGCGGGCGAGGAGACGGAGATCAAGTTGCCGGCATCCAGTGGTCGTCTATCGACCATTGCGTATCTGTTCCCGTGGATATCGCGTGCGCTGCGCCCGGGTCTGCAAGCGAAAGGAAGGCGCGCCAAACAACGTTACAAGGCGCGGGGCAATGCAGCCGGGTAATCAGCAGCACATCGCGCACGTGAATGTCGCCGTGTTCCGTTATCCGCCGGGCGATCCGCGCGTGCAGCCATTTTTCGATGCCGTGCCGCGCATCAATGCCATGGCAGAAGGCTCGCCCGGATTTGTCTGGCGCGAAACGCGCGATGAAGAAGAGGCGCGTGCTGCGGACTTGTTCGGCGTGCCCAATCTCGCGATTGCGTTGTCGGTCTGGGAGGACGTCGAGAGCCTGCGCAATTTTGTGTACCGCAGCGCGCACGCGGACTTCCTGCGCCAGCGCACTGATTGGTTTGGACCATGGGATGGGCCCAACAAGGCCTTATGGTTTGTGGATCAAGGACACCAGCCAAGCGTGGAAGAGGCTAAACATCGACTGAACTGGTTACACCACCACGGCGATGGTGATGTCGCATTTGGATTTGCCGCGGCGGCGGTGCAACAGAGATAAGCAATGACAGTACTAGACCAGGCAGCACTGGATGCTGCACTCAAGACACTCGACGGCTGGACGATCACCGACGACAAACTGACCCGCAAGTTTGAGTTTGCGGATTTCAACGAAGCGTTTGGCTTCATGACGCGCGTTGCGCTCGTTGCCGATGCGATGAACCATCACCCCGAGTGGTTCAATGTCTATAACCGCGTCGAAGTCGCTTTAACGACGCACGATGCGGGTGGGCTCACTGAGCTGGATACGACGCTGGCGGGTAAGATGAATGCGTTTGCTGGTTGAAAAAGGGTGCTGAACACCTTGGTCATAACAGCCGGTGATCTATTCGGGTTACTGACGGATGGTGCTCAAGTAGTTGCATGACGGCTACGATTTTCGGAGATCGCGTGAGAACGCTATGATCTAAAGGTCACCGGAATCGGTGATCCGTTCGTAGCTCACGTCTGGAGCTGAGAGAAATGGTTCTCTCCATTCGTTCGCATATCTTTTATCTAGTTCTGGTATCTGACCTGGGCGGTAAACGGTCAGGACTTTCCGATAGGTTTTTAAGGACGCACATACCGCGAACTGCAGTAGCCATTTGACTTGGCGTAAGTGTCGTATC
>JBCCBP010000042.1:0-31110 GCA_039033995.1 Pseudomonadota bacterium | reverse complement strand
CGTATACTAGCGTCACAGACACGGGTTGGCTGCTGCGCTAGTATACGCGCCCGACGGACAATTGATCAACCATTTGTTATAACCAAACTATGCACGATATAGAAATTTTGGTATGACCAATCTATTTATTTAAGTTATTGTTTTATATTGCTTTTCAGGAAATACAATACAAAATTCTCAGCTCCAGATACTTCCTCTATCCAAAATTGATGACGTATTACGGAAGATTTTGGTAAGCTTATTAGGTTGACCACATTCGTCGACGGCGTAAATGCCGCTCGGAGGACCGGTAAAATGGCGAACGAAGGCAGACTCTATCGCAGCGTGTTCAAGAAAATGAGCAAGCTGATCGACAGCGGCGAGTATCCGCCGGGCGGACGCTTACCACCCGAACGCGAACTGGCCGCCAGATTCGGCGTGAGTCGGCCGACGATACGCGAGGCGATTATCGCGCTCGAGGCGCTTGATCGGGTCAAAGTGAAAACAGGCTCCGGGGTGTATGTCCTCGACGGCGGACAACCCACCCCTTCAGTTGATCCGCGCATTACAGCATTCGAGCTTACAGAAGCACGCGCCATGATCGAAGGTGAAGCGGCGGCACAGGCCGCGCTGCTAATTTCTGACGAGCAACTGCTCGAGTTGCAGGCCACGGTGGACGCAATGGCCGGCACAGGCAGCAACAACCTGCAGGACGCTGACCGCTCAGACCAACGCTTCCACCAGATCATCTCGGAAGCCACACAAAACACCATGCTCGAATCGGTCATCGCCTCACTGTGGCACGTCAGGGATCACTCACCGAAAATCCGGCAAGCACACCAATCATTGTGTGAGGTGGATAGCCAGGCCAGAATCACGGAGCACCAGCGCATCTGCGAAGCATTATCCAAACGCGACCCGGCAGCAGCACGCCAGGCGATGCATGCGCATTTTGCTAGGCTGTTGAACAAGCTCATCGCCGCTGACGAGACCGCACAAATCGAACAAGCGCGCCAGCGAGCCACCGAAAGCCGTGAAAGGTTTTCGCTATCCCACCTGGTCACCCGCGCGGACGCGCGCTCAAGTTAATCGGCGCGATTAGTCGTGGGTGGATGCGCCACTCGCGACGTAATGAAACGGGCCCTGCCATTGATAAGTGTTGCCGTTGAGCACCAAGCGATGCTCGGCTTCGGAGTTCACCTCCACGTTGGCAACGACGAAAATGGCTTGTTCGCCATCTTTATTGACGATTGCGACAGCGGTATACGCAATGTCATCGTGAATGACCTCAACAGCAGCAACTCTGCCACGCGGCTGCACGGTCAGCTCGCTCACGGGACTGTAGCTACCGTGCACCTCAAGCGTACTTGCAAAGACCGTGGATGCCTCCGCATCGCGGCGAATGATCAGTGCCGCGTCACGACGTAGATTAAAGTCCGGGTCGTTGGCTCCGAGCCGCACGAGCATCAGTTTGTCCGCTGCTTTTGTCGCCGACGTCAGCGTGAAGAATCGGCCGGCATTCAGCCATTGGAACCGTACACCACGCTCATCGGCTGACCCTTCCGCTTCCAGATACAAGTGCTGATAACCACTGTCTTCACCCAAAACGGTGGGCAAGCGCAGCGTCGCCATCGCGGTATTGACGCCAAGGTGCTGGCCCATGAACCAGAAGGGCAGATCATATTGATGCGGCGTGTTGGCTTTCGCGCGCATGATGTCGAGCAAGAACGGTGGCGTATCGTCACCGTCACGAATCATCGCGAGCGTGCGCTGCATGATCGTACCGGGATACGCATTCGCCTCCTCCGCGGAGACAACTTGCACCTGCGGCTGATCCGCCGAGAAAAAACGCAGCTCGGAATGGTGGCGACTACCGACATCGTAACGCCCTTCAAAGTGTGATGACTGGTCCTGAACCAACGTATTGTGAGCGATGCTCTGCTTGGCCCACGTTGAATTCTCCGGCAGGTAATTGCCGCCGCCCTTTTGTTCGATATTCACGAAGCGAACCAACCCGTAGTCCTGCAGCACCTCATTACCACGCTCATACAGCGACATGGATAGCTTGTCGTAGTGGCCGTGACTCAAGCCCTGCGCGGCATATTTGAATACCAGCGTCATCGCCGCATCGGCTGCGCGCAACACAGCCACGCCACCCTCGTCCCCATCCGAACCATCCGTCAGATTGACTGACGATTGCTGATAAGGCGCAGCCTTGCCGTCCCGCAAACCCATGGCCACGGCAAAACCGGCGTCATCCAACGTGACACTGCCTTGTCGCGCCGCGATGCTGAGCAACCGTGGGTCCTGCTCTCCTGCGTGGTAGGCGATATCCACCGCCGTCACGAGCGACTGGGTATAGATGGACATCCCTTTCTGCGCATCGTTCAGCGGGAAAAACTCGCCGTCGGCATCGCTTAGATTCAACAACGCATCGATCGCTTTGAGCAGCACGCCATCGCGGTACTCGAGGATGCCGAGCTCAGGGCGCGCGTTATTCAGCCCCTGACCGAACATCAGGAACGGGTACATCGCGTAGCGTTGGTAGTACGGCCCTTCCGTGTAATAGCCATCCGGCGAGAACGGTTCGTTCAGATTGGCGAGAAAGCCCGCAGCCTGGCCCGCTTGTTTGATAAATCCGCCATCATCATCTTTGCTATCAAAATCGAGACCGTCTTCGGCCAGCCCGTACAAGGCCCGCTCAACCAACGCATCGTCTTCCATCACCAGGCCAATCATGCCCACGGCCGCATTACCCCAGGTACTGTGGTTGTGAATACGATTGAAAAACTGCGGATTACCCATCGACAAAAAATCAGCAAAGGGTCGGAACAGATCCGTCTCGAGCTGTTCGCGTTGCGCTGGTGTCAGCCATTCGTAAATCGCGTCGTAGCCCTGTGCTGCATACAACAGCCAGTTCGCATCGTTCAGGCATTGCCAAAACAACTTGCCGCGCGCGTAAGAACGCGTTTGCGGGTGCAGCGGCAGCGTCGGATACATCTCGGCGTAGGCGAGCAACATGTCGCGTACGTAGACCGCATAACGCTCGTCCTCAAGAATCTGGTAGAGGGCGCCCGCCTTCGGTAATAGCAAGAAATTGCGCTTGTGCCGCTCGTGCGTGTACCCGCCTGAAAAATCCTTGGGTACGGGAGTTTCAATGCCACTCGCTATTTCGGCGTCAACCTCCGCCTGCACACGCGCCAGCGTCTGATCAAACAATGGCACGTTACCCAATTGCTGGCGAATCTCGGCGACCCCCGCCTTTGTGAGTACGAGGCTCGGATGCTCACCCGCGAAACTCGCGTTCGTGCAGCAGGCCAACAACACCAATACGACAATCTTGAATCTGTCCAACGATTCTTCCCCCAAAGTCTCTCCGCGACAGCAACGCATGGCGTAACCTTGCGCTGTGTACAGTCAGCAAAAACTGTACAGGTCAATCATCGTTAATTGTACAGTCCAATCCGACCGAAAGCTCAAAAACCACTGTACTAGAGGGTGTTTGCCAGTATCCGATGCTTGGACATGTTTGCTGTCCAGCAGTAAGATTGACCAGACCAATCACGCTGGGGGATCTCGTTTTGGCCGACAAAAGACTCTATCAAGCTGTCGCGGAGCGCATTAAGAAGCGCATCGCGGACGGTGACTACGAGCCAGGCAGTCGATTGCCCGGGGAACGCGAGCTGGCAGACGCATTCGAAGTCAGTCGTGTCACCATCCGCGAAGCGGAAATCGCGCTACAGGCCACGGGCTACATTACGATCAAAACCGGCTCCGGTGCCTATGTACTGGACCGCAGCGCGGCGATCGAGCCGGACATGCCGCAGGTCAGCGCGTTGGAACTCACCGAAGCGCGGCTGTTGTTTGAATCCGAAGCCGCCGGGCTTGCCGCCAGATCCATTGACGATGACACACTCGCCCGCCTTGAAGCGCTGCTTGCGATCATTTCGAGTAACGACGACGCGGAAGCGGAAGCGGCACAGCAGGCGGATCGAGAGTTTCACCTGACGGTTGCCGCGGCATCGCAAAACAAGGCTGTGCAACACACCGTCGAAAATCTCTGGCGAATGCGAACCGAATTGCCACAAGTGCGATCTGTTCACGCAGCGGTGTGTGAGAACGAAACCGCCGCCGAACGACGCGACGAACACAGCGAAGTCCTGCAAGCTCTGAAAGACCGCGATTCGGCGGCTGCACGCCACGCCATGCAGCAACACTTCGCGCGACTGCTCGCCGCGATGATCGATGTCACCGAGGCGCAAGCGGTGGCGGATTCTCGCAACGAGGCAGCTGCCAGCCGACAACGATTCCTGACTGCATTCACTCAACCCGGGCGCGCCTGACATGACCACATCAAACCTTCGCGGCGCCTCAATGGCGCTCGCTACCCTGCTCGTATTCCTCTCCGGTTGTGCCAGCCTTTCTGAGCATTCGGTTGTCACAACGCTGGCTGATTTCGAGGCGGCGGTCGCTGACGCCACAGCGGGCGACACGATCGTGATGGCCAATGGCGTTTGGGAGGACGTCGAGTTGGTGTTGCGCGCCAACGGTACCGCCGATGCGCCGGTGACGTTGACGGCGCAGACACCGGGCAAAGTGATTATAAGCGGCCAATCCAATCTCAGCCTGTCCGGCGAGTACATCGTCGTTTCTGATCTGGTGTTCAAGAATGGATTCACGCCAACCAGCGAAGTCATCGCTTTCAGAACCTCGAAAACCGATCTCGCCAACCATTCGCGTGTTACGAACACCGTCATCGACAGTTTCAGTAATCCGGAACGACACTCATCGGACACCTGGGTGGCGATCTACGGCAAACAGAACCGGTTTGATCACAATACGTTGCTGAACAAGGGCAATCGCGGTGTCACGCTGGCCGTCAAAATGAACACCGCCGAGAGCCGCGAGAATGGCCACGTGATCGAATACAACTATTTCGGACCGCGGCAAACGCTCGGCTCGAATGGTGGCGAAACACTGCGCATCGGTACCAGCCACTACTCGCGTGAGTACTCCAACAGCATCGTGCGTAACAACTATTTCGACCGCACAAGCGGCGAGCTCGAGATTATCTCCAGCAAATCGTGCGGTAACGAGATCAGCGGTAACGTGTTTTTCGAAGCACAAGGCACACTCACGATGCGCCATGGCCATTACACGGTTGTTGAGAACAACTATTTCCTGGGCAACCGCAAACCGAACACCGGCGGCATACGCATTATCAACGAGAATCAGACTGTCAGAAACAACTACCTGTACGGTCTCACCGGGCATCGGTTCCGTGGCGCGATGGTGATCATGAATGGCGTACCGAATGGCCCGATCAATCGCTACGACCCGGTGATCAACTCGAAACTGGATAACAACATCATGATCGATAGCGATCATGTACAACTCTGCGCCGGTGCCGACGAAGAGCGCTCTGCACCGCCCAGCGGCACTACGATGCACAACAACCTGATTCTGTCTCAAACCAATCTCAGTCCATTCACGATTTATGACGATGTCTCCGGCATTAGCTTCGAAGACAATTTGATCAATGAAGAAGCCAGTGTGCCTCTGGAGAGCGGGTTTGAATCGGTCGACTATGCGGTCACCACCAACGCCGATGGCTTACGGGTCCCGGCACAATCGCTGGTGGATCGCATCGGATTCGGTGCCATTCGCCTGCCCGTCAAGAAGTCGGACACCGGCGCCACGTTCTACAAAAAATCGGAGCTCAAAGCAGACTTCCGAAGCGGTCGTCAGGTCCCTGTCGCCCCGGGTACCAACACGCTGCTGAGCGCGATGCAAAACAGTGCTCCGGGTGACATCCTTGTGCTCTACAACGGCGGCGAATACCTGCTGACAAAATACGCACGTACGCCACACACGCTGTCGATCATCGCACCGGCGGGCGATAAGCCCATCATTCGTTCCGAGAAATCGAGCTTCTTCATTGTTGCCAACGGCGGCTCGCTAGAGCTCGACAACGTGTGGATCGATGGCGCTGAGTCACCTGATCTGGCGGGCAATAATGTTATCAGTACCGATCGCTACTCAATGAATCAGAACTACGCGCTAGTTGTGCGCAACAGCAAAGTCACCGATCTGGACGTCAACCATAGCTTCGATTTTTTGAAAGTGTATCGCAGCACATTTGCCGATCGCGTCGAGATCATCGACACGGAGATGCGCAATGTGACCGGTGCCGTGCTCGCGATGGATAAAGAAACCGACGATCTCGGCATCTACAACGTTGAAAACCTACGCATCGAGAACAGTACGTTTACCGATATCCAGGGCGCGCTGGCGAACGTCTATCGCGGCGGTACGGACGAGAGCACGTTTGGGCCGATCGTTCGCATACGTGACAACACCATCACCAACGTCGGCCTCGGCAAACGCAACAAGTCAGGCGCGTCGATGCTATTCCATGGCGTGCAGAATCTCGAAATCGACGACACTCGCTGGAATGCCAGCGCACCGCTCGAGCTGTTCATGACCAACGGTGAGCCGATTACCGTGATCCGCAACACAACGATGATCGATACCGCGCCGATCCGGGCTAACCACGACGGTTATGTCGCCGAGGGCGTGCGCTACGAATAGCGCTTAACGGCCAATCAACCGAGCAGGCTGGGTAGCCACAGCGAGAGCGCCGGGATGTAGATCACTGCGATCAAGGCGACGATCAACGCGCCGTAGAACGGCCAGATCGTGCGGACGGTTTTCTCAATCGGTATTTTGCCGATGGCGCAACCGACAAACAACACAGCGCCGACGGGTGGTGTGACAAGGCCGATACCCAGATTCAGCAGCAACATGATGCCGAATTGCACCGGGTCCATGCCAAGATCCGTCGCCATCGGTAGGAAAATCGGCGTCGTAATAATGATGAGCGGTGCCATGTCCATGAAGGTGCCGAGCAGCAGCAACACCAGATTGATCAGCAGCAACAGCAGCAGCGGGTTCTCGGTGATGCCCTTAAGCAGGTCGGCGAGCTGCGTCGGCGCTTGCAGCAACGCGAGCAACCAGCCAAATGCGCCCGCCGCGCCGATGACGATCATGACCATCGCAGTCGTGCGCACCGACGCCGTGGTCGCCGCGACGAACCGCTCCCAGGTCAGCGACCGATAGACGAACACAGCAACGAGAATCGTATAGACGACAGCGATGCCGGCCGACTCCGTCGGTGTGAAGACGCCGGACAATACGCCGACGACAATAATTGCAGCGGCGAGCAAACCAGGAATCGCGGCCGCAAACGCCATAATGAATGCGCGCCAGCCCGGAAATGCGCCACGCGGATAATTGCGCTTGGTCGCTACAACATAAGCTGCAATCATCAACAACAGACCCGTCAGGATGCCGGGCACGACGCCGGCCAGAAACAGATCCGCCAAAGAGATACTGACACCCGCAGCCGCGGCGTAGATGATCATGTTGTGCGATGGCGGGATGAGCAATCCCGTAATCGCTGAGGTCGCTGACACGTTGACGACATAATCGGCATCGTAGCCTTTTTCTTTCATCATCGGCCCGAGCGTGGAACCGATCGCCGACACACTCGCAATCGCCGAGCCGGATACGGCCCCGAACATCATCGACGCACCGACATCAACCTGGCCGAGGCCACCACGCGTGCGGCCGAGCGCGGCATCGGCGACACGGATCAATCGCTCCGCGATTCCCGCGCGATGCATTAGATCACCGGCAAAAACAAAAAACGGGATTGCCATTAGCGCGAAGATATTCATGCTCGCGGCCATGCGCTGAAAGCCTACGATCAACGGGATATCCAGCACGAAAAACGTGACCAGAGACGCCGCGCCTAGTGCAAAAGCGACCGGCACACCGATCACGAGCAGCACCAGCAAGGTCAGGATCAGAACTGTCAATTCCATTGCGATGCCACCTTTTTGTTACGCCATTCCGCAATCAATTGCTCGATCGCGAAGCCCGTCACCAGCACACCAGAAATCGCAATCGGCCAGTAAGCAAAGGCCCTCGAAATTCCGAGTGTCGGTATGACATGTTGGCGAGTCTCAGCTGCGAGCTCGAGACCATACACGACCATCGCGACGCCAAAAGCGACCACGACACAGTGAGCAAACAACACGACAAAACGTCGCAGGCCAGTCGGCAGATTGTCGGCAAATACGCCGATACGAATATGAAAGCCCTCGCGAATGCCAGCGGCCGCCGCCAGAAAGACGTACCAGATCATCAGCAATAGCGCGGCCTGTTCGGCCCACGCAGGACTATTGTTCAGCACATAGCGCGCGAACACTTGCAGCGCGATAATGCCGGTCATGATCAGCAGTCCGATAATCGCCACCCATTTGGTGAAGGCGCTAATGCTGCGACTGGCTGTTTCGAATCGACTCTCCACCTAGTTCCCCTCGTCGAGACCGATGATCTCGTCTACCAATGCCTGCATCTCGGGTGTCGTCACAAAACGATCCCAGACCGGCAGCATCTTTTCTGAAAACGCCGCCTGATCGACATCTTCGACAATTTTCACGCCGTCATCGATCACACGCTGGCGTGATACGCCAACCCGTTCGTCCCACAGCGCGCGCATGATCGGCACCGAATCGATCGCTGCCTGGTGCAAGTACGTTTGCTCTTCTGTCGTCATCCGGTCCCAGCTGCGACGCGAACCGACTAGAACTTCCGGCGCCATGACATGCCGCGTCATGCTGAGGTTGCCAGCAGCCTCGAAGTGTCGCGAACTCTCATACGACGGCATGTTGTTCTCGGCGCCGTCGACGACACCCTGGACCAACGATTGATACACCTCACCGTACGGGATCGGTGTCGCGTTGGCACCTAGCGCCTGCATCATCGCGACGTAGATGTCGGACTTGGGCACACGAATTTTCATGCCTGCGATATCGTCCGGTGTGACGATGGGACGCTTCGTGTTATAGAACGAGCGCGCACCGGAATCGTAATAGCACATACCTCGCAAACCATACGGCATCATCGCATCGAGAATCCGGCGACCGACTGCACCATCGAACGTTGCGCGCGCATGAGCGATCGAACGAAACAGAAACGGCAGTGCCAAGACAATCGTATCGGGCACAATCGAGTTCAGCGGCGCCAGGTTCACGCGTGTCAAATCCAGCCCGCCGAACACTGCCAGTTCCAGCGTATCCTTCTCGGCACCCATTTGTCCGCCAGGGTAGACGCGTACTCGCATCTCGCCATTCGTGCGCTCGTTGAGCAATCGATCAATTGCGTGCAGCCCCTGCGTCGTCGGATAGTCATCCGGTTGTGAGTCGGCCGCAAACAACGGCCGAGCGCCGTTGCGCCGACCGCACGCAGTGAGCAACAGTGGCGCGAGAAACAAGTGTCGCCGGGTAATCATCGCGCCATCCACCCACCGTCTACCGGCAGCAATGTGCCGTGCACATAGTCGGATGCCGAGGATGCCAGGAAGACGGCCGCTCCACCCAGATCGTCCGGGTTGCCCCAGCGACCGGCGGGAATACGTTCCAGAATTTGTCGATTTCGGTCGGCATCAGCGCGCAGCGCTTGCGTGTTGTTGGTGGCGAAATAGCCCGGCACGATCGCATTGACATTGATCCCGGCCGCCGCCCATTCGTTCGCCAGCAATCGGGTCAGACCCGCGAGCCCGCTCTTGCTGGACGTGTACGAAGCCACTCGGATACCGCCTTGCAACGACAGCAGTGACGCAACATTGATGATCTTGCCTGATCGCTGGCCGGCCACCATCGATTTGGCAACGGCCTGCGCCAGAAAAAACGGTACCTTCAGATTTGTGGCCATCACGTCGTCCCAATCGACCTCGCTGAACTCGAGTGCATCTTCACGGCGAATAATGCCCGCGTTGTTGACAAGTATATCGATGGGGCCGAGCGCTGCTTCGGCTTGCTCAACGACAAGCGGCGCCACCGCCGCATCGCTCAAATCGGCCATGACGACCGTTGAGCGCCCACCGACATCGGTAATCATTTTCTCTGTTTCATCGGGTGCTGAGCGACCGACCAGCGCGACGCTGGCACCTGCTTTCGCCAGCGCGACGGCCATCGCTTGTCCGAGCCCTGTGTTGGCGCCGGTCACCAGAGCGACTTTGCCGTCGAGATTGAATGGTTGTGCTGTCACACTACCCCCTTGTCATGACCCATTGGGTCGACGCGTCGAGTCGCGCTCGATCAAGCGCGGTATCGTTTGGTTTTCGCCCTGCGGCGCAGATTCATTGTCGATGTCGAATAACCGCTCGGCCGCCAGTCGCCCGATCCGACGCGCTGGTGTACGCGCTGTCGTTAAGCGCGGCCAGACACGGGTGGCGGTTTCGAAATCATCAAAGCCCACTACCGACAACGAATTGGGTGGCGTTTGGCCGGCGACATGTAACGCCTGCAACACACCAGCCGCCATCTCGTCGTTGGAGGCAAACACCGCCGTGGGTGCGGGATCAAGATCCAGAATCTGTGAGCCGAGTGCTAATCCGGATTCGAACGTGTAGTCCCCCTGCAGTACATACTCTGCTGGCAACGAAATGCCGTACTCTGCGAGCCCCTCCTCGAAACCTGCGCGTCGCTCGTGCGACGAACGGAAACTGCGACGACCGACAAGTACCGCGATGCGTTTGTGCCCGAGCTTCGCGAGATGACGCGCGGCTTCACGACCGCCGGTGCGGTCATTGGTCACGATCATGCGTCGCTCCATATCAAGCGCAATCGATGCGATGCGAATATAGGCACAACCAAGTTCGCGCATCACTTCTGCAAGCCGCTCGTCCTCGGACACCGAGGGCGTCAGGATAACACCGTAGAGTTTTTGCACTTCGATAAAACGACGCGCGTCCTCGATAAACGTGTCACTTTTTCTGTCGCATGGATGCACAACCAGCTCATAGCCGGTCTTGCGCAACACATCGAGAATACCGTGTTGAATATTGACCACGTACTGCGGCGTTGGATTGTCGGAAATCATACCCACGAGAAACGAACGCTTGGATGCGAGGCCACGTGCCTGAGGGTCCGGCTGGTAGCCAATGTCGCGGATCAGGCCCTGGATACCGCTACGTGTTGCCGCATTGACCAGTGGCGAATTATTGATCACGCGTGAGACCGTCTTTTTTGAGACACCGGCCAACTCGGCGACGTCGCGAATAGTCGGCTTACGGCCTTCCTTATTGTTTTCGGCCCAGCGTCGCGCGGCGGCGACGAAATCGACTTCGGACTTTCTGCTCGTGCGTCCCACTATGTCTTCCGCTCAGCCTCTAATCGACATGACATTCTCTTGCATAGGCTGTCTGGCTTCAAACCCGACTTCAAAGGCACCGTAATCACCGAAATCAACGACGGACGAAGACGCCGTGGTGACGTCATGGATGCCCGTGACAGCACCGCACGACACACAGGTTCCGGCCGGTAGCGCGAGACCACGGCGCGCGCTGCGGTCGATCAAAAATCTGAGCGCCTGCAGCAAACCACCTTCTATCGCGGCCGCACTGGCACTGCCGACGACCTCGCCGTCAACACTGACCGATACGCTCAAGGCCTCCGGCGCAATGCTGTGCCAGCCAGAAACCTCGGGGCCGACCAGCAAGCCCGCGTTGTTCCCGAAGTCGGAAACAACGCAACACGGGCCCAGTCGATTTACGTCTGCCATCGGGCTGCTCGCGATCTCCACACCCACATGCAGACCCGACACCAACGCTAACAGCGCTTGATCGGTTCTTGCGGACACAATCGGCTCTATTGTCTCCGACAACCGAAACACGAATTCGGCCTCTACCGCCGCAAATCCGCCTTCGTAAATTTCCATAGACGTGGCATCACCCGGCCCGATGTCGAACACCGAACGTTGGTAGATGGGCCCACAAAGCCGTTCTTCGCCGAGTTGCTCGCGGTATTCGCTCGGCACCATGCCCACTTTCCACCCTGCTACGGCATCGGGCCACCGCGCGATCGAGGCAGATTGCACGGCGTACGCCTCGTCCAGAGTAACCGGCAGGTCACCCGGAAAAGCATCGAGTGGTGTCGCATTAAGACGCGCCTTCACCAAACGCTGGGATACCGTATCCAACGACTGGGATAGCGTCGCGGCAGGCGCCGCATTTTGATCAACGATAGACATAGTCAGAAGTCCCCGTCCCCTTTTATCGTTTTCGAATAGGACATGTCTGCGAGATGTCTGCATCGAAAGCTATCAGGCTTTCTCAAGCCAGCATACGCCTGTTGTCACCGGTGTCAATTGAACAATATCAACGATCGCACAGCGCTATTTAGTACTGATCGGATACGTAAGATCGAATAGGAATCAAGCAGCCCAAAAACCGGTTATTTTATTGTTTTTTATCTATTTTAAATACGTTCATCGCACCACGTGTGCGCCTGCCAGGCCGATAGCGTGATCGATAGACAGCCCCTGTCCACCCACTGGTCAGAATCACGGTCGATGTCCTAGCAGACAACCCGGTTTCCCCGGTCGGCAGCCTGCTCTTGGCTCACCGTGCAAAGTGCCGTGGGCCGCAAGCTGAGAAAAGAGGAGCCACAACGATTGTTGAGGCCCCTCTTCGCTCGCCTCCCATGCCTGGGAAGGGGTAAACGACTAGAAGCGGTAAGCGGCACCAAATGCGATTCGACGATCTGGCAGACCAACGAAGCACAGAGGACCACTTTCACTGACACAGTGTTGGTCGATACGTTCCTCGGTCAGGTTGATGCCTTGCAGATCGATCTGGAAGTTATCCGTGATCGCGTAGCTGACACTCGCATTCAGCTGACCACGGTCCAGTGTATTGACCGGGAAGCTGAAGGTTGAGCTACCACTTGTGTTGGCACCACCACCGAAGTCTTGTGTGCGGAAGCCTTCACGCCAGGTGTAACGCATGCGAGCCGACAGGCCGTATTTCTCGTAGAACAGCGTAAAGTTGTAAGCGTTCTCGGAGAAATCGAGCAAGCCGCGTGGCAAGCACACTTCACCCAACACCTGCAGGCCACGACCGGATGTGCAGTCTTCTGCGGAGCCGCCGCTGAAGTCCTGGTTGGTGTAGTTGGCAATCACGCCGAAACCAGAAGCCCAGCCCAGACGATCTTCGAAGGATGACAGATCGTATTGGAACGCGAGCTCAATACCCGACTGGGTGGTTGTCTCAGGATCGTTACCAGGCTGCGTGAAGTCGACGCACAGACCAACCGTGTTCGGATCACCGAGTACGTTCGGAATGACCGTCGGGTTGAAGATACCACCACCTGGGCAGGAAGGATCCGTCTCGCGAGCCAAACCACTCGTCGTGGTTGGGTCATCAACCAGCAGCGCACCGTCGAAGTCTTCACCGAAGATGTTGGTGCGCTCCTTGCGGAAGTAGCCAACACTGACGATCGCCGATGGGGCGAAATACCATTCCCAGGAGATATCGAACGAATCAACTTCTTCCGGCTCGAGACTCGGGTTACCCAGTGCGACAACCGAGTTTTCCTGGTTGTCGAACGTGAACGCCGTGTTCAGATCGTTGAAGTTCGGACGACGAATGTCTGAACCGTAGCCGAAGCGCACGATCATGTCGTCGCGCACGTCAGCGATGACGTTCAGGCGCGGCAGGATGAAGCTGTAGTCGCCCGGTGTTGTTTGCAGCGAGCGATTACCGTTCGCATCTTCAGGACCAAACGCTACCGAGTCGATATCTGACTGGACATAGCGGAAACCCAAGTTGCCACGGAAAATGCCCGTCTCGAAGTTAGCTTGCGCGTACAACGCGGTGGTCTCTTCCGTTACGTCGTAGAACTGGTTCTGATCGGAAGCCAGCGCCAGGATGTCCGGGCTGTCCGGGTCATGTGTGATGACCGCGTTTTGTAGCGTGTCGATCACACCCTCTGGATCAGAGAATGCGCGATCCGGGTTGACGAGCAGGAAATCGCGAACGAAAAGCGACCGGCCATCGCCGTCCCCATAGTTGCTCGGTCCACGAACCAACAGGTCTGCAAACAAAGCACCACTCGGGCTGTCAACCAACTGGCTGAAGCCACCGATACGGTCTTCGACATCTTCGAATCGGCTTGACGATTCGTTGAAGCGAATCCCGAAGTCCAGAGATCTGACCGCTTTCCAGTCGAGGTCGTAGTTAACATCAACGCGGAACGCCGTTTCTTTGTTTTCTGTCGTGTTACGACCGACGATGACCTGATCCAACACCATGTTGTTCGGGTCGGTCAGCTGTGCAGACGTTGGCGCGAACGGTGAATCGAAGTTAATGCCCCAAGCGAGAGAACCACCCGACAGGTCATAAACGAACGGTACGCAGTTGTCGTTGCTGGTGCCGTCCTGCGGACAGTTCGGGTTCAGGAAGTTCAGCGTGGTGCTCAGGTTCGGGTTCGCGGTGTCGGAAGTCGTCGTCGCGAATTCCGCACGTGCGGTCCAGCGTTCGTTCGTCCATTCACCCGCCAACGCAAAGACTTGACTGTCTGTGACGCGAGAACCGGTGTCACTGGAGAAACGCAGGTTCGGATCATCGTCATCGTTGGCAAGATCCGGCTCCAGGAAGCCACGCACGGCTGCCGGGAACTGGCCAGGGCCAACGCCGAAGTCAACTGTTTCGAACGCGGTCGGAATGCTCAGGTTACGCAGTGTGCTGACGCCGGAAGCCTGAATACGATAGCTATCCTGGCTGCGTTCCTGATCATTGATGATCGCATCGAAACTGAACTTCAGGTTGTCGTTCGGCGCCCACTCGAGCGTCGTCGCGATATTGCTGGTTTCGTAGTCGAAGTTTTCCTGCTCCTGCACGAGGAACTGGATACCCAGGAATTCCGCCGGGTTTGCGCCTGGCGGCATAGAGCGGTTATCGCGGTCGGCCCGTGGACGGAACGACACCGATTCCTGCTCGGTATAGCTGCCGCTGATAACAAAGCCGAATTCACCGGCGTCCGTCGACCAGATGTCACCGAAAGCACCCGAGATACGCGGCTGCAAACTCTCGGTACTGAGTGTGCTGTCTTCAGCCTGAATACGCACAGCGGCCAACATGTCTGTCAGATCCAATGGGCGGATGGTCTTCAGGTTGATCGTGCCGCCGACAGAACCCTCAATCGTTTTCGCATCCGGTGACTTGATCACCTCAACCGCAGAAATGATCGCTGGGTTGACGTCTTCGAAGTCGATGCCGCTGCGGCTTGAGCCAGAGCTGACCGTCGAGATGCCATTGAACTCGATCCGGTTCGCGTTGGTGCCGCGAATCTGTACGCCGGTGCCGACACCGGCCGTTCGCGTGATCTGAATACCGGTGATGTTCTCCAGCACCTCGGCGAGGTTCTGGTCAGGCAGCTTGCCGATATCCTCAGCAATGATGACCTCGACCAGCTTGTCAGAACTCCGCTTCTGCTCGACCGCGGTAGCGAGTGAGCCACGAATGCCTTGTACGACGACCTCTTCGATCGCGTCGTCTTGAGCAAGCACATTGGATGAAATGGCCAGCGTCGTCGCATACAGCGCGAACGCGGACCCGCGTCTTAGGTTTTTCACAGATTTGCCCCCCCGGCAAGTTGCCACCCATAAAACGGGTTAGTTTGTGTCCACGGCCAAGGATACGAAAATTGTCACCGGTGTCAATAGGCGACAAAACAGAGATAAAACCAGCAGGGTTTTGACTTGCTTGTGACATAGTACGAGCTACGTTAGGGTGGCGGGAATACGACACATCGTTGGTTTGCCATGATCACTTTTAGAAAAGCACTGAAAAAACAGCATTTCCGCGCGCTCGCGACTGTGGTATTCGCGCTTCCGATGAGCCTATCCACTATTGGAATCGCCGAAGCCGAGACGGTGCCAGACTTATTGTCCCGTGAGACAATAATGGGCGAACACTACTTGCCTGACTTCTCTTTCGCGGGCTTCAGGAATGGTGATGCGCCGCTACCGGACGCCGACGGCAAGATCATCGAGGTCGATGCGTTCGGTGCCAAACCCGATGACGGCATCGACGACACCAAAGCGATCATTAAGGCGATCGCCGCCGCCGAAGCCATCGACGGCCCGGTAATTCTTCGTTTTGATGTCGGTACCTATCGGATCACCGAAGTGTTGCGAATACAGCGCTCCCATCTGGTGATACAAGGCGCGGGATCGGGTGTGGGTGGCACAACGCTGCATTTCCCGCGACCACTGAATCAGATTGATCGCGGTGATTCGCTGGATGAACTCAGGCAGTATCTCGTCAAGCTCGACAAGCGCCAACGCGAGCCCGACAAGAACTTGAACGATATATTCTCCGAGTATTCGTGGAGCGGCGGCTTTATCTGGGTTCAGAAGCCAGGCGTGCGCACAGCACCCTATCTTGTCGAATATGATCCCGAGATCACGCCGTTGGCGGACATTGTTGCAGGGCAACGTGGTCAGCAAACGATCACCGTGACCGATGCATCGGGCGTAGCGGCAGGTGACATCGTGCAGTTGCAGTGGATCAACCGGGACGGCCCGAAGGCCGGCATCATTACCTCGTTGTACGAAGACTTCGCTGACAAAGCGGGCTCTCATCACTGGTCGTTCCCGGAGCGACCGCTCGTTCGACAAACATCGCGCGTGCTCGCCGTGGATGGCAAGACGATTGAACTGGCTGACCCGCTGTTGCATGACGCTAACGATGCGATTCCCGCGCAGGTTGCGGCCTGGGACGGGCTGCAACACGTCGGCATCGAAGATCTGCATTTATCGTTTCCGGACTCGCCCTACTTCGGCCACCACATGGAACGCGGCTACAATGGCATTTATTTCACGACCGCGTTCGATTCGTGGGCGCGCAATCTGCGCATCACGAATGCCGATAGCGGCATCCTGAGTTATGCGAGCGCCAACCTGACTTATCGCGATATTGTCTCCGACGGCACACGTCCTGCCCACTACGCCGTACACATGGGCAATGTGCACAACGTGCTGGCGGAGAATGTCCGCATCATGAATCCGGTGCTGCACTCACTCACGTTCAACACCCAATCGACCAAGTGCGTGTACAAGAACGCCGAGGTGTTCACGACACCGACGCTCGATCAACACGCCGGTGCCAATCATCAAAACCTGTTTGATCAAATCACACTGCATGCACCCGCGCGACCTGGCGAAGCTGGCCCGGTCGCACCGATCTTCGATGGCAGCGGCGCGCCGTACTGGCAGCCGGGACATGGCGCGTTTAACACCGCTTGGAATGTGCGGGTGTTGATCACCGGTGGCGCGCACCCGGATGAAACGGTAATGCTGCAAGGCCTCGACGAAGGTCCATTGGCACGCATTGTCGGATTGCATGGCAATCGTCGTTTTGAACTCGACTACCGGCCGCAGCCCTATACCGAAATGCTGAATCAGTCACCGGATGCGGTGCCGTCGTTGTACGACTATCAGTTGAAGCAACGACAACAGTCGCAATAGCACAGTCGCACAACACATCAGCGCGACTCTGCGGCCATCTTGTTTCGAGATGCAGTCGGGCACGTCAGCACCTATGATGTACTGAGCAAACACTGCCGAGGTCGGCATATGAGAAGCGGCTTTGATTCAAGACGTGGAGCGATAGTTCGATGACGTGTTCGAGGCAAGCGCGGCGCGCGCAGTGGTGGTTGCCGAGGACCATCGTTTTTTTGCTAGTGAGTTGTTCCGGGTGGGTGGCGAATGCCGAGACAGACGCACCAATCGGGACGCCGTTGCAAGTACTCACCGAGCCGTATTTGTTGGGCTCTTGGACACATCTGCACCAGGTGTATCCGGCGAGCATGATCGCGCGGGGTGGACCGGTTCGCGAACTGCCCTATACCGAAAGACAATCGCTGAATATCGATTACCGCATCGATAATCAGTCGCTGGATCTCGAGGCCTACCTCGAACGCAATCGCGTCACCTCGCTGCTCGTGATTCACGATGGCGCTATCGCCTTCGAGCGCTATCGCATGGGCACCGATGACAACACCCTGTTCACGTCGTGGTCGATGGCGAAATCAGTCACGTCGACATTGCTCGGCTTGTTACTCGACGACGGCACGATTGCGTCGCTGGAAGACAAGGCCAAGACGTATGTGCCGGAGCTCGCAAGATCCGGCTACGGCGACGTGTCATTGCGCGACCTGCTGCAAATGACCTCCGGCGTTAAATTCATCGAAGACTATACTGACCAGAATAGCCGCGAAGGTCGCGCGTGGATCGACGGCGTTGTAGAACGGCGCCTGCCGTATAACGAAACGATACTCTGGTTTGACGAGCGCCTGCACGAACCGGGCACGCATTTTTACTACGCGAGCATCGAACCGCAAGTGATCGGCTGGATTGTTCAACGTGCATCGGGCAAGAGCTTGGCGAGACTATTTTCGGAACGCATCTGGCAAGCACTCGGCGCAGAGCACGATGCCAACTGGTTGCTCGACCGTCCCGGCGGTATGGAGATCGCGAGCTGCTGTATCAATGCGACAACACGAGACTACGGTCGCTTCGGGCTGATGATTCTGAGCCGTGGCGATGTCGCCGGCGAGCAGTTAGTTAGTCAGGCATGGGTAGATCTGGCCACACGACCAGACCCGGAGCGCCCCTTCCTGCATCCCGGTGCGATCCCCGGCGACCGCGGCTTTGGCTATCAGCACTACTGGTGGCTATGGCCCAAAGATGATGCGTTCGCCGCACAAGGTTATGGCGGTCAACGGCTCTACATAAATCCCAAAACACGAACCGTCATTGTGCAGACCGCCGTCTGGAACCAATCCATGCAAGGCAAAGGGCATGAAGAAACACGCGTCGCGTTGGAAGCGATTGTAGACGCACTGGTTGCGAAATGAAGCGCGGCTTATCTGCATTGTTGAGAGGAGCTACTTCGTGACTCTGATGTACTGGATCTCGACAATAATCATTGCTGCGCTCTTGGCAATCAGCGCCTATACGTACTTCTTCGTACAGTCCACGATCGACGGCGTTCGCGAGCTTGGCTTCCCGGATTTTTTCCGCGTGCAATTGGCCACGCTAAAAGTGCTAGCGGCGATCGTTCTGGTGACACCGCAGGTCCCAACACAAACAAAGGAGTGGGCCTATGCGGGTGTTGCGCTGTTCCTGTTGACCGCGATCGTCGCGCACACGGCCAGAAAAGACCCGGTATCGTTATCGCTGCTCAACCTCATTTTCTTCGCAGTGCTTACGCTCTCAAATTACAGTATGCACCGACTACCATCATGAGGGATTGCAGCCCATGCGATCCGCCAGCAATGAGTGGATGCGTTGGGTACATTGCCTGCGAGCCACCTAACCCTTGAACAAAAACCCAAAACCGCCCAGGAGCCCCCAACCACAATGACGATTGATCGACGCCAGACACTCAAGCTGCTATCCGCATTCGCGGTAGCTGGCTGTCAAAGCACAAACACAGACCGAGGCTTACGTATCGTTGTCGCTGGTGCGGGTATCGTCGGTGCGTCGATCGCCTATCACCTCGCACAACGCGGCGCTTCGGTCTGCGTCATCGACGCGGCTGGCCCGGCAACACGTGCGAGCCGTGGTACGTTCGCATGGATCAACGCAACGTGGGCGAAGCAGCCGCGCGATTACCACGCGCTGAATCAAGCGAGTGTGGAGAACTGGAAAACACTGCAGGCGAGCTTGGATATTCCGATCCGCTGGACGGGCTCATTGGAGTGGTTTGCGAACAAGGAACGCCAAGACAGACTGGCGACACAAATCGCAGAGCAAGTTGCTTGGGGAGAGCCGGCTCGCATGGTTGGCCGTCAAGAGTTGCAGACAATGGAACGCAATGTCGATTTCGGTTCGGCAACCCGTGCTGCGTATTCTCCGAACGATGGTGCACTCGATCCTGTATTGGCCACCAACGTATTACTGGATGCGGCGAAAGCTCACGGGGCGGAAGTCAGATATCCGTGCCAGTTGAATGACATCAATACAGCCAACAGGCGGCTGCAGGACGTTGTCACGACGCAAGGCACTATCCCGGCGGACAAGTTAGTACTAGCAACGGGTGCGGCAACCGACGTAATCCAACAAGTAGCTGGCATTGATGTGCCGCAACGCTCAACGCCCGGCGTCATCGTCATCACACAACCGATGCCCCTATTGATCAACGCGATCATCGTCGCGCCCGGCATTCACGTCCACCAACGCCTAGACGGTCGCGTCGTACTGGGTGAACAAGACGGACCACCGAACACCGACCAACATGTCGCGCGACTACAGGGGCGACCCAATGCATTTCCGACACGCGATTTGGCGTTGGCACACGCGCAGAGAATGCTGGCCGTCGCGCAGCGCTTTGTGCCGGCGCTCAACGCCGTAATTGTTGAGGACGTGTTCATCGGCTGGCGACCGCTACCCATCGACGGGCATCCAGTTTTAGGCTTTTCGCCGAAACAGCGCGACACCTATATCGCCGTTATGCACAGCGGTGTGACACTGGCGCCCATCGTTGGCCGGTTTGCGGCTGATGAGTTGTTAACAGACGCATCGGTCGATGCGCTCAGCGGTTACCGACCAACGCGAGATTTCAGCACTGTTCGTCGCTATTAACGTTCGATACCGGCATTGAAGAAACCGCAAAGAAAAAGCCCCTCGATGAGGGGCTTCTTGTTGGTTTGACAGTCGTAATGATCAGTTTGCCATCGGTCGCACGACGTATGGCTCCTGCCTAGCGCTAGCCCAGGCGTTAATCGGCTCGATGAACTGTTGTGCGATGGTTCTGAGCTCTGCTTCGAGCCCTGCCCATTGCTTGACGAGATCCGTTTGGCGATCACGCATACCGCCGGTGACCGGCGCGCCAGAATAATCAATGGTATCCATCAGATAGCGCACCTGACCATCAAACATGTTCGGCCACGCGTCTTCGTCTTCATACGTCTCATGTTTGAGCTGTGTGATTTTCGCCTCCCAGGCGTCGATGCTCTCGATGGCCTGCTCACCCAAGGTTTGCAACTCGGCATCGTCATGCTCACCCATCAGGTATTCGATCTGACCACGCGCCTCTCGCGCGTCATCCAACGCGCCCAACGCGGTGGCGAGCAGTGTTTTGACATCGCCTAGCGTGTTCGCCCAATCCGTGATCTCGGCATTGGATGCAAACGAACGTGGGTCCTTGGTAACGATGAACGACGCTTCGCTGGTGGCATCGCCCAACGTGACGCGCGCGGTGTAGTTGCCCGGTGCGACGGTGGGCCCGCTGTAGCCACCGTGGATCAACACATTGTCGATGCAAGGCACGTCCTCGGACTTCATGTTCCAGCTCCATTTGTTAAAGCCTTCGGACACTGGCGCGTAACGGTGTTTGATGGGGCGACGCGGGTCTTCGTTGCCCTTCTCACAAATCTCCTGCTCGCCCTCTTTGCTCGACAACGTGCGAACGACGGTGCCGTTGGCATCGAGTATCTCAATCATCAGTTCCGCGTCTTCATCTACTTCGTCGCCGATCACGTAGTACAACGGCACATTCGGGGATGGATTGGCGCCTTCGAATTTGCCCGGGCGACTGCTCGGCTTGCCCATCGCCCAGGTCGGTGGCGTATAGAGATGCAGCGCTTTGTCGGCAATCTCGTTGGATGCCTGACGCACCACCCATAGATCGTCCAACACCCAGAACGCGCGCCCTTGCGTGGCAACAGCGAGGCCATCCACACGAGCACGAAGATCGGTGATGGGTACCGCCGGCAAGTTAAGATCGAACGGCTGCCATGCACGACCGTCGTCGTACGAGACGAACATGCCTTTCTCCGTACCGGCGTACAACAGCCCCTGCACGACGGGATCTTCCCGAACGACGCGCACAAACGAACCGTCCGGCAACCCGCGATCAATACGTCGCCAGCTGGCGCCGTGGTTGGTGGTTTTATAGATGTAGGGTTTGAAGTCGTTCAACTTGAAACCCGTCACAGCGACGTAGGCCGTGCCTTCCGCATGCGGTGACAGATCGATCGCATTGATCATCGCCTCACCACGATGGGGTGGCGAGATATCCGTCCAGTTCTCACCACCGTCACGTGTGATATGCAGCAGGCCGTCGTCGGCACCGACCCAGATCGTGCCCTGCTCGTTCTTGCTTTCTTCGATCGCATAGATCGTATGGTAGAACTCCGCACCGACATTTTCTGGCGTAAACGGCCCACCATTGCGGCCCATGTTCTCGGGATTATTGCGCGTCAGATCCGGGCTGACTTCCTGCCAGCTCAAGCCGCGATCGGTACTCTTCAGCAAGTACTGCGTGCCGTAGTAGATCGTTGAGTAGTCGTGCGGGCTCGCGATCACCGGCGGGTTCCAGTTTGCGCGGTACTTCAAGTCTTTCGAGTCCTGGCCGAACACCGACTCCGGATACGGAATGATGTAGCGCCGCTTCTTATTGTCGTGGTTGTACTCGGTCAGCGTACCGTTGATCGTGGTCGCATACACGAGCGTCGGGTCATCCGGATCGAACGCGATGTGCGCGCTTTCGCCGCCACCGACCGGATAGAAGTCTTCCACCCCAATGCCGCCGTCCCATGCGTAGCTCGCAATCGACACCGTCGAATTGTCCTGCTGTCCGCCGTAGAGACGATACGGATCCTGGTTGTCGGTGATGATGCGATAAAACTGCGCCGTCGGTTGGTTATTGATCGAACTCCATGTCTGGCCACCATCGAAGGTGACATTGGCGCCGCCATCATTCGCGTTGATGATGTTGTCGCTGTCAGCCGGATTGAACCAGAGGTCGTGATGGTCACCATGCGGTGCATCGACCTGCTCCCAATCCTTGCCGCCGTTGACGGATTTATACAGGCGCGTGTTCATGGCCCAAACGGTGTCGGCATCGTTCGGATCGACCGCGATGTGGATGTAATACCAAGCGCGCGACCACAGCACGCGATGGCCGTTCATCAATGTCCAGCTCGCGCCACGGTCATCGCTGCGCCAGACACCACCCTCGCCAGGGCCGGCCTCGATGATCGCGTACACGCGCGACGGATCATCGGCCGACACCGCAATGCCCGACTTACCGATGACATCCGGCAGACCACCGCCAAGTTGTTCCCAGTTGTCGCCGCCATCAACGCTCTTGTAAAGACCGCCGCCTTCGCCACCCGACTTGATGAACCACGGCTTGCGACCGTGATGCCACATACCGGCATAAAGCACGCGTGGGTTTGTCGGGTCCATCGTGACATCGGTGGCACCGGTATCGTCATTGACCTTGAGGACCTGCTCCCAGCTAACACCGCCATCAGTCGTGCGGTAGACGCCACGCTCCGGGTTTGGCGCCCAGATCTGTCCTTGCACGGCAACGTACGCGAGATCAGGGTCGTCAGGATGAATCTGTATCTTGGCGATTTGGCCGGCCTTCGGCAGCCCGATGAACGTGAACGTCTCGCCGGCATCGGTGGATTTCCAGATACCCTCGCCTTGCGATGTGGTCACACCACGAATCGGTGCCTCACCGGTACCCACATAAACGACATTCGGGTCTGACGGTGCCACACCGATCGCACCGATGGTGCCGACCGGGATCTGACCGTCCGAAATGTTGTCCCAGGTTTGGCCTGCGTTCGTTGTTTTCCAAACGCCACCACCGGTCGCTCCCATGTAGTAGACCTGATCGTCGCCCGGTACGCCGTGCACGGCAGTAACGCGACCACCGCGCCAGGGGCCGATTAGACGATACTCAAGCCCATCGATCAGTTGTTCTTCGACAGCATCGGCGGTAGCGATGCCAGGCATCATGGCCACAACGGCGGCGAGGCCGAGGGCGCAGGTCAATCGGCGCATGGTGTTCCTTCTTTTTGGTTGTCGTCGGTGTCTGTATTAAGACTACCATGTGGTACGGCGCGGTGGTGATCCGGCACCACACGCATAGGACGTCGTCAACTCTGTGTAGAACGGACGGACAATTCTGATGTCACTGGTCGTGACCCGAACTCGGTCACTAGCACGCGAACTTCGCGTCGAAATCGGTTACCGCAGCAACAATAGGGGCACCGCGCTACCGCTAATCATGCGCTCGGTATTGCTACCGACAAAGAACTCTCGAAACCGCGAATGACCGTAAGCGCCCATGACGGTCAGGCCAACGCCATTGTCGCGGCGGAACGCCATCAGTGATTCCACAATCTGGCCCTGCAGCAGATGACCGTCAACCGCGTGACCGCTATCCGCCAACGTCTTTACCGCACTCTCAAGCTGTGTACGATGCGCGCTGCTCTCGTCACCGATCATCACGACATGACCCGGCATGCCCTTCAGCAATCGACTCCGTGCCACTCGCGCGACGGCGTTGTCAGCAGCAGCACTACCATCGTAAGCCAGCATGAATTTCTCAGGGGGCTCGAACTCGCCGACCGTCGCGAGAATCGGCCGACGGATGCCCCGCACGACCGTCTCTACCTGAGAACCAATCGCCTCATCTCGCCCTTCGTTGTCGAGACCCAACCGTCCGATGACGAACAGCCGCGTGTCGCCCTCGCAGTCCTGCAGGGCTTCGAGCAAGGCTCCGCGTCGTTGCTGCAGTGTGATTTCGGATATGCCAGCGGCACTCACACGGGCCTTGGCTTCCTCAAGCAGCAGCTTGCCGTGCTCCATCGCTACGCGGCCCCGCGTCTCATCAAGCACGGTCAACTCTTCGAGCAACCGCGAACGACTGCCAAGCCCAATGGCGCCCGACAGATCATCGCTTGACGGCGTGCGCGCCCATTCGAGCACATGTAACAGATCGATCGGCGTCTCGATCTTGCGCGCTGCCCAGGCGGCCGCATCGCAGACGGCCGCTGTGATCTCGGAGCCGTCGATACACGCGGTCACCACGCCGTTTGCAGGTTGATTGTCCATGCTTAATGCCCCCCAAGCAGTTTTTCGACTTCATCCGGTTTGTCATACACACCAAACCGATCGACTACTGTGCGCGTGGCCTGATTCATACCGACCACGTCGACGCGCGTACCATCGCGGCGGAACTTGATCACCACTTTGTCTAGCGCAGCGACCGCCGTGATATCCCAGAAATGCCCCTGCGACAGATCGATGATCACATGTTCGATCGCTTCCTTGAAATCGAAAGACGCAGCGAAGGCGTCAGCAGAGGCGAAAAACACCTGCCCCACGACACGATAAGTACGCGATGACGCGTCGGCCTCGGCATCGCTCTTGATGACAACGAAGCGCGCAATCTTGTTGGCAAAGAACAGCGACGCCAGCAACACGCCGACACCCACGCCGATCGCAAGATTGTGCGTCGCGACAACCACGACCACGGTCGCGATCATGACGGTATTGGTCGACATCGGGTATTTGCGCAGATTGATGATCGAACTCCAAGAGAACGTACCGATGGACACCATGATCATCACCGCGACGAGAGCGGCCATCGGAATCTGGCTGATCCACTCATCGAGGAACACGACCATGACCAACAGTAAAATGCCGGCGGTGAATGTCGACAGACGACCACGACCACCCGATTTCACGTTGATCACGGACTGGCCGATCATCGCGCAACCGGCCATGCCGCCGAGCAGGCCCGCACCGATGTTGGCGATGCCCTGCCCTTTGCATTCACGATTCTTGTCGCTGTTAGTGTCGGTCAGGTCATCAATGATCGTTGCCGTCATCAGTGACTCGAGCAGTCCTACCGCCGCCAAGCCGGCAGAGTACGGCAGGATGATCATCAACGTCTCAAAGTTCAGCGGCACGTTGGGCCACAAGAACACCGGCAACGTGTCCGGCAACTCACCCATATCGCCGACGGTACGAATATCGAGCCCAACGAGCATCGACAACAAGGTGAGCCCAACAATACAGATCAGCGGCGACGGCACCATGCGTCCGATGATGGGCACCAGCGGAAAAAGATAGATAATCGCCAGCCCGCCGGCGGTCATCGCATACACATGCCATGTGACGTTGGTGAGTTCCGGCAGCTGGGCCATGAAGATCAGAATCGCGAGCGCGTTAACGAATCCCGTCACGACGGACCGCGACACGAAACGCATCAAGCTGCCAAGCTTTAAGAAGCCCGCCGCGATTTGCAGAACGCCGGTCAACATCGTGGCAGCCAACAAATACTCGAGCCCGTGCGTCTTGACGAGCGTCACCATCAACAGCGCCATCGCGCCTGTCGCGGCACTGATCATGCCCGGTCGTCCGCCGACAAATGCAATAACCACTGCTATGCAGAAAGAAGCATAAAGGCCGACCTTTGGGTCAACGCCGGCGATAATCGAAAACGCGATGGCTTCCGGGATCAAAGCCAGAGCCACAACGAGGCCCGCAAGCAGGTCGCCACGGACGTTGCCGAACCATTCTTGTTTCAGCGAGTTCATCATTTATCAGGGTTCCGGGTATCGGGGAGGCGGGAAAGCGGTGCAGTGTGTCGGACTGCGGGCGTCGCGTCCACTGAAATCACCGCCTGCGATCGCGGTGCCCCCTAACCGCAGCCAGCCTGATGGAAGGTGTCTAGACTTTCTCCAGCCTCGCCGGCACGTGCTTGTGCCACGGCGTGCCGGCAAGAAAATCGCGTCGATGAGAGTCGGTCAACTCATTCGGCGCAATGCCACGCTGAACCATCGAGCCGTCCCTATCGCGATACGTCATGCCAGCGCCATTCGGCAGCGAGATATGTCCGCGCGCCATGACGTCGTTAACCTCGACGACCACGTCTGCCGTGCCACGGCCTGTCGTTAGTCGAAGCGTATCGCCGGTATCGCAATCGAGCGCCGCGGCATCCTCCGGATGAATACGCAACGCCCCGTAGAGTCCTTTCTTATGCCAGTTCGTATCCCGGATCGCTGTGTTGGCAGTTTCACTACGACGCTCACCGGCCGACAGCACAAACGGAAACGCCGGATCTCGTTCCGGTATATCGGCGAGAGCCTGATGAAGTGTGTCTGCTAGCTCCGGAATATAGAGATTCACGCGATTGCCGGCGGCACGCACCGCCCTGCGACTTTCCGCCAACGTGCTACGCGCAAAAACGACACCGGATGGTCTATTGATGATCGCGCGAAACAACTTGTTGGCAGCTATCGGCAATGGCCCACCAAAACCAGCGCGCTTTGCCGGCTGCGGGAACGACTGCACATACATCATGCAAATGCCCCACACCGCAGCTGCCATCTCCATGCCCTTTGGTAATGTCGTGCCGAGCGTACGGTAGAGAATCGGGCCCACGTATTTCATCAGCTTCGGCTTAGTCGCCAATTGCGCCATGAACGCCGCTGCGAAGGTTGTCAGCCCGCCTTTGGCGGCCAACTTCAGCGTGCGGTAGTCCTTATTACCGATCTCACCCATTGCCTCAAGCAATCGTGAGACGATTTCGGCTTCGGTCAACGTTCCTTCCAATGGCTCAAACACCGGCTGACGGAGGTGGAAAGCGTTGTCCGGAAATTCAAGATTGAAGAAGGTCGCTTCTGCTTTCTCAAATTGGCTCGCCGCCGGCAACACATAGTCCACCTGCCGCGCGGTTTCTGTCATCGCCACATCAATCGCCACCGAAAAATCGAGCGCGCGAATCGCCTCGCGCATGCGTTGGCTGTCCGCGAGTGAATGCACCGGGTTGCCGCTTTGAATGATCATTGCGCGATAGCGGTCTGGGTGATCTGTCAAAATTTCTTCAGGGATAATGTTGCATGGGATTAGACCAATGATGATCTTGGCGCCAACCACCGGACTCTTCGGCGCAAGCCTCGCACCGCCACCACCGATATCCCCTTTGCTCGCTTTACCGAGACTCAAAAACGGCACATACGCATTCGCCGTGCCTTCCCGCCCGTAGTTGCCAGTTAGCAGCCAGACGAGACGTTCGAGATAACTCACCAAGGTCGAGTGCACCGACATCTGCACGCCAAGGTCCTCGAAAAACGAAACGCTCTTCGCTTGCGCGATGCGTTGCGCCACTTCGGCGATCAACGACTCGTCGACGCCACAGATACGCGCACACTCGCTGACGTCGATTTGCGCCAGCACCGGTCCGATCTCGTCAAAGCCGACGGTGTGTTCGGCGATCCACTCCAGATCGACCCAGTTATTATTGACCATCAGTGCCAACATGGCGGCTAACAGCCAGGCGTCGGTGCCCGGTCGCGGCGCGAGATGGTAGTCGGCTTTCTCAGCCGTCTCACTGCGGCGCGGATCAATGACGATTAGACTTCGATTCGGATCTTTGGCAATTTGTTGAATGACATGCCGCGAACGCACGAAGCCATGCGATTGCCACGGGTTCTTGCCGAGAAAAACCGCGACCTCGCAGTGCTCAAAATCACCATGTGCACCAACGCCGAGCATTTTGCCCGCCACCCAAAACTCGCCCGTCTTTTCCTGCGCCAACGCGTTTGAGCGGTAACGCACACCGAGCGCCTTGAGCCAGGCCTCGACATAGGCGCCGCCGAGATGATTGCCTTGACCGCCACCACCGTAGTAGAGAATCTTGTCACCGCCATACGTGTCGCGGACGGCCGTCATGCGCTGGGTGATTTCGGCGATCGCCGTATCCCACTCGACCGGCTCGTAGTCGCCCTCGGGCGTGCGACGCATGGGTGAGGTGATACGATCCGCACCGTTCTGGTAGAAATTCAGGCGCTGCGCCTTTTCGCACACATAGCCTTGCGAGGTTGGGTGCGCCTTGTCGCCCACGATGCGCGTGAAGTTGCGCTCGCCGTCTGTCTCAACCTTGATGCCGCAATTGATGGAGCACAAGATGCACGCCGTGCTTTTCGCCGTTGAACTCATGGATCGCCCCCCGCGATTGGTCCGACGACAAGCTTACCCAAGCGGGGGAGGAAAAGGAAAAGGTGGGTAGTTGATTGGACCCTCTTGCACGACCGGCCTCGGCAACACTTTGCCAGCCCCTATGACACCGACCGCACGTGCGCTATTGACCAAAAGAAGCCGTATGCCTTACGTTCTTTACGCCAATCAAACACCGCGCTGCTGGACCTGGCATGAGTGACGATGCTTACAAACCGGATGGTCGGTCTAACCGCGAACGCATGCTTGCGGGCGACCAGTACATTGCCGACGATCCTGAACTACGCAGCGAATATTTGCGAGCCACGAATCTGGTGGCCAACTACAATTCGACAGCTGAAGAGCAAAGCGATGAGCGCGAGCGAATATTGCACACACTTCTGGGCTCAATCGGCGAAGGCACCGTCATTCGGCCACCGTTTCGGTGCGACTACGGCTATCAGATTCATATCGGTGAAAGAACGTTTGTGAATTGGGGATTAACGGCGATCGATGTCGGTCGGATAACAATCGGTGACGATGTTCAAATCGGCCCTAACGTTCAGCTTCTGACTGCCACGCACCCACTTGACCCGGAACCAAGGCGTGCGAAGTGGGAAGGCGGTGAGCCGATCTCAATTGGCGACAATGTCTGGCTGGGTGGCGGTGTGGTTGTTTGCCCAGGCGTTAGCATCGGAGAGAACACTGTCGTCGGGGCAGGAGCGGTTGTCTCTAGAGACCTGCCCGCAGGTGTGTTGGCCGTGGGTAACCCGGCTCGTATTATTCGGGAGTTGTAAAAAGAGGGCCTAGCCTGCCTCAGGCAGCGTCGCGTCGCTCCGCTGTCTGTCGGCTCCCTGCGGGAGCCTCGGTGCGAACCGCAGCCCGGCGGGCTGCCAGGCTCGAATATTCCGGTGCCGCGTAAACAAAAAAGCCCCCTCATTCGAGGGGGCTTTCTCGGTTTATGGCGCGCCCGGAAGGATTGACCAAAACACGCCAAGGCGTGTTTTGTCCCTTCGGGCAGCGTCGCTTCGCTCCGCTGTCTGTCGGCTCCCTGCGGGAGCCTCGGTGCGAACCGCAGCCCTGCGGGCTGCCAGGTTCGAATATTCCGGTGCCGCGTAAACAAAAAAGCCCCCTCAAATGAGGGGGCTTTTTCGGTTTATGGCGCGCCCGGAAGGATTCGAACCTCCGACCGCCTGGTTCGTAGACTGGTAGCTAAACCAACTCAACCCGCTGTTTTCACAGCAAATTCACTGCACCTGATTGGGAATACTTTTCGCGATTTCGCGCGACAAGTGTCTGTTTCTGCGTGCGTCACAAAAAAATATTTCCAAATTTTGGAGGTCGAAAATGCTTGCTCACCATAAGCACAAAACCATCGGTTGGCTGATCGATAAGCTTTCGAAATGCAATCCGGAGGCGGAGGTAACGTTGGGCCCGCTGTCTCTGATCCCAGAATCACTCTATAGCTATCGCGGCTACTACGAAGACGTAGCAATTGACTATCGATCGGACCTTTTCGATAGACGGAAGACCGTCAATCAGTTCTTGCAAGATCTTCGCGAATGCCTCGGCAGCACGATTACTGGATACAAGGGCGGAGACTACACAGTCAGGGAAAGCACTGCGTTATGGGTTGCCAAGTGGGGGCAATGTTCCGGTGTTGGTGTCGTAGGCATTCGCAAGATCGGAAAGCAGTACGTGGTCATCAAGATCAAGGAGATTGACCGATGAAGACTCTGAAGCCCCTCAGGCCGGACATCTTCTTTAAACCGCTTCGCCGCATTGGGCTAGCAAACACAGTGCCACCAATCTTGGCTTGGCCGGCAAGACCGAAGCGGAAGAAACCCCGCAAGCGCCTACGCGCCGTCAACACGCACATCAAGATCAACACACGGAGGTCGGAGCGATGACCGCTATCACCCAACACAAGAAAATGCCAGAGCAGACGGACCCGCGCGGCAACTTCATCAGTACGTACAGCGGCCAGCGATTCTACATCGAGGATCCGAACGTTCAGGACATCCCGATATTCGATATCGCTCACGCACTGTCAATGAAATGCCGCTTCAACGGGCACACAAAGACTTTCTATAGCGTCGCTGAGCACAGCGTCTACGTTTCAGAGTACGTGCCCGCAGAGGACGCCTTGTGGGGATTGCTGCACGACATCAGTGAGGCTTTCCTTCCGGACGTTCCGCGACCAGTGAAGCCATTCATTTCCGGCTTCAAATCGCTCGAGCGAAAAATCATGGGATCAGCGATCGATACCTTTGGTCTACCGCAGACCGAGCCCCAAAGCGTGCACGACGTCGATAAGCATATCGTCGCCAGTGAAGCAGCGGTCCTGTTTGCAGAACGTCCTGACTGGATCCATGCATACGACATGAATGTCGCACCTGTGCACAAGCGCTGTATCGGTTGGCCGCCGAACGTGGCGCGCGCGCAGTGGATCCATCGGTTCAAAGAATT